>NZ_KB911509.1:0-674235 GCF_000383535.1 Nocardia sp. 348MFTsu5.1
CACAGCACCTAAATTGGCACTAACAATCCATCGACACACTATCGAGTTCTCAAAGAACACACCCACAACCAACTTCGACACCCACAGTGTGAGGCCATCCTGGAAGGGATACTTTGTTGTCTTACCGCAAGCTGTCTCGTTTCCGAGGCAACTTTTCAAGCTTACCCGACTCACATCCGGCCCGCAACTCGCCGCATTTCGCGGTCCGTCACCACCCGCGCTGAAACACCCCACTCGAAAGCGGATCTGATTCATAACTTGGGCGGTCAACGTTGTTCCTTCAAGGAAAGACTCCCTGTCGGTGTTACCGGCCCCGGCGACTTGCTCTCCAGTGCCTCACTCGCTGACTCGACAAAAGTTACGGGAACACACTGCGCCACGTCAAATCGCCAGGTCAAGGGCATATTCGGGAATTCATCGCTTGTTCAGTTCACCTCCGGGTACCTCCCGGTGACGATCCGGGCGATGTTCCTCAATGATGCCGACCCGTCATCCCAGTACTTGCTGTGTGCGGCGGTACTGATCCCCGGCCCGTTGTCGGAGGCGAATATCCGAGCTCCGAAACCGCTGTCATGAGGATCAGGCCCGAGCACGACTTCAACGGTGTTGATCCAGTCATTGCTCGCGACGGTCGCCCAAACCCGTTCAGAGTTGGGCCGATCGTCGGGGCCCGTCAGGTTCAGGTCGTTCACGTCGTCGGGACCGCCGAGGCCAGGGCTGGCGACAAACACCAGGTCGTCGACGTTCAGTTCCCGGTCACCACTGGCCGCCTCCGCCGCGACAACCGTCCCGTAGCTGTGGCTGACGATGGTGTTGTGTGACGCAGTGGCGCCCTCGTGAGTCGCGCGCAGCCCGTCCTGCAGATCAACAAGCGGTTGAGCCCCGCGTGCTGCCGGCGCACCGGAGCCGGCCGCGCCGATGTCTTGCGGGGCGTCGTACCCGAACCAGGCGATCGCGGCGGTATCTGTTGTTCCGTGTGGACTGGCGGCCCGGACCATCCGATCCGCACGATCGACTCCCCCACCCATCTTGCTGAGATTGGACCCGGTACCCGGCACATATGTCACGACGTTGGCAGCAGTGTCCGGATTGTTCACCGCGATCGCGCCGTGGCCCTTGGTATCGAGCTGCATCAGATAGCGCTTTTTCCCACCCTCCTCGTCCACGAGCGTTCTCTGCACAGCACCCAGCGCAGCGAGGTTGCGTTCGGCCTGCGCTCGAACCTCCTGCCCCGCATCATCATTGGCGATCACTGCGCGAGCGCGGGTCTCGAGCTCAGCGAGGTATCGGCGGTTGAAATGATCACGGTCGGCAATCGGTATCCCGTCCATGTTCCCGATGTCGCGATTGCTGTTCCACAGCGCAGCCTTCTCGGCTGAGGTCAGGCCGTCCCAGAGTGTCTTGAGCAGATACGGATCGCTGGGCAGTTGGCGTCTGCCGTCAACAAGTTCCTGGACGCCTTCCCGCAACGGGACCGGCGTGGTTGCCCGTTCCGAATTGAGTGCCAGCTCGCCGAGGGTTTTGGCGATCTGAACAGCCAGAGTTGAATCAGCTTGACCTGCTGCGGCCAACGCCTCCATCAACCACGTCTGATGTCCGCCGGCCTTACTGTCCGCCAGCGCCTGTGCGTCGCGGATCGGCAGGTCGGCTGGGATGTCGGTGGGATAGCCGGGCCGGGTGTCGGCCGGCGCCGTGACAGTGCCGTCCTCGGCTACCAGGTATCCGAGCCAGATGATGGAGTTGGCCCGGTCACGAGCGACTCGGCAGGAGTGGACGATGTCGGGTCCGAGCCGGTTGATGTCGTCGGCGATGTCGAGGATGGTGATCGCCAGGCGACTACTGGCTTGGGTTTCCGAATCAGCGCGGGCCTGCGACGCTTCGGCGGCATCTCCGTGCCAGCCCTGCATCGTGGTGGACACGACCCGCGAGATGTCATTCATCCGCGCATCGAATGCGTCAACCGCGGAATCGATCTCCACAGCGGTGTCGGATAGTGATTGCGCGTGGGTCAACCACGTGCGTACCAGCGGCACAGTCGGTTTGCTCATCGCTCACAGCTTCAGCAAACCGGTGATGGAATCCGCGTACTGCTCGTCAGTGATTCCATAGGTTGATCCGGCGAGCGCGTTCTTCTGCGCCAGCGCATCAACGCGGGTGGCCACCGACTCGAGCGCGGACTCGATCTGCCGTTCCGCGGTGGCGCAGGCCGCAGCAACATCAGACCCCGGCATACCCCGCAGCAGATCCGAGAACGCGCTGTGGACATCGATCGCCCGAATACCGCGCGCTGCCGCCCACAGATCTATCGCCAGCGTGACCAGCGCATCACGATCCACCTTGACCACTGTTGCCATCAGATACCCCCAAATCCTCGATGAACGAGGTTGAGGTTATTGACGCTGACTGACCGTCGAGGACTCTCCGGCCGCAATTGCGCAGCCCTTGTGGAATGTCCAACTTGCTGTTGACAAGGGCGACTACGGGCTCGGGAGTTTGGCGCCCATCTTCTCGGAGAACGCTTCTGTGGCTTTCATCGGGCGCAGCATGACGGTGAATTCGTCGATGAGGTGGTCCGGTGTTTCGTGGATGAAGTCGCAGCCCTCGATGTCGAGGCCGTCGACCTTGGCTTTGAACACCAAACCGGTGTAGCCATCGAGTGGTGAATTCAGTTCTCGGACATAGGCGAAGTCCTCGAACGTGTCGAAGGCTGCGCGCAGGATCGTGTGGACGACGTCTCGCCCTTTGTAAGCGTTGAAGGCAACCGGACTGTGAAAGACGACGCGTTCGTCGAGCATGTCTGCGATGTCATCGATCCGGCGCTCTTCGACCGCCGCACGGAAAGCATGCATGTTCCCGAACCTCCTCTGACGCCGCTTAGAGCAGCAGCTTCTTCTGCACCTTACCCATGGCGTTACGGGGTAATTCATCAACTACGCGAATTTCCCTGGGCCGCTTGTGGTTCGAGAGCTCAGTTGCGACCAGTTCGATGAGCTGCGCCTCGTCGACGTCATCTCCGACCACCACGGCGACGATGCGCTGTCCCAGATCGTCGTCGGGTACACCGATCACCGCGACCTCGCGCACGCTCGGATGTCCGAGTAACACGGTCTCGATCTCACCGGCACCGATGCGGTAGCCACCCGATTTGATGAGGTCGATCGAGGCCCGACCGACGATCCGGTGCATCCCGTCCGGATCGATGACGGCAACGTCGCCGGTCGCGAACCAGCCGTCTTCGAGCCATGACTCCGCGGTCGCATCGGGCCTGTTCAGGTACCCCTTCGCCACCATCGGTCCACGAATCTGGAGGTCGCCGATGGTTTCTCCGTCGTGCGGAACGTCGTTGCCCTGGTCATCGCGCAGCCGGGATTCGACACCGGCGATTGGCTGACCGACCCAGCCCGGACGACGTTCACCATCGAATCGGGTGCTGATGGTGATGAGGGTTTCGGTCATCCCGTAGCGCTCGACGATCTCGTGCCCGGTCAATTCCTTGATCTTCGTGAACACCGGGACCGGCAGCGGCGCACTACCGGACACCAACAGGCGGGCCGATGCCAGCGCACGGGCGGACGGCTCGTCGGCGGCGATGCGCGTCCACACCGTCGGGACCCCGAAGTACATGGTTCCCGCTGCGGCCGCGTAGTTCTCGGGCGTCGGTGTAACTGTGTGGACCACGGCGCCACCAACTCTCAGCGGACCGAGGATGCCCAGGATCAGTCCGTGGACGTGGAACAGCGGAAGACCATGCACCAGAACATCATTGAATGTCCACCCCCAGGCGTCCGCGAGTGCGTCGAGACCTGCTGCGATGGCGCGCCGAGTCATCGGAACGCCCTTGGGCAGTCCGGTGGTGCCGGATGTGTACAACACAAACGCCGTCGAATCCGGATGCGGTTCGGGATGACTGTGCCACGAGCGCGCGAACATCCGGACCGGAAGAACCTGCAGACCGCCGGTGTCCTCGGGGGCTGCACCGAGCCAGGCCTGCGCGCCGGAGTCGGTCAGCATGTGCTGCCGTTCGGTCGCACCGGAATCCGGGGGAACCGGCACCACGGCCACACCCGCGATCAGCGCGCCGACCACAGCAACCACGGTCTGCGCTGTGGGCTGCGCCAGGACCGCAATGCACCTGGCGCCGCGAATCCGCTCGGCGACGGAGGTGGCAGCCCCGATGAGGTCGCTGCGCGACAGGACGGTGTCGCCGACTGTGACGACTGCGGGTTCGTCCGCCCGGTTGGTGAGGGAAGCCTGGTTCAACGACGGAAAGAGCATCACCCGACCACTTTGTCATATCGCCAGTCCACGCCCGCTCGGACCGCAAACGCCTCGAATTGTCAGACCTCTTGGGCAGACTGAAGTGATGAATCCTCACCCCGTCACAATCACCGTCACCGGCCGCGCGCAGCGGCGGTTCAAGCCGAACCGGTGCACCGTGCACCTGTCGGTGCACTCTGATGGCAGCACTCGGGAAAAGGCGTCTGAACCGGTGACGGCCGCGGTCAACACCGTCACAGACCTGTTGACCTCGCTCAGCGAGCAACCCGATTCGCCACTGCAGCGATGGTCCCTTGATCAGCTACGTCACGACCGGTACCGGCCGTACCACAGCGAGGCAAAGAAGCGTCCGTGGGTGTATCGATCGACGGCATCGGTCAAAGCGATCTTCAAAGACTTCAGCGCACTGGGCACATTCATCGATGAGGTGTCGGAGATGGATGAGGTCGAGGTCGGCCGGATCAATTGGTGGCTCACCCCCAAGGCCACGGCCAAGCGGACCGCACAGGTTCGCGACCTGGCCGTCCGCAATGCGCTCGCCAAAGCGCAGGGCTACACGCAAGGGCTCGGTTACAGCGAGTTCACTGCGGTGGCGATCGCCGACCCGGGCATGCTCGGCCTCACAACGGGCCGCCATGGATACGACGAATCCCCAATGCCCGTTGCGGCGCGCGTCATGGCTGCGCCCAGTGGATACAACGGAGACGGCGAGGAACGTCAGGTCATCGAACTCGAGCCTGATCGGATCACGCTCTACGCCGACGTCGAAGCTCGATTTGAAGCGGTCAAGACCGAGGTGGAGACCCAATCCTGATGGCATTCTGAACCGATGAGCCCTGAATCGATCAGCACCGGCGGGTCGTTCGCTGTGGTCGAGAAGTCCATCGAGGATCTGCGTCTGGCACTCGAGACAGGCGAGACGACCTGCGTCGAGCTGGTGGGGCGCTACCTCGACCGGATCGATCACTACGACCACCACGGCATCCAATTGAACGCGGTGCCGGTGATGAATCCGGACGCGCTCGACGAGGCACGGGCCGCAGATCGACGGCGTCAGC
The DNA here is from genome assembly GCF_000383535.1 of Nocardia sp. 348MFTsu5.1. Lineage (NCBI taxonomy): Bacteria > Bacillati > Actinomycetota > Actinomycetes > Mycobacteriales > Nocardiaceae > Nocardia > Nocardia sp. 348MFTsu5.1. The sequence continues at coordinate 5,337 of NZ_KB911509.1, forward strand.
GTGGCGAGCTCCTCGGGCCACTGGACGGCATCCCGTACACCGCGAAAGACAGTTACAAAGTGCGTGGACTGACCGTCGCGGCCGGCTCGCCGGCGTTCAAAGATCTGATCGCCGGCGACGACGCGTTTGTCATCGCCCAGTTGCGTGCCGGTGGCGCCATTTGCCTGGGGTTGACCACGATGCCACCGATGGCGGCCGGCGGTATGCAGCGCGGACTGTACGGTCGTGCCGAAAGTCCTTACAACGCGGACTTTCTCACGTCGTCGTTCGGTTCGGGTTCGTCGAACGGGTCGGGCACCGCCACAGCGGCAAGCTTCGCCGCGTTTGGTCTCGGCGAAGAGACCTGGTCGTCGGGGCGCGCCCCGGCGTCGCACAATGGCCTAGTCGCGTACACCCCGTCCCGCGGTGTCATCTCGATGCGCGGCTGCTGGCCGCTATACCCGACGATGGATGTTGTTGTCCCGCATACCCGCACGGTCGCCGACATGCTGGAGATTCTTGATGTCATCGTCGATGACGACTGCGAGGCGCGAGGCGACTTCTGGCGGATGCAGCAGGTGGCCACCATCCCCAGGGCCTCGGCAATCCGGCCACCGAGCTACCCCGCACTGGCAGTCGCCGCCGCGGTGCAGGGCAAACGGCTTGCGGTGCCGCGGATGTACATCAACGCCGACGACGCGGGTCGCGATCCGGTGCATACCCGGCAGTCGATCATCGACCGGTGGAACAGCGCCCGCGCTGTGCTCGAATCGCTGGGCGCCACAGTGGTCGAGACCGACTTCCCTGTTGTCGAGAACCACGAAGAAGACCGGCCCGGAGCCAAGAGCATGGTCACCCGCGGATTGGTGCCGCCCGACTACTACGCCTGGGAGATGGAGATCCTGATGATGTGGGGGTGGCACGACTTCCTCGACGCCAATGGTGATCCGAACCTGTCGGCCTTGGCCGATGCCGACGGACCGCAGATCTTCCCCCAGCCCGTCGACGCACTCCCCGACCGATACGAGGTCGAAGACGAAGACTTCTCGATCACCGTCGAACGGGCCCAACTGGGTGTGCCCGCGTTGGAAGATCTCCCCGACCTGCAGCACTCATTGCAGGGCCTGGAGGCCACCCGAAAGCTGGACTTCGAGGACTGGATGCATTCCAATGGCATTGATGCCGTGGTGTTTCCGACCCAATCGGATGTCGGTCCCGCCGACTCCGATGTCAATCCCGACTCCGCCGACATCGCCTGGGCGAACGGTGTGCGCTTCTCCAACGGCAATCTTGCGATCCGGCATTTCGGTATCCCGACCGTCACCGTACCGATGGGTCTGATGGCCGACACCAAGATGCCGATCGGACTGACTTTCGCAGGTAAGGCGTACGCCGACAACCAACTACTGTCGATGGCGTCGGCGTTCGAGGCGGCTGCCGGCCCGAGGCCGGTCCCGCCGCGCACACCCGAACTTTCGTAGCCAACGTAGAAGGGGAGTTCCACCGGAGTCGGTGCGACGCTTGCGCGACTAAAGCGCGCTGAGCGTTTCGGTCATCTGTTTCTGCGTCTCATCGGCGAGGCGTTTGAAGACCAGGGTGAAAACCGGGTCGGACAGCTTTGCGACACCTTTGAATTCGACATGAGCGTGATACGACACCGACGTCTTCGCCGGCCCCTGCGGGTGGATCGATATGTCGTCGACACTGATTGCCGTCTTGTTGACGCCCTCCAGGGTGACGCGATCGGTGTCGTCACGGGTGAGTTTGTATCTCAGATGGGTCTTGATCCCCGCGATCTTCGAGGTGTTGTCCCACTCGGTGCCGAGCACAACCGGCCCGGATCCCACTTGTGTGCATTTCTTCGTTCCAGGGTCCCACTGCTCCGCATTGGCAAAGTCGCGTAGATAGGCGCGAACCTTGTCAACCGGCGCTTCGACCGTGAACGTGCGTTGTATGTCGACCATCCTTCAACGGTAGACGAACCGCCGCGCTATGGCACCTGACCTGCACAGACAGTTTGGTCCGATTCCCCGGAACGTCTCAGACGCATCCGGTGGTTCAGAACCGCCGATGCCGCGGGTCGGTGTTGTCGGCGATCCTGACGATCGACAGAAAGAACTCGAAAATCACGCGGGCGAAGACCACGTAGATCAGCCAGAACAGCGGTACCACGACCAGCGCGGTCAGGATCAACAGAACTCCGACAGGTCCGCCATCCTCTTCACCGAACGCTGCAAATCCGGCGATGAGCGCGCCGAAGAAGTAGACCACGCCAATGATCGAGATCACGACGAGCGAGATCGTGTAGAGCACCGGAATCACCCGGAGTGTGACGAACTGTGTGAACTTGAGGTCGAAGAGAGATATCGCACCGGCAGGGGTGATGGGGAGCAAGTCTGACTATTGAATTACCGAAGACTTTAACTACCTCCGATTCACGGTCAGATGGTCACGTCACCAATCCGGCGACGGCGATCGGCGCGGCGTCGACGGCGTTCGTCGATGTCAAGTGCGTTCAGGGCAGTCAGTTCTCCGGAAAGGCGGACTCCAAGGTCCGGCAAAAAGTCCCGATCGTCGGGATGCGATTCACTCAACACCACATCGACGATGCCCGAGGCATGCAGGTCGGTCGCCCGAATACCTTGCTGCGCAGCCAAATCCGCAGCATGGTCGGTGTCGCGATACACGATCAGACTCGCACCTTCGGGCGGCAACGGCGACAGCCAGGAGTTCTCCATCGCGATCACCCGATCAGCAGGGAACAACGCCAATGCCGCTCCCCCGGCACCCTGCCCCAACAACACCGAGATCGTCGGCACGGTCAACTCAGTCAATTCAGCGATGCAGTGGGCGATCTCGTTGGCCAAACCACCCTCCTCGGCATCCGCCGACAGATCTGCGCCCGGCGTATCGATCACCGTCACCAGCGGAAGGCCCAATCCCTGCGCCAGCCTCATCCCTCGACGCGCCAGGCGGAGATCTGCCGGACCGATCAGTGCACCAGGCACCTGCCGATTCCGGTCCTGACCCACCACAACGGCAGTCTCGCCACCAAAACTGGCCAATGCCAGAATGATTCCGCTGCGAGAGTCACCCTCACCACCACCGGCCAGTTCGATCGACTCCACCGTCGAACGTTTGAGCAGATCACTCACCCCGGGCCGATCAGCGGCACGAGACGCCGTCACCGCATCCCATGCAGCAGCCGCCGACACCGGCGAGCCATCTTCCAACGCTGACTGCGAATCGCCGTCGGGCTTTCGGCCGTCCAGCAGACCTACGATCCGGGACACAGTGGCGCTCAGATCATCCACCCCGACAACAAGATCGATCCACCCGTGCGCCCGCAGGTTCTCCGATACCTGGACACCCGCCGGAAACTCCTCGCCGTAAAGGCCCTCGAAGACACGTGGGCCGAGGAATCCGACCAGCGCACCGGGCTCGGCCAGCGTCACATGACCGAGCGAACCCCACGACGCGAACACCCCACCGGTAGTTGGGTGCCGCAGATACACCAGGTAAGGCAGACGCGCCGCCTTGTGGTCCACGACGGCAGCGGTGATGTTCACCATTTGCAGAAATGCCGGGGTCCCCTCCTGCATCCGAGTACCGCCCGACGCCGGAAGTGCTAGTACGGCAAGTCTTTCGGCGGTGGCCCGCCGGACTGCCCCGACGACACGGCGCCCGGCCTCACGGCCGATCGAGCCACCCAAGAACCCGAACTCGCTCACCACCACCGCGATGCGCTCACCGGACACCGTGGCCTCACCGCAGAGAACCGATTCGTCCAGGCCGGTCTTCTCGCGTGCCCGCGTGATGTCGGCGGCGTACTTCGGGTCGTCGGGCAACGTCGTCAACTCGATATCCCAGGGCTGCCAACTGCCCTCGTCCACCAGCTTTGCCAGTAACTCGACGGCCGCGATCCGCTCCGGTCTACCCGTTACATCGTTCACGCCATCAACGTTAATCCTTCACATCAGAAATTCTGGGCATCGCGCCAACGACACTTATTCTCCGCCTGCGTCGAAGCCTTCCGCCGACCCCCGATCACGCGAATGCTCACCGGCATGAGTTCGAATGCCCGACCCGCACGTTTCGTACAAGCATCGGAGACTTCCACATGAGCAGTACCAACCGATCCGTCGCCATCATCGGGGCCGGTCAAACCGGCATCTCTGCCGCCGTCGGCTTCCTGAATGCCGGCTTCGACGTCACCGTCTACAGCGACCGCAATCAGGCGAGCCTGTTCCGCGATGTGTCGGCCACCGGCACTGCGGTGACCTTCGGCCTCTCGCAGGAATCCGAAGCCGCACTGGGTGTCGACACCTTCGCGGGCCGCGCACCGCAGGTCACCGGCATCAGCGCGCGCACCATCACCGGCAGCGGCCACGACTACACCGAACTTCTCGATTTCGATGCCGACTTCCCCGGGTTCGAGGCCATCGGTGTCGACACGCGTCTCAAGGTGGACGAGCGCATCACCCAGTTCCAGGAAAAGGGAGGCACGTTCATCGTCGAAGAGGTCGATCCGGACCGCCTCGACACGATCGCCGGCCAGTTCGACCTGACGTTGGTCGCCACCGGCAAAGCCGGGCTCGCAAAACTGTTCTCGGTGGACGAGGCCCGTTCTCCGTACAAGAGCCCACAGCGCAGCCTCCTGCTGTTGACTGTCGAGGGCCTCGACCACGGACCCGACGTGTTCGCACACCGCAGTCCGGCCGGCGGCAAGCACCAGGCCTTCAACTTCGCCGATCAGGGTGAGGGCTGGTGGGGCCCGTACCTGCACAAGGACGCCGGACCGTCATGGTCGTTCCTCGGTTGGGCGCAGCCCGGCAGTGAGTGGGAGCGACGCTTCCAGTCGGTCACCGATGCCCACTCGGCGCACAAGGTGGTCATCGACCTGCATCGCGAATACTTCGACTGGGATCTGCCTGAAGTGCTGCGCACGCGTGTCATCGCAGAGGATCCGCATTCGTGGCTGCAGGGTGCCGTCACGCCGACCGTGCGTAACGCACTGGGTCACACCGCAAGTGGACATCGCATCGCTGCGCTCGGCGATACCGCGGTGGCCTACGATCCCATCACCGGTCAGGGAGCACAGAGTGGCTTCATCCAGGCTGCGCAGCTGGTCGCCGCGGCCAAGGACCACGAGGGCGAGTTCGACGACGCCTGGATCACCGAGACCTACAACAAGTTCCTGACCAGCCGGGTCGACGCAGCCAACCTGGCAACCCGAATCTTCCTGCGCGATCCGGTATTCGCCGATTTCGCAGCGGTGCTGTTCCCGGCCGCGGCCACGAATCCGAAGTTCGGTGCCGCACTCTTCGGACTGTTGTCCGACCCGTCGCCCGTCCTGTCGATCAACTCGGTCGACGACGCGAAGGCGCTCATCACCGCGGTGGCCGGCGAGGACGCCGATTCCATCCTGGCGAAGTTCGCTCCGGCCGGCCGATTCTCCCGGTCCAAGCTCGGAGAGCTTGCGGCAGCGCACTGACAGCGACGAGATCGATCAAAGCCCCCGCACGGACCCACGTGCGGTGACAATGGGCCCCGGCATCAGCCTGATGCCGGGGCCCATTGCTATGTCGAACCCGAGTTTCTCCGGTGGCCGTGATCTCACACCGATAGCCTCGTCTCCATGGACTTCGACGATCAGCGCGCCGCACTGGTGAGCGCCGCGCATCGCCTGGCCCGCCGTCGCCTGGTGATCGGCACCGGGGGCAACCTGTCGATCCGCGTCGAGGACCGAGTTCTGGTGACACCCAGCGGTGCCGACCTCGAACAGTTGACCTCGGATCAGCTCGTGGTCACCGACCTCGACGGTGCGGTCGTGGAGGACACGCGGTACACGCCGACGTCCGAACTGCTCCTGCACCTGGAGATCTACCGGTCCACGAGCGCGAAAGCCGTGGCTCATGCCCACCCGGTCGCGTCGATCGCAGTCGCGAACCTCGTCGATGAATTGCCGGCGGTGCATTACACCGCGGCGCTGATCGGTGGCGCTGTGAGGGTGGCACCACATGAGATCTTCGGTACCCAGGAGCTGACAGACGCGGTGACGAAGGCCCTCGTCGAGAAAACCGCCGCGCTGATGCGCAACCATGGATCGGTAGCGTACGGCGACTCGATCGAAACAGCCTGCGAACGAATCGAACTCGTCGAATGGTTGGCCGAGATCTACCTGCGGACCGCAGCGGTCGGAGCAGGTGCCGTCCTGGATCAGGAACAACTCGTCGCGGTGGCGATCGCTGCCGCGCAGCGTGGCTACTCACCGATCAGCAGGAGATGACGATGCAGATCGTGACGTTCGGAGCGCATGTCCTCGACGTTGTGGTGCATCCGGTCGACGAGATCCCGGAAGGCCAAGGTGCGGTGCTGGTTCCGCATATCAGGCTGGTCCCGGCGGGTCCTGCCGGCGGCACAGCGATCACGCTGGCGAAGCTGGGCGCGGCGGTGTCGACTGTCGGCGCGATCGGCCGCGACGACTCCGGCGATCTGCTGACCACGCTCCTGCAGCGGCACGGCGTTGTCACCGAACACCTTGTGCGCGTGGATGATCAACCGACGTCGATGAGTGTGCTGCCCATTCGGAGCAATGGTGACCGGCCGGCGCTGCACATGCCCGGCGCCAACCTCACCTACCCGTTGCACGACGTTCCACTCGATCTGCTCACCAGCGCCGATCACGTGCACATCGGCGCACCGGAACTACTGAATCCGCCTGAGCTGGTGAAGGTGCTGGAAGCGATACACGCTGCCGGGATCACGATCTCGGCCGACATCCTCGCACCGGGCGACCCTGGGGTCCTGGCCTGGATCGATCCGGTACTCCCACACCTGGACTACCTGCTGCCCAACGATGAGCAGGTCCTCGGGTTCACCGGGGCCACCGATCTGCTCGACGGGTGCCGCACCCTCATCGACCGTGGTGTCGGATGCGTGGCGGTCACGGCGGGCGCCGAGGGGGCGTGGGTTGTCACGGCGGCCGCCGCCGACCATGCCGCAGCGACCGCAGTAGAGGTCGTCGACACCAGTGGTTGCGGGGACGCGTTCTCGGCCGGCTTCATCGCCGGCCGGTTGGCAGAGTTCAGTCTGTTGCGATCGGCGCAGCTGGGCTGCGCGGTTGCCGGAGTGGTGGCCACCGGCCTCGGCAGCGATCACGGCGACTACGACTGGGCGTCGCTGACGGCGACACTGCCGGCTGAGCAGTAGCCTCCGGAAATACGCCCTGCTCTGTGGTCAAATTCAATAAATGCACAACTATTCCACGCGGAAATAGAAAACAATCAATAGGACCGATGTGCCCGCACACCAGTTGGTAGTCGGATAACTCTCCGCGAATCGTCCGCATTTGTTCTGATTATCGTCCCGGTCAGCTCCCACCCTCGATCGATGCGACGTGACGTGTGGACGCCAGATCTGGCGCGCACGCGTTTCCTCCGAGCCGAACCGCCGCTTCCGCCGGCATGGGGCCCGTTCGAGACCGACGCAACTGCGGTCCGACCCCCGCCACCAGCAGAGCACTTCCCTGGCTCTACCTGGACATACAGCCGAAACACCGGTCGCCACCGGACTCCGTTTCCCGAGCTCGCCAGGCTGGTATCTCGACGTGCAGCCATCACGACACCCAACTCGCTCATCCGCCAACTTACACGCATAAGTAACTCGTGTGGGACCTTTCGGTCAGATGCGCCCATCCGTCGTTCCATCGACGCCCGACGGCCCTCCGCACAGCCCGAAATACACTCTGGCTAACACCGAATGTGCGTGATAATGTGATTTCCGCTACAGAGGATTGCCGTTTTTCTTCGAGCCCGGAACACGAAAACGCATTCTTTATGTAGTCCGAGCACTCCGCTCGGGGTGCGGACCGTTTCGAATTCCGTCGCAACAGCCGGCGTACGGAATTGTCACGCACCCGGAGTCGCTCACGAGGTTGCCCACTTCCCCGGCCGCGCCAGCGCGAGCCTGCCGCACCCGACACCGCCATCGGCACGTGAACTCAGCCAACCAGTCGAACAGATGGAGAAGTAATGTCGCTTCACACCACCAGCGCATCGTTGTATCCACCGGAAGGACTAGCTCCCCCGAAGGACCGTCGCGGACACGCCGTCGGCGACCTCGGGCTCCCCACCGGCACCCAGGTGTTCTCGGCGGACAATCACATCTCACTCGCCGACGACATCTTCTTCGAGCGCTTCCCTGAGGAACTCCGCGAGAAGGCGCCCCGAGTATGGTACGAGGAGGGCGCTTTCCAGTTGGGACGCAAGGGAAAATCATTTCTCCCCGGCGACTTCAGTCACGTCCTGATGCAGTACGACCCCTTGGTCGGCTCCGGCAGCGCCAACATCGAAGCCCGGCTCGACGAACTGGCCGCGGACGGCGTCTCCAAAGAACTTGCCTTCCCGAATGCCCTTCTGGCACTTCTCTATTACCCCGACCGTGATGTCCGGGAACGCGCGTTCCGGATCTACAACGAATACATCGCCGACCTCCAGGAGCGCTCCGGCGGCCGGTTCTACGGTGTCGGGCTGATCAACTGGTGGGATGCCGCGGGTACCCGTCGCACGCTGGACGAGCTGAAGTCGTTGGGTCTCAAGACGTTCCTGATGCCGCTATCGGCAGGCAAGGATCTCGAGGGCACTCCCATCGACTACGGCAGCACGTCGATGATCCCGGTCTGGGATGCCATCGAGGAGTCCGGTGTCCCGTTGGCACACCACATCGGCGAAGCACCGCTCTCGGCTCCCTGCGAGGTCAATAGCGTCGCGGTCGGCATGATGCACAACGTCGCGCCGTTCCGGGAGATGTTCGGCAAGTACATCTTCAGCGGCATCATCGATCGCCATCCCGGCCTCAAGATCGGCTGGTTCGAAGGGGGCATCAACTGGGTACCGTCTGCCATCCAGGACGCCGAACACCTGCTGGCGTCGTTCCGTCACATGCTGAATCGTCCTGTCGAACATGATGTCCGGCACTACTGGGACAACCACATGAGTGCCTCGTTCATCGTCGACCCGCTGGGTCTGCAGATGATCGAGCAGATCGGAATCGATCACGTCATGTGGTCGTCCGACTATCCGCACAACGAGAGCAGCTTCGGATACTCCGAGAAGTCGATCGCCGCCGTGGTGGAAGCGCTCGGACCCGAGGACGCGGTCAAGGCCGTCAGTACCAACGTGTCGAAGTTCCTGGGCATCTAACAAGAGAGCGACAGCAAACCTTGACATCATCTGTCTTGACCAGCAACAAAACGACATTGAGGGTCCCCGACAAACCCGACCTGGCCCGGATGCGTCGCGAGACCGGTGCCCGGATCCGGGCGGAGATGACCGAGCGCGGGGTCGACGCGCTGATCCTTCTCGGCAACAACGCGGTCGCCTACGCCACCGGCGTGAGCTGGCCGTTGGGTGACGCCGGGTTGTCACACGTCGAACGGCCGGTCGCGGTCATCCTGCCGGACGACGAATGGCCCTACCTGTTCTTGCCCATCCGCGATGGTGCACCGGCAGATTCGGTCTTACCCGACGATCATGTGCTCCCGCCCGTCTACCTCGAGTTCGACGAGGGTGTCGAGACCTTCGCCCGCATCCTGGAAGATCTGGTACCCGCCGACGCGACCTACGCCGTCGACGAGAGCACCGGGGCGATGCTGCGAGCGGCAAAGCGTCTGTTCCCATCTGGTCCACCGCGCGACGCCGCACTCATCATCGGTGCGGCCAAACTCATCAAGACGGTCGATGAGTTGTCGTGCATCAGAAATGCCTGTCGCATAACGGAAGAGGCGATGGCCGAGGTGCAGGCCGCACTCTCACCCGGGATGCGGCAGATCGACCTGTCCGCGGGTTTTGTCCGGCGAGCCTTCGAGCGCGGCGCGACAGCCAACATGCTCGATGCCATCTGGCAGGTGATGCCGTCGAGCAAGGACACCGGGGTGTGGACCACCCACGGCGATCTCGCACTCCCGCTGCTGACCACCGAGCGTGAACTCGCAAAGGGCGACGTCCTCTGGGTCGACGTCAGCATCACGTACTCGGGCTACTGCTCTGATTTCGGACGCACCTGGATCGTCGGACAAGATCCGACAGCGCGCCAGCAGGCCCAGTTCAGGCAGTGGAAGGACCTGGTCACCGCGGTGTTCGAGACACTCCGGCCCGGCGTCACGCTCGAAGATCTCGCCAATGCCGCCATCGCGGCGAACGGTGGAACCAAACCCTGGCTTCCACATTTCTACCTCGGCCACAGCATCGGTACATCCGCAGCCGAAATGCCCATGATCGGAACCGATCTGGGTCCCACCTACGACAAGAACTTCATCCTCAAACCCGGGATGGTGCTTGTACTCGAGCCGGTTGTCTGGGAAGACGGCACCGGCGGCTACCGCAGCGAGGAGATCGTGGTCATCACCGAAGAGGGCTTCGCGCCACTCACCGACTACCCCTACACCCCTTATGGCGACTGAAATCCTGGCCGATGATCGCGCTCTTCGCACCGGACGGCGAGAGCGCGTACTGGCCCAGATGGAGGCGCATGACCTCGACATACTCGTCCTGGGTCGACAGGCCAATGTCCGATACGTCACCGGCGCAACGCAACTGTGGGTAGCCGGTACCCGGCCCTTCGCACCGAACTGTGTCCTGTCCCGGGAGACCGGTGAGATCCATCTGCTCAGTACCTGGGATGAGGGCATTCCCGACGACATCCCGCACGATCACCTCTACGGAATCGCCTGGAACCCGATGAACATCATCGCGGTGCTCAAGGAGATCGACGGCGCTTCAACGGCCCGCAGAGTCGGAATCGACGCTCTCTCACCGGGTTTTGGCGAGCTCCTGCCCCATGCGTTCCCCAACGCCGAGCTGATCGATGCGGAGGTGGCCCTGCGGACCGCGCGTCGGATCAAGACGACTGACGAGATCGCCTCCATCCGAGAGGCATTGGAAATCGCCGAGGTCGGTTTGGCGGCGGCGGTGGCCGAACTCCGACCGGGGGTCAGTGATCAGCGGCTGACGGGTGTCCTCCTGGAGGCGATGGCCGCCGGCGGTGTCAGCACCCCGGCGACCCAGGACGGTGCCTGGGTCACCTCGCGGGACCACCACGGGCGTCGCGCCCCCGGAAGCGGTGACGTCGCCACCGGCGACCTCGTCGCTTTTGCCGCCGGGGTTCTGGACAGGGGCTATACCGGTGAGGTCGGACGCACCTGGCCGGTCGGTGACGTCACCGACGACACCCGCGCCCTGTATCGCCGCTCAGAAGCCCTGCGAGAAGGTCTTTTTGCCGCTTGTCGTCCCGGAGCCCCGGCAGGTGCTCTCCTGTCCGCATATGAGGCGGCCGGCGAGCCGCTGCCCTCCACGCCAGTCGCGCATGGATTGGGCCTGGGCTTCGACCCACCCGTGGTGTCACCGCACCTGCCCGAGACCAATGCGTCGGAACTGCTCGAGCCGGGCATGGTCCTGGCCGTCACGAGTTACGTCTGGACGCAGGGTATCGGCGCGGTCTTCGGTCGCGATGCCGTCCTGATCACCGATCACGGTCCCGAAGTTCTCACCGGCGCTCCCTGGTGGACCGGGTAGATGGCTGGGTACACGGTCGAGCCGAACACAGTCGAGCCGAACATCGAGGGAGTAAGCGCAGCATGACGGATTCACTTCCCAAACCCGAAGAGATCATCCTGTTCGAGAAGGACCGCAAGACCAAGATCGCAACGATCACCTTCAACCGTCCCGACCAGCTCAACTCCCCGACCGCCGCTGCCCGCCTGCGCTACGGCGACCTGATCCACCGCTGCAGCATCGACGACGATGTCAAGGTGCTGGTGGTTCGCGGTGTCGGGGACGACTTCGGTTCCGGTGCAGATCTTCCCGAGTTCATGGCCAATCAGAACGCCGAGTCTCCCGAGGCCCGGCTCCGCGAGTTCAAGCTCGAGGAAGACGACGTCACGGCGCCACCCCGGGGGTCGTTTCGGTTCGGTGCATCCGTCAGCTCGTGGTACGCCAATCCGCAGGCCGGGTGCCGAAGTCTGCAGGAGTTCAAGAAGATCAGCATCGTGGAGACCAAAGGCTATTGCTACGGCTGGCATTTCTATCAGGCCGCGGATGCCGACCTGGTGATCTCGGCCGACGACACCCTCTTCGGGCATCCGTCATTCCGCTATCACGGCTGGGGTCCCCGGATGTGGACGTGGGCTCAGGCCATGGGAATGCGGAAGTTTCAGGAGATGGTCTTCACCGGACGTGCCTTCACCGCCGCCGAGATGGACGCCTGCGGCTTCATCAACAGTGTTGTGCCCCGCGCGGACCTCGAGGCGGAGGTCGAGAAGTATGCGACCTCCTGCGCCCGAACCCGCCCCACCGACACCGTTTTCATGCAGAAGACGTTCTTCGAAATCATGAAGCAGCAGCAGGGTGAGTACATGGGCAGCCTGATGTCGGCGTTCTTCGAGTCGATGGGCAGCAACATCGCGGCCGACGGCAACGAGGTGATGCTCGAGGACGAGGACACCTTCGGACGCGGCCTCAACAACACCGTGAAGGGCAACGACGACCAGTATCCACCGGAGTTCAGGTTGAGCAAGTCCGGTCGCAAGAAGAAGAAATAGTGCCGATGCCGACCACGAGTGCCGGACACCCGCTCGACGGGTACGTCGTTGTTGATCTGTCGACGGGTATTGCCGGGGCGTACTGCACCAAGTTGCTCGCCGATGGCGGGGCCCGCATCATCAAAGTCGAACCACCCGAGGGTGATCCGCTGCGCCGGTGGTCGGCGTCGGGTGCGAACATCGCAGCCGATACCGATGGCGCGCTGTTCAGCTACCTGGCCTGCTCGAAACACAGCGTGACGGTCGATCCGGACAACCCCGATGATCTCCTACTCCTGGAGAAGCTACTGACCGACGCGGATGCGGTGGTGTGGTCACGAGATTCGCGCATCACCGAGCGGCCGTCGTTGACCGCCGACGAGATCCATCGCAGGTATCCGCATCTGACCGTCACCGCGATCACGCCGTTCGGGCTCACCGGGCCGTGGAGCGATCGGCCCGCCACCGAGTTCACGCTGCAAGCATGGTCGGGTGGCATCGTCGGGCTCGGACGCGGATCACCCGATCAGGCGCCCGTCCACGTAGGTGGCCAAGTGGGTGAATGGCTCACCGGCGCGTACGCCAGCGCCGGCACACTCACGTCCAAAATAGGAACCAGCGGCAGCGGGATCGGCGATCTCATCGACGTGTCGATGCTGGAAACCGAGATCCTCTGTCTCACCTACTATTCCGTCAGCTTCTTCGACGCCCTGAAACGACCGTTTCGGACCACCCGTGCCGCAAGTGTTCCCGGGGTCGCCGCTGCGGCCGACGGTCTGGTGGCGCTGGGTTGCGGCACCATGCAGCAGTGGTTCGACCTGTGCGTCATGGTCGGTCACCCGGAGTGGATCGACGAGGAGTCGACTCTGTCCATCACTGAACGGGCAAATCAGCACGCACCGGACATCTACGCGTGGCTCTCCGAACAGGATGTCGCCGGTATCCGCGACTTCGCCGGCGCCCTGCGTATCCCCAATGCCCCGGTTATCCACGGCGCGAACGCCACCGAGCAGGACCACTTCCGCGAACGCGGGAGCTTCACCAAGAATCCGCGGGACGGATTCGACCAGCCGGCATCGCCCTTCCGGATGCGGCCGGCCGTGCTTCGCCCACCGGAACCGGCACCCCGGCTGGGCGAACACACCCACCACTACCGGATAGGGCCGGGCCGCGAGCGTCCCCCGGCTACGAAACTTCGTACCGGTGAAGACCTTCCTTTTGCAGGATTGCGTGTGCTCGACATGACCGCCTACTGGGCCGGTCCCTCGTGCACACATTTTCTTGCAATGCTCGGCGCCGAGGTGATCCATCTGGAGTCGACGCGACGACCCGACGGGACCCGGCTCATCGCGGGTGTGCCTGTCACAGAGGATCAGTGGTGGGAGCGCTCCCCGATCTTCTCGGGCCTGAACACCAACAAGAAGAGCCTGACCCTCGACTTCCAGACCGACCGCGGGCGGCAGTTGCTCCGTCAACTCGTGGGAACCGCAGACATCATCGTCGAGAACTACACACCGCGGGTGCTCGATCAGATCGGCCTCGACTTTGCCGGTGTCCATGCCCTGCGCCCCGACGCCATCATGGTGCGGATGCCTGGCTTCGGACTCGACGGACCGTGGCGGGAGAATCCGGCATTTGCATATGTCATCGAGGATGCGTCCGGATTGACCTGGCTGACCGGGTATCCCGATCGAAATCCACTCGAGCCGTATTCACTGGGTGATCCGAATGCGGGGGTCCATGCGCTCAACGCGCTGCTGCTGGCGCTGGAGCACCGCACCCGGACCGGAGACGGTGTCGCGGTGGAGGTGGCCATGGTTGACGCGGCGCTGGGCATCGCCGCCGAGCAGGTCACCGAATACTCGGCGTATGGAAACACCTTGCAGCGCGACGGAAACCGGGGACCCACTGCCGCACCGCAAAACCTGTATCTATCAGCAGACGTCGATGAGTTCGGGCGAAACGACTGCTGGATCGCGGTGGCCGTAGCAACCGACTCTCAGTGGGCCGGACTGCACAAGGCGCTCGGCGGACCCGAGTGGGCGTTGGATCCCGCGCTCGACGATGCCGCCGGCCGTCGCCTCCACCACGACCTCATCGACACCGAACTCGCTGCATTCTTCCTGAATATGACCAGCGACTCGGCCGTCGAATTGCTCTGCGACGCCGGGGTACCCGCGGCCAAGGTCATGCAACCTCACCGGACCACGGAGATCCCGCAGCTCACCTCGCGGCGATTCTACGAACAGGTGGACCATCCGGTGAACGGTCCCGCGGCGCACAGCACCACACCAATTCGGTTCACCGACAACATCGATCACTTCCACCGGGCGCCCGCGCCGCTGCTGGGAGAACACAACCTACAGATCCTGCGCGAACTCGGGCTCACCGATGACGAGATCGATGCGTTGCAGGCCGACGGCATCATGGGCACGTCGCCCGACCGATAATTCCCCTCCCGCAGACGAGCCAGAATTACGAAGACGAGCCACATACAGGTGGCTCGTCTTCGTATAGGTGGCTCGTGTGCGGGAGCGGGGGTCGGGGTGCGCTACCAGGTGACCAGCAACTGATAGATCCCGTACGCCAGTCGATCGTGTTTGAACTCAACCTCTTCGAACGGAATCGCCAGCTTCAAGGTCGGGATTCGCCGAAGCAACGTCTGGAAGACGATCTGCAACTCCACCCGGGCCAACTGCTGGCCCACGCACTGGTGAACGCCGAAACCGAAGCCTACCTGTTGGCGGGCGGGCCGGAGAATATCCAGCTTCTCGGGCTCGGGGAACTCCCGGGCATCCCAGTTCGCCGGGGCGAGGTCGATGATGATGCCTTCCCCGGCCTTGATGGTCTTCCCGCCGATCTCGATGTCCTCCACCGCAATTCGACGCTGACCATTCTGAATGATGCTCAGATAGCGCATCAGTTCTTCCACGGCATTGGCAAGCACCTTCGGATCATCGGAGTCACGCAGCAGCGCAAGCTGATCCGGGTTCTGCAGTAGTGCCAGCGTGCCCAGGGAGATCATGTTGGCGCTGGTCTCGTGGCCGGCGATCAGCAGTCCGGTACCGAGCTGCGCGGCCTCCCGCATGCTGAGCTCGCCCGCCCGGACGCGCTCGGCCAACTCCGTCACGATGTCCTCGGCCGGTTCCTCGAGCTTTTTCTTGACCAGTTTGATGAGGTACCTGGCCAGGCCGGTCCGGCCCTCTGCCGCCTCCTCGGCCGACGCGAAACGACTCACACTTGTGGTGGCGTGTGCCTGGAAGAACTCGTGGTCCTCGTAGGGAACGCCCAGCATTTCGGTGATCACCAGGGAAGGGACCGGCAGCGCCAGACCCTCGACGAGGTCCGCCGGTTGCGGGCCCGCCAGAATCGCGTCGATGTGTTCGTCAGTGATGCGCTGGATCGCCGGGCGCATCGCGTCCACCCGTTTGAAGGTGAAGGGGCGGGTCAACATTCGGCGAAACTTCGTGTGTTCCTCACCATCGGACGTGAACACCGACCGTGGCCTGATATCAACCGTCGACAACATACCCTCGTTCCAGTGAGGGAATCCCGGACGCCGGTCGTCGACACTGACCCGCGGATCACTCATCAGCGACTTCAGTTCCGGGTATCCGGTGACCAGCCACGGAGTGCTGCCGTCCCAGATCCGGACGCGGCTCAGCGGCTCCGTATCCGTGAGGGCCCGGA
The DNA here is from genome assembly GCF_000383535.1 of Nocardia sp. 348MFTsu5.1. NCBI lineage: Bacteria > Bacillati > Actinomycetota > Actinomycetes > Mycobacteriales > Nocardiaceae > Nocardia > Nocardia sp. 348MFTsu5.1. Next base: position 21,583 of record NZ_KB911509.1, read on the forward strand.
CCTCCGGTGGAGGGGCGAACGGACACTGCGCCGACCGCTCCATCGGGTACTCCGGAACGTCTGACTTTTCTTGAATTGTGGTGCTGGGCAGCGAGTCGGTCATGGGTCACTCCTTGAGAGTTGGCGGAAGATCGAGTGCGGTATGCAGGCACGCGGGGTTGCGCTCATTCCTCCACGTGGATGGCCATCGCGGGACATACCGACGCGGCTTCCCTGACATGAGCATGCAGTTCGGCGGGTGGGTGATCATTGAGCAGCTCGACGATCCCGTCGTCCTCACGCTGATCGAATACCTCTGCCGCCTCGAAGACACACTGCCCGGCAGCGATGCACTTGGATTGTTCGACAGTCACTTTCATACGGGCCTTCTTTCTCCATTGCTGTGGGCAGCGGCAGCCGATTTATCCGAGGGGGCCCGCTTCTTCAGCGGCTTGCCCGCGACGGTGCCACCATCGACGGGTAGGACCGTTCCCGTCACGTAACCGGAGCGATCGCTTGCGAAGTACAGGGCCACCTCGGCCACATCACCGGGTACGCCGTCACGCTTGAGGGGCCGGTCGGCCTTCATTGCCTCGCGCACGCGCTTGGTGAAACGCTCGCCCGCCTCCGGCTCCATCTTCGCCGCCGAGGTGGCAAGCAATGAGGTGGGAATGTTGCCCGGTGCAATGCAATTGACGCGGATGTCGTACTCGGCCAGTTCGATCGCCGCCGATTTCGTGAAGTGGATGGCGCCGGCCTTGGACGCGCGATAAGTCATCACACCTCCGCCGGCCAAGACCCCACCCACCGAGGACACGTTGATGATCGACCCACCGTTGTTGGCCGCCATGTAGCGTGCCGCGTTCCTCGTGCCGAGCATCACGCCCAAGAGGTTGACCCCCATCACGTGGTGGAAGTCGGCCAGGTCGTCCTGCAGGAAGTCCTTGTGCATGACGCCGGGGACGCCGGCGTTGTTGACCATGATGTCCAGTGCGCCAAACGTATCCACCGCTACAGTGACGAGCTGCTCGACCTGTAGAGGGTCGGACACATCGGTCGATTGGAAAATCGCCTGGTCGCCGAAGGCATTTGCCAGGGATTCGCCTCCGGCCCGATCGGTATCGGCGATCACCACGCGGGCCCCTTCGGCCAGGAACCGCTCGACCGTCGCGGCCCCGATACCGGCGGCCCCGCCCGTGACCACTGCAACCTTGCCTGACAGTTCGCCCATCGCCATCACTTCCGTTGTTCGGTCACGCGCGCACGCGCGCACTGGTTCTCGAAGAATTCGAGAAGGAGCCGGCTCACAGCGCCCGGTTGTTCGATCTGTGGGCAGTGGCCGGCCTGCGGAATGACCGCTGCCGTCCCGTCCCGCACGCGGTCGGCCAGTTGCTTGGCCCACCCCGACGGCAGGAGTTTGTCGCATTCACCTTCGACGACAAGTGTCGGTACAGCGATGCGTTCGTACGGCCGATCACCCACGAGCCGACCCGTGCCGGCACCGGCCGGCTGGGCCGGTGCATCCGGTCGCCGGAACCTGGCCGCCGCCACCGCTTCCCAGGCGCCCGGCGCTGTGGACGATTCGTAGCGGCGCCGGACGAAGTCCCCGTCCGCGGAATAGGAGGTGTCGTGGAAGAGTGCTTCGACAATCCGGCGCATGGCAGGCATCGTGGCGTCGTAGTCGTACAGCGCCTGCATGTGCTCGTTCTGCTGGATCTCTCCACCACCGCAGATGGCCACCAGGCTCCGCACCGGCAACAACGGATGGTCGGAGGTCTGGTCGGCCAACAGCATGACCGCGCCCATCGAGTTTCCGACAAAGTGGGCGGAGTCGATGCCGAGCACCCGGCACCAGGCGGCGACGTGGCGGATGCGCAAACCGCGCCCGTCGTTGAAGTCGACCACCTTCGCCGAGTGACCGAAGCCCAGCATGTCGGGGGCCAGGACGTGATACCTCGCGGCGAGAGCTTCCAGGATGCGTTCGAAACCCAATTCCGCACCGGCGCCGAACTCTCCGCCGTGCAGCAGCACCACAGTCTTGCCTTCGCCGCCATCGAGGTAGCTGGTGTCAAGTCCGTCGACCACCACCTGTTTGCGTGAAACAGGTTTGGGTGAAGGAAGGCCGGCTGAGATCGTCACGACTGCCTACCGGCACTCGCAAACGTCAACACCTGCCCCGCCAGCATGTCCAGCTGGCCCCGAACTGCCTCGTCGGTCAATTCACCTGAGTCATCCCAGATCTGATCAGCCGAATTGATGGCCACACCCAGTGGTGTCGGCCAGGCCCGCAGCGCGTGGCCGATGGACCTGAGCTGCCCGAGCGTGCCCACGGCCGCCTGCCATCCGTAGGCGCACGAGATACAACCCCAGGGTGTGTTGTCGAGGTACGTCCGGGGTTCGTCGCGCAGATCCTCGATGTAGTCGATCGCGTTCTTGATCAGCCCCGAGACACCACCGTGGTAGCCCGGGGACGACACGATGACCGCGTCGGCTCCGCGCAGGGAGTCCACGAGCTTGCGCGCCTGCGGTGTCCGATCCAATTCGTGCGGCGAGTACATGGGCATGTCGAGGTCGGTGCCGCTGTAGATCTCGGTGCGGCCACCCTGCCGTTCTATCGATTCCAGGCAGTACCGCAGCACCCGCTCGGTGGACGAGTTCGTCCGCAGAGTGCCACCGAGTCCGACCACCAGGGGTCGGTCACCTCGCAACGCTGTTGGTCCGGTCGCCGTCACCGCTGAGCTGTGAGTCATGATGGGCTACTTGATCGCGATCGGATTGACCGGGGATCCCACCGCGCCGGTCACGCGCAAAGGCGGTGCGATCAACTGGAACTCGTAGATGCCGTCCGCCGCGCAATCGGCGGCCAGCGCGTTCAGATCCCAGTACTCACCGAGCATCAACCCCATGTCCCGCAGACAGAGCATATGCATCGGCAGGAACGTGCCCTCCACCGCCGAGACCGGATCCTCGACCATCAGGTTGTCGGAGGCAACCGCCGCGACTTCGTGATCGTGCAACCACGACGCGCAGGTCCAGTCGAGACCGGCTCCGGGCTCGGATCCGGCGCCGGTGGTGAGGAATCGCGCCCACCAGCCCGTTCGGACGAGGACGACATCCCCGCGTCTGATGGTGACACCCTGCGCCTTGGCCACGTCGTCGAGTTCGGCCGGCGTGATCGTCTGCCCGTGTTCGAGGTACAGGTCTGCTCCACGATGGCGGACGACGTCGAGCAGGACCCCTCGAGACGTGATCCCCTTGCCGTCCACCTTGTCGATTCCGCAGTGCTTGGCACCCAGGCTGGTCACCGAATCGGCGGGAAAGTTGTTGTACAGCTTGTCCTCGTAATACACGTGCGACAACGCATCCCACTGTGTCGCGGCCTGCAGCGGCATGATGATCATGTCGTCGTTGAAGCGGAACGGGTTGTCCTCGCCGGCGAAGAAGCCACTCAGTTCCTGGCCCACCGAATTGATATCCCAGTCCGTGCAGTACTTGACCAGGGCTTCAGCGTCGCCGCCGTCCACAGTCATCACGTGGACGGGGTTCTGACGGAACTTGAAGGCACCCTGAGGTCCGGACGATCCGAAGTCCACACCGAGCGGAAACACCTTGCCCTGCTTGGCCAGGGACGCCCCTTCGGCCACCTTGTCGGCGGTGATGAAGTTGAGGGTGCCGAGTTCGTCGGCGCTACCCCACCTACCCCAATTCCGGACTTCGTCGGCCACCCGGCGAAAATCCTTCATCGTGGACATGGTGGTCGGTTCGACGGTACTGACTCCACTGTGGTCGCTCATGTCAATTCCCTTGCGTCATCTGTATGTGCTTGATGGTCGGTGACCTGGATGGTTGCGACAAGTTCACGCATCTCGTTGCTGTTCACGATTCCGCCGTCGACCCAAACCACTTGGCCGGACACGTAACTGGCGGCATTGCTGCCCAGAAAGACCAGAACCGCGGCTTGTTCCTGCGGGCTCGACACGCGCCCCAACGGTTTTGGTATGTCGTCAAGATACTCCGGGCCGTATGCCGTGCGCAGCTGATCGAGTATCGGCGTCTCGGTCACACCCGGGGCCGTGCAATTGATTCGGATACCCTGTGCGCCAAGATGTTCAGAGTTCTGGATGCAATAGTGGATGATCGCCTCCTTGGACAATGTGTAACCGCCGTTCGCGTGCGCCTGCGGGTGGTCGCGGCACCATTGCACGCCGTCTGCCATCGATGTGGTGGCGAGTAGCTCGGCAACCGTTCCCCGGTTGTCGCGATACCCGGATGCAGCCATCGAGGACACACACGTGATCGACGACCCACTTGGCATCCGGACGATCAACGACTCGGTCAGATAGCGCATACCAAGAAAATTGATCGTGACCACCAGCAGCGAATTCCCGATACCGGACGACACCCCGGCAACATTGAACAGGGCATCGACCGCACCGCCGCCGAGTGCGGCGACGGTGCGGTCGATCGAGTCCCGGTCAGCGAGGTCCACCTGATGGAACTCGCTGATCGGAAAGTCCGGTCCAGGAGAATCCGGCGCAGATACGTCGAGTCCGACCACCTCGGCCCCGAGCTCGGCGCACTGCCGCGCGACCTGTTCACCGATGCCTGACGAACACCCGGTGACCACTACGCGGCGGCCGTCGTAGCGCAACAGCCGATCTAGGTGACCCATGACCCGAATTCCTGCGCCGGGACTGTCACTTCGCCGCCGCTTCTTTCGCAGCCTGCGCCGCCTGGACGCGGCCTTCGTTGATCTCTGCCATGGCCTCGGGAATCTCACTCGCGGTGAAGCTTCCACCGCGACCGGTCGGCAGTCCACCGAACGAGTAGTTCGGGTCGAACTCCGGGGCCCGCGATTCCGGGCGACGCGCCTCGACCTTTTCGATGATCGGGGCAAGCCGCTCAGCCTTCAATTTGACGGCCTTTTCGTCCCGCTCGATGAACTCCGGCAGCACCTCTTTGCCCATGAGCTCAATCGATTCCATCGTCGCCTCGTGACAGCGCGGATTGAGCAGCAGGATGATCTCGTCGACCCCGCTCTCCTCGTAGCCGCGCAGGAACTCGCGGACCATCTCGGGTGAGCCGATGGCTCCGCGTCCCGGGCCGTAGGCGAGGGTGTCGTCGTTGGCCACCTCTTCGAGGTAACGCTCCCACACACCCGTGCGTCCGGGAACGTGCTGTCCGGTCATGTAGTAGTGCATGATCCCGAAGGAGAAGAAGCCGCCACCGAGTCCGAGCCGATCGAGTGCCTGCTTCTCGGTCGGTGCGACCATCATCGACAGGTCCCCGCCGATCGCGAGGATGTTCGGGTTGATCTCCGGGGTCGACGGGACGCCGCGCTCTTCGAATTCCTTGTAGTACGAGGCCACGCGGTCACCGAGCGGTCCGGGACCGGTGTATGCGAAACTCAGTGCGCCGATGGCCTTTTGCGCTGCCATCTGCACCGACGACGGACGGGTACAGGCCACCCACACCGGCGGATGCGCCTTCTGGAACGGCTTCGGGATCACGTTGCGGGCCGGCATCTCGATGTGCTCACCCTTGAACCCGGTGAACGGTTCCTCGGTCATACAGCGGATGGTCACCTCGAGGGCTTCCTCCCACTGTCCACGCTTGTCCGCCGGATCGATGTTGAACCCGGCGAGTTCGGCCACGGACGACGATTCACCGGTTCCGAATTCCACCCGGCCGCCGGAGATGAGATCGAGCGTCGATACGCGCTCGGCGACACGGGCGGGGTGATTGATCCCCGGCGGCAGGTGCATCACACCGAAGCCGAGTCGAATGTCCTTGGTGCGCTGGCTCGCAGCAGCGAGGAACATCTCCGGTGCCGTGGAATGGCAATATTCTTCGAGAAAGTGGTGCTCGGTGAGCCACACCGTCGAGAAACCCGCTTTGTCGGCGGCCTCCACCTCGGCCAGACCTTCCTGGAACATCTTGTATTCGTCGTCCTGCGTCCAGGGACGTGGCAGCGCGAACTCATAGAACAGGGAAATCTTCATGGTTACCTCCGATGGGAATGAAGCGGTTGTGAAGGAGAAGCGGAATCATCTTGCGGTGTAGCGTCTTCGGCCGTACCCGGGTTGCCCGCGATGTGCCGTGCGGCGACATATCCGAATGTCATCGCCGGTCCGATGGTGGCCCCGGCCCCGGCATAACTCCGGCCCATCACCGCCCCGGATGTGTTGCCTACGGCGTACAGGCCACCGACAACCGAGTTGTCGTCACGGAGCACGCGGGCGTACTCGTCGGTGCGGAGTCCTCCCGAGGTTCCGAGGTCACCGAGGACCATCCGGAAGGCGTAGTAGGGCGGTTTGACCAACGGGTACAGGTTGGGGTTGGGCAATGTCGGGTCGCCGTAGTAGTTGTCGTAACTGCTGTCACCACGGTTGAAGTCGTCGTCATGACCCCGCCTCGCGAGTTCGTTGAAACGCTCTGCGGTCCTGGTGAGTTCGTCGACCGGTACATCGATCTTGATGGCGAGTTCTGCCAAGGTGGAACCTTCTTGGACAACTCCTGACTGCAACCACTCCTTCGGCATCTTGCGCCCGGTGGGAACCGGCGCGAACGGAATCTTCGGTAGTGGCAGGTGTCCCGCCACGACGTACTTCCCCCAAGACCGCGAGTCGGTGATCAGCCAGCAGGGAATGTGGGTGACACCCGTCTTCTCGCCGGCGATCATCGCGTGGCTGAAGTCCATGTACGGCGCCGCTTCGTTGCAGAACCGGCGGCCGGATCCGTTGACCACGAACTGCGACGGCATCATGCGTTCGTTGAGCATGAACTGCATCCGGCCGTCGGGCCATTGGATGGCCGGAAACCACCAGGCCTCATCGAGGAGTTCGGTGCAGGCGCCGACCTTTTCCGCCGCTCGGATACCGTCACCGGTGGCCAGCGGATTTCCGAAGCTCCAATCGTCCTTCAGGACGGGTTGGTGTTCCCGGCGCCAATCCATGTCGTGATCGAATCCGCCGGTTGCGAGAATCACGGCGCGGCGGGCCCCGATCCGCACCGTGGCGCCTTCATGCTCGACCACCGCACCGAGCACCGTTCGATCAGGGCCTTCGATCAGCTCGGTCATCGGCGACTCCAGCCAGAGCGGGATGTCGTGTTCCTTCATGGCCAGCCGCAATCGCGCCACCAGCGATTGCCCGATCGCCGCGATCCGGTCGCCGAACACGTGAGCCCGGAACATCCGCCACAGCAGTTTGAAGAGAACGACCTTGCCCTCCCATGACTGCCGGATCCGGTAGAACGCCCGCAGGTCCTTCGGCCCCAGCCACACCCCCTTCGGAGCAAGAGCCAAAGGTGTCAACAGGTTCTGTTCCTCGGCGCCGAGGACACGAAGGTCGATGGGCGGGACGTTGATGGTGCTCCCGCGCTCGGAACCACCCGGCAACTCCGGGTAGTAGTCCGCATAGCCCGGCTTCCAGACGAACTCGAGCCAGGAGCTCGACTTCTCCAGGAAGTCCATCATCTCGGGAGCGGTCTTGACGTATTGCGCGATCCGTTCATCACTGACCAGGCCTCCGGTGATCGCCCGCAGGTAGTCCTCGACACCCGACGGATCCGGCGAGTACCCCTCGCGACGTTGGGCGGGTGCACCCGGAACCCAGATGCCGCCACCCGACAACGCGGTGGACCCGCCGAACTGCTTGCCTTTCTCCACCACAAGGGTTTCCAGGCCGGCGTCGGCTGCTGCCAGTGCAGCGGTCATCCCACCTCCGCCGGACCCGATCACCAGGACGTCGACTGTCATGTCGTAGGCATCCCCGGACCTGGCCGCGCCTACTTCAGAAGCCACAACGGTGCCCTCCCCTCCGGTCGTCGGTTGATGTGTCATGGGCGGGCCTGGATCGTCTGCTGCGCGGATCGGATCGCAAACCCCGCAATCAATTCCGGCGCGGCACGGTAGTAGCGCACCGTTGTCTCGTACGGGCCCTGAGTCGCCATCGCCGCAAAGGCGGCCACCCACGTGCGGACCTCGTGCGCCGAGCTGCCCGCGTCGGTGGTGATCCGCGTATTCGACCATCCGTCGAACTCGTCGAGGCGGCCCGAGTCAACGATCGCCAGGAACTCCCGATCCCAGTCCGGATTCAACGGCCGAAGCGGCCCGCGACCGGCGGCAAAGTCCCGGGCCGCCTCGATCACCGCACTCTGCCGGGCCGAACGTTGCTCCGGTGTCTGGCTGCCGCCGTGGATGATTCGCTCGCGGACGCCGCCGGTTGCGGTGGCGAGTGTGGGAACCGGAGGATCATGGGACAGTCCGCCCGATCCGATGATGAGCACCCGCTTATCTAATCCGGCCAGGTAGTGGCCCACCGCAGTCCCCAGCGCCCGTACCCGGTGCAGTGGACCCAGCGGCGCCGCAACAGAATTGACGAAGATCGGGATCACCGGCCGGGCCCGCGAGTCACCGAGCAAACGCTGCAAGGGCTGGACGGTGCCGTGGTCGACGTCCATCGATTCGGAGACCGCAACATCGACACCCGATTCGAGGACCGCCCGCGCACACGCGTCGGCAAGGTCGCGTGGGACATCGAGCGGATCAGCCGACGTCCCGTAGTCCCCGACGCCGCGGGCGGCGTTACCGATGCAGAAGGGCGGCATCACCCGGTAGAAGAATCCGTTGTAGTGGTCGGGCGAAAAGATCACCACCAGTTCGGGATCGCAGTCCCGGACAAAGTCCGCGGCCTCTTCCAACGCCGACCCGACCTCGTCGACGAGGTCCGGTGGCGTGCCCGGGAGCTCAAGCAGGGGGCTGTGCGATACGCAGCAGAGAGCCAGCGGCATCGGTACCCCCTTTCGTTGTTCCGTCGCGCCCCGATCCGAGGACGTCGAGTAGTGCGGCGCTGGTCTCCGGTGCCCGTTGCGCCACACACGCCGCGGCGATGCATCGATCCGGCCGCAGGAACAGAACCGAGTCGGTCTGCGCGTCGAACCAGCGCTTGACCTGACCGCCGGTGTCGCCGATCACGATCACGTCGGGATCGTCGTGACCGGTCCATTCGAGCTGGCACGTCGGCCGGGCGGTGATGAATGTGGCGCCCTGGGCCTTCCACCGTGCGAACTGCTCGTCCCCGAGAACCGTCCGCGGATGGTTGTTCCAGCACAGCACCGAAAACCAGGTGCCGAGAACATCATCGAGCAGAGCCCCGTGCCGTTCTCGGGTGTCGACGCGCGGTTGGATGAACAGCGTCCCCACCGCTGACCGTGGCGGGAGGGGTTCGGCGTGGACGACCGCACCGTGCTCATAACGAGGCATCGGCTTGAATCGCATCGTCAGCACGTAGTTCTTGAGTGCGGGAAGCACCGACGCGCCGCGGATCAGCAGGTCGCGGGCGGCGGCGACCCGGCGATTGGTCGGTGAGATGACCCGGCCGACCATGGTGGACAGGTCGATCATCGCCCGGGCATGGCTGCGACGTTCGGTGTCGTAGGTGTCCAGGAGCGCATCGTCGGCGCGACCGGTCACCACCGCGGCCAGCTTCCATCCCAGGTTGGCCGCATCACGGATCCCACTGTTGTATCCCTGGCCCTGCCATACCGGCATCAGATGTGCGGCGTCACCGGCCAGCAGTATCCGGCCCTTCCGGAAGGCACCGGCGATCCGGGAGTGATGGGTGTACACCCGGCGCCGGATCACGTCGAGCCGGTCCGGGTACGGCACCAGTGGCGCAAGGAGTTTCGCGAGGAACTCCGGCCGCTGCGCCTCTTCGTCACTCTCATCGGCATGGATCATGAACTCGAATCGGCGGATGCCGTGCGCGATCGACACCGAGACGTTGGGCCGCGCCGGATCGGCGGCGACCTCGATGTTCGGGTGGCCGAGCGGATCGGTCGCCAGATCGACGACCAGCCACCGGGTCGGTGATGTTGTCCCCTCGAACGACACCCCCATCAGGTGACGTGTTGCGCTGCGCCCGCCATCACAGCCGACGACGTAGCTCGCGGTCACGGTCCTCGGGCCGTCGGTACCCGAGAGTTCGACGACCACACCGTCATCGGTGTCGTCGACGTCCGCCATCGGCGAGTTCCAGTCCACCTGAACATGATCGAAGCGATCGAGGCCGGCCAGCAGTTCCGCGTCGACCAACGGCTGAACGAACGCATTGCGTTTGGGCCACCCGAATGAGGTATCGGTCGGGGCGATTTCGGCCAGCAACCGGCGCCTGGCATCGACAAAGCGCAGGATCTGGTTCGGGCTGGTGTGCGGGAGTACCTGCTGCACAAGACCGATCGCCTGGAACGTACGTAGGGACTCGTCGTCCAGACCCACCCCACGCGGGTAGTCGATCAGCGTCTCCCGCTCGTCGACCACCAGGGTCCGAACATTCTGGAGGCCGAGAATGTTGGCGAGGGTGAGCCCCACCGGGCCGGCACCGACGATCACCACATCAACCTGCGTTGTCTGCGGGGCGTGACCGACCTGATCCCCTTCGATTGCTCCACCGTCGATAGCCGATGACACGCGTCAGCCTCCCAACAGGAACTCGAGGTGGAGCGCGTTGAACGTCTTGGCATCCTCGTATTGCGGCCAATGTCCACAACCGGTCATCACCTCGAAGCGTGAGCCCGGGATCATCGATGCGATGCGGCGGCCTTCGTCGACGTTCGCGGTCGGATCGTCGCTGGTCCACAGCACCATCGTCGGTGCCGTGATACGTCCGTATTCGCTGGGCCCCAGCAGGTTCCGGGCTCTGATCTCCGGATCCTGCAGGGCCATGATGTCGCTCATCGCATCGACAAAGCCCGGTTGGCGGTAGATCCGCTGCCGGCTTGCGACGATATCGTCGTAGCCTTTCGACTTGTCTGCCATCAGCCACTTGATGCGGGCCTGCACGGTCTCCCACGTCGGATCCTGCACGGCGGCCATCGACAAATCGATGATCCGTTTCATCACGACCGGGTCGGCCTGCGATCCGCCGGCGGTGTTCAGCACCAACCGGTTGATCCGATCCGGGTGGTCGGCGGCAACACGTGCAGCCACCCAACCGCCGAGGGACTCGCCACTCAGGCTGGCCTGAGGGGCATCGATCGCATCGAGGAATCCCAGGAAATGGTCCACATAGTGCGGGATTTCGAGCGGGTGACCGGGTTTGTCGGTGTAGCCGTGCCCCAGCATGTCGATCGACCAGGTGGAGAAGTGCTCGGAGTGTGCCTCCAGATTGCGCACGTAGGCTTCGGCGTGACCGCCGGATCCGTGGAGCAGAACCAGGACCGGCTTGCTGTGGTCACCGGCATGCAGGAAGCGGGTCCGAATGCCACCAATCGTCAGGTAACCCTGCTCAAAGGCAACACCCTGAAGGTCACTCCAGATGCTTTCGTGTTCTGGCACTGGGTATCTGCACTCTCAGCGAATGACGGCGGGCATCGCGTCCCAACCCCGGACCGTCGAGGTCGGGGACAAGGTCGCGCGGGTGAGGTCCACGTCCCATTCCGGGAATCGCTTCAGAATCTCTTCGAGCGCAATCCGTCCTTCCAGACGGGCCAACGACGAGCCGAGGCAGAAATGTGTGCCGACGCCGAGGGCAAGGTGCGGGTGGGCTTCGCGATTGATGTCGAAAACATCACCGTTCGGCGGGAACTGGCGATCGTCGCGGCAGGCGGAGGCCAGCAGCAACATCATCACGCTACCCGCGGGTACGGTCTGGCCGTAGTATTCGACGTCGCGGGTCACATACCTCGACGCATGCGGCCCTGGCGGCTCGAACCGCAGCAGCTCTTCAATCGCCCTGGGTATCAACGAATTATCCTCGACGAGCTGGCGCCGCTGATCCGGATGCTCGGCAAGAACCTTGCCGGCCCATCCGATCAGCCGGGTGGTCGTCTCGTTGCCCGCGCCGGCAACCACATTGACATAGGTGAGCAACTCTGCGCGGGTGAGTTTGCGGGTCGTCCCGGTCTCATCTTCGAACTCGACGTTGAGCAATTCGGTCACGATGTCATCGGAAGGATGTTTGGCGCGCCAGTCGATGTAGTCGGCGAATATCTCACCGGTGTCGATCCCTTCCTCGGCGGCCTTCATCGGTTTGCCTGCCTCGGTACGCATCTGGGCATTGGCGTGTTCCCGGATGGCCACCTGATCTGCCTCCGGGATTCCGATCAGCATCCCGATCACCCGCATCGGCATCTGCGCGCCGAGATCGGCGACGAAGTCGAACTCTCCGGCACCGATCAATGGATCAAGACTGCGGGCGCAGAACTCGCGAATCTTCGGCTCCAGCTCAAACACCTTGCGGGGCGTGAACATTCGAGCCAGGAGCTTTCGGTGAACGGTGTGGACCGGCGGATCCTCGAAGATCAGCACACCGGGCGGGATGTCGATGTTCGCCCTGATCAGCTCGAGAATCGCACCACGCGCAGAACTGAAGGTCGTGGGGTCTGTCAGCGCGCCGTGGACGTCGGCGTAGCGACTGAGCAGGTAGAAGTCGTGTTCGCTGTTGTAGTAGAGCGGCACTTCTTCCCGGAGCCGACGAAACATCTGATACGGGTCGGCATTCAATTCCACGTCATAAGGATCGAAATGCACATCGCTATTCGCACTCACCGTCACCGGATTACCCCTCCCTCTGTGCCGTCGACGCAATATCGGCACGCTTCGCAAACCACTCGGAGATCCGAAAAGTGGCCAATTTCGTCACACGATCGTCCCGGGGAGCAGCTTTCCCGAATTACGAGCATTCACTGCGCCGGGACATCAACTATTTGCAGAACTGGTTTGGACTGAATGCGAGCTTACACGCGTAAGTGACTCGCGTCACGAAATTCTGAGAGATAGTTCCTGAACCAGTTGTGGAGCGCGCTGACCAGCGACGATCAGGTCGATTGGCGCTGAATCAGCTCAAAGACGTTCGCACTGCTGGGATCCTCGTCCGGCTGATATCCGAGCTCGCGCATCATCGCGGCCACCGCGGCGTCCACAATCGCGCCGGCATGGATCTTCACCGAGGTCAGCGGAGGATTGCTGACGGGTCCCAGTGGGCTGGCCTCACCGCCGATGACAGCGAGATCCTCCGGGCACCGTAGACCCGCCTCACGCAGCCCGTGGAGCACCACAAACGCGGCGTCGTCGCTCGCGGCATACACGGCGGTCACACCCTGCCGAGCCCACTCGGTGACGATCGTGGCCGCGTTGGCTCCGCTGGGCTCAAACGACCCGGCGGGGATTTCGGGAAGGCCCCGCTCGAGGGCTGCCGCCCGGATGCCGGCCCGCCGAAAGCCGTTCAACGCCAGCTGCTTGGGCACGTCGATACCGGCGAACGCCACGTTGGTGTGCCCCTTGGACACCAGGTGGTCCACCACCAGCTCCCCGACCGCGAGGTTCAGAGAGTCGAATCCGTCGAGGTGAGTGTTGACCACGTCGATGTGCCGGATACCGGCGGCCTCGACGACGGCGCGCGGTTCGGCCGAGAGCGGAAAGATGCTGGTCACGGCTATCGGATTCAAGTTGGCGATCGCGCCTGTCATGCTCGCCGGATCTTTGGTCTCGAACTGCAACGAGACGACCACGCCATGCTTGGCCAGCGCGTTTGTCAGGCGGCTGCCGACCTCGATCGGCAACTCACTCAGTGCCATGCGGGGTAGCACGTACAGCACCACACCACTGCCACCCACCGCCAGGTTGCGGGCCGCCAGGTTGGGCCGGTAGCCGAGCGTCTCGGCGGCGCTGCGTACCGCAGCCTGGGTCTGGGCGGAGATCTTCTGACCTGCGACGTTGTTGAGGACGTAGCTGACAGTCGCCGGTGAGACCTTGGCCAGCCGGGCGACATCGGCTTTTGTCGGCCTCGCCGGTCCCTTGACGCCCACTGCCACCTCCGGCCTCTCTCAATCGATCGCCACCGCGGCCCGCAGAGCGCGATGTCGCAGGCAGGGTGCCTCTTTGTGCGAGATTATCAACACCGCAGCCACCACGCCGTGTGCAACTCCACCCAGACCGGGCACAACGGACACCACTGGGCTACAGCGATCTCCCTGTTGCCGCCCTGTGACCTGCACGAAGTCCCCAGACCATGCCGGGGCCGATCGTGCCGCCCGCGCCACCGTACGCGCGTCCCGTGACACCGGCCATGGCGTTGCCGACCGCAAAGAGTCCCTCGATCACTGCCCCATCGACGTGCAGCACCCGCGCATCACGATCTGTTCGCGGCCCACCCTTGGTGCCCATGGCGCCCACCGTCACCGGGACGGCGTAGAAGGGGCCGGTGTCCAGCGGACCGAGTGTGCGTCCGGCCACCGTCGGCGAGTTTTCGTCGCCCCACCATCCGTCATAGGCACTCGAGCCGCGGCCGAACTCCGGATCCACCTCCGCGGCGACATTACGATTCCACTCCGTGACGGTTTTTTCCAGGCCGTCAGGATCGATTCCCACCTTGGTGGCGAGTTCACGTAAATCTTGTGATTCCGAAAACCATTCCGGAATTGAATCTTTTGGATCGACTCCCAGGAAACCGAATCGTTTGAAATGCAACGCATCGAAAACGATCCATCCCGGATCGTTGACGTAGCCACCCTTGGAGTCCAAATAGTGGAATGCCCCGGCCATCGAATTGTATTCTGAGGCCTCGTTGACAAATCGTTTACCGGCCCGGTTGACCATGATGCTGCGTGGACGGGTCCGCTCGAGCCGGACGCTTCGGCTGCGCGGCCTACCCTCGATCGTGTCGCCCGGGATCCGTACGATCGGCACCCACCAGGCTTCGCTCATGTTGCCGAGATCGGCACCGAGTGCCATCGCCATCCGCAGTCCGTCGCCGGTACCGTTCGGCGGCGACACCGGACCGTGCATCGGGCCGCGCAGGTACGTCTTCACCAACGCCGGATCCCATTCGAATCCGCCGGTCGCCAAGATGACCCCGCTGCGGGCCCTGACCGCAAACTCCTTGTCTCCCTTGACCAGATGAACACCAACCACACGCCCCGACTCGGTGATGAGGCGACGTGCCTGCGCGCCGGTCTCGGGGACGACACCGGCATCCAGCAATCCCCGGAGGAGGCCACCGATCAGCGCAGCACCTGCTACGCACACGTCGGAGTCATCTGAAAGATCCACCGCCGCATTGAGTCTGGCCCTGGTCTCGGCGTCGAACCCAACGTTGCTCCAGTCCGCAGGGAAGGTGGTGATCCGATTCCGCCACTCCCCCAACCGATTGAGATCAAAGGGGATCGGGCTCAGGGATCGTCCGCCCGAAGGGCGACCGCCGGGCAACTCCGGTTTGTAGTCCGGAAATCCGTCGGCGATCTCGAACCGGAGCGCACTGTGCGCCTCCACGAAGTCGACCACCGCCTCACCGGTTCGGACGAATTCCTCGACAAGGTCGTCGTCCATCGAGTCCAGCGACTGCGCCCGCAGGTAACTCAGCGCATCGTCGATGGTCAGTTCACCGTCAGGGCTGCGATGATGCGCGGGGATCCAGGCGATTCCTCCCGAGACAGCGCTGGTCCCGCCGACGGTTGCCGCCTTGTCGTAGATCGCCACATCCGCGCCGGCATGCACCGCCGACAGCGCAGCCGTCATCCCGGCTGCCCCGGTGCCCAGAACGAGTACATCGACCTCGCGGTCAAACGACACTTTTTCCTCACCGGAGACACGCTCACCGACCGGATGACCACTATGAATGTCAGACACGAGCATTTCCTTTCAATTCATCGGCGGCAATCATGCGCCGATATTGTCGGAGAATCAATACGTTTTCTGCAGCGAAAATAGTTGCCGTCCGCGAATCAAACGCCATGTGCACTTTCCCACTCGGAGTCCTCGAAAAATAACTCGACCCGAAATCTTGTTCAGTCGATTCATGCCGAGAAACCCGCATTTCCAGAAATGCGATCGAAAGTTTTCCATCGCTGAGGATTCAAATTCCTCGCGAACCCGAATGACAGCCGTGGCCTGCTCGCCGAGCCGGGTATCAGGCATTTTCTCTCCCCACGTCCTTGGTTCCAGGCCCACAGCGCACCAGAAATCGACGAAATCAGGGCGATGGAACTTCAGTCGGATGCCCCGATATCGGCTAGAATCAGGGGTTCCCGGCGGACTCACCCACCCTGACGAGCCGGTCGCTGATGATCCAAACCCTTGTTGCAGAATCGACCGAAGAGTAGCATTCTCGCAAACCACAGGATCCTTCTTCGGGAATGAAATAGCATTCCTAATACCGGGGCGCTCCGGCTCGAGGCCCATTTGAAAAGTTGTCGAAGGTACCCGCCGGGGCTCGTAAGAGACGGCCCCCAACGCACTTTCGACACAGTGACGGAAGAAAGGACACCTCACCCGTGACCGCCGAACAATCCACCGAAGACCACCGATCGCGCGATGGTATCCACTTCGATCGTCACACACCGCAGTACCGACACGAGTTCGAGTCGATCACCGAGGAGATGCATCAGAAGTGCCCCCTCGCCTGGACAGAGACCTACGACGGTCACTGGGTGGCCGCCGGCAACAATGAGGTCTTCGAACTGGCCCGATCCCCTTACGTGTCGAACGACAACGACATCGAAGGCGTTCGCAAGGGGTACCGGGGAATCAGCATTCCCACACCGCAGCATGAGATGGCAGTCCGGGGTGGCATCCTCGAAATGGATGAACCCGAGCACCACCAGTACCGGCAGGTCCTCAATCCCTACCTGTCACCCGCCGCGGTGAAGCGGTGGGAACCCTTCATCCGCGAGGTTGTCAACGCTAGTATCGATGAGAAGATCGAAAGCGGGACAATCGATTTCGTGGATGACCTGGCCAATGTGGTACCGGCGGTCCTCACGCTGGCCATGCTCGGGGTGCCACTCGAGAAGTGGTCGATCTATTGCGAACCGGTGCACGCCTCGGTCTACACACCCGTGGACTCACCCGATGCCGCACGGGTGTTCGAGATGTATCAGGAGATGGGCCTGGACCTGGCGGTCAACGTGGCCGAGATACGCGAGAATCCCCGCCCGGGTTTGATTCAGGCGCTGATCGACATGCGGATCGACGGGGAACCCGCCCCGGACATGGAAGTGTTCGGCATGCTGGGCCTCATCATCGGCGGCGGGTTCGACACCACCACGGCGCTCACCGCACACGCTCTCGAATGGCTCTCGGAGAACCCTGACGAACGCACCCGTCTCAGTGAGGATCGGGACGATCTCCTGAACTCGGCGACCGAGGAGTTCCTGCGGTACTTCACCCCGGCGCCCGGTGATGGCAGAACCATCTCAGCTGACTGCACGTACGCCGGAACTGACCTCAAAGAGGGTGAGCGGCTGTGGATTTCATGGGCGATGGCAAATCGTGACCCGGAAGTCTTCCCTGAACCGAACAACATACAACTCGACCGCGGCGCCAACCGGCACTACAGCTTCGGACTCGGAATCCACCGTTGCGTCGGATCAAATGTCGCACGTACGGTGTTCAAGGCGATGCTGCTTGCGGTACTCGACCGGATGCCCGACTACCGCTGCGATCCCGACGCGGCTGTCCACTACGACACCATCGGTGTCATCCAGGGCATGCGCCACCTGCCTGCCACCTTCACGCCGGGCCCCAAGTTGGGCCCGGGTCTCGACGAGACCCTCGTCAAGCTCCAAAGGCTCTGCGCCGAACAAGAACTCGCAACCCCGATCACCCTTCGACGCGCGGAGACCAGCCGATGAGGACACATCCCGACGGCACCACCACACCCGTCATCGACACCAGCGTGCACGTCTTCTTCACCTCCAACAAGGACATGCGCAGCTTCCTGCGAGAACCCTTCAAAAGCCGCGGCATACCGGACGCCGAGATGGATTGGTACGGCGCGCCCGGTGGTGAGTACGCGCCGGGCACCCGTGGACCCGATCGCGGCTACCCGGGCTCAGATCCGGCGCTGGTCGCGCAGCAGCTGTTCGTCGACCGCGGTGTCGACGTGGCGATCCTGCACCCGATGACCCGCGGCATTCTCCCCGACCGCCACCTGACCAGTGCGGTGCTGGCCGCACACAACGAGATGATGGTGTCGCGCTGGCTGGAATCCGCCGAGTTCGGTGACCGATTCCGCGGAACCATCCGAATCAACCCCGAGGACGTCACCGGCGCCCTGCGGGAGATCGACCGCTGGAAGGACCATCCGCGTGTGGTCCAGATCGGCATCCCGCTCCAGTCACGCGAACTGTACGGGAAACCACAGTTCTGGCCGATCTGGGAAGCCGCCGCGGACGCGAACCTCCCGGTGGCAGTTCACATCGAAACCGGCGAGAGCATCGCCTTCCCGCCCACTCCCTCAGGCCATGCCCGGACGTACGAGCAATACCTGGGTTTCATGGATCTGAACTACATCTATCACCTGATGAACATGATCGCCGAGGGTGTCTTCGAACGGATCCCCGGACTGAAATTCGTCTGGGCCAATGGCGGCGCCGACCTGCTGACCCCGTTCATCTGGCGGATGGACACCTTCGGTCGCCCGCATCTCGAGCAGACACCGTGGGCACCGCGGATGCCCAGCGACTACCTACCCGACCACGTCTACTTCGTGCAGAGCAGCATCGACGGTCCCGGCAACACCGACTTCGCCGGAGAGTGGTTCGGGTTCACCGGTAAGGACGACATGGTGATGTTCGGCTCAAGCTATCCCCATTGGCATTGCAACACTGTGGACGCGCTGCCCGACTCGTTGAGTCCCGAACAACGCGACAAGCTCTGCTGGCGAAATGCCGCCTCGATCTACGGCATCGACGTCGGGGCCGGGCTGGCCACCCACGAGTTGGCCTGAAGGGAAAAGCCATGACCACCACCGAAGTTCACGAACGCACACCCGATACCGAGATGATCCCGGTCCGGGTTGTCGACTCCGACGTCCACCCGGTCCCACGCCGCCGCGAGCTGGTCGACTACATACCCGAGCCTTACCGGAGTCAGTACTTCCTCAGCCACAAAGTCGGGGACACGATCATCTACGACGCGCCCGACTACGCGCACTCATTCGCGATGCGGGTCGACTCGTTCCCGGCCGACGGCGAGTTCCCGGGCAGCGATCCGGACCTGGCCTTCCGCCAGCTGATCATCGACGCCGGCTCGGACATCGCAATCCTCGAACCGACCGTCAAGGCGGCGCGGCTCCCCGAAGCCACCGCGGCCCTCGCCGCGGGCGTCAACACCTGGTTGGCCAACCACTGGCTCGACCCCCACAACAACTGGCATCAGCGCTGGCGCGGTTCGATCTGTGTCGCCATCGACGATCCCGCCAGTGTTGTCCCGGAGATCGAGAAGTGGGCAGGGCACGAATACATGGCCCAGATCCTCATCAAGGCCGAGCCGCGACCGTCCTGGGGCAACCCGGCCAACGACCGATTGTGGGCGACCGCAGTCAAGCATGATCTGCCGGTCAGTTGCCATCTGGGCCGCGGCGCCTACGAGACGATGCCGATGCCACCGGTCGGATTCCCGAGCTACAACCACGATTTCATGGTCACCTACTCGCTCCTGGCAGCGAACCAGATCATGAGCCTGATCTTCGACGGTGTCTTCGACCGGTTCCCGGCGCTGCGGGTGGTGTTCGTCGAGCATGCGTTCACCTGGATCCTGCCGTTGATGTGGCGGATGGACGCCATCTACGAGGCCCGCAAGTCCTTTGTGTCGATCAAGCGTAAGCCGTCGGAGTACGTGAAGGAACACATCAAGTTCACGACCCAGCCGCTGGACTACCCCGAGGACAAGACCGAACTGACCCGCGCGTTCGAGTGGATGGAGGCCGACAAGATCCTGCTGTTCTCCTCGGACTATCCGCACTGGACGTTCGACGACCCGCGCTGGCTCGTCAAGCATCTCCCCCGGCATGCCCGCGACGCGGTGATGTTCCGCAACGGCATCGAGACCTATCACCTGCCCGAATTCGTTCCGGCCCTCAAGGATCAGGTTCGGGTGCTCTGAGATGCCGGACGAGACAACCCCGGACGAAACGAAACCGCCGCGGCTGGCCCAGGGACGCGAACACGTGGTTGCCACGGTGACCGAGATCCCGCCGGGCTCGTCGAAGGTCGTCCCGATCGGACGCCACGGTGTCGGTGTCTACAACGTGGGCGGCACCTTCTATGCGATCGCCAACTATTGCCCGCACGAGGGCGGGCCCCTGTGTTCAGGGCGGGCCCGCGGGAAAACCATCGTCGACGACAGCGTGCCCGGTGATGCGGTGATGGTCCGGGACATGGAGTTCATCTACTGCCCCTGGCATCAGTGGGGCTTTGAATTGTCCACCGGGACAACTGCAGTGAAGCCGGAGTGGAGTATCCGCACCTACCCGGTGCGGGTGGTCGGCGACGACGTCCTCGTCACCGCATGAGCGCAGGAGAAACAGTGGCCGGTCCACAGAACAGCAGCATGGAGATCCACGGCGGCAAGGTGGTCTACGAAATCCTCGGCACGTCAGACGAACTCATCGTCCTGACGCCCGGAGGGAGGTTCGGAAAGGACATCCCGGGTCTGCGACCGCTGGCACAGGCCCTGGTCGACGGCGGCTACTCCGTCCTGCTGTGGGACCGCCCCAACTGCGGGGCCTCCGACATCCAGTTCTACGGCCCCTCCGAATCCCATATGCGGGCCGAGACACTCGCGGCACTGTTGAAGGGACTAGACCGCGGTCCGTGCGTCATCGCAGGCGGGTCCGGCGGCGCCCGGGACTCGATGCTCCTGTCGATCCTCTACCCGGAACTCGTGAGCAAGCTGGTGTTGTGGAACATCGTCGGCGGCATCTACGGCACCTTCAACCTGGGCGCCTACTACGTACTGCCGAGCCTGCAGGCGGTGCGCGGACTCGGAGTCGAAGGACTCGTACAGATGCGGGAATGGCGAGAGCGTATCGACGAGAACCCGGCCAACAAGCAGCGACTGCTGGATCTCGACCCCGACGAGTTCGTGAAACTGTCCCTGCGGTGGCTCGGCACATACGTTCCGAAACCGGGCCAGACGATCCCCGGGGTCGACGACGAATTGTTCGACCGCATCACCGTTCCCACGCTCATCATCCGGGGCGGGGAGAACGACCTCGATCACCCCAAGCGCACATCGTTGGAGGTCAGTTGCCTGATCCGGGGCAGCACCCTGATCGATCCGCCGTGGCCGGAGGACGCGTGGGAACGCGCGATGGAAGACCGGGCATCTGGTAGGTCGGGCGGCTTCAACATGTTCGACACGTGGGTCCAGGCAGCTCCCGACATCCTGAAGTTCTTGGCGGACTCATGAGCCGGCACGACACGGCGCGCTCACACCGCGCGGATCTGGACCTCACAGTTGAGGGAGGCCTCGAGTGCGGTGTGAATACGGCTCTCCGGGACCCGGTCGAGATCAGCCTCGGCGATGTGGACCACCACCACATCCCAGCCGTCCGGCCCGGCCGTCCGATCGATATCCGCGGTCAGGCCGAATCCGGCAAGAACGCCATGCGCGTCGTCGTCCGTCCCCCGGCTGATGAAGGTCACGACACCGGCACGCGGAACCACCCCAAAGACCTTCTCGCACAGATCAAGCCCTTGGCGATGCAGAACGTCGGGGTTGTCTCCGGTCATCAGGAGTTCGATCTCCCGGCGGCCCGCCGGTGCCGATGCGAGGTCCACGTCGATCAGTTCGGCGCCCAGATGCACCGCTTCGGAGCGGAGCTGCGCCATGCCGTCCGATAACTGCTGCCGCGTGAACACACCTTCGGGATCAACGTTGATCCGTAACACCGCCGTTCTCATGGGGGTGAGCCTAGCCGTGCGACACGGCGGTGGGCAGCGGATAGCCCCACGCGGCCAAGAGAATCGAGGGTCATGAGTACTGCCCCCACCACAGTTGCCACCGACCACCCGATACCGATCACCGTCGCCTCCCTACCCGGGATCACCCCGCGATTGCTGCACACCGATCGTCGGGTCGAAGATCTTGCCGACTACCGCCGCAGCGGCGGCTATCAGCCCCTCGAGAATCCGGACCGGCTACTCGGTGAGGTGGACGAGTCAGGACTGCGCGGTCGCGGAGGTGCCGGATTCCCGCTGGGGATCAAGTTGCGGTCGGTCCGAGAACACGGACTGCGCGCGGGAGAAGCCGTCGTCGTCGCCAATGGTGAAGAGGGAGAACCCGCTTCGGTGAAGGACCGTTGGCTGATGCGGCACCGCCCCCACCTGGTCCTCGACGGCCTCCGGTTGGCGGCCGCCGTTGTCAGTGCCCGTCGGGGCCATGTCTACGTCTCCGACACCGCCTCCGCTGCGGCCATCGAAGCAGCATTGGGCGAC
Organism: Nocardia sp. 348MFTsu5.1; assembly: GCF_000383535.1. Classification (NCBI taxonomy): domain Bacteria; kingdom Bacillati; phylum Actinomycetota; class Actinomycetes; order Mycobacteriales; family Nocardiaceae; genus Nocardia; species Nocardia sp. 348MFTsu5.1. The sequence goes on from NZ_KB911509.1 coordinate 43,783, forward strand.
GCCGCGGAGATTCTCGGCGACCTCGAACTGTCGGTGCTCGTGGTCGAAGCCGGATACGTCAGCGGCGAAGAGACAGCTGCGATTCGTGCGATCAACGGTGGCCCGGCGAAGCCCAGCGACAAGCCACCGCGTCCTTTCGAGCAGGGTGTGGCCGGAATGCCGACGCTGGTCAGCAATGTCGAGACGCTGGCACACATTCCGCACATCGCGCGCCACGGTGCCGCGGCATTCCGGTCTCGCGGGACCACGTCGTCGCCCGGCACATTCCTGGCCACAGTCACCGGCGCAGGCAAAGCGCCTGTCCTGTATGAGATCCCGCACGGATTGCCGTTCGCGGACCTGCTTGCCATGCACGGTGTCGCATCCGACGACGTACGAGGCGTACTCATGGGCGGCTATTTCGGCGGCCTGCTCAGCCGCGACGTCCTCACCGGCACCCTCGACCCCGACAGCATCCGGTCACTCGGCGGCGGCCTCGGTTGCGGCGCCATCTCGTTGCTCACCGATGAGTGCCCCGTGGCGGTCGCCGCATCGGTGATGCGCTACTTCGATCGAGAGAACGCCGGTCAGTGCGGATCCTGCTTCAACGGCACCGCGGCCATGGCGGCCGTCCTCGACGCCCTGCGCGACGGAATCGCCGGCGCCGATGACCTCGCCCGCCTCGAGCGGTGGTCGGTGGTCCTGCGCGGCCGCGGCGCGTGCGCAACGCTGGATGCGGCCACCAATGTCGCCGCCACGGTGCTGTCCCGATTCCCGGACGCCGTCGCCGACCACCGGTCCGGTCGATGCACCACCTGCGCCGAGGCGCCCTATCGCACGCTCAGACCATTCGCGGTCGAGATTGGAGCCCGGCTATGAGGATTCGCCTCGACCGCACGATCTGTGACGGATTCGGCACCTGCGCAAAGCATGCGCCCGAATACTTTTCGCTCGACGACTGGGACTACGCGTCGCTGATCGGCAACGGTGAGGTCCCACCGGAAGACCGTGATCAGGTCATGCGTGCACTCATGGACTGCCCCGCGCACGCGATCATCGAGATGTCAGACGTCCGGGCCGGTGACGGCGCCGGACCGGGCCCTGCGGCGCCGTAACCGCCGCCCGCCACGATTTGCCCCTTGTGTGTCACACTCTGCCAATGGCACACTATGCCATGTGACCTCCGCCACTCATAGCAGTGCGGAACTGCCCAGGTACCAGCCGCGAACCGTTGAGGAACGCGCCGAACAGACCCGGCGCGCCATCGTTGGTGCGGCGCTGGAGGCGTTCCGCACCCACGGATACGAGGCAACCACCATGGGCGCGATCGCAGCCCTCGCCGGTGTATCACCACGCAGCCTGTACCGGCACTACGGAAGCAAGGGCCAACTATTCGCCGAGACCGTCGCCATGGGCTCCGAGGACCTCCTGGCCTACTTCGCGGCCAATCTCGACCGGATGCCACTACGCGAGGCGATCCTCGATGCCGCGTGCGGTGCAACCGTCGATGCAAACGAACAGAACCGGGCCCTTCTGCACCTGGCATCAACTGAGCGTGAGATGTCACGATTCCTGCACATGACGACACAGCGGATGATTCCGCCGTTGGCCGACATCCTCCGCACCTCGGCCGGAGTCAGCATCGAGAACGCCGAACCGATCGTGTGGGAGACACGCGCCACCGCCCTCATCGGCGCCCTGACATGCGGCTTCCAGTATTGGGCGGCCACCCCGGATTCCGATGTTCGAGAACAGCTTTCCCGAGCCGTCGACACCGTTCTACCCATTCTCCAGACCGCATCCGGCAATGAGGAGTCAGTTCGATGAGATATCAGCTCAATGTGGTGGCCCGCAGCGTCTCCGACGTTGTCCAGCACGCGGGTGGGTTCGTCTACGACCGGGTGATGGCCGGCTGGGATGTGACGGTGATACTCACCGACAACTGTGACACCCGCCCTGTGAAAATTCTCGGCGCGGATGTCGCCGATCTCGAAAAGGCACTTGCCACCGGTGGTCTCGGCCGCCATCCTCAGGCACTCGCAATTGCCGCCGACCTCTTCAAGAGCGATGACCGGGTTCAGGGCGGGGTGGTGAAGGCGATCGAAAGCGGCAACGTCGAGGTGTCCTTCTGGGGTGATTCGTGGCCACTCGATTCCGACGCCGGGTCCGACTCTGTGGTTCATCAGCTGAGCTCAGCCGCAGCGGCCTTCAAGTCTCACGCGCTGACCGCGGCCGCCATACCGTCCGACACCGCCGACGCTGCCGAGGTGTTCCACAGCAACGCCCGACTACCGGCCGCCTGACCCAGTCCACAAGTACCAATTCAGCTGTCCGCCAAATGGAGATGAGGCCCGCGTACATCGATCATGAAGTCGCCGAGCAGGTTGCGACAATCACCCTGGAAGGAATGAGGGCCAGTGAATCTCTTGCGACCGGCACGGCCTGCAACTGATGCGCCGGGGGGCGCCTGGAGGGCACGATGACCAAAATCGACACCACCGATCTGGCAGTCCTGGAAGCCGAGGCGCTCGCCGAAGCCGCCGAAGCCAGTGCGGTAGCGGCTCGCGCCCGCGCACGCGCCGCCCAATTGCGACGCCAATCCGAGGAATCATCGACTGCTACCGAGACTGCAGACGAAGCGGTGCCTGACGATGCTGCCACCGTTGCCGCGCCAGAGGAGGTCGACACCGAGGATCTCGGCGCAGAAGATCTCGGCGTAGAAGATCTCGGCACGGAAGATGTTGCCCTCGACGAGGACACCGACAAAGGACCTGCGTCACATCGACGGTGGACACGGCTACGGCGGCCCGGCAAACGTGCGATCGCAATCGCGCTCGCGGCGGTCGTGATCGTCGCGGCACTGGGCGTGAGCGGCTATCTGGCCTGGCAACACCGCCAGGTCACCAAGTCGCAGGACCTCGAGGCCGAGTTCGATGCCGCCGCGCGGCAGGGCGTTGTCACCCTGACCTCACTCGACTTCAATCAGGCGGCGGCTGACGTGCAGCGGGTACTCGACAACTCCACCGGCGCCTTCCTCACCGAATTTCAAAGTCGCGCCGACGATTTCACCAGTGTTGTCGAACAGTCCCAGGTCACCACCAAGGGGCAGGTCAACGCTTCCGCGGTCGAGTCGATGACCGACGATTCCGCAGTTGTCCTGGTGGCGGCCACTTCCGAGGTCACCAACGCCGCCGGTGCCAAGGAGGAACCCCGGTCATGGCGGCTGAGTGTCACCGTGACCAAAGTTGATGGAGATCTGAAGATGTCGAAAGTGGAGTTCGTGCCATGAGCGATTCCAGCGCAGCGGTCACGCTTACCAAAGACGACGAACCCGAAGCGGTCGTCGAACAGTCGGACATCCGGCGGCCGACCCGTCGAGCCAGACTCGGCACCGTGGCACTTGCACTGCTGGTCGCCGCCTCACTGATCACGGCAGCGGCCACCTACTTCTTCTTGTACGCACCGGACAAGCACACCGATTCCGGCGCAAAGGAATCGGCGATCGCGGCAGCAAATTCCGGCACCGTCGCGCTGTTGTCGTACTCCCCGGACACACTGACCGAAGATCTTGCCGCGGCCAAGACCAACCTCACCGGCGAATTCCTGACCTACTACACCGAGTTCACCGAAAAGGTCGTGGCACCGGCCGCCCAGCAGAATTCGGTGGACACCCAGACCGAGGTCGTCCGATCGGCAGTGTCTGACATCGACAAGGATTCGGCGACGGTCCTGGTGTTCATCAACCAGACAACCACCAGCACAGACAAACCCGATCCCGCACTGACAGCCAGCAGCGTACGCGTCACACTGTCCAAGGTGGACGGTACCTGGAAGATTTCGGCCTTCGATCCGGTCTAGGTTTCAGCTCTGCGGCAGCATGCCCTGCCACGTTGTCTGTTTCTGCGAGTCCGCGACGTCGGTCTGCTGGTACAGCGCGCCATCCGGTCCGACGTAGGTGCCTGTGCTCGGCGAGTACCGCGCGGTGGCCACCCCCGGTGTGATGCCCTGCTGCTCCAGATTCGGGTCCGGCGGATAGTTGCCGAGTAGAGGTTGCGTGGGTGATACCGGCACGAATTCGTCGTCGCTGTTGCACAATTCGGCGGTTGCCGCCCGTTTACCCGGAACACCGAGGCATGGAATGTTGCGCGCACCCCGGACCGCGATGTCGGAATCCTGCGGCAACTTGCAGTACAGACCTTCCGGTGTGTCGATAGTCGTGGTGTCCGACGGTGGACGCCACTGATCCGGCGGCAGGAACCCCACCGTGCAGGCCGGAGGATCCGAGACGCCACTGATCCGGAAATCGCCCAAACCGAGTCCGGCGGCATTGTTCTTGGGCTGCACCGCCTGAATCATCGAGATGGACGGCGGCAGTAGCACCAGCAGCTGCTCGAGGGCCGCGTTGTACGTGACCGCGAGCTGGCCCACCGACGTCAGATTCGCCAGCAGGATCGGCAACGTGAACTCGACGGACCCGAGTAGGTTTGTCACCTCGTTCGAAAAGCCCGGTCCCGACCCAAGAATCGCGCGGATCTGCGGATCATTGATCCGCAGTTGGTCGGTGACTCCCGCCAGCGAACGACTCCAGATCTCGATCGCGTCTGCCGACCGTACCTGCGAGGAGAGCAACGGCTCGGCGTCCTCGATCAGGGTCCGAGTCGTCTCGCCCAGGTCGCTGAACTCGCCGGCCAGCTTCGATGACGAGTCGATGAGGGATTGCAGCTCATACCGCTGCCCACCGAGCCCCCGATACAACTCGTCCATCAGATCGCCGAGTTTGTCCTTCGGAATACTGCCGACGAGGTCACTGAGTTCGTCGAGCATCGGGCCGACCGGTTGCGGAATCTCGGTCCGCTCCGCGGTGATCACCGAGCCGTCGTGCAGATACGGGCCCGAATCCGTCGTGGGCCGCAGGTCCACGTACTGTTCACCGACAGCCGACATACTGCGCACCTGCGCCTGCAGATCCGCGGGTATCTTTGCGCTGCTGTCGATCGACAGCGAGGCGCGAACGCCGTTGTCGGTGAGACCAACCGAGACGACCCGGCCCACCTCCGCGCCCCGATAGGTGACGTTGCCGAATCGGTACAGTCCGCCGGCGGCGGGGAGATCCAGGGTCACCGTCATCCGGCCGATCCCGAGCTGGGTCTGAATCTGCATGTACGAGAACAGCATCACGACCATCGCAATCACGGACATGAGCGCAAAGGCGACTAGCTGGAATCGAACGAACCCGGAAATGATCATCCTTCACCCCCGGAGATCGGCGCACTCAGTGGATCACGGACGTACCGGCCATATCCCGGATCTCCCACCGCAGCCTGGACCACCGCGTTCGGATCTCCCAGCGGGGTACCCAAGAGAAGTTCGCGCTGCATCCGCTCCACGGTGAGGTCGACAGTGGCATGGAGATTGATGTAGTCGCCCCGGACAGCGCGGTCGATGGTCTTCTGACCGTAGGGATACACCGTTGCGTAGGCGATGGCCTTGTCCAGTTGTGGACCGACGTCAGCCAGTGATCGCAGGGTGGGTGCCAGATTCTCCAGGTCGGTCACCAGATCGTCCTGCACTGCGGTGACGACACCGGTGGTGGTGTCGCTGAACACCCGGAGCTTCTCGAGCGCGGTACTGATCTGTGGCCGCTGCGCCACCAGCACGTCCAACGCCGGCGGGATCTTTTGCAGAGCTTCGGTGAGGATGTCGCGTTGCGTGGCAAACGTTTCGGCCAGGCGGTTGGCGTTGTTGATGGTCGCCACGATGTTCTCACGCTGTTGATCCAGAGCACCGACAAATGTGTCGAGCCGGGTGATCAGGTCCCGAATCGCATCCTCCCGGCCGCCGAAAGCCGTGTTGAGGGACGAGATGATGGTGTCGATCTGCCCGAGACCACCGCCGTTGATGATCGTGGACACCGACGCCAGGGTTTGTTCGGTGGTCGGGTACGTGGCCGTGTCGTCGAGCGGGATCGTGGCACCGGAGACGAGACTGCCGGTCGGCGGTACACCCAGCGGTGGATTCAGTTCCAGATGGTTGGAGCCCAGCAGGCTCGTCTGACCGATATGCGCTTGCACGTTCCCCGGAACCACCACACCTTTCTCAACCCACACCTCCACATTCGCGTGCCACCCGGCGACGGTCATGTCGCCGATACTCCCGACGACCACGTCGTCGATCATGACCGGCGAATTCGATACCAACGTACTGACATCGGCCATCTGGACGTGGAAGAGCTGGGAGTCCGGACCACGCCCGGCGGCACCGGGCAACGGCAATGAATTGACGCCCTGCCAGCTACAGCCGGCCACCGTCAATACGACGCAGGCGACGAGTGTGAGCAGGCGCGCATCGATGTGTCCCCGGCTCACGACGGCTGCCGTTCGATGGGCAGGAGCAGCGAATCAAGGGGATTCGTCGCTGCCGCCGGCTTCTCGGGCGTCGCCTTCGCCGGGACGAGGTCGGGTTCGGTGTAGATGATGTTGTCGGGATCAGCTGTCGGACCGAGAACCGGATTGACCGGGAACGGCAGGTAGTTGAACGCCAGCAGTGGCAGTACAGGTCCCAGATACTCTCGACACTTCTTGGCGCCTTCCTCCGACGTCAGGTTCTCCACGGCCGCGACACCGGAACAGATGAACTGGATCGGATTCGAGAAGTTGTTCAACGTGAAAACGCCTGCCTCCGTGCCGGTGTCAGGGTTGTAGATGTTGTAGAAGTTGGCCATGCTGGTCGGGAAGACGTGCAGCAGCTGTTCGATGTCGGCCCGGTGGTCAACCAGGTTCTGGGTCACATTCACCAGTCGCTGCACCTGTTCCGTTGCCTTGGTGCTGTTCGATGCCACGAATCGCTGGACCTCCACCACCGCGACGGACAGATCGGTCAGCGCCGCATCGAGATCGGATCGACTCTCGTCGAGCACACTCGTCAACGTCGCGAGCCTGCCCTCGAACTGGACGATCTGTTCATCGCTGCTGCTGAGCGTGGTGACGAAGGTTTGCAGGTTGTTGATGATGTCAACGATGTCGCCGCTGCCATCGGCAAGGATCCGTCCGACACCGGACAGCTCATTGACGGTCGCTCTGAGTTTGTCGCCGTTACCGTCCATCGCATCGGCTGTGCTGTCGATGAAGCGGCCGAGCGTGCTCTCCGAGAGTTCGCCGCTCGGTCCCAGATCTGTTGCCAATCGGGTCAATTGCGTCTTGATCTCATCCCACTCGATCGGCACCCCGGTCCGTTCGAGTGGGATGACACCGCCGTCGGGCATGACCGGACCTTCGGTTCGGTAGGCCGGCGTCAGCGCGACAACTCTGTCGGCGACCAGATTCTGGGCCACGATGATCGCCTGCGCGTCGGCCGGGATCTTCACCCCTCGGTCGACTTTCATGTCGAGGCGCACCGATGTCCCCTGCGGGTGGATCCCGGCGACGGAACCGACCTTCACCCCCGCGACCTGCACCTCGTCGCCCTTGTAGATACCGGTTGCGGTGGTGAACACAGCACTGATCGCTCTGGGGCCGAACATCTTCTGATAGGCGAACACCGATCCCGCGAGGAGCGTTGACAACAGCACCACTGCCATGACGGCTGCGGCGATCCGGGTACGTGTCATCGGCCCGGTCCCGTCGATGCCCCGACCGGGATTTGTCCCCCTGGGATCGGGAACGGTACACCCGGTTCGATGCCGAATGCTTTGTTGATGAACGGCTGGATCATGTGTCCGTCGATGAGATTGGCGACGAAGGCGTTGTAGAAGGGTCCGCTGGACACTGCCTCACCTTGGGTGAGCGCCACTTTCGCCAGACCCGGCAGGGCCTGCCCGATGTTGTCGCGGTTCTTCTCGAGCAGCGCTGCAACGGAATTCAATCGGTCCAGGGTGGGGGCCAATTGCGCCTCGTTGTCGGCGACAAGACCCGACAACTGCTGGGAAACCGCGGAGGTGTTCGCCAGCAGATCCACGATCTCCTGGCGCCGGTCCACCAGAACTTCCAGCAACGAATTGGCGTTGAGGATGAGCGCGTTCAATTCGTCACTGCGCTCGGACAGTATCGATGTGACCTCACCGCTGCTGCTCAGCAGGTCACGCAGCGATTCGTTGCGGCTGTTGATCGAGCGCGACAGCTCGCTCAAGCCATCGAATGTCGGACCCAGTTGGGGCGCAACCTGATCGATGGTCGACGACAACGTGTCGAGCGACTGGTTCAGGGCATCGGTGTCGATCGACGTGACATTGGTGGTCAGGTCCCCCAACGCATCGTTGAGTGAATACGGCGACGATGTCCGTGAGCGCGGGATGACATCTGAAGGATGCAGGACTCCGCTCCCGACACTGTCCAGGGTGAGCATCCGCCGGCCCAGCAGTGATCCGGTCTTGATCTGCGCGGCGGTTTCGGTGCCGAGGCGGACACCGTCGTCGACCCAGAATTCCACCCGGACATCGCCCTCGTCCAGCGAAACCTCGGACACCGTACCGACTTTCACGCCCGACAAGATCACGTCGGCTCCTGACCGTAGCCCACCTGCCTCTTCGAACAAGGCCGAATACGGCAGAGAGGTGAACCAGGTGATGTACTTCTGCCCCTGCAGGCCCACAGCCACCAGGAGCAATATCAGGACGACCCCGATGAAACCATGTCTGGCGAGGCGACCACCGCGATACTTCAGCATGTCAGGGCGAGCACCTCCCGGTTGTCTGTTCGATCCACGGCAGCACCACAACCGCGCCTGTCGAATCGGTCACGCGAACCGTGATCGCGCAGATGAAGTACTGGATGAAATTGCCGTAAGTACCTGTCCGCACGAGCTTTCGGAAGTTCTCGGGAGCCTTCTGTAGCGCGGTGTCGAGGCGAGCCTTGTCGTCATCGATCAGCGGAGCCAAGCGGGCGAGTTCATCCACCGACTCGGCCAGCGGTGGGCGCGCCTGCGTGAGCAGGTCGGCCACCGCGGCGGTACCGGAATCGAGTGCCGTGATGGCGGAACCGATCGGATCGCGCTGTTGCGCAAGCTCCGCCACCAGTCGGTCGAGCCTGGAGACGGTGGCAGAGAACTCGGGCCCGCTGCGCGCCAACGTGGCCATCACCGTGTTCAGGTTGTCGATCAGATTCTCGATCACCACACCGTCGTCGGCAAGCGTCGAGACAAATGAGGAGGTCTTCGAGAACAGCGATCCCACCGTGGCCTCCTGGCCCTGCATGATCTGCAGCAACGACGACGTCAGACCGTTGACCTCCTGCGGACGCAGACCGTCGATCACCGGCTTGAGTCCGCCGAGCAGAACATCGAGGTCCAGTGCGGGCGCGGTCTGTTCTTCCGGAATCTGCGCCCCCGGGGCCAGGATCCGGGTGGATCCCGCACCGTCGGTGAGGTCGAGGTAGCGGTCTCCGACGAGGTTGAGGTACTTGACCGTGGCATGGGTGCCGGCGGTCAGATGAACATTCCGGTCGGCGTTGAAAGTGACCATCACGTGGTGGTCGTCTTGCAGAGATACCTCTTCGACCGTCCCCACCCGCACACCGGCAACCCGGACGGTGTCACCTGGTCCGAGCTCCGAGACCTCTTCGAACCGTGCCGAATAGCTGTTGGTCGAACCAGTGCGGAAGTCGCCGAACACCAGCACCAGAAAGGCCGACATGACGATCATGACAATCGCAAAGATCCCGAACTTTACCGCCTGCGGGCTCCGGAGTACGGTCATCGAGCCCTGCCGTCCATGATCGGTCCGAACAGTGCCCGCTGCAGGCTGTCCACGTTGACCTCGAGTCCTCGCCGATCTCCCACAAAGGGATTCGCCCCGATATCGGCGACCACAAAGGGGGGCTTCTCCTGGTAGCCCACCGGCAGCACCTGACACTGCGGTCCGCCCGACGCCGCGACTTTGGGCAGGTTGTTCGGGTAGGTGTACGGCTCGGTACCAAACAAGAAGTTCGCAGAGAGTCCGAGACCCGGTACATCGACGGGTTGTGAATCGGCGAGATAGGCCATGCCATCGAGCGAACAGGTGAGCGCCTCGTTGTATTCATTGGTCAGGGCCAAGGTCGGGACGAGGACTGCCAACGTCGAATCGAGCAGAGGCCCGTTGGCCCGAAGTACCCGGTCGCCCACGTCCGCCAGCCCGATCACGCTGGCCAAGAACGCATCCAGGTTCTGTTGCTCGTCGACGATCGACTGACTCAATCCGGTGGCATTGTCGACGGTGGTCACCAGCGCCGGAGCAGCGTCGGCGTATGTGTCGAGGACCTGCGGTGCCATCTCGAGGTCGTGTCGCAGCGCCGGAAGCCCGGGTTCGACGGCCGCCAGGAACGTGTCGAAGTCGACCAGCATCTGGCCGACCTGATCGCCACGGCCGCTCAGCGCTGTGGAGATCGCACCCAGGGTCTCGTTCAGCTTGTCGGGCTCGATCTGGGCCAGTACCGAGGTCAGCTGTTCGAACACGGTGTTGAGTTCAACTGTGACACTCCGGGAATCGAGCACCTGCCCCGCGTGCATCCGTTCCGGCGACGGTGCCTGCGGCGGCAGCAATTCGACAAACTTTGCCCCGAAGACGGTTGATGATGCGATCTCGACCGCCACGTTCTCCGGGATATCCTGCAGTGCAGACGGATTCATCGCGAGTTCGATCGACGCCTGACCATCGGGCATCGACTCGATCGAATCGACATGGCCCACCGTGACACCCCGCATCTGCACCTTGGCGTCCGGATACATCACCAGGCCGGCACGTGGCGACAGGACCGTGACCCGGACCGTGTCGGTGAAGCCACCCCGGAACAGGGTCACGGCAACCACCAGTACGGCGATCACCAGCAATATCGATCCCACCCCGATCAGCGGGCGAAACACGTTCGACGACATCTGGTTTCGCCTAACCTGACAGGTTGAAGTTGCCGTTGGCGCCGTAGACCGCCAGAGAGACCAGCAGTGTGACCGTGACGACGGCAATCAGCGACATCCGCACAGCATTGCCGACCGCGACGCCGACGCCGGCCGGACCTCCACGGGCGAAGAAGCCGAAGTAGGTGTGGATCAGCAAGATCATCAAGGCCATCAGGAATGCCTGCAAGAACGACCACAGTAGGTCGATCGGATTCAGAAAGGTCGAGAAGTAGTGCTGATAGAGCCCTGACGACTGGCCGAGGATCACCACGGTCGTGAACCAGCAGGCGACGAAGGACGCCGTCAATGCGATGGCGTACAGCGGTGCAAGCACGATCATTCCGGCGATGATGCGGGTTCCGACGACGTACTTCATCGGGTCGATGCCGAGGGATTCGAGGGCGTCGATCTCCTCGTTGATCCGCATCGCACCCAATTGTGCTGTGGCACCGGCACCGAAGGTGGCGGCAAGCCCGATTCCGACCACGACCGGGGCCGCGATCCGGACATTGATGAACGCCGACAGGAAACCGGTCAGTGCCTCGATACCGATGTCTCCGAGTGAGCTGTACCCCTGCACCGCCAGTGTGCTGCCGGTGGCAAGCGTCAGGAATCCGACAATCACGACGGTCCCACCGATGACCGCGAGGTTGCCGGTCCCCATGCTGGTTTCGGCGATCAGCCGCAGCGTCTCCCGCTTGTACTGCCATGCCGCGCGAGGAGATCCGACCAGCGCCTTCGCGTAGAAGATCGTGTGATCGCCGATTGCGCCGAGCGTCTTCACCGGCCGGTTCAGTTCTTGGACCGTCCGGCCGTACATCGTGCTCGGTGTCATGACGTCTCCCTCATCCGGCAGTCAATTGCACGCCGACCGCGGTGACCACCACGTTGACCACAAACAGCGCCATGAATGCGTACACGACCGTCTCGTTGACCGCATTGCCCACCGACTTCGCGCCACCGGACACCGTTAGCCCCCGGTAGCACGCCACCAACCCTGCGATGAGGCCGAACAGAAGTGCCTTGATCGCAGAGATGACCACCTCATTGATTCCGGTGAGCAAAGTGATGCCCGACGCGAAAGCACCTGGGTTGACGTTCTGGACGAATACGGAGAAGACGTAACCGCCGACCACCCCGATGATGCACACCAGACTGTTGAGGAGTAGCGCCACCAGTCCGGAGGCCACCATTCGCGGAGTGACCAGACGTTGTACCGGATTGATCCCGAGGACCTCCATGGCGTCGATCTCCTCGCGAATCGTCCGCGATCCCAGATCCGCACACATCGCCGTCGCCCCGGAACCCGCCACGATCAAGACGGTCACCATCGGACCGACCTGCGTGATGGCTCCGAACGCCGCGCCGGCCCCACTCAGATCGGCGGCACCGAGTTCACGGAGAAGGATGTTGAGGGTGAAGCTGACCAACACCGTGAACGGGATGGCGACCAAAATCGTCGGTACCAGCGAAACGCGAGCGACGAACCATGACTGCTCGAGCATCTCCTTGCCCTGAAAAGGTCTGCGGAACAAAAACTTCACCGCATCGACCGACATCATGAACAATCCACCGACGGATTCGAATGGACCGGATAGGTCAGGGCCGCGCAAACCCCCGGGCCGGATGCCACTTCTGATGTGCCACCCGGCCATCAGAACGCCGAACCCTCACCGAAAGTCCATACATGCCAACCACTTCCCCGCCCCATCGACACCGCTGGCAATTGCATCCGTTCACCTCACTGTGCACGAGATCCAAAGTCGGCACCCATGTCGCCCAATGCTTGATGACATTGCCTACCAACTGATTTGGTATTTCTGCAGAACATTCCCAGATATCCGGGGTCCACAGAGCTCAGGATCAGACAACAACGGACCCCACCTGTCCAGCACCCCCCGAAGGTGCCGCCTGTCCCGAAGAGCAGGACATGCATACTCGAAGCGACCCGGGCTGCGGGCCACATCGAATGGTCACACACGTGCGATTAGACCAGTTCGCTGCACCACCAATGTTGCAGCCCAGTCGATTTCATCTGGCGTCCAGCAACGCTCGCCAGAGGTATCAACCACTCCTCTCACGTCTCGAAGACACTCTTACAAGCAAGTACAGCGTGGGTGTCGCACCCCCGTTCACCTACCTGCGAGCTCAACTTACACGCATAAGTAGAGGATGTGAGCAAAATCGCAGAGTTTTTTCAAACAGACCACAAATCGATCCGGCCGACCGCGCCGGCGGCCCCCGCAAACCGGGACAATTTCGACATGATCTCGCCGATTACGCAGTGTCCCAACAAGAATGGGATCGATTCCCGAAAACCGTCACCTGCCGACGGTTGTCCGATATAAGCTCCGCACATCTGCAAGAGCCCCACCTTCCGCACAGGGATGAACCCACTTGGGTCCGTCTTTCCTGTAGTCAGCGACGTCCATCCCGAGTAAGGGAGTCGACGATCGGCGACGGAGAACGTGGCTCCGTAGTACGGGTCACTGTGACCTGGCCAAACCCTGACACCCGGTGTCCCAATCCGCACCCGGTGTACGTCGGAGGAGGAAGAATCTGTTGAGAATTCATCGCATGCTTGTCGTCGCGATTGCGGCCGTGCTGCTGGTGGCCGGGTGTAGTGACCGCGGCGGGGACAGCGGCTCCGGAGACGGTGGCGGCGGAAGCGGAACCTCGTCCTCAGATTCCGCGTCGAGCTCGTTCGGCGACCTGGACGACGTGTGCCAATCCGGCTCGGCCGCAGGCTCACCCACGCAGGGTGTCACCGACACCGAAATCAAGGTCGGTGTGTTCACAGATGTGGGCTTCACCCAGAACCCTGAGTTCATCAACGCTGCGAAAGTCTTCACGTCCTGGTGCAACGAGCAGGGCGGAATCAACGGCCGCAAGGTCGTCGCGAACACGCGGGATGCCAAGTTCATGGAGGCCCGCCAGCAGATGGTGGCTTCATGTCGTGAGGACTTCGTCCTGGTCGGTGGCGGCAGCGGGCTCGACGGCCTCGGCGTCAAGGAACGCCTGAACTGTCTGCTGCCGAGCTTCCCCGCACAGGTCGCGCAGCTCACCTCCGCCGGCGCCGACCTCGAGATCAGCGCCGACCCCAGCCTCACCCAGGGATACGACCCGTACTACGGCTTCCGCACCTGGCTGATCGACGAAAAGTACCCCGAGTCCAAGGGCGCCGTCGGCTTCGTCAACGGCGACTCACCGGTCACCAAGGTCCTGGGCGCACAGGCCGTCGAGGCCATGGAGGCGGCCGGGGCCACCTTCGTCTACAACGACATCTACCCGGCGATGGGTGTCGCCGACTGGACACCGTATGCCCAGGCGATCAAGAGCAAGGGTGTCAAGGGTCTCCTCTTCTATGGTGACTTCCGGCAGCTCGCAAAGCTCGAAAGCGTCTTGACCGGAATGGAATACAAACTCGACTGGATCGACACGAACAACAACGCCTACGGGCCGGAGTTCATCGAGCTGGCGGGTACGTCGATCGAGTACCAGAACAACTACCTCGATCTCGGCGGCAACCTGCCACTGGGCAGTGAAGAGCCCGCAATGAAGGACCTTCTCGCGCTCTACGAGAAATACGCGCCCGACGCCAAGCTGACGTTGCCGTCGATTCGCGCGATGTCGTCCTGGCTCCTGTTCGCAAAGGCTGCAGCGAGCTGCGGCGACGACCTGACCCGAACGTGCATCTACAACGCCGCGAAACAGGAGACGGCATGGACCGGCGGCGGACTGCACACAGCCCGCAACCTCGCCACGCCGGCGCCCCCGACACCCTGCTTCAACGTCGCCGAAGCCGAGCCCGACGGCTGGATAGCTCCCGACTTCGGAGCGGACGAGGGCGCGTACCGCTGCAACATCCCCGTCTACAAGTTCACGGGTGACTATCCGACGCCGATGACGCTGGCAGACGTCGGCAAGAGCATGGACGACGTGCAGTAGTCGCCGGTCAGACGCCCTTGACGGCGTCGGCGATGGGAGTCTCGCCATTGACGAACTCAATGGTGGTCCCGACACTCGACGGCGTATCGAGGACTGCGGCCAGCACAGCGGCCACATCGTCGCGGGTGATGTCGGCGCGCTCCGCGCCGCGTTCCTTGGTTGCGATACGCCCGGTGCCGGGTTCATCGGTGAGTGTGCTCGGGCCGACGATCGTCCACAGCAACGTGCTCTTACGGAGATACTCGTCGGCCTGCGCCTTGGACTCGGCGTAGGCGAAGAACGAATTATCTTCCGGCACACCGTGGTCCGGTCCGGCACCGAAGTACGAGATGATGACATAGCGCGGCACGTCGACCTTCAGCGCGGCGTCGATACTGCGGATCGCGGCATCCCGGTCAACGGCATACGTGCGCTGCGGGTTCCCGCCACCCGCGCCGGCGGCGAACACCACGGCATCATGTCCCCGGATCGCCTCTCCGATCTCGTCGGTGGACAGGTTCTCGATGTCGGCGATCACCGGCTGAGCACCCGTCGCCCGGATGTCGTCGGCGTGGTCGGGGTTACGAATCAACGCGCTGACCTGGTGTCCCTCACCGGTCAGGAGCTTTGCCAGCTTGAGCGCGATCTTGCCGTGGCCTCCGATGATGGCAATCTTTGACATGTGAATCCCTTCGTCGTCGATTGGGGCACTGTCTAATGTCTACGCGCAGCCGGCCGCTGTTATTCCGACGGCATCAGTGCAGGGCGTCGCGGCCGCATGTGCCCACCGATCCACCACTTCCAGCCATAGCCAGGTGTTGCAACGTGTGGGTGTGGCTGGAAGTTGTGGAACTGACTGGTGGAGAATGCTTTTCAGTTGCCGGTAAAGGTCGGCGGACGTTTCTCGGCGCGAGCCGTACGCCCTTCGGCCATGTCGTTGCTCTGCCATGCCCGCACCATCGCGGCCACGTGCTCGGCGGGGGCCTCGTCGCGAGCGCCGTCGTTGCCGAGAACCAGCTTGTAGTGCTGCAATGTCAGCGGAGCAAGGTTTGCGATCATCGCTGCCCAGCGCTGCGCCTCGCCGAGATCGCCAATGCGATTGGCGAACCCGACCACCTGTGCCCGTTCGGCGCTCATCGATTCGCAGCCGAGCAGGATCCCCGCCGCATCCCCGGCTCCGGCCAGTGACACCAGACGTTTGATCGTCCACTCATCCACCGTCACACCAATTTTCGCCGCCGGGATGGCACAGAATGACGACGATGACATCACTCGCAGATCGGCGGCCAGCGCCAATTGCAGACCTGCTCCGAGCGCGGGTCCGTTGATGGCCGCGACCACCGGCACCGGAATGTCCTCGATCAACCGCAGCATCGCCAGCAGCTTGTCGAGAAACGACTGCTCGTAGACCGGGCCCGAGAGGTCGGCTCCGGCACAGAAAACGCTGCCCGCACCGGTCAGGATCACGGCCCGGGCACCGGAATCGGCAGCATCGGTCAACGCCGCGGACAATGCGTCAACCATTTCGTGGTTCAACGCATTCCGCTGCCGCTCACGCCGCAGTTCAATGGTCAGCACTGCGCCGTCGCGGCTGGTCCCAATCATTCGGTCAGCGTACCGCTACTGTTCGACGTGTGAACGCTTACCCCTCCGGCGATCCCACCGAGACCGACGTATTGGTCATCGGCGGCGGACAGGCGGGATTGTCCGCCGGGTACTACCTGGACAAGTTCGGTCTGCGGTCGCAGACGTTGATGGTCGACCACTCCCCCGGCCCCGGCGGTGCATGGCAATTCCGATGGCCCACACTGACTTTGGCCGGTGCCAACAATGTCCACGATCTACCGGGCCTGGGTTTGGCAGAGGCACTGGGCACCGAGTGCGATCAATGGCCGGCGGCCACCGCGGTGCCGGACTACTTCCGGCAGTACGAGCAGAAGTTCGGTCTCGATGTTCACCGGCCGGTTGACGTCCGATCCGTCTCGCGCCGAGGTGAAGGGTTCCTGGTCACCACGGCCGCCGGCGACGAGATCTCGGCGCGCACCATCATCAACGCTACCGGAACCTGGGACCGGCCGTTCGTGCCCTATGTCCCCGGCATCGAAACCTTCACCGGGACCCAGCTGCACACCCACGACTACAAGACTCCCGCCGACTTTGCAGGTAAGCGGGTCCTGGTGGTGGGCGCCGGTATATCCGCAGTTCAGCTCCTGATCGAGATCGCCCGAAAGGCCGAGGGAGTCCAGACATTCTGGTGCAGTCGGACCGAACCGACGTTCAACGACGAGCCATTCGACCCCGAGCGCGGACGAGCAGCGGTGGCGCGGGTCGAAGAGCGGGTTCGAGCCGGGTTACCGCCGGGTTCGGTGGTATCGGTGACCGGCCTGCCCGACAACGACTCTTTCCGGGCTGCACGCGCGGATGGAATCCTGGACTGGCGACGGATGTTCACCCGCATCACACCCGACGGCGTCTGCTGGGACTGCGCCGTCGACGGCGTGGCGCCGCACCACCTCGACGTCGACATCATCTTCTGGTGCACCGGATTTCGCAGCGCTCTCGACCATCTGGCACCACTGCGATTGCGGGCGCCCGGCGGCGGGATCGTGATGACCGGACGTCTCGCCACCGTGGTCGAGGCGCTACCTCAACTGCAGTTGCTCGGCTATGGCCCGTCAGCATCCACGATCGGGGCCAATCGAGCCGGCCGGGAGGCCGCTCGCGTGGTGCAGAAATACCTCACGCAGGGCTGATCCGGATCGCCAATCCGCTCCGCGGATGCGAACGGCGTGCTGCAATGAAATAGGTGGTCGGGCCGGGTCGACAACGATGTCGGGTGGTGACGCATGCGAGCGTTTCGAACGAAGTTCATCGCTGCGGCAGTGGCGATGAGCACAGCGTTGGCCGTCGGGATTTGCTCGCCTGCCGCTGCCGGCCCCGAACCGGATGTCGCCCCGACCTCGTCGAAGTCACAGGTCCCCGATTTGACTGCCCCGGCGCAGGGCAGCCACCCGGACGCCTCGCGATACGTTCGCCAGAATCCTGGCGCGGTCCCCCCTGGCGTCAACGACTTCAGTTGTTTGCCATCACCGACCCGACCCCGGCCGGTGGTGTTACTGCACGGCACCGATTCGACCGCGTACTCCGATTTCGCAGCCCTCGGTCCCCGGCTCTCCGCGGCCGGTTACTGCGTCTTCGCACTGAACTACGGTGGACGCGACGGTGAGGCCAACTACGGCACCGAAGACATCCGGAACAGTGCCGCCCAGGTCGCCGAATTCGTCAAACAGGTACGCACCGCGACGCACTCGGAACACGTCGATGTCGTCGGATACTCGCAGGGCGCCACTGTCGGCCGTTACTTCATCAACAAACTCGGTGGGGCGCAGGTCGTCGGGCACTGGGTCGGCCTGGCTTCACCCAGTTATGGGAGTTCGATGTACGGACTGGTAGCTGTGGCAGATCAGGTCCCCGGTGCGATGGATGAGGCAGTCACGATTCTTCCGAAAGAGTTGGTGTCCACCGCATTGTGGCAGCAGGCCCAGGGGTCTGCGTTCCTCGACGACCTCAACAACCCGTCCGACACCGTGCCCGGCGTCAAATACGTCACGATCGCATCGCTGGTGGATGAGGTGATCCAGCCCCCGTCCAATGTGGCCCTTCGGGATCCCGCGGCCACCAATGTCGTTCTTCAGCAGATCTGCCCAGGAGACCTGACCGGCCACTTCCGGATGCCCTACGACGACGTCGCGATCAGACTTGTGATGGCCGCGCTCGACCCACAGTCAGGAAGCATCGGTGAGTGCGTTGATGTACCTCTGGGAGCGGGCGTACTGGACATGGTGATCGCGGAGAACTCCTGAAAGCTGTCCGCCCTGCTCACAGCCCGATGTGGACGATAGCCACCGACCGCATCGGGCAACAAGCCGTCGACTCCCGTTGACATTTTGTTGTGTTTTCACAACACTGGCCATCGTGAGTCCCGTGAAGAAGGCAGGACATCTGCCGATCCACAACCGCATCGGCGTATTGCGTGCCGAGCGGCGGATGTCCCGCGCGCAGCTCGCCGAGCTGGTGGGGGTCAACGTTCAGTCCATCGGATCACTGGAACGTGGCGACAACTTCCCCAGCCTCGACCTCGCCTTCCGGATCTGCGAAGTGTTCGCACTGCCGGTCGAAGCCGTCTTCAGTCGGCAGGAGTTCAGCGCCATGTCAACGCAGCTCTACCGCAACAACACCGGAGGTCAGCGATGAATAGTCCAGACCCCGTCACCAGAGGTCCTGCGGGACACCGATGGTGGCAACGCTACGAGACCATGCGAGCCGCGCAGCACGACAGGTTTCTGCGTCGCTGGGCGAACCGGTTCCCGCGACTCCGGAATCGTCGGACCGCCAGGAGACTTGTTGTCGCATTGACGATCACGATGCTGCTCGTTCTGGCCGCGGCCATCGGGACTTTCTTCGCGAACGCTGCGATCATTGCGTTCGCCGCGCTGACCATCGGGGTGATGTTGCCGATCATCTGGATTCTCCGGGCGATCACACTCAATGTGAATGACGCGCCGGCCTCGTCACTCGACGAATTCCAGTTGGCCGGACGCAACGCCGCCCGCTCGATCGCCTACACGGCCTTGTGGGTGTCGATGTTCATCCCGTACATCCTGCTGATGGCCGTCTCTGCGGGAGGCAGCTCGAGCGTCAGCGGTGAGGTGATCTACGGAAGTGCACTTCTGCTGATCGTGCTTGTGGCGGGCGTGTCCTGCATTCCGTTGGGACTTGCCGCCTGGTGGTTGCAAGACCCCGATCCAGAAGATTACGAACCATATCCGCATGCAGGCACCTCAGACCTGGCCGAGAGTGCCACCGAGACAGGAGGACACGGCGCATGGCCAATCCTCTGATCGTCGACGGACTGACCAAACGGTACGGATCCCTCATTGCCCTGGATGACATGAGCTTTTCCGTTGCCCCCGGCGAGATCTTCGGCTTCGTCGGTTCAAACGGTGCCGGAAAGTCGACCACGATGCGGATCATCCTCGGCGTACTCTCCGCGGACTCGGGCCGTGTGATGCTGGGCGATTCCCCCATCGATCTCCATACGCGACGCCGCATCGGGTACATGCCCGAAGAACGCGGCCTCTACCCGAAGATGAAAGTGGGCAAACAACTTTCATATTTCGCCCAGCTACACGGCTTGTCCCGCCGCGACGCCGACGACCAGGTCGAATATTGGGTGCGACGACTCGGTGTCGCCGAGCGCATCGATGACGACGTGAACAATCTGAGCCTGGGCAACCAGCAGCGGGTGCAGTTGGCAGCCGCGCTTGTCCACAACCCGGACGTCCTTGTCCTCGACGAGCCCTTCTCCGGACTCGACCCCGTCGCGGTCGACGTGATGAGCGAGGTGCTGGAAGAAAAAGCAGCGCAAGGTGTTCCGGTCATATTCTCGAGCCACCAGCTCGAACTCGTTCAACGACTCTGCAACCGGGTGGGTATCATCAGCCGGGGTACGATGCGCGCCCTTGGCACCGTCGATGAACTGCGTTCCACCGGCGACGTCCGCCTCGATGTTGTTGCGCCGCAGGCACCTCACGGATGGGCCGACCGGATCCCGGGAGTGCAGAGCAGCAATCACAATGGCACCACAACCACCGTCACCATGGCCCTCGAGGGCGATGAGCAGATCGTTCTGGCCGCCGCATTGAGCACCGGTCCGGTGACACACTTCGCGGTTTCCAGGCCGAACCTGACCGAACTGTTCCGAGAGGTGGTGCGCGCATGATCACCAATAAGATTCATGCCGAGGATGATTCGACGACATCACCCGACCACCAACTCGGCGCGGGCCGTGCGATCCGGCTTGTCGCCGGGCGAGAGATCACCACGCGGGCCGCAACCAAATCGTTTGTTGTCACCAACGTGGTGCTGCCGGTGGTCATCGTGGCCGGCATCATCGTGCTCTCGATGTTCACCGGCGACAGCAAGCCCACAAAGGTCGGCCTGGTCGGTGATGACTCGCAGCTGTCGCAGACCATCGTGGCTGTCGGCGATGCCTCCGGTGAGGACATCGAAATCGTCCCGATCAGAGACGCCACCACCGCCCGGCAACAGGCCGAGGGTGGCGACGTCAAAGTCGTGCTGGTACCCGGCTCCGGGAACAGCTACGAAGCGGTCACCAAAGACGACCTCGACGGCACTCTCGAGGGCGTGTTGCGGGCCGCCGTCAGCCAGGACGGACTGAGTAAGACGCTGGCAGAGCAGAACGTCGATCTCTCCGTGATCGCTGCCGACTCGACCCTCACTGTCATCGAGACCGAACCTGCCAAACCTGATGAGGGACAACGTATCGCGGTCGCCTTGACGGGCATGTCACTGCTGATGTTCGCCGTGCTGCAAGGCGGCGGGATGGTCGCAGGTGGTGTGGTGGAAGAGAAGACATCACGTGTTGTCGAGATTCTGCTGGCCACGATCAAACCCCTACACCTGCTGTGGGGCAAGATCATCGGCATCGGAGCGATGGCCTTTGCGCAGGTCATCGTCCTCGGCGGGGCCGCACTGGTCGCAGCGTTGGCAACGGGCTTGCTCGACGTACCGTCAGCGGCAGGATCGATGTTTGTCGCCGTGCTCGTGTGGTTCGTGCTCGGGTTCCTGTTCTTCGCCACGCTGTATGCCGCCACCGGCGCGGTGGTTTCACGACAAGAAGAGCTCGGTTCGAGTTCGGCACCGCTGACCATCCTCGCGATGGCTGTCGTCTACGCGGCGATCTTCGGCATCAACGCACTCGACAGCACGATCATGCGGACCCTGGCCTGGATCCCCCCGTTCTCGGCATCCATCATGCCGATCCGGATAGCCACCGGTGACGCATCGATATTCCAGATCGTCGGAACAGTGGTCTTGATGATCGTGGCCTGCGGGGTGGCCACCTGGTTTGCGGCGCGGATCTACCAGCGCAACATCTTGCGCACCGGGGCGCGCGTCAAGTGGTCCGAGGCATTCAGGGGCTGACCCCGGCCACCGTGAGTTCGACCAGAGAATCCAGACCGTCGAGTTCGATACCGCCGCCGCGGGCACTCGCTGCGCCGAGCAAAACCTGAAGCCGCCGGTTCAGCGGCGCTTCCACACCGTGGAGCCGGGCGAGCAGCACGATTTCACCGTTGAGATGATCCACCTCGTGCGAACCGGCGCCTCGCGCAAAGCTCTGCCACGTGGACTGTTGTCCGGCGACGACACCGAGCTCGGCATCGAGGTGTGTCTGGTCGGGAGCGATGAAGAGCGCACCGGACTCGGCCGGCGTGATACCGGCTGCGGCGAGGACCGCTCGCGTCTCGTTCTTTATGGCTTCGCCGACCTTCTCACGGGTGTCGGGATCGCCCGCGAGCACTTCGAGCCCGTTCTTCACGCTGTGCAGGATCTTCGTCGCCTTGATCGCGGTGATGTCCTCGACCTCGGACACCACAAAGTTCGACGCCCGCAGGTCTGCGGCGAAAGTGGTCGCAGCCGTTGCCCCGGCCTCCGTCGAGCGGTACGGCTCACCGAGCAACAGGCTGCCCAGATGGGGCCGGCCACCGACCCGGACCTCACCGAGGGTGGTGTACCGAGCCGAGATCAGGACGGTCGAGGCGACGATGTGGGTAAACCAGCGAGCGAGAACCCGTTCGGCGTCAAGGCCGTTCTGTGTGGTCACGATCGGCAGGAGTTCGCCGGCCGAACCGACAACCTCTCCCGAGTCGGAATGAACCGGCAACCACGCCAGCGCGGTCGCGACGTCACCGACGTGCTGCGTCTTGACCGCCAGGACCAGAACGTCGTCGGTCCGCAGCGAAACCTCGTCGATGGCCGCGACGGGGAGGTGGACGTCACGGCTACCGATCGAGGCATGGAACTTCAGCGGATGATCCCGCAGGTGATCGAGCGCGGCTCCCCGCGCGATCACAAGCACTTCGGTGCGCTCACTCAGCGCGGCAGCAAAGCTTGCCCCGACAGCGCCGGCTCCGACAATCACATATCTTGGCATCGTCCCACGTCCTTCTCGCCCAGCAGATTCCTCGACGCTACGTTGCGGCCCATCAAACCGACAGGCGGCAAACGGGTTTGAATCATCCTGGTTGAATCACCGTACCGATCAGAGATTGCGATCACCCGCAGCTGGGTTTATCACCGCCTGCCGGACATGATGAAGTGTGTCTTCTTCTACGCTTTCGGATCATTCGCTGACCGGCCAGGTACTGATCGGCGACCAGATTCCCGCCGCGTACCGCATCGACCGGTCCGGGTTCGTTCCGGATGGCGTGCCTGCGGTCCTGGTCAAGTCGACATCAATCGACGACGTCCGCAATGCGGTGCGCTATGCCGCGGCCGCCGGACTGTCTGTCGTGGTCCGCGGCGCCGGCACCGGATTGGCCGGCGGAGCGAGCGCCGGGACCGGTTCGCTGGTGCTCGATGTCAGCGGCCTCAACCGAATTCTCGAGATCTCAACTGATGACGAGCTCGCGGTCGTCGAGCCCGGAGTGATCACCGCTTCCCTCGATGCCGCTGTCGCGGAGTTCGGGTTGCGGTACGCACCGGACCCGGCGAGCGCCGCCATCTCCACCATCGGCGGAAACATCGCAACCAATGCGGGCGGGCTGCGGTGCGTCAAATACGGAGTCACCGGTGATTCCATTCTGGGCCTGAGCATCGTGCTCGCCGACGGGCGGCTGATCCACACCGGCCGACGAACTGCCAAAGGTGTTGCGGGACTCGATCTCACCAGTCTGTTCACCGGGTCCGAAGGCACGTTGGGTGTCATTGTCGGCGCGACGGTCCGGTTGCAGCCCATTCCGGTGAACACGGTCACCGTCGCGGCGTATTTCGACGATGTCGATCAAGCCGCGGCAGCCACCACGGCCGCGCTGGCGGCCCGGGTGCGGCCTTCGCTGATGGAACTGCTCGACGAGGCGTCCTTGCGGCAGGCGCAGGACCATCTCGGAATCAGAGCAGAGTCCGCGGGCGCGTTTGTGGTCGCGCAGACCGATGGGTTCGGCGCGCATGCGGAAGCGGAGATTCTCGAATCTGCGTTCCGACAGTTCACTTCTCGCGTCATGGTCGGTGACGATCCGCAGGCCGCCGATCAGCTGCTGGCGGTGCGCCGCGCAGCGCTGCCCGCGCTCGAACGTCACGGCCGGGTGCTCATCGAGGACATCGCCGTCCCGAGGTCGCGGATCGCCGAGGCCATCCGGGCAGTGACCGAGATCGCGGAGGGCCACAACACGGCGATCTACACCTTCGGCCATGCCGGCGACGGCAACCTGCATCCGATCATCGTCGTGCCCGAGCATGATCCCGGGGCCTACGACCGAGCAGTGGCGTCCGCCGATGAAATCTTCGGTACCGCACTCGAATTGGGCGGAACGATCACCGGAGAACACGGAGTCGGGGTACTCAAACGAAGTTGGCTGGAACGCGAACTCGGTCCCGACGCCGGCGACGTGCAGCGGACCGTTCGCCGGGCACTCGATCCGAGTGGGCTGTTCAACCCCGGCAAGACGATCTAGCCATCCGCCGACCGTGCCCTTGTTGCCGTTGACCGTGCCGAAAGCGCCGGCTGCACAAACAATCAAGGCACGCTCGGCGGTCGGATCGGCACGCTCGGCGGCACCCATCCGCCGACCGTGCCCTTGTTACCGCTGACCGTGCCGAAAGTGCCAGCTACACAAACAATTAAGGCACGCTCGGCGGTCGGATCGGCACGCTCGGCGGCACCCATCCGTCGACCGTGCCTTTGTTACCGTTGACCGTGCCGAAAGCGCCAGCCGCACAAGCAATTAAGGCACGCTCGGCGGTCGGATCGGCACGCTCGGCGGGTTGTGGCCCGTCGGTGACTAGCCGGTGGCGACCGGGTTGGTCGAATCTGAACTCCACTGAGACCACGAACCCGGGAAGAGCGAAGCATCCACGTCAGCGATCTTCAATGCGACCAAGTCGACAGCGGCGGTAACTCCCGAACCGCAGTAGACACCAACAGGACCGCTGCCGTCTGCGCCGGCGCCCGCGAAGAACTCACGCAACTCGGCGGCGTCGCGGAACAGGCCGTTCTCGTCGAGGGTTCCGGTACTCGGCGCGTTGCCGGCACCCGGAATGTGTCCTGCCACGGCGTCGACCGGCTCGACCTCACCGCGGTAGCGCTCGGGAGCTCGGGCATCCACCAGCACTCCGGCAAACTCGGAGACCTGCTCGGCCGTCAGTGTCGGGAGCGCACCGGTATAGAGGTCCGGATGGGTGACCACGACGTCTCCGACAACGGGGTTCTCGGTGCCTTTGTCGAGTTCGTTGCCCGCGGCAACCCAGGCGGTCAGTCCGCCGTCCAGGATCCGGACATCGACGATACCGGCGGCACCGAGTACCCACCAGGCTCGTGCCGAACCGGCGCGATTCCAGTCGTCGTAGACCACGACGGGCACGCCGGCGCGCACACCCCAGCGCCGAGCCGAGGCCTGCAGTGCGTCGCCACCCGGAAGCGGATGACGACCACGACCGGTCACCGAATGATCAGACAGCTCGGAATCGAGGTCGACGTACACCGCACCGGGTATGTGACCGGTTTCGTGGTCGGCGCTGCCGTCTGGTTGATCCAGTCGCCAGCGGACATCGAGCACGGTTACCGGGTCTGGCCCGGCGATCAGATCGGCCAGCTCTGCCGCCGAGATCAACACCTCGTCGCGCGCCATCAGGCAACACCCTGCAAGCGTCGACGGCCCGCGAAGTGGGCGGACACCGCACTCACGGCCGCATCTTCGACCTCGGTGTCCAGTCCTCGACGAGCCACCAAGCGCACATCGATCGTGCCCATCGCCGGCAGGTCCGTGATCTCCCGCAATCCCTCGGGAACGGCCCCGGAGAACGGCAGCAGCGCGATGCCCAATCCAGCCCTGGTCCCGGCGAGTACCCCGTCGAGGTTGCCCGACTCGGCACTGACCGTCACCGCATGCCCCAGTTCATCGAGCTGGGCGATGGCACGGAGCCGCAATCCACACGGTTCTTCGAAGGCCACGAGCGAAATCGGACCGTCGATCTCCGACAGGTCCCAGCCCGACGCAGCGACCCACTTCAGGTTGAGGGAGCCGACCTCGGCGCCCACCGGATCGGGGTTGCCACCCAGGACAACTGCCAGATCGAGGGCACCTTTGCTCACCGATTCGGCAAGGGAGGTCGAGCGATCGATACGGAACTGGACCCACACTTCCGGATACGCACCGCGCAGAGCACCGAGCAGATCCGGCAGCAGCCCGTCTCCGGCGTGTTCGGTGGAGCCGATGGTGAGCTTGTCCGGTACCGACACCGAAAAACGTTGCAGCACTTCGTCTTGTGCGGTGAGCAGCTTGCGGGCCTCGAGTACCAGTCGCTCCCCCGCGCCGGTGAACCGGGAGCCACGACCGTCTTTGACCACCAGCGACTGTTTGAGCCGCTTCTCGAGCAGTCGCACATGCTGACTGACAGTGGGCTGACTCAGGTGTAGCGAGTCGGCAGCACGGCGAAAGCCACCGGTCTCGGCAATGGCCACCAGCGTGCGCAGGTGGACCAAATCCAGAGGGTCTGCCATCTCAGCTCACCTGTTTCTAGAGAGTTGTCGGTCTGTGTACCTCTGTCATACCCGGCGTCCTATACATCTGCCCAATCCGCGGGCACTTTGATTCTCGGCGATCCAAACCCTGGCCTAAACACGTTTTGTAGTGCCTTCTGATTGCATCGGCGGGTGCAATGACCTGCGGAGATGCCATCGGGAGCACCGATCGGTTGTCATCGGCAATACCAATCGAAAACGGTGATCAGAACCCTGGTTCGACCGGACCAACGCCCCTAGCATCCCTTCACGAACCAGGCACGGATTTTCACCGACCTGCTCCCCCACAGTCAGTCCAGGAAGGACCACCATGAGCGCCGAACCCCAGTCATTGCCGGCCACCGCGGCGTCGAAGGTCGAGTTCATCAGCCTCACGCACCTCAATCCGTCGACCGAGCTGAACCCGGTTCCCGCCCGCGGAATCGACCTCCCGTTCTTCCGCCGCTACGTGCGGGCCCTGGAGGACGGCGGCTTCGACCTCACCCTGCTGCCCTACGGCTCCAACACCGCGGACTCGTTTGTCCTCGCCTCCGCGGTCGGACAGCTCAGCGACACCATCAAACCGATTGTGGCCCTGCGACCCAACACCGTCTTCCCGACCGTTGCCGCCCAGCAGCTGGCCACACTGGATCAGCTGACCGAAGGCCGTGCCGTGGTCCACCTGATCTCCGGCGGCAACGACGCCGAGCAGGCCCGCCAGGGTGACTACCTCACCAAGGAGGAGCGCTACACCCGCACCGACGAGTTCGTGGACATCCTGAAGAAGTCGTGGACCGAGACAAAACCGTTCTCCCACAGCGGGACCCACTACAAGTTCGACAACTTCGGTCCCGGATTCGCCCCCTATGGCGCGAACATCCCGATCTCCATCGGCGGCCAGAGCGATGCCGCATTCGAAATCGGTGGCCGCAAGGGCGATATCTTCAGCTTCTGGGGAGAACCCTTGGCGGACATCAAGAGTCAGATCGAGCGGGTTCACCAGATCGCCGCCGAGTCGGGGCGTACCGACAAGCCGCGGATCTGGGTCACATTCCGTCCCATCATCGATCGCACCGACGAGCTCGCCTGGGCCAAGGCCTACGACTACGTCGAGCGCATCGAGGCCAACTTTGCCTCGAACCCGGTGTACAAGGCCTTCGGGGCGCAGACACCGCAGAACGTGGGATCGCAACGCGCGCTTGACTTCGCCAACCGCAAGGACATCTACGACCGGGCCCTGTGGACCCGGACGGCAGCAGCGGTCAACGGCGCCGGTGCATCCACCGCGCTGGTCGGCAGCGCGGAGACCGTGGCCGCAGCCATCCTCGACTACATCGACCTGGGCGCCGACCTGGTCTCGATCCGCGGCTACGACACCCTCAACGACGCCATCGACTACGGCCGTTACGTGGTCCCGCTCGTCCGGCAGGAACTCGCGCACCGGGAAGCGACCGGAGGTCGTGGCTCGCTGCAGGCCGACCACCTCGGCGCATTCGCGACGGCGGCACAGGCATGACCGCCGTTTCGGTCAGCCCGATCACGCTGACGGTGCCCGACGTCTCACCGGCCGGGCTGAAGGCACTGACAGCTGAAGTCGCCGCCACCGCAGAACAATACGATCGCAGCGGCGACATCCCCGTCGCCGGACTGGAAGCCGCCCACCGCGGCGGCTACCTCACCGCGTCCGTCGCCGCCCGTTTCGGCGGACCCGAACTGGGCCCGTTCGACATCGTGAAGATCCTTGTCGCACTGGGCGAAGGTGATCCGTCGGTGGCCCTCATCGCCGCCAACAACCTGGCCCTGCACCAGATGCAGGCGGCCACCAACTCCTGGCCCGCCGACATCTACGCCGACCTGCTGCATCGCTCGGCGCAGGGACCCGCTCCGGTCAACGTGATCCGGGCCGAGCCCGAACTGGGTGCCCCCGCCCGCGGCGGTCTTCCGAAAACCACGTTGAGCCGCACCGATTCCGGGTGGGTCCTCAACGGACGCAAGACCTTCGCCACCGGCGGCACCGCGCTGGCGTACCACCTGGTGTGGGCCGTCACCGACGAAGCCGAGCCCCGGGTCGGGCACGTGATCGTGCCCGCCGAGGCGAATGGGATCACCTGGCACGAAACCTGGGATCATCTGGGACTGCGGGCATCCAATACCCATGACGTCAGCTACTCCGATGTCGAGGTGCGGGCCGAGAACTTCCAGGAGATCCCGAAGACCGACGGCGTCTACCGCGATCCCGCGTCGGCCACCGGCCCCACGGGTTTCGGCCACCCCGCGCTGTACGTCGGAGTTGCGCGGGCGGCCCGTTCGGCATTCGCCACCTACGCCCGGGAGCGCGTACCGACCGCGCTGGGTCGCCCGATTGCCGAGACCGAACGCATCCAGACCGTGGCCGGTGAGATCGAAGCCCAGATCGTGCAGGCCGAGACGCTTCTCTACGGGACGCTGCTGCGGGTAGAGACCGACGATCCCACTGTCGCAGCGGGACTCTCGCTGGTGAAGGTCCAGATCGCCCGCTCGGTGATCGCCGCGGTCCAGACCGCCGTCGCGGCGCTCGGCAATGCCGCACTCACCCGCCACAACCCGCTCGAACGACACCTCCGCGACGTGCTCTGTGTGCGCGTGCATCCACCCCAGGAAGACACCGCCCTACTGGCGGCCGGGCGCGCAGTTCTGCGCACCTGACTCCAGCCCCCTACCCAACAATTTCGAAAACCTGAAGGAAAAACACGAAATGCGTCAACACATACGTCCGAGATCCGGCCGATGGAAGGTTGCCGGCGCACTTGCGCTGATGTCAGCCCTGGTCGCCACCGCTTGTAGCTCAGGCAGCTCGGACGCCGACTCCGGACCCTCCGGCGAAGGCCAAGATCCGGTGCGCGGCGGAACTCTCGACATTGCATACTTCCCCGACAACCCGACCTTCAGTTGTGTTGACCCGTTCCAGACTTATTGGATCGAACACCGTTCGGTGATCCGCAACGTCGCCGATTCACTGACCGACCAGAACCCGGACACCGGCGAGATCGTGCCGTGGCTCGCCAGCAAGTGGGAGATCAGCACCGACGGACTCGACTACACCTTCACTCTCCGTGACGGTGTGACGTTCTCCGACGGCGCACCTCTCGACGCGGCGGCCGTCAAGACCAACTTCGACGCGTTTGTCGCCCTGGCAAAGTCCAGCAGCGGCACCGCCTTCGGTGCGAGCTACATCCTCGGTCTCGAATCGACCACCGTGGTCGACCCGCAGACGGTGACGTTCCACTTCACCCAGCCGAACTCGTCGTTCCTGCAGGCGACTTCGACCACGAACCTGGCCCTGCTGTCTCCCGCGTCGTTCCAGAAGACGTCGGAAGAACGCTGCCTCGGCAATTTCGCCGGCTCCGGCCTGTTCGTCCTCGACAACTACACCCCCGGCCAGAGCCTCACACTGAGCCGCCGAGCCGGATACAACTGGGGCTCGAGCCTGTCCAAGAACACCGGCGAGGCCTACCTCGACGCCGTCAAGTACACCTACGTCGCCGAGGACAGTGTCCGCACCGGCAACCTGGTCAGCGGCGCCGTCGACATCGCCTGGCCACGCAACCCGCTCACGGTCGAAGACCAGGAGCTCATCAAGAGTTCGGGCGGATACATCGAGGCCCGGTCGCTGCCCGGTGTGTCGAATACCCTGTTCCCGAATGTCACCGCCGGTAAACCGTTGTCCGACCCGAAGGTTCGCCAGGCGCTGTATCAGGCCACCGACCTCTCGACGAACGCGGCGACGGTCTTCGGACCCGACTACCCGGTCGTCGCAGGTGCCTTCAACAGCACCACACCGTATTTCCAGTCGCAGGCCGACAAGCTGGGCTTCGATCCCGACGCTGCCGGTCAAGCGCTCGACGCCGCCGGCTGGACCCTGGCCCCCGGTAGCCAGTACCGCGCCAAGGACGGCAAGCAGCTGACGCTGACCTTGCCGGTCGTCGGACAGTTCGCCGCCGGCAATGAACTCCTGCAGGACCAGTGGCGTCAGGTCGGCATCGACCTTCAGCTGAAGGTGGTCACCCAGGCGGAAGCTGTCGGCATCTACAAGAGCGGTGATTACGACCTCGTAGGTACGTACTTCACCCGCGCCGATCCCGGTGCGCTGCAGTTCATCCTGGTAGAGGCACTCGCGAATCAGAAGGCACTGGCGCACAACGCCACCACCCCTGAAGTTGCAGCGCAGATCCAGCAGTTGTTCGTCCAGGCCACGCAGACCACCGACGAGGCCCAGACCAAGCAGGCCTACGACGACCTGCAGGCTCTGCTGATCGACCAGGGTGTGACGTTCCCGCTGTTCGAACGTCAGCAGCTTGTCGGACTCAGTAACAAGGTCAACGGTTTCCGGTTCACGTCCGAGAGCTTCATGTCGCTCAACGACACCTGGATCCAGCAGTAACAACCCCCGTTCGGTTGGCCCCGGCGCAGCGTCGGGGCCAACCGGCACAGAAAGGAGCCACAGCCATGTCGAGGTATATCGCAGGCCGGATCGCCCAGGCGGTTGTGGTGTTGTGGGCGGCATTCACCCTGACGTTCGTCATTCTCTACCTGCTTCCGAGCGATGCGGTCGGAATCCAGTTGGGTGCCGCCGGACTCGACCCCGACACGATGTCGCCGGCCGAATTGATTGCGGTCAAGTCCAAGTACGGTCTCGACAAGTCGATGCTCGATCAGTACTTCACGCTCCTGGGCGGTGCGGTGCACGGTGACTTCGGATTGTCGATCTCCAAGCAGGCACCGGTGTCGGACCTGATCGCCGACCGGATCACCGGCACGCTGGTTCTGAGCGTGCTCGCCGGGCTGCTCGCGGTCGTCGCCGGCACCACCCTCGCCTACCTGGCCGCGTTTGTTCAGAACAAGCCGGTCCGGATGTTCCTGGATCGACTACCGGCCTTCGGAGTTGCGGTCCCCTCATTCCTCATCGCGCTGATCCTCATCCAGGTCTTCGCATTCAATCTCGGCTGGCTGCCGTCGATGGGCACCGGTGGGCCGGAACATCTTGTCCTGCCGGTCATCACGATGGCGATCCCCACGACGGCCGCGCTGGCACAGGTATTGACCCGCAGCTTCAACGAAACCCTCAGCGAGCAATACATTGTCACCGCACGCGCAAAGGGGTTGTCGCGGAGTGCGGTCCAGCTCAAACACGCGTTCCGCAATGCCGCACTTCCGGCGTTGACCATCCTCGGTCTGCTGGTCGGCGTGACCGTCACCAGTGCCATCGTCACCGAAACCGTTTACAACCGCAACGGGATCGGCAAGCTCGCCCAGGAAGCGGTCCTGGCACAGGACATTCCGGTGGTGCTGGCCATTGTCGTCCTGGCCGCTGCGGCATTTGTGCTCGTCAACCTGATCGTCGATCTGCTCTATCCGCTGCTCGATCCCCGGATCGCCCATACGACCAAGACAAAGGTGAGCTGACATGACCGAGAAGTTGAAGGATCGTATCGACTTCAGTAGCTCGAGTGTCG
Organism: Nocardia sp. 348MFTsu5.1; assembly: GCF_000383535.1. Lineage (NCBI taxonomy): Bacteria > Bacillati > Actinomycetota > Actinomycetes > Mycobacteriales > Nocardiaceae > Nocardia > Nocardia sp. 348MFTsu5.1. The sequence goes on from NZ_KB911509.1 coordinate 75,628, forward strand.
GGGCGCTGGGCATCGACCTCCCGGTGGAGCGACCGGTCGGGCGCGAAGACCATTCGCTGACACCGCCGAGTCCCACCGCGCCCGGTGGTCGTTGGGGTCCGCTGCGGAACACCGTCGCCAAAGCGGTGCGGCGACCGCTGTTCATGATCACCCTGGCATTCATCATCTTCGTCGGTGTGTCGGCATTCTTCCCGTCGTGGTTCTCGTCGTACGACCCGTACAAGACGGCGCCGGCGGACCGGCTGGAGGCGCCGAGTTCCACGCACCTCTTCGGGACCGACGAGATGGGCCGCGACCTGTGGACCCGAACCCTCTACGGATCCACGCTGACCATTCAGGCCGCCCTCATCGCATTGTCGATCGCGATTGTCGCGGGGTTGACCCTGGGCGTGGTGTCCGGGTTCTTCGCCGGTATCACCGACTCGGTCATCATGCGATTTGTCGATGTGCTGCTGGCGATTCCGGGTCTGTTGCTGGCGCTGGCCATCGTCACCGCCCTCGGATTCGGCACCGTTCCCGTCGCGATCGCGGTGGGTATCGGGATCGTGCCCGGCTTCGCGCGGACCACCCGTTCCGAGGTGCTGCGCGTGAAGACTCTGCCGTACATCGAGGCCGCCCGGGCCGGCGGAGCATCCTGGTCTCGCGTTCTGATCCGCCACATCCTGCCCAACTCCTGGGGCCCGGTGGCCGTGCTGGCCGTGCTCGACTTCGGTGTCGCGATCATCTCCATCGCCGCGCTGAGCTTCCTCGGCTTCGGCGCCGCACCGCCCAAAGCCGAATGGGGAACGCTCGTGTCGAGCGGACGTAATTTCCTGGTCACCGCACCGTGGGTGTCGTTGATGCCCGGTCTGTTCATCGCGGCCACCGTTCTCTCGCTCAACCACATCGCCAAAACCTTTCAGGAACTCGAACGATGAGCACCAACCTCTCGAAAGCCGCACCGGCCCAAACACAGAACTCTTCGCCGGTGGCCCCGCTGGTCGACATCAGCGGGCTGAACATCGGCTATCAGCGCAACCGGAAGATCGTGCCCGCGGTCCACGACCTGGACCTGCAGGTCCATCCCGGCGAAGTCGTCGCGGTGGTCGGCGAATCAGGATCGGGCAAGACCACGACCGCGAACGCGATCATCGGTCTGCTCCCGGCGAACGGACGCCTCACGTCGGGATCGATCAAGATCGCCGGCACCGAGATCGCCGGAGCCAAGGAGAAAGTCGTACGGAGCCTGCGGGGTTCGGTGGTCGGACTCATTCCGCAGGACCCGATGGTCGGCCTCAACCCCACCCAACGGATCGGGGTGCAGGTCGCCGAAGCGGTGAAACTTCGTGGCGTGAAAGGCCCGCAGATCGGCGACGAGGTCGCCGACGCACTTACCAAGGCCGGACTCGAGGACCCGCAACTGCTCGCCAAGCGCTACCCGCACGAGCTGTCCGGTGGGCAACGCCAACGAGTGCTGATCGCCATCGCCCTGGCCGGCAAACCCGATCTGATCATCGCCGACGAACCGACCAGCGCCCTGGACGTCACCGTGCAGGCCCGCATCCTCGATCACCTCGAGTCACTCGTCCGGGACACCGGGATCGCACTGCTGATCATCACCCACGACCTCGCCGTCGCCGCCGACCGCGCCGACCGGGTGGTTGTGATGCAGCACGGACGAATCGTCGAGCAGGGCTCGCCCGCAAGGATTCTGGTGGATCCCGCCGACAGCTACACCCGCCGGCTGATCGGCGCCGCACCCGCGTTGGCGCAGGGCGGCATCATCAAACCGCGCTTCGTGGTCGCCGACGAGCAGGTCGAGGTGAGCAATCCGATCATCGAACTCACCTCCGTCGTCAAGAAGTTCCAGATCAGCCGCACCGAAACGTTCACAGCACTCGACGACATCTCGGTGCGGGTCGCACCGGGTCGCACCCACGCACTCGTCGGCGAATCCGGTTCGGGAAAGACCACCACCCTGCGAGTGGCGATGGGGCTCGAGAAACCGACGACGGGCCGAGTGCTGTTCGAGGGCACCGACATCACCGACCTCTCCTGGCGCGAGCTCCGACCGCTGCGCCGTCGGTTCCAACTGGTCCACCAGGATCCTTTCGCATCGCTCGACCCACGCTTCACGGTGCGCGACAGCATCATCGAACCACTGGTGTCCTTCCGGATCGGTGACCGAAACAGCCGTCACAAGCGGGCAGCGGAACTACTCGACCAGGTCGGTCTGCCGCAGAATCATCTCGACCGACTGCCGGTCGAACTGTCGGGTGGACAGCGCCAGCGCGTCGCGATCGCCCGCTCGCTGGTCCTCGAACCCGAGGTCATCCTGCTCGACGAACCGGTGTCCGCGCTGGACGTCTCAGTCCAGGAACAGATCCTCGAGTTGCTGACCGAACTCCAGGAGCGCCTGGGCCTGACGTACCTGTTCATCTCCCATGACCTGGCCGTGGTCGCGCAGATTGCACACACGGTGTCGGTGTTCGAGAAGGGAAAGATCGTCGAATCCGGTTCGGTGGCAAAGGTCTTCCAGAATCCGTCCGACCCGTACACCCAGCGGCTCCTCGATGCGATTCCGGGCAAGCGCGCAGCCGGGCGTGTCGTCGCACCGATCGCCCGGTGAACGCAGTCGATACGGGTTCTGCACGCGAATACCTCGAAGGTGGCGCGGGAACAGTGCCCGCGGACAATGAACAGCAGTGGCGGCGTTATGCCATCTATCCGCGCCCACTCGCCGGTGTCAGTTCCGTCGACCTATCGATGGACATATTCGGTCACCGAATCGACTTGCCGGTGCTCGCCGCAGCATCGGCCGCGCATGGCCTGTGGCACCCGGACGGTGAAGTCGAGACCGCGCGCGGGGTCCGGGCGGCCGGTTCGATACTCGCGCTGAGCCACGGATCCACCCGGTCGCCCGCTCAGGTGGCGCCTCACAGCGGCCCCTACCTGCAACAGCTGTACCTGCCGCAGGAACGAGATGTCGCGCTGCCGTTCATCACCGAGGTGACCGGCCTCGGCGCGATCGGACTGATCCTGACCATCGACCAGATTCCCGTGCCGTTCGAGCAGCCCTTCCGGCTTGCCGGTCAGGCCGGAGCCGTTGTGCCGCACTGGCAGGCGTACCCACCGGGCACACTGCCCGCGTCATCGTTCAGCGCTGCCGACATCACCTGGCTGACCGGCCATTCCGAACTGCCGGTGATAGTCAAAGGCGTCATGCACCCGGACGATGCCCGCGCCGCGATCGATGCGGGGGCCGGGGCGATCGTGGTGTCGAACCACGGTGGCCGCCAGTTCCCCGGTGCCGCAACACCTGCCGAGGTGCTCTCCTCGGTGGCCGCGGCGGTCAACGGTCGAGTGCCGGTCTACGTCGATTCCGGGATCCGCGGCGCGGATGACGTGGTCCGGGCGCTGTGTCTGGGCGCCGATGCGGTGTTCCTCGGTCGTCCGATCGTCCGGGCGTTGGCCGCTGGAGGAGCAAGTGCCGTCACCACACTGCTGACCGAACTTCGCGACCAGGTGGCCTCACTGCTCGCCCTCGCGGGTGTCGGCAACCTCGCCGACTGCGGACCCGGGATGCTGCTGGCCAGATCCGCTGGGGGCGTCCAGTGATGCGCGCGTCGGGACTTCCGCAGCACACCGACGACGACCTGGTCCGCACCGATCGGCACGGCACCGTGATTCAGGGACTGCGCGCCATGGTGTCGGGCGCTGTCGCACATCCGGTACCGGCGACCATCGCGACGATCGCCGGGGTGATCAATGGCGCGACCATGGTCGCGGGTGCGATCGCAGTCGGTTATGCGACAGATCAATTCATCATCCCGTCGCTGGAAGCGGGCAGGCTGATCGTCTCCGCGATGTGGATCACGATCGCGGCGATACTCGGTATCTCGACCATCCGCTGGATCACCATCGTGATTCGCGGTGTGGCCACCGGACGTGTGCAATATGCGTCCCAGCAACGGACCCGACGAGCGGTGACCCGGAAGTACCAACGCTTTTCGCTGGACTGGCACCGCGGCCACTCCCCCGGGCAACTGCTGTCCAACGCCGTCTCCGATGTCGAGGCACATTGGTCTCCGATGGCGAACTTCTTCTTCGCCGTCGGCATGGTGGCCATGCTGGCGCTCGCCATGGTCCGGCTCTTCGGCTACGACGTCTGGCTCGGTCTGATCGCGGTGGTGTTGGTCATTGCCGTGTTCGGGATCAACATGCTCTACCAGCGGATGCTGACCCCACGCACCCGGACCGCGCAACGTGCCCGCGCCGATGTCGCACGGGTCGCCTACGAGAGCGTCGAAGGCGCCGAGGTGGTGCGCACACTCGGTCTGGCCGACACCGAATGCGATCGATTCGCACCGCGCATCGCCGCCCTGCGGGAGGCGAACATCAAGGTCGGCAACGTCAGCGGCGTCTTCGATCCGCTCCTCGAATTGCTGCCCACCGGGGCTATTTTGGCGGTGTTGGTGGTCGGTGCCGGGCGAGTGGTCGACGGGTCCCTGACCGTGGGCACCCTCGTCGAAGTGGTGTATCTGCTGCTCACGATCACCATTCCGCTCAGTGTGATCAGCCGGTTCCTCGGGATGCTGCCGATGTCGGCGGCCGGTGGCGAACGGGTGAGCGCAGTGTTGGCCAGTGGCGAGGAACCGACCCACGGTGACCAGGTTCTCCCCGGAGTCGGGGCGACGGCGGTATCGGTCCGCGGCGCCGGTCTGATCCGCGGCGGCACCCACGTGCTGCGCGACGTCAGCTTCGACCTGTTTCCCGGCGAGGTCGTGGCCGTGGTCGGCGCGACGGGGTCGGGCAAGACCAGCATCTGCGAGCTCGTGGTCCGGCTCACCGACTCCCACTCCGGATCCGTCACGCACAACGACATCCCGGTGGCGGACTTCGCCGAGAACGCCATCGCCGCCGGCACCGCACTGGTGCCGCAGACCGCGTTTCTGTTCACCGGCTCGGTGCGCGAGAACGTCACCATGTGGAACGACCACAGCGACGACGAGGTGTGGGAGGCGTTGCGGCAGGCCCGGATCGACGAGTTTGTCCGCGGCCGTGCTGATGGTCTCGATCATGCGGTGGGCGAAATGGGTGCCGGATTGTCCGGTGGTCAGCGCCAACGCATCGCCCTGGCGCGTGCCTTGATCCGGCGGCCTCAACTGCTGGTCCTCGACGACGCGACATCCGCGCTCGACCCGGTGGTCGAGGCCGAGGTTCTCACCAGCATCGCCGCCCTGGCAGCGGCACCGGACGGACCGACGATCCTGGTGGTCGCGGCGCGGTCGGATTCGCTCGCTCTCGCCGATCGCGTGCTGTTCGTGCGCGACGGCACCATCGTGGACAGCGGCCCGCACGACGACGTCGCGGCCCGGCAGGACGACTACCGCCGCATCGTCACCGCCTATTCCGCCGGGTCAGCTGACCTGCACTCCGATCCCGAGGAGAGCCATGCCGGCGCTTGCTGATCTCAGTGCGGCCTCACCACTCGCGCTGGTACGCACCGGGATCCGGCTCACCCCGGTGCTGGTGTCCGGGCTACTTGTCACCACGATCGCGGCGGTGATGGCCGGCGCCGGTCGCATCGTGGCACCGCTGACGGTGCAGTATGCGATCGACCACGGGTTGAGCGATCCGGATCATCCGCACTCGTCCGTGGTGACCAATGCTGTGGCAGTGGGCGGTGCCGCGCTCGTGGTCGCCGCGCTGGCCTCGATGTTGATGAATGTCCGGCTGTACCGGCGCGTCGAGCTGGCCTGTGAATCGTTGCGGGCCAAGGGTTTGGCACGTATTCATTCAATGGACCAGGCGACCGTCGCCACGAGCCGCAACGCCGACCTGATGTCGCGGTTGACCAGCGATGTCGACACGGTGTCCACGTTCGCCCAGACCGGTGGCGTGGTGTTGCTGACCAACATTGCGCAGATGCTCATCGCCGCCGCGATCATGCTGGTGTATTCGTGGCAGTTGTCGCTGGCCGTATTCGCGGTGACCGCCCTCGTGGTCGGTGTCATGCGGTTGTTGCACAACGTCATCGTCCGTCGTTTCGATGTGGTTCGCGACCGGATCTCCCTGCTGCAGTCCGCCATTGCCGAGACCGTGCACGGCGCCGCGGTGATTCGGTCGACGAGTTCGTCGGCGCGGGTGCAGACCCGTATCGACGGCGCCATCTCCGAGGTTCACCGGTCTCAGAAGAAAGTCCTCGTTCCGCTGCACCTGAACACCTCGCTCGGGGAGGTCGCGATCGCGTCGGTGACGGTCGTGGTGATCGTCGGCGGAGTGTGGTTGTCCACCAGTGTTGTTCCGGGTGAACTGAACACCGGAGAACTGGTGGCGATGGTGTTCCTGGTGACGTTCTTCGTCCGCCCGCTGCAGTTGCTCATCACGATGCTCGGTGAGGCGCAGAACGCGGCCGCCGGGTGGCGTCGGGCGATGGAGATCGTGCTGACCGAGTCGGTGACGATCGACGCCGGCGATTCCAGCGCGCCGAAGCCCGGACCCATCGAGGTCGACGTCACCGATGCCGTCGTGCGCTACGGGTCCGGCCCGCTGGTGTTCGACCGATTGTCGGTGCACATCGGGGCCGGCGAACACGTCGCCGTGGTGGGTAAGACCGGTTCGGGGAAAAGCACATTCGCGAAGATGATCAGTCGTACGATCACGATGTCGAGTGGTCAGGTGGCGCTGTCCGGGGTGCCTCTGCAGCAGATCGCCGACACCGAACTGCATGGCCGACTTGCGATTGTGCCGCAGCATCCGTTCCTGTTCGACACCACCGTCGGAGACAACATCGCCATCGGGGTCCCCGGCGCCGGCCCGGCCGAGGTCAACGAGGTGATCGATTCCCTGGGACTGCGGGACTGGCTCGCCGCGCTGCCCGATGGGCTGAGCACCCAGGTGGGACTGCGCGGAGACCTGCTGTCGGCCGGGGAACGGCAACTCGTGGCGCTGGCCCGAACTGCGCTCGTGGATCCCGATCTGCTGATTCTGGACGAGGCGACCAGCGGACTCGATCCGGCGACCGATGTCCGGGTGCAGCATGCGCTGGCCACCCTCACCCGTGGCCGGACCACCATCTCGATCGCACACCGGATGGTCACCGCCCGGGCTGCCGATCGGATCCTGGTGTTCGAGGCCGGGCAGATCGTCGAATCCGGTTCGCACGAAGTTCTTCTCGCAGCGGGCGGTGCCTATGCGTCGCTCTACCGGGTGTGGGCAGTTCATGCCGATCCCCTCTCCTCACCTCTCGAAAGGACTTCGCCATGACAGTGCAGAGTGCAGCCGAAAGGCGCACGGCGGCTGCCACATCGGCACCCACTCGGATCAAGCTCGGCTTCAATTCCCGGGTGGCCTTCCCGTCCGGCCCCGGCAACGCCGAACGCGGGTTGCGCGACGGCATCGAATTGTTCCGGGTCGCCGAACAACTCGGCTACGACTCGGGCTGGGTGTACCAGCGTCACTTCGACAACTACCTGGCCAATCCCCTCACGTTCCTCACCGCGGTGGGTCAGCACACCTCGCGGATCAGGCTCGGAACCGCGATCATCGCGATGCGCTACGAAGATCCGTTGCTTCTCGCCGAGGCCGCCGCCACCGCGGATCTGCTGACCGGGCGGCGCCTGGAACTCGCGATCGGCACCGGACAGGGCAATTTCGACGCGCTGTTCGGCAGGGACCCCGCGAACGGGCGAACCGAATCGCGGCAACGCCTGGCCCGCTTTCTGTCCGCGATCACCGGTGAGGTACTCGGCGTCGTGGACCGGGCCGATCAGGGTGCACCCCTCGGCACCGAACTTCGGATCAGTCCGCAGAGTGAGACCCTCATCGACCGCATCTGGTACGGCGCCGGATCCATCGAATCGTCCGCCCGAACCGGTGTCCAGGGCCTGAACATGCTGCTCGGAACCATCATTCAGGACGCGGTCCCCGGAACCGTCGGCGACTATCACGCCGAGGCGATCGCCGAATATCGACGCACCTACACCGGCAGCAACCCACGGGTCGGGGTGAGCCGGTCGGTGCTCCCCGCCACCAACCCCGAGTTGGCCAACCTCTATCGCGACTACGACATCCAGCGGCAAACGCAGGGTCCGGCCGCGGCCCGGCCGGACGGCGCCCTGGCCCCCACCGCGCTGCCGGCGGGTATGACGGTTGTTCCCGCGCTCCGCGGAACGCCGTCACAGGTGGTCGACATGCTCGCAGCCGATGCATCGGTGACGGCCAGTGACGAACTGGTGCTGTTCCTGCCGCCGTCGTTCACCTTGAGCCAGAACATTCGATTGCTCGAAGACGTCGCACAAACCGTTGCACCACACATTGGTTGGAGTCCCCAGACCAATTCCGACGATCCCCTATCCACCGAACAAGAGAGCGCATCATGACAACCTCAACGACCACCGCCACCGATTCGTGGACCGACAGCTGGCAGGCCTGGCACGTCGAGCGCATCACCGCCGCGACCAGCCCTCACGGGCTTGCGTCGGTCACCGGCACTCACTGGCTGGGTGAGGAGCCCCTCGAGATCGATTCGGTGCCCGGGACGTGGACCACGCGAGATGGCAAGGCCGTCAACGCGAATTCAGACGGTACCGAGATCACACTGGCACCGGGTGAGACCTACGTGATCGACCGGCTTCGGCTGACCACCCTCGGCCGCGACGGACAGATCGCGATCCGGGTGTTCGATCCCCAGGCTCCGACCCGCGCCGGACTGGCCGGGATCGATGCTTTTGAACCCGATCCCGCCTGGGTGATCACCGGCGTCGTCGAGTCCGTGGGCAACGACCTCCCGTTCGAGCACGTGGACGGATTTGTCGCCGCGAAGAACACCGTGCAACTTCGGATCAAGGTCGACGGCAGTGAGCGGACAGTGACGGCGATCGCCGCACCTGACGGTAGCGCCCAGATCGTGTTCGCCGACAGCACCAATGGCAACGAGACACAGCGGTTCCGGTTCCTGAATGTGGAGGTCGGCGACGTCGGCGACATCGTGACCGTCGATTTCAACCGGGCATTCCTGCCGCCCTGCACCTTCACCGATCATTTCCTGTGCCCGCTGCCGCCAGCGGAAAACCGGTTCGACTTCCCGGTACGTGCAGGTGAGAGCAAGCTGATCCGGCACTAGCAACCTGCCCTGGGATCGTCCCCGAGAACATGGGCCGCTGGCATATTGCCATCTGCTAGCCCAGATCGGGACGATCTCAGGGCCGGATGCGATGGCGCCCGGCCCGGGTGATCGCGCGCACGTCGGCGAGCACGTCGTCCCAGCCATAGAGGACGTCGTCATAGGTGATCCGCATGGTCAGCCATCTGCCCAGGAGCGCCTTGCGGTCCCGGTGCCGATCATTTTGGTAGTTGGCCAGACTCGTGTGGTGCTCTTTGCTATCGCACTCGATCAGCAGGCGCCCGACCCGTAGATCGACATGGCCGACGTCCGGAATCTGCGGTTGCACATGGACGGTGAACCCCGCCGCCCGCAACCTCAGCCGGGCAAACGACTCCGTCCCGGATTGGGAACTCGGATCACACCTCGCCATCAGCTCACGTATCCGATACGGCACAGTCCCCATTGCGCTCTGGAGATCGGAAACCGTCAGGCTTGCCGTGTTCAATGCCGAGTCACAGACCACAATCCAATCCTCGGCTTTCATGCATTTCACCGCGCAATCCAGGGCGATCGGCACCGAATCGAGCGCCGTGACCACAGGGAGCGGGCGGCCTGATCCCTGACAACTACGCCCACGCGGCTTTTTGCCATATTTGCTGAATCGCGCATGGACACCGTCGTAGCCAGGGGGTACCCAGAGTCCGTGCCGGCGCAACGCCGACACACAACCGAGTGCTCCTCCCCTTCGGACTGCTTCCACCACAGCGGCATCCGCGATCGGAGTCGCATACCAGCCGGGACGCAGCCGAATCAGCGATCCGTCTCGGACCTGCTTGCGAACATCCCAGTCGTCGAGTCCCAGTTGCCGCAGCTCAGCCAAGCTGAAAACACCAAACTTCATAGCTATCGGACGCACGGCGGGCCATCGGTGGCCCACCCCCTGAGATCGTCCCCGAGAGCATCTACCGCCGGCATATTGCCATCTGCTACCCCAGATCGCGACGATCTCAGGGCCCGTCGTGTCACACTTCGCCGATGAAGGGAAGCGTTGCGGTGATCGGCGCCGGGCCGGGTGGGCTGGTCGCGGCGCGGTGGCTGCTCGCGCAAGGCTTCGATCCGACGATCTTCGAACAGGGCCCGATGGTCGGCGGGCAATGGACCGGCCTTGGCGCACAAAGTGGCATCTGGCCGACCATGTACACCAACACCAGTCGTGTCCTGACGGCGTTCAGCGATCTCGAGCACGTCACCGACCGGGCGTTTCTGCCATTCACGGAGATCCGCACCTACCTGCAGCGGTACGCGGAGATGTTCGATCTCATCACGCGGACCCGGTTCGGCACGCGGGTCGACCTCCTCAGCCGCGACGGTGACGGATGGCTGGTGAGCCACAGCGGTACCACCGAGCGGTTCAACCGGGTGGTGGTTGCAAGCGGTCGATTCCAGAAGCCGGCGATCCCGGACGTGCCGGGGCTCGACACGTTCGACGGACCGGCGGGGGTCATCTCGTCCTATGACTACCCGGGTTCGGCCCCCTACCGCGGCCTCCGAGTCCTGGTGGCCGGCTGCGCAATCAGTGCGCTCGAGATAGCCGCCGAACTCACCCAACTGGGCGCCGACCGGGTCGTGCTCACCCAACGGCGCCAGCGGTACGTCCTGCCGAAGTTCGCCGCCGGGGTTCCCTCGGACCACCGGATCTTCACGCGCTATGGCGCCCTCGCCAACGAGATGCTCGCGCCTCCTGAGATCGATCGGCAATTGAAGGAAATCGTGGTCGAGGCCGGTGGCAGCCCGGAGCAGTACGGTGCCCCGGTGCCGAATCCGTCGCTCTTCGCGGCCGGCGTCACCCTCAACCAGCAGTTCCTGCCACTGGTGGCCGAGGGCCGAATCACCGTGCGACCGTGGATCGAATCGATCAGCGGTGGGGTCGTGACGTTCAGCGACGGCGCGAGCGAGGAATTCGACGGCCTGGTATTCGGCACCGGCTTCGATCTCGACATCCCGTTTCTCGACGAGGACATCCGCACCACCCTCGACATCGACGCCGTGCATCTGGATGCAGACCGGTACACCTTTCACCCCGAGCTCCCGACCTTGGCCTTCATGGGTATGTGGGACCAGTCCGGCGGGTTCTTCGTGCCGCTGGAACTGCAGGCGCGATGGCTGGCGTACACGTGGGACGGAGTCATTCCGCCGGTCGACGATACCCAGCAGCGGCAGGCGATCGCGGCCTACCGGGCCCGGCGCGGCTTACCCCAGAAAAGTCGCATGAACCTGGCCGCAGTGACTTTCGCGCGGGCAGCCGGTGTCGAACCGCGACCGGACAACTGGCCCGACTTGCGACGGGCGCTGCTCTTCGGCCCACTGGCCCCGAGTTGCTTCCGGCTCGAGGGTCCCGATGCGCTCCCAGACGCTCCGGACCGGTTCGCGCGGGAGGCCGCGGCCTTCGGTGCGATCACGTCGAACGAGTTCACTGAGCGCGAGACGCGCTACTGGTCGATGGTCGAGAGGTCGCAGTAGCGCCATACGACCGCTGAGAGAGTGCGGTAACGCCGGTGTAATCCGGAAGAAACCCCAGCGGCCTAACGTCCCGATCATGAGCCCTGCTGACTCCACGGGAGCAACACAGACGGACGCGGAACGATCCGTCGCAGCCACCAAGAGCCGCCCCTTGGGCACCGGGATCAACATCTCGGGTCTGACCAAGGAGTTCAAGACCAGCGGCCTGCGTGGCGGATCATCGGTGACTGCCCTCCATGATGTCGACCTGCAAACCTCCGAAGGCGCATTTCTCTCGTTGCTGGGCCCGTCCGGTTGCGGCAAGTCGACGGTGCTCCGGATCCTCGCCGGGCTCGAGGAGTCCACCACCGGCACCGCATTGATGAATGGACGCTCGCCCAGAGAGCTGCAGTCCCAGCACGAACTCGGTATCGCGTTCCAGGACTCCGCGCTGCTGCCGTGGCGCAGCGTGGAAGCAAACATCAAACTGCCGCTTCAGGTCGCGGGGCTCCCCGTCGACAAGGACGCCATCACCGACCTGATCGAACTCGTCGGCCTCAAAGGTTTCGAGAAGGCAAAACCGGCCACGTTGTCCGGCGGTATGCGTCAGCGCGTGTCGATTGCGCGCGCCCTGGTCGTAAAGCCGACCGCACTGCTCCTCGACGAACCGTTCGGCGCCCTCGATGACATGACCCGGCAACGACTGAACATCGAACTTCTCCGGATCTGGACCGAAAAACCGGCAACCACACTGATGGTCACCCACGGCATCGGCGAGGCCGTCTTCCTCTCCGATGTGGTTGCCGTGATGAGTCCGCGTCCGGGGACGATCCTGGAAACCGTCACGATCGACCTGCCACGTCCACGCGTGCCCGACATGATGCGGACACACGAATTCCACGCCCTGCACGATCACCTCAGCGGTCTTCTGTTCGGCAGCAAGGGATCGGCAGGGGTGGCGTGAGCACCCTCACCGCCGAGAAGCAATCCGTGGAGAAACGTTCCACGGGGGAACGCTTCGCCGACCGGGCGCGGCTCGCCGGAAAGCGCTGGGGTGCAGGGGTTATGGGAATCCTTGCCGTTCTGATCCTTTGGTCGATGGCCGGGCACTTCGAATGGTTCAAAGGCACCATCCCGACACCGTGGGCCGTGATCGAGACGATCCACGAAAAAGGCTGGGAGTACTACGCCCACAACTTCGGTCCGACCATCGAAATGTCGCTGCGGGGCTTCTTCTGGGGCAATGTGCTGGCGATCGGGCTGGCCCTGCTTGTCATCGTCATCCCGCTGATCGAGGGTGTTGCAACACAATTGGCGATCATCAGCTACTGCACACCGATCATCGCGGTGGCACCGATCATCCAGGTCGCATTTGCCGAGGTGCAGACGATGATCGTGTTCCTGGCGGCCATCTCAGTGTTCTTCACGACCATGATCGGCACCCTGTCGGGGTTGAGATCACCACCTCAGGCCAGCCTCGACCTCGTCAAAGTCTATGGCGGCGGCACGATCTCGCAGCTCGTCCGGGTACGGGTCGTGTCGGCATTGCCGGCCACCTTCGCCGCATTGAAGATCGCTGCTCCTGCGGCCGTTCTCGGCGCGGTCCTCGGCGAGTTCCTGGCCATGCCCGAACAAGGTGCCGGACCAGCGCTGATCATCTCCCAGCAGGCCGGCGACATTCCGGCGGTCTGGGCGATCGCCCTGATCACCGGAGCGGTGGCCGGTATCGGCTACGCCATCGTCGCCGTCGTCTCGGTGTACGTCACCCGCTACAGCACCGGAATGGCAGGCAGCAAATGACCGCCACCACAACGGCTCCCCCGTCGGCACCGGTTCCCGCCGACGCAGCCGCCCGGGCGGGTTCGGGCAACGCCAAGGCAATCGCCTGGGAGATCGCGAAGTTCATCGGATCGCTGGTGATCTCGTTCATCTTGATCCTCGTGATCTGGTGGCTGTTCCTTCTGGCCTTCCCCGACATCGGGCCCATCATCGGCAAGACCCCCGTCGATGTCTTCCATTATCTGTTCACCGAACCGACGTCGGCAGAAGATCGCGGCGAGATCATGGCCAACCTGTGGATCACGTTGAAAGACGCGGGGATCGGCTTCGTGTGCGGCATGAGTGCGGCCATCATCGCGGCGGCCCTGTTCGTGATGTTCCGGCCGCTGGCCCAGACTTTCATGCCCATCGCGATGCTGTTGCGGTCGGTGCCGCTGGTGGCGATGACTCCATTGATCACGCTGGTGGTCGGCCGTGGTGTGGCAGTGGTCGCGGTGATGGGTGGCATCGTGGTGTTCTTCCCCGCCCTGGTGATGATCATGACCGGATTGGCCAACGCTCCGCGCCAGATCAACGATGTGATCGTCGCCTACGGTGGCACCCGGCTGACCGCGATGCGGATGGCCTCGCTGCCTTCGGCGGTGCCGGCTTTGTTTGCCGCGGCGAAGGTCTCGGTACCGGGCGCAATGATCGGCGCCACGGTCGCCGAGTGGCTCGGTACCAACGAGGGACTGGGCGCCACATTGCAGCAGGCGCTACCGGCGGCGGCCTACAACGAACTATGGGCATCGGTCCTGGTCATCACAGTCGCGTCGATTGTGTTGTACGCCTTCGTCGGTGTTGCCGAGAAGCTCGTCCTCGCGCAGATGGGAACCAAGCCGACCTGACCCTCGATCAGGCAAATCTCTTTTGTAACAATCTAATTCGCCCACGAAATACGGCGGAAACCGTACCGGCATAACGTGAGCGGCGAGCAATCACAACCAAGGAGTCAACACATGGGGTACACGTTCGACCGCCGATCATTTCTTCGGTATTCCCTCATCGCCGGCGGCGCTGTGGGTAGCGCCAGCGTGCTGGCCGCCTGTAGCTCCGGTGGCAGTGACTCGGGCGGAAGCAGCACCACCAACCCGAAGGTGCAGTTGTCGTGGCAGAAGAACATCGAATTCGCCGGTGAGTACTTCGCGATCGAGAACGGCTACTACGAGGCCGGTGGACTCGGCACACCGGAACTCATCACCGGTGGCGGTCCGGGTACCGGCGTCGAAACCGGCCTGACGGCCAACAAGGTGTGGATCGGTATGACCGCACCGCAGTTGACCGCACCGGTCATCCTGCAGGGCGCTGCCCTCAAGACCATCGCTGCGACCTTCCAGAAGAACCCGTTCTGCATCGTGTCCAGCGAAGGCAAACCGATCCTGTCGCCACAGGAGATGAAGGGCAAGAAGATCGGCGTGCAGGCGTCGAACGAGAACGTCTTCAAGGCACTCCTCACCGCCAACGGGATGACCGACTCCGACGTCCAGAAGATCACCGTCCAGTACGACCCGACACCGCTGACCACCGGCGAAGTCGACGGCTGGGTGTCCTACGTGACGAACGAGCCGATCACTCTGGCAGCGGGCGGATTCCCGAACACCAACTTCCTGTTCGCCGACTTCAATCTGCCGCTGGTCGCCGAAACGCTTGTGGTGCGCCAGGAAACGATCGACAACGAGCGCGACAAGCTCAAGGCATTCCTCAAGGCCGATATCGCGGGCTGGTACGACGCCGTCGCCGACCCGGCCAAGTCGGCCGATCTCGCGGTGAACAAGTACGGCAAGGACCTCGGACTCGAGGTCGACGAGCAGACCAAGGAAGCCCAGGCGCAGAACCTGCTGGTGATCTCGGACGACACCAAGGCCAACGGGCTCCTGACAATGACCGACGCACTCATCGACCTCAACATCGAGGCGCTGGCCAAAGCCGGCTACGACATCACCGCCGACCAGATCTTCGACATGTCGCTCATCGAAGAGGTCTACGCCGAGAACCCCGATCTGAAAAAGCCCATCTGACACGATCTCCCACCGTCGAGCGTGCCCATCGCGCCGCCGAGCGTGCTCATACAGCCGTCGACCGTGCCCTTACTGCCTGCATCCTGGCGGTTTCGGCACGGTCGACGGTTGTCTGATTGATACGTTCAGTCCATGCCGATTCGCGAAGAAGTCCATGGCCGAACCCTGATCGTTCACCTCGAGCGAGAAGAGAAACGCAATGCGATCAATGTCGAGATGGCGGTTGGTATCAGCGCCGCGCTCGACCGTCTCGACGACGATGACGAACTGTGGACCGGGATCATCACCGGTACCCCCAAAGTCTTCTGCGCCGGCACCGATCTGCGCGAGGGCGCCGGCGCCTACACCGACCGCGGTGGCGAATACGGTGTGATCAGGCGCAAGCGGATCAAACCGCTCATCGCCGCGGTCGAAGGTCCGTGTATGGGCGGCGGACTGGAGATCGCGCTCGCCTGCGACCTGATCGTCGCAGCGACCACGGCGAGGATGGCACTCCCGGAAAGCCGCCGTGGATTGGTCGCGACGTCGGGCGCACTATTCAGGGTCACCCGGGCGCTGCCACCGAACATCGCCAGGCAGTTGCTGATCACCGGGAGCGGACTGACCGCACAACGCGCATTCGACCTCGGTCTTGTCAACGTGGTGAGCGAACCCGGACAGGCACTGGCCGATGCGCTGGTCATGGCCGACGACATCAACCAGTCCGGGCCGGTGGCGGTCCGGGCGACCCTCGCGGCGCTGGCCGAACAGAACGAAAACGCCGATGTCGCGGGATGGCAGGCCACCGAACGCGCCAAGCACATCATCATTGCCTCCGAAGACATGCGCGAAGGCGTCGATGCGTTCTTCGCTCGCCGTCTGCCGGAGTGGAAGGCGCGGTAGCGGTAGGGCGGTAGGCGGCGGCCACCACCCCCGTCGAGCGTGCCCTTATCGCCGTCGAGCGTGCCTTCGTTGCCGTTGAGCGTGCCGAAGTTGTACGGGGGCATGCAGTTTCGGCACGGTCGGCGGTTCGATGGGCACGGTCGATGGCGCTCAGGTGAGGTTCTTGTAGCGGTCGAGTGCCACTTGGCGTTGCTGTTTGTGGTCGACGATCGGCTCGGGATAGTTGTCGGGACGCAGCGCACCCGGTTCATGCACCGCAGCTCCGCTGATGCCTGCGAGTTCCGGCACCCAGCGCCGCACGTAGTCGCCGGACGGATCGAACTTCTTGCCCTGCGTCGTCGGATTGAATACCCGAAAGTAGGGCGCGGCATCGGTACCGGTACCGGCGACCCACTGCCAGCCGTGTTGATTGCTTGCCATGTCGCCGTCGACGAGTTGGTCGAGGAACCAGGCGGCGCCGCGTTGCCACGGCAAGTGGAGGTCCTTCACCAAAAACGATCCGACGATCATCCGCACCCGGTTGTGCATGAACCCGCTGTCGCGGAGCTGCCGCATTCCGGCATCGACGATCGGGAAACCGGTTCTACCGTCGCGCCAGGCGGCGAAATCAGCGTCGGCGTCGGCGCCCGAATCATGTTCCATCGCATCGAACTTCTTGTTCAGATTCCACCAGCTGCTGTCGGGACGCTGGTGCAGGATGTCGGCGTAGAAGTCGCGGAAAGCCAACTCCCGGATGTACGCGGAGCGGCCTTCGCCGACGTGCTTGTCGAGCTCGGCCAGCAACGCGCGGGGATGGATGTTGCCGAACTTGAGGTATGCCGACATCCGACTGGTCGATGCCAGGTCGGGGCGGTCGCGGTTGGTGTTGTAGGCCCGGACATCATCGGCCATGAACTCCGCAAACCGTTCGTAGGCAGCGTGTTCACCGGCAGGAAAGTCCAACGTGGCCTTGGCTTTCGGGATCGCGACCCCCCGGACACCGGACACGTCGTCGGGGTTGATCCAGGTTGCACTACCGACACCGGTATCGGCCGGCGCCCGCCAACCGTGCTCACGCCATCGCCGGAAATACGGGGTGAACACTCGGTAGGGTTCGCCGTCGTCCTTCAGCACCCGTCCCGGAGCCACTGCATACGGTGACCCTTCCGCACGCAACGGTATGTCGCCCAATGCTTTTCGGACCCGATTGTCGCGCCGGACCCCGTACGGCGCGAAGTCGGCGCTCATGTGCACCGCATCCGCCTCGATCGTCCGGGCAATCTCCGGGATCACCCTCTCCGCGTTGCCCCGGACCACCAACAACGATCCATCGAGTTGGTCGCGGATGTCTCGCAACGAATCGTAGAGAAACGACAACCGGCGATCACCCGACGACGCCTCCAAGGTCGGGTCGAGCACAAAGCATGCCAACACCCGTCGCCCCTCGGCTGCCAACAGAGCCGGCAGGTCACTCAATCGCAGGTCACGACGCAGCCACAGCACAATCGGTTGTTCGTTCATCACTCCATCGTGCCCACTCCGACGCGAAGACCCCGCCGGATGGGGCTATCGATCGTGCATCGTTGGCACGCTCGGCGGTCCGTTTGGCACGGTCAACGGTGGTGCGGGTGGTTTCGGCACGCTCGGCGGTCCGTTCGGCACGGTCGACGGTGGGTCAATGGGGATGGTCGTTCGGGGGGCTCAGCAGCAGATCGATCACCAAGGCTGTCCATCCGGTCTGATGGGTGGCGCCCAGACCGGCACCGTTGTCGCCGTGGAAGTGTTCGTTGAACTGCAGGTTGTCTTTCCACGCCGGATCGGTCTGGAAGACCTCCGTCCCGCCGTAGACCGGTCGGCGGCCATCCGCGTCGGGCAGCCAGATGGCGATGAGACGTTCCGCCATCTCCTGGGCGATCTCGAAGTAGGTGAGTTCGGTGTCGCTGCCGGTTGGAAACGGGATCTTGGTTTCTTCGCCGAAAAACTTCCCGTACTGCACCAGCGCGCGGATCGCCAGGTAGTTGACCGGGAACCAGATGGGTCCACGCCAGTTCGAGTTGCCGCCGTACATATCGGTCCGCGATTCAGCGGGTTCGTAGTCGATGATCGCGCCCGCCTCATTCGGCAGTTCGTAGGGCACGGTGTACTCCTTCGACAGCGACCGCAGACCATACGGCGACAGCAGTGCATCCTCGTCGAAGACCGTGCCCAGGAGTTTGCGTAGCTGTTCGACGTTGAGCACCGAGAGCAGAACCGTGGTCTGGCCCGTCTCATCCGACCGAATCCGCCAGGACCGACGGTTCTGGTGCTCCACATCGCGGAAACGTCGCCGGAAGCGTTTGCGGAGACGCTGGGCCCGGCTGGCGTCGTCGATCGACACCGTTGCCGCGGCGAGCGCCGGAATCACCCCGACCAACGACTTCACCTTGATGGCCGAACCGTGGCCGGAGGCATCGGTGTAACGGTCGTAGAAGAAGCCGTCTTCCTGGTCGTACAGACCTGACCGTTCGAGTGCCTCGCCGATCAATGCGAACTGTTCGAGGAACTTGGTGACCATGTCCTCGTAGACCGGATCGAAGTCGGCGAGATGCTGGGCGATCCCCAGCATCGCGCTCGAGTAGTACGCCATCCAGCCCGTGCCGTCGGATTGTTCCAGCTTGCTGCCGGGGGGCAGATGAGATCGGTCAACCGGGCTGATGTTGTCGAGGCCGAGGAATCCGCCACCGAAGATGTTGTTGCCGTCCGGATCCTGCCGGTTGAGCCACCAGGTGAAGTTGAGCAACAACTTCTGGAAGACACGTTCGAGGAACTGAACGTCCTTGGCACCGTCGATGATGAAGACCCGGAGCGCGGCCAGGGCATGAACCGGCGGGTTGACGTCGTCGAAGCTCCATTCGTAAGCAGGCAGAGCACCATTGGGGTGCTGGAACCACTCGCGTAGCAATATGACGAGTTGATACTTCGCAAAGGCGGGATCGAGATGCGCCCACGGTACCGCGTGAAATGCCAAGTCCCAGGCTGCAAACCACGGGTATTCCCAGGGGTCGGGCATGGCGAGGATGTCGTTGGCGTCGACGTGGCGCCAACCGGTGTTGCGGCCGGCCCGATGACCGGGCGGCGGTGCCGGCTGCGCGGGGTCTCCGTCGAGCCACCGGGTCACATCGTAGGAGTACATCTGCTTACTCCAGATCAGACCGGCACTGGCCTGAGTGAGGATGCGCATTCGTTCGGGGTCGGTATCGGCCGGAGCCAGCGCCGCGTAGAACTCATCGGCGTCCCGCTGCCGATCGGCCAGCGTCTCGTCAAAGTACGTACCGGCCCAATCAGGTTCGCGGAGGGCCGATTCGGCATCAGCCAGACGCAGCCGGAGCTGAACGGTCTCACCGGCCGGAACCGACAACTGATACCGCCAAGACATCTTGGTGCCCCGCTGGTCCGGATTCACCGTGTCGGCACCGGAGACCACGTGATCGTTGATGCCGTCTTTGGGATAGGCCGTGATGGGCTCACCACCAAAGATTTTCGGAACGTTGGTTTCGTTATCGCAGAACACCGCCTGCGGTTCGGTACCCTCGCCGGTAACCGCTGCCTGCAACCGATAACCGCCGAGCCGGTGATGCTCGAGCACCACCTCTCCATCTCGCAGCGCCAGATCCGGCAGGTCACCGTTATCGTCTGCGCGCCAGGTGTTTCGGAACCACCCCGTGGGCAGGACGTCGATGGTCGCCTCGTCGGGCCCGTTGTTGGTGATGTCGATCCGCATCAGCAGGTCGGTCGGGCTCGCCTTGGCGTAGGTGACATCGACGATCCAGAAACGCTTGTCGTCGAAGACCCCGGTGTCGAGCAACTCGTATTCGAAGTCTTCTTTTCCGCGACGGGCATTCTCGTCGATCAGATCCTGATACGGGAACTCGGCCTGCGGATAGTGGTAACGCCATTGCAGCAGTGCATGACTCGGCAGCCCCTGCAGGTACCACCAGTAATCCTTGACATCTTCGCCGTGGTTGCCCTGCGGCCCGGTGAGGCCGAACATCCGCTCCTTGAGGATCGGGTCGGCGCCATTCCACAACGCCAATGCCAGACAGAATTCGTGGCCGATGTCCGAGATACCGGCCATGCCGTCTTCATTCCATCGGTACGCACGCGACCGGGCATGGTCGTGCGGGAAGTACGACCAGGCATCGCCACTGTCGCTGTAGTCCTCCCGGACTGTGCCCCACGCTCTCTCCGCGAGATAGGGACCCCACTGGTACCACGGGTTGGCATCGTGCAGACCGTCTTCGAGACGGCCGGTGGCCTCCGCAAGCCGGTCGTGCTCGCGGGTGCCACTGGGTGGCTGACGATTCTCCATCACGCACGCTCCTCGGTTGCTGCCTCGGCCTTTTCGATCCGGAAGAGATGCCATAGCCACGGATCGAGCTCAACGTACATTCCATCGGTCAGATCATCGCCGCTACGCAGGTATTCGATGTCCCGCGTGTTGTCGATCAGCCGGAACTGGCCGCCGCGCAGATCATCCCAGCCGGTCGCCACCGTGCCGGACGCCGGTGTGTCGCTGAGGTTGACCACCACCAGCCATCGGCTCCCACCGGCGCGGGTCCACGCCAGCAGATCGCCACTGGTGTTGTTACCCTCCCACCCGGTGACGGTGCACGGCGACAAGTCACCGGTACGCCACACCGGATCTCGCAGCGACCTCAGCACACTGAGATAGAACTCGGCCAGGTCCTTGTCGACCTCTTCCACCGGGCCTCGACCTAGGTGCACCGGCAGCCGCCGGACCGCACCGGAGAGTTGCCCGTCGTAGATCAGTTTCGCCCCGAGCTGGGTGAGTGTTGCCACTGCCACCGCTTTGTGTTCGTCGACTCCGAACGTTGATGCCGCGCGCGGTTCGTCGTGGTTCTCCAGGAACCTGATCAGTCCGCGCTGGTAGCCGGTATCGGCACTCAGCCGCTCACGGACGGCGCCGGCACCTTCGTGCCCGGCGAACGCATCGTAGAGTCGCTTGTTGTAGCAGTAGTCGAATCCCTGCTCCTGGAGCCGTGATTCGAGATCCCAATAGGCCTCGGCGATGAAGACGAAATCGGGATGAACCTGCCGCACAGTGGCGATCACAGTCGGCCAGTATCCGTCGGCCGGTGGACTGCCTGCGCGCTCACCCCACGTGCGGGTGACAACGTCATCCAGTGGCAGCATCGCCATGTCGCAGCGGACACCGTCACATTGCTCAGCGACCGACAGTAGGGTCTGCCCGATCTGAGCCCGGAGTGCGGGGGAAAAGGTGTTGAGCTGCACCACATCCCGCCACGCCGGGAAATACGGGTCCCGGCCATTGGCAAAGACCGTTCCACCGATTTCGACGAACGACTCCGGGTCATCACGCAGGTCATCGGAGTTGCCGGTGATGAAGTATTCGGGATTGGTGCCGATCCAGGGATGGTCGGGTGCGACGTGGTTCGGCACGAAATCGAGTATGAGTGACAAACCTCGCTGTGCCAGGGCCTTCCGGGCGGTGGCCAGACCCGCGGGTCCGCCGATCCGGTCGTCCACCCGGTAATCCCTGATGCAGTAGGCGGATCCGGCGACGTCGTCGTCGGTGAAGTCCGGAAGAACGTCCTGGAAGTTCTGTACGTGCTCGGCCTCCGACAAGGCGAGGGCGATGCCGGCGGGACTGCGCCGCCACACCCCCATCAGCCACACCGCATCGAAGCCGAGATCGGCAATCGAATCCCACACCTCGTCGGGAACACCGGCCAGGTCGGTTCCGCGGTTTTCCAACCACGGCCACGTATTGATCTCATAAACGAACGGCTGTGCGATCACGCTGTCAACCTATCCTCGCTGACGGGAAATCGCGCAGGAGTTCCCAGTAGATGCAGGCGCTGCATCTACTGCATACAAGAGAAAACCCTGCACGTGAACCGTGCAGGGTTTTCAGGAGAACGCAGGATGACGGTTAGCTGACACCCAGAAGATCGATCACGAAGATCAGGGTCTTGCCCGACAACCGGTGGCCGGCACCCTCGGGGCCGTAGGCCAGCAGCGGCGGGACGACCAGCTGACGGCGTCCGCCGACCTTCATGCCCGGAATCCCCTCTTGCCAGCCCGGGATCAACCGGTCGAGCGGGAAGTTCGCGGATTGACCGCGGTTCCAGGACGAGTCGAACTCTTCACCGGTCTCGAACTCGACGCCCACGTAGTGCACATCGACAACGCCACCGGCGACAGCCTCGGGGCCGTCTCCGATCGTCACGTCGGTGCTCACCAGTTCGGTGGGAGCGGGGCCTTCCGGCAATTCAATTTCAGGTTTACTCATGTCTCAGCGCTGATCCATATTCAGGTAGTCACGTTCGGTGTATCCGGTGTAGATCTGCCGCGGGCGGCCGATCTTTCCGGTCGGGTCGGCGTTCATCTCACGCCAGTGCGCGATCCATCCGGGCAGACGGCCCAGGGCGAACAGCACGGTGAACATCCGCGTCGGGAAGCCCATTGCACGGTAGATGAGGCCCGTGTAGAAGTCCACGTTCGGGTACAGCTTGCGGGAGATGAAGTAGTCGTCCGACAAGGCGACCTCTTCGAGACCCTTCGCGATGTCCAGCAGGTCGTCGTTGACGCCGAGGAGTTCGAGGATCTGATCCGCGGTCTCCTTGACGATCGCGGCGCGCGGATCGTAGTTCTTGTAGACGCGGTGCCCGAAGCCCATGAGCTTGACGCCGTCTTCTTTGTTCTTGACCTTGTTCATGAAGGCCTGGGTGTCACCACCGGATTCCTTGATCTCGTCGAGCATCTCCAGAACCGCCTGGTTGGCGCCACCGTGGAGCGGGCCCCACAGCGCGTTGATGCCACCGGAAATCGACGTGAACAGGTTGGCCTGCGACGATCCGACGAGGCGAACGGTCGAGGTCGAGCAGTTCTGCTCGTGATCGGCATGCAGGATGAAGAGCATGTCGAGGGCTTTGACGATGTCCGGGTTGACCACGTAGGGCTCGGCCGGAAAACCGAAGGTCATCCGAAGGAAGTTCTCGACCAGGTTCAGCGAGTTGTCCGGGTACAGGAACGGCTGACCGGTCGACTTCTTGTAGGCGTACGCCGCGATGGTCGGCAGCTTGGCCAGCAGACGGATCGTCGAGAGCTCGACCTGCTCGGGGTCCTTCGGATCAAGCGAATCCTGGTAGTACGCGCTGAGGGCGTTCACGGCGCTCGACAGGACGGGCATCGGGTGCGCGTTGCGGGGGAAGCCGTCGAAGAAGCGCTTGAGGTCTTCGTGCAGCAGGGTGTGCCGGCTGATCTTGTTGGTGAAGTCGTCGAGCTCGGTCGGCGACGGGAGCTCACCGTTGATCAGCAGGTAGCTGACCTCGAGGAAGCTCGAACCCTTTGCCAGCTGCTCGATCGGATATCCGCGGTACCGCAGGATTCCGGCATCGCCATCGATGTAGGTGATCGCGGATTTCGTCGACGCGGTGTTGACGAATCCGCCGTCGAAGGTGGTCAGTCCGGTGTCGGCAAGGAATTTGCCCAACCCGACTCCATCACTGCCTTCGGTGGCCTTGACGATAGGAAGCTTGATCTCTCCGCCGGGATAGCTGAACGTGGCGTTTGCCTCCGCTGCGGCTCCATTGGCGGACACTGTTTCGGCGGACACTGGGTCTTCCCCTTTTCGACGGGCTGACCGGTCTTGTGAACCGGTACTGATGCTTTCAATCCAGAGTCGTCGAACCGGTGGAACCGGCCGTGCAACCCGTTAATAACTTAGTCGCTATACAGCTCGCTCGCCCATGGAGGGTCCGCACCCGGCCTCGAAACGGTCACCGCGGCCGCTTTCGCGGCAAACCCCAGTGCCCCTGACCAGTCATTACGGCTCATGCTACGCATATGCCCCGGGTCGAGCATCCGGTGCACACCCAACCAGTGCAGCACCGCTCCGCAAATCGTGTCCCCGGCTCCGATGGTGTCGACGACGGACACGTCCGGGGCCTCGACATCCACGGTGAAGTCGGCTGTCATCGCGGTCAGACCGTCGCCGCCGCGGGTTATCAGGACCGCGCCAACCCCGGCCTTCAGCCATTCTGCCGGTCCGGTCCCCTCCTGGCCCTGGGCCAGCCAGGCCGCATCGTCGTCGGAGACCTTCACGATATCGACGTCGGGCAGCCACCCGGCAAAACGTCGGCGATAACCGTCCGGATCGTCGATGACATCGCTCCGGATATTGGGGTCGAGCAGCGTCAGACGTCCCTCGGCATGGCTGCGACGCAGCAGTTTTTCGTAGGTACTCGCACCCGGCTCCAGCACCATCGACAGAGTTCCGAAAGCCAGTGCGCCGACGGTTCCCGGTAGCGGACCGGGGTCTTCCACCAGCCGGTCCGCGGTGCCCTGGAGATAGAACGAATACTGCGCCGATCCGTCGGTGCCGATGCTGGTCAGAGCCAGCGTTGTCGGTTCCGGGCCACGCTGCAGGAGCGAGAGATTCACCCCGGCACCACGCAATGCCCCGGTCAGGGCCTCTCCATAACTGTCGGTCGACAATCGCGAACACAGCGAAACAGCCGATCCCAGGCGCCCGAGAGTGATGGCCACGTTGTACGGGCCACCACCGAGCGCCGGCGTCAGCGCGGCGAGCGGACCGTCACCTGAAGGAACGAGATCGACGAGACCCTCGCCGCAGACAACGATTTCTCTCATTGCGTGACCCACTCTCCGATCTCATGGTCGATCCAGGTACTTCAAACCCCAGCGCCCGGTCCAGACCTGCCCCGGTTGCAACACGATCAGATCGGTTCCCGACGCGAGCGCATTGGGCGGTGCGGTCATCGGTTCGATCGCCACCGCACGACCCCGTCCGGGGTATGCCTGGTCGTGTCCGGGATCGGCGGTGAACGCCTGTACCCAGCCGAAATTGAGGTCCGTCCACAGCTCGGTCGTGCCCTTCGGCCCGACCAGACGGTGGGCGATGATGCCGTTGTCGTCGACCATGCCGGTGAACGGGGTGTCGAGCCAGCGACCGGCCAGCGATTGCGGGGTCCGGAAGTCGTAGTCGGTGCCGGCGATTTCGACAGGATCACCGGCCGGGAGTTGCCGCGCCGGGTCGAGCGGCTGATACTTCTGCGCCGCGAGTTGCAGCGAACAATCATCTGCCGGATCGTCCCCGACGCGAACAAATGTGTGCTGCCCCAACGCATATGGCGCGGTCTGGTCCCCGTTGTTGGTGGCGGTATGGGTGACGGTCAAACCGTCGGCGCCGACCGTGTAGTCCGCGGTCAGCTGAAGTTCGAACGGCCATCCCGGATGCTGACCCACCGCCACACCCAGCGTCACCGACGAACCGGTCTGATCGAGGATGTTCCAGTCGACCATGCGCACAAAGCCGTGCATTGCGTTGTTGCGGCCGGCTTCGGTGATCGGCAGGTGATACGTCACCCCGTCGAACGTGTAGGTACCGTCACCGGTTCGGTTGGGCCACGGCGACAAAACCAGGCCGGCCGACAGCGGCGGTTTGACGCCGGGTTCGATCTCCCACGTCTCGGTCAGGAGCTGATCACCCCACCGGACCGCACGCAATCCTGCGCCCGCCTGCGCGATCTCCGCGCTGTATCCCTCGGATTCAATGCTGTATCCCGCCACGACTGCAGTGTGCCACCAACGCCGTGGCCATTGGCCATGTCGTCGATTCTTTTGGGTCGCACGCCACGCCAGACCGCCTGATAACGTCACGGAATCCACTGAACACTGGGGGGCAACGGTGGGAAAGAATCACGAACTCGAAGCAGACGAACATGCCATGTCTCGTCACTCAACTGGACACTGCAGCGAAGGTGAACTCCTGGTCCGGGAACAGTGAACGAACAGTCCGCGGCTGAGCGGGACAGCCAATTCTGGTTGCTGTCAACCTCTCTGACGATTGTGTTGTCAGGAGTGGTCATCGGCTTGTGGGAACAGTGGTCACGCGACCGAACGGATTTCGAGTCGCTGCCAAACCCACTCATCGCGATCATCCTGTCCGCTGTGACGGACGGTACGGTATTGCTGTTGATACGGCGGCGCGGCATGCAGCCATCGCTGGCGGTGGTACATGGAATCGCGCTTGCGGGTGTCCTGCTTTCAGCGATTCCATTCATCGATCTATTGGTCGACGCCGCATGACCCTCCGACACTTCTTCGGCCCCTGGACCGCGCTCGGCCTCGTGCTGGGACTTGTCATCTGTTTCGCCGGGTACTTTGTGTCACCGTTCATCTGGATCGGCCTGTTTGCCGCAATGATCGGATTGAACGCGAAACAACTCGCCGCAACACAGGTCAGCTGCGGAATTCTCACGTTCTTGTTCATTCCGTTGATCGGTCTGCTGATTTACTCGGTATGACAACAACTTTGGCCGAGATCGACCGACAGAACCCGGAAATGCCGGACTCAGGCCTTTGATCGCTGTTCTTCGGCGCCTTCTTCGGGCAGCAGATTCTTCTGGTCGAGGACGAACAGCAAGATCAACGCCGGGACGACGATCACCACCAATGCCACTGTGGCGACCAGCAACGCCGTCAGTGTCCCGCTGGGCGCGGCCGCCTCGTCCACGGTGGTGGTCTCCGGCAAGAGATAGGGCCATTGCGCTACGCCCCAGGCGAGCATCATGGCGACGAGTGTGACGGCGGAGGTCGCGCGCCCGAACCGGTCGTCGCGGAGGTAGACGAGTACCAGCGATACCGCGCCGGCGACCACGGACACGATCACGAGCGGCAGTGCGCGAGAGGTGAGTCCGTCGAACAGGTGGTCCGCGGAGTCGGCGAGAAGCGGAATGCTTGCGGCGGCGACGATTCCGGCCACCACCGCCGACCCCAGTGCACGGCGGCGGAAGTATGTCGTCATCTCCTCGTCTCCGAGGCGGTGGGCGTCGCAGGTCAGACGCACGGCCGCCAGCCAGGCGAAGACGACGACGGCGAGCACACCGACGAGTATCGAAACCGGGTTGATCCAACTCGAGACGGGATCGCCGGCCTTGCCGCCGGCGGGTACCCGTTCGCCGGCGATTGCCCCGACGACTGCTCCGAAGCAGAAGGGCACGAGCACCGAGGACAGGGCGAACGCGGCGCCGAACCGGCGTTGGTCCCGCGTGCGCAGCACGGCTTTGCGGAAGGCGAAGCTCGACCCGCGCGCCACGATGCCGAGCGCGGCGAGGGTCAGCGGCACGAACAGGGTCAGGGTGATCGACGCATACACGGTCGGGAATGCGGTCCACAGCACCACAAAAACGAAAATCAGCCACACATGATTGGCCTCCCACACCGGTCCGATCGCCCGGTCGATCGTGGCCCGTGGCCGTTCGCCGCGGATCGCACCGCCGGCTACCAGGTCCCAGAATCCGGCACCGAAGTCTGCACCCGCGAACAGGGCGTACGCCGTGATCGCTGCGAACAGGACAACCGCCACCGCATCGTTCATTCGATCGTCCCCTTCGACGGCACGAGGTCCTCGGGGTTGGGCCCGTAGGGGACGTCGTCCTCCGCGAAACCGGCGGGTCCGTCGCGGGACTCGCTGTTGCGGAATCGGCGGCTCATTCCGCGCAGCACCAGGATCGTCGTCACGCCCAGTCCGAGGTAGAGCACGAACACCCCGATGAAGGTGATCCAGACGCCGGTGTTGCCGGTCGCCGCGTCTTCGACCTTCATGTAGTTGTAGACGATCCAGGGCTGACGTCCGACCTCTGTGACGACCCACCCGGCTTCCATGGTGACCACGGACAGCACACCGCAGCAAGCGGCGACTCGCAGGAACCATCGGCTGCGCGGCATATCACGCCGAAACACCCAGGACGCGGCGTACCAGACCGCGATCAGGAAGAGCAGCGTGCCGAGTCCCACCATGATGTCCCAGGACAGGTGCACGACGTTCGCCTGTGAGACCGTCACGCGATCGGCTTCCGGGAAACTGTCCAGGCCCTGCACGACGGTGGCCTTGCCGGAGGACGGGTCCGACAGCCACGACGCGAGTCCGGGTATCGGTATCCCGCCGTCCACGGTGCCGTCCTCATTCAGGTGGCCCAGCAGGGTCTCGGGCACGTCGCTGCTGGTGGTGGGGACGAGTTCGATGGCGGCGAACTTCGCGGGCTGATTGTTGTACACCCACCGGGCGAGCGAATCCCCCACGGCCATCTGCGGGACGATCGCGATGCACGCGACGGTGAACGCGATCAGGAATCCGGTGCGGTGGTAGCGGTCGCGCCGCCCGCGCAGCATGCCGGCCGCGTACACGGATGCGACCAGGAAGCCGCCGACGACGTACGCGGCGAGGATCATGTGTGCCGACTGCAGCGGCATCGACTTGTTGAAGATGACACCGAGCGGATCGACCTCGACGACGGCGCCGGACGAGTCGAGGGTGAATCCCGACGGTGCGTTCATCCACGCGTTCGCGGCGACGACGGAGGCGCTGCCGAGGATGCCGGCCAGCACGATCGGAATGCCGGTGAGAAAGTGGGTCCACGGTTTCAGACGGCGCCACCCGAAGATGTAGATGGCCACGAAGATCGCTTCGGTGAAGAAGAACAGCCCTTCGAAGGCGAACGGCACCCCGAACGCCTCACCCCACTTCCCCATGAAACGTGGCCAGAGCAAACCGAATTCGAAGCTCAGCACGGTGCCGGTGACCGCCCCGACGGCGAAGGTGACCGCCATGTACTTCGACCATCGTTGCGCGAGCAACAACGCGTCGGCGTCGTCGTGTTTCACCGCCCGATAGTTGGCGATCAGCGTCATGAACGCCCACGACACCCCCAACGGGACCAGGATGATGTGGAACGCCAGCGTGAACGCCATCTGCGAACGCGCCCATGGCACCGGATTCACCTCCGGCAGCGACAACAGAACCTGTGCGGTGCTCATGAAACCAGCGGGTGCGCGCGGTTCATCCGAGGCGCCCGATCAGATGCTCGCCGACACGGATGGCGTTGGCCATCGCAGTGAGTGCGGGGTTCACGGCCCCGATACTGGGAAAGAAGCTCGTGTCGACGACGTAGAGGTTGTCGAGTTCATGGGCCTTGCAGTTCACATCGAGCACGGACGTGGCCGGGTCGTCGCCGAACCGACAGGTGCCCGCCTGGTGCGCGCACCCGGCGAGGGGAATGTTCATCTGCATGTAGAAGTTCTTGTCGAGCACGTGGTGCTGAGCCATCCCCACGTGGTTGAGGAGCTTCTTCAGCTCGTGGTAGAGCCGGGTGGCCTCGGTGTCGTTGTTCGAGGTGTATCGCAGGTGGACACTCCCCTGCCCATCGATGGTCACCCGGTTCTCGGGGTCGGGGAGGTCTTCGGTGGTCAGCCAGAAGTCGACGGCGTGGCGGGCGACGTCGTCGAGGCTCCAATGTGGCGCGAGGAGAGTGAGTTTGGGTTCTTCACCCTTCATCGCCCAGCCGTTGGACTTGCCGACCATCTGGATATTTCCCAACGGGAACGGGAAGTCGTGGTCGCCGCTGCCGAAGTAGAAGTCGTTGATGCCCAACGTCTTCTGGAACACGGTGTCATTGAGTTCCTTGGCCAGGGCCACAATTGCCTTGGAGTTGTGGAACATGTAATTGCGCCCCACCTGATCCGAGCCGTTGGCGAGCCCGTTCGGATGGTGCTCGTTTGCTGATTGCAACAAGAGTTTGGCGCTGTTGGCCGCGCCGGCCGCGACCACGACGATGTCGGCTTCGTAGCGTTCGAGCGCCCCCTGGCGGGACACGACGACGGAGCTGACCGTGCGTCCGGTCGGGTCGGTGTCGAGCTTGACCACCTCTGCTTGTACGAGCAGCGTCACGTTCGGTGCCGTCAGCAAGGGCCGCACCGCGATGGTCTCCGCGTCGGACTTCGCGTGCACGAGGCAGGGGTAGCCATCGCACCACGTGCACCGGATGCACGAGCTGCGGGCCCGGTCGGCTTCGTCGAGCAGGATTCCGCATGGGGCCGGGAACGGGTTGTAGCCGGCGGCGGCGAGGGTATCGGAGATCTCCTGGATGCGGGGTTCGTGCGACACCGCGGGCCAGGGGTACTGCTTGGACCAGGGTCCCCCGGTGGGATCCGCACCGTGGCTGCCGTGAACCTGATAGAGCCACTCGGCCTTCGTATACCAGGGTTCGAAGTCGTCGTAGCTCAGTGGCCAGGCCGGAGAGATGCCGTCGACGTGGGTGATCTCCCCGAAGTCCTGCGGCCGCAGCCGGTACAACGCCGCGCCGTACAGCTTGGTCGCCCCACCGACGAAGTAATGCACCTGCGGCTGGAACGGTGTCCCGTCCGCGTCGAACCACGTATCGGGCGAGATGTAGCGACCGTCGACGAAAACTGGTTGAGGGTCCCAATTCTCGGTCTCGCGCGGCAGGAAGTCGCCCCGCTCGAGCAGCAAGATCCGTTTCCCGGCCGCGGCGAGGGTGTGCGCGAGCGTTCCACCACCTGCCCCGGTCCCGATAATGATGACGTCGTAATGATCAGTGGTCGGCATCGCGCTCTCCTCGGCGTTGCAAAACCCTTGAAATCCATGACACGGACAACGAAAATGCGACCGATCATCGTACGACAAAATTGACCGGACCCCAGTGCAATACGCGTACAATACCAGCCAGCAACAGTTCGGGCGCGGTACTTTCGATGCGCCAGAACTGCGATGTCGCCATAGCCAAACATCCTGTCCTCAGGTGTATTTCGATGCTTCAAGCAAGTAATGGCCGACCTTCACCAGAAATTCACGTTCACCAGCAATTCACACGGATGGACTGCCGTCCCCGACCGGTCGGGCGTAACATGAGCGGGTCTGGCGGCCACCTACCTCCGAAGGAGACGTGCCGATGACAGCGAATGCTGTTTTCAGTTCCACCACTGCAGGGGCCGACCAATCGAAGGCCGATGTGCTGGTTATTTTCGGGATCACCGGCGACCTGGCGAAGGTGATGACCTTCCTGTCGTTGTATCGACTTGAGCGCCGCGGTCTGATCGACTGCCCGATCGTCGGTGTCGCAGTGAATGACTGGACGGTTGACGATCTCGTCGAGCGCGCTCGCACCTCGATCGAGACCGCGGGCGGCGAGCCCGTGGACGAGGCCGTCTTCAACCGCCTCGCGGCGCGGTTCGACTATGTCAGTGGCGATTTCGGCAAGGCCGAGACCTTCGCTGACCTCGCGCAGCATTTGAGCGCGGCCCGCAATCCGGTGTTCTACCTCGAGATCCCGCCGTTCCTGTTCGCGACCGTGATCAAGGGCCTTTCCGAGGCGGGCCTCACGAAGTCCGCAAGAGTGGTGGTGGAGAAGCCGTTCGGCCACGACACCGAATCGGCACGTGCACTCGCCGCGGAGATCCACCAGTACATCGATGAGTCGCAGCTGTACCGGATCGACCACTTCCTCGGCAAAAAGGGATTCTCCGAAACGCTGTATCTGCGCTTCGCCAATGCGATTTTCGAGCCCATCTGGAATCGCCATTACGTGTCCGAAGTACAGATCACCATGGCCGAGAGCTTCGATGTCGCGGACCGCGGCCACTTCTACGATCCCGTCGGGGCATTGCGCGATGTGGTGGTGAATCACATGATGCAGCTCGTCGCCGCCGCAGCCATGGAAGCACCGTCGGCGTCGCATGCCGCGGCACTGAAGGACTCGATGGTCAACGTATACCGGGCCATCCCCGCAGCGGATCCCGCGAACTACATCCGCGGGCAGTACGAGGGTTACCGCGACGTGGACGGGGTGGCACCGGATTCCACCACCGAGACATTTATGGCGCTTCGGCTGGAAGTGGACAACTGGCGCTGGTCCGGTGTGCCGTTCTACCTGCGGACGGGCAAGTGCCTACCGATGACACAGACCGAGATCCGGTTGGTCTTCCGCCGCCCGCCCCCGGTGTGGTTCTTCGACGCCGGGCATCAACCCGCCCCGGCACATCTGGTGATCAAACTCGATCCGACGACCGGCATCCGGATCAAAGCCGAGGCGCAACGCGGTGAGGGTACAGAACCCGAACCGATCACGATGGACATGGAATTCGCCGACGAGGGCGGTGAGGGCGCCACACCCTATGAGGTGTTGCTGCACGCCGCGATGGTCGGCGACAGCGCCCGCTTCACCCGCCAGGACGGTGTGGAGGAAGCGTGGCGGGTGATGCAACCGCTGCTCGATGGACCGCCACCCGTGCAGACCTACGAGAAAGGGTCGTGGGGCCCACCGGATCAACTGTTGCCCGGCCAGGACCGCTGGTACGACCCCTGGCTGCCGGCGGATAAACATCAGTCCAGCCAGGACAGTGCGCAAGAACCGTGGGTGCCGTCATGACTCCCGCCGGGCCGGACGACACCGCCGCCGCCCGCGAGCCACAGAGCGCGGCGGCACCGTCCGCGTTCCCGCCGATCGCCGACTACGCATTCCTGTCGAACTGCCATACCGGTGCGTTGATCGCCGCCGATGGGGCGATCGACTGGCTGTGTGTACCGGCGTTCGACTCGCCCAGCGTGTTCGGTTCCCTGCTCGACCGCGAGGCCGGCGTCTTCCGGCTCGGTCCGTTCGGCATCAATGTGCCGGCCGCCCGCCACTATATTCCCGGGACGAATACCATTGTCACCGTGTGGAATACGGCCACCGGTTGGGTGGAGATCCGCACCGCCCTGACAATGGGGCCGACCCGTGGGGAGGACACCACCACGCCGCACACGCGACCGCCCACCGACGAGGACGCTGATCACCTGCTGGTCCGTACAGTTAAATGCCTGTCGGGCACCGTTGAGATCGAGTTGGTGTGCGAGCCGGTGTTCGACTACGGACGTACGGAAGCCGAATGGACACTGGTCGACACGAGTCGTCAGACCGCGGACGCGACCGGCGCAGGCCAGACGATCCGGCTCCGGACCGACATGGCCCTCGGCATCGAGGGCGGCCGCGTCCGCGCGCGGCACAACCTCTCGAAGGATGAATCGCTGTTCTGTGCGCTCTCGTGGGCCGACGGCCTCGACGGGCCCGAGACCATGGATGAGGCACTCGAGCGTCTCGATGCGACCACCGAATTCTGGCGATCCTGGTTTTCCCGCGCACGCTTCCCCGATCATCCATGGCGCGCCGCGATCCAGCGGTCCGCCCTCACCATCAAGGGCCTGACGTACCTACCCACCGGCGCCACCGTGGCCGCGCTCACCACCTCATTGCCGGAAACGCCTGGCGGGGAACGTAACTGGGACTACCGCTATACCTGGATGCGCGACTCGACGTTCACCCTGCAGGCGCTGCACTACCTGAACCTCGACTGGGAGGCCAACGAGTTCATGCAGTTCGTCGCCGACCTCGAACCGAATTCGGATGGTGCACTGCAGATCATGTACGGTATCGACGGCCGCCGCGACCTCACCGAATCGATCCGCGAAGATCTGTCCGGCTACGCGGGTGCGTACCCGGTCCGAATTGGCAACGGCGCCTTCGACCAGCGTCAAAACGATGTGTTCGGTTCCGTGCTCGACTCGATCCTGCTGCATTCGGTACGGAGCAAGCGGCTCCCGCGTCGGCTGTGGCCCATCGTGGAGACCCAGGCGCAATGCGCCACCGACGTGTGGCGCGAACCCGATCAAGGCATCTGGGAGGCACGCGGTGCGCCGCAGCACTATGTGTCCTCGAAGCTCATGTGCTGGGTCGCCCTGGACCGGGCCGCGAAGATCGCCGACATCCGTGGTGACCGCGCTGCCGAGGCCCGGTGGCGCGCGACCGCCGAAGAGATCCACGCAGACATCCTCGAGAAGGGCGTCCGCGACGGCGTGCTCCGCCAGCACTACGACACCGAGGCACTCGATGCCTCCACGCTGCTCGCGGCGGTGTTCGGTTTCCTGCCGGCCGACGACGAGCGGCTGCGTGCTTCCGTCGAGGCGATCGCGAACGACCTCACCGAGGACGGCTTCGTGCTGCGCTACCGCACCGGAGAAACCGACGACGGGTTGTCAGGGAAAGAAGGCAGCTTCCTGATCTGCTCGTTCTGGCTCGTGTCCGCGCTCGCCATCGTCGGCGAGACGCAACGCGCCCGGGACCTGATGGATCGACTGATCAGCATCGCTTCACCGCTCGGCCTGTTCGCCGAGGAATACGACACCAGCACCGGCAGGCACCTGGGCAACTTTCCACAGGCGTTCTCCCACCTCGCCCTCATCGAGGCTGCCGGCCGAATCGTCTTCTCCGATCTACTCGCGGAACTATCATGATCGCAAGATGCGCGAACTACCTGCCGGACGCGATGCGTTGCTCCTCGACTTCAGCGGTGATCCACACCCCTCTATCGCCACCCTGAAGGCACATTCGGTCCTCAAAGCGGCGATGGCCGCGGGGTCGCTGCCCGGTGTCCTCGATGTGGTTCCGGCAGCGGAGACGGTACTGGTGCAGGCCGAACCCGGAGGTGGCCTGGATGAACTGTCTATCCGGCGCGCCTTACGTCATGTCGACTTCACCGAGGGTGCCACCGACTCCTCGGAGGTCCTCGAACCCATAGCGATTCCGGTGCACTACACCGGCATCGACCTCGACGAGGCGGCGCAGCGGTGTGCGATGTCCGTCGCCGAGGTCATCGGAGCACACACCCACACACTGTGGCGGGTCCAGTTCATGGGATTTGCCCCCGGATTCGGCTATCTCGTGCCCCAACAGAGTTCGGCCGCAACGACTCTGACGGCGCTCGGACGGCGTGAGCAGTCGCGTCCTTCGGTCCCGGCCGGATCCGTCGCCGTGGCGGCCGGATACAGCGCCGTGTACCCACGGGAGAGTCCCGGCGGGTGGTGGCTGCTCGGCAGCACCGACATCGCCCTGTGGGACACCGACTCCGAACGACCGGCGCTGCTCACACCGGGCGCGGTGGTCCGATTCACCGACGTGCGGGCGGACGCGTGACCGACCTGCTGGTGGTCGCTCCGGGACCGCTGACCACAGTCCAAGATCTGGGCCGCCCGGGTTATGCCGACCTCGGCGTCCCACTGTCCGGCGCTGCCGATCGTCGCGCACTCAAACTGGCAAATCGCTTGGTGGGCAACACCGAACACGCCGCGGCCCTGGAGGTGACGCTGGGTGGACTGCGACTTCGCGCCTGGCGCCAGGTGCTGATCGCGGTGACCGGCGCGCCCGCCGATGCCCAGATCGACGGTGTCGACCGTGGACACCACAACACAACGATCCTGCCGGCGGGCGCCGAATTGTTCGTGCCACCACCCCGCAGCGGCCTGCGGACCTACGTGGCGGTGCGTGGCGGCATCGACGCACCGCCGGTGTTGGGGTCGCGGTCGACCGACATCCTGTCCGGACTCGGTCCGGCCCCGCTGCGCGCCGGCGATGAACTGGCAGTCGGAGATCTCATCGGCCCCTGGCCGTCTGCGACCGAAGCGCCCTGGGACGTGCTCGATCCCCACCGACCGGTCCCCCTGTATGCATCGGCGGGCCCGCGGATCGGCCACCTCGAGGACCCGGCCGCGCTGTACACCGGCATCTGGACGGTCAACCCCGCATCGGACCGCGTGGGCGTCCGCCTCGACGGGAATCAGGGATTGCGCCACCGCAGCGACGTCGGCGAATTGCGGTCAGAACCGGTGGCGCTCGGATCGATCCAGGTTCCGCCGAGCGGGCAACCGGTCATCTTCCTGGCGGACCATCCGACCACCGGCGGCTATCCGGTGGTCGGTGTGCTGGTGGCTGAATCAGTCTATGCAGCAGCACAATTGATCCCCGGCAGAGAAGTTCGATTCGTGGCGGACTAGCCGGTCGGGCTATCGCGGCGCCGACACCTTGCCACCACTCATCATCACCACGGCATCGCGCCGGCTCAATGCACCCAACGGTGATCCCCCCGTCGGGTTTTCGGCACCGAATATCCAGGTCGGCCCGTCCCCGAGATGATCAAGCGCCTCATTCGCAACGTCAGCGGGGTCGGCCAGCGGCCGTGTGGAACCGGCCGGGCCCAGCACGCGATGCATGGACGGGGTATCCGTGGCCGAGAGAACAAGTCCGAGAACATCAACGCCACTGCCGCTCCACTCGGCCCACAACCCCTCGGCGAGGATGAGGTCGAACGCCTTCGTTGCCCCGTACGCAGCGAGGTGCGCTCCACCGGCCCAGGCGGCGCCCGAGGTCAGCAGGACCATCGCCCCACGTCCACGCTCGACCATCGGACCGCCGAATCGGTACGCGGCTTCGAGAACGTTGGTGCAATTGCGGTGCACCAGAGACAGATGCGTGTCGAGGTCCTTGTCGAGGAAGTCAGCACTGCGGTCATCGCCACCGGCGTTGTAGACGAACAGACCGATGTCGAGGTCGGACATGGCGGTCACCAGTTCCGACAGGGCGGTCGACGTACTCAGATCCAGTGCAACCGTGCGCACTTCGACGTTGTGCCGGCTGCGAACCTCGTCCGCGAACGCCTCAAGGACGGGCACGCGGCGCGCCACCAGAACAACATTCATCCCGCGGGCGGCCATCGCGTGAGCAAAGGCGGCACCGACGCCGTCGGAGCCACCGGCAACCACACCCCACGGTCCGTACGTACCGGTCAAATCTGCAGTCATGAACGTGTTCCCTTTCGTGATGACGGCGAAAGCATCTCGCGATGTTCGCCGGTTCCGTCGAGGTTGGCATTGATCCGCTCCGCCACCCGCCAGCCCTCGTCGGTGCGTTTCCACCGCCAGGTGTTGGCGGACACCCGGGCGACCCAGAACCGGTCGGCGGCCGGGTCCCAGCGAATGTTCAGCGCATAGCTGCGGCCGGTGGCCTCGTCGCCGTCGACCTCGATGTGAGGCACCGTCAGCACGTGGCCGCAACCGTTCTTGATCAGGCTCTGATGTCCCGGGCCGTGGACCATCGCAGCGATGTCGCCGCGGCCACGCATCTGAAGGTGAGGCACCGCATCGAAACTGCCGTCCTCGGTCCACAGTGCGGCCGCGGCGTCGCCCGAACCGCTGTCGACCGCCGGACCGTACTGGGCGACGAGTTGCGTGATCTCCACCTGGTCTTCGAGCGCATGCACCCGGGCGGCAAGGGCTTCCACGACCGCGCGCAGGTCATCGATCTCACTCATTGCTGTACTCCTCTGCGAAACTCTTTGGGGTGAAACCGAATACCGTCATGGCACGACGATGATGCGCGCGGGACCGTTGGCGTCCCGGGCGGCATCGATGGCTGCGGATACGTCATCGAGTCCCACGGTATGACCGAGCATCGGGGTGACGTCGAGGCTGCCGGAACAGACGGCCACGAAGGCCTCGTCCCAGTGCTCCATGGTCGGGCCGCCACCGAATTGGATGTTGATCCCTTTACGTTTGGCAGTGAGCGTGTGCAGATGATCGCCCTCCGGCGGACCACCCATCGAGTAGATCCGGGTACCGCGCTCGCACCCTTTGATGATCGAGTCGAGAACTCCTGGGACACCGACACATTCGAACACCACGCAGCCTGGTAGACCGGCAATCGCCATCATCTCTTTCATCGATTCCGGCGAACCGTACGCCACATCTCGCCAGGCCTGAAACGGCGAGATGTCGGCGGGATCGACGACGATATCGGCACCCATCGCCAGGGCGGTTTCTCGCCGCGAGGCCACGAAGTCGACCGCGACGATCGGACCCACTCCGAGTCTCTTGAGATTTGCAATCGCCGACAGCGCGATCGCGCCACACCCGATGACCAGCGGCACCTCTTTCGTGGTGACCTGGGCGCGCGATGCGGCCGACCATCCGACCGAGATCGCATCGGCGACGCACACCATCTCACTCGGGAGTTCGGAGTGGACAACCCGGGTGATGGATTCGTCGAGCAGCAGGTATTCACCGAAACCGCCCGGGGACTCCGGGTTCTGGCCGATGATCTTGCGGCCCCCGGCGGTGCTGAGCACGGGCAGCGAACTCACCCGGGTGCCGATCGGGATGCGGCGCTCGGTTGCGGGGCCGTAGTCGACGACCTCGGCGCAATACTCGTGGCCCATCACGATGTCGACATCTTGGTCGTACGTGGACATTCCGCTGTCGTCATCGACACCGGCCTCCGGATGATCCATGAAATGCAGGTCCGATGCACAGATACCGCACGCCAACGACCGAACGAGGAGCTGACCGGGTCCGGGAATCGGGTCGTCGACATCCCGGACCTCCACGGTCCCCCCTCGCAGTACAGCAGCGCGCATCGACTTGTCCTCCTGGAAGATTCCGTGAATGTCTTCACCGAACTGTAGCCGGATCAACTCAATTACGGAATAACTTCTCCTATAAATTACAGAATGGTGTCTCCTGTATATGATCACTGCATGGCAGAGTCTCCCCGCGCCGCGGGCCGTCCACGCGACACCGGCATCAGTGAACGAGCCCTGGCCGCGGCCCGCGAACTGCTCGCCGAATCAGGTTTCGAGGCAACAACGATCCAGGCCGTCGCCGGCCGGTCCGGGGTGCACGCCTCCGCCATCTACCGCCGCTGGCCGTCCCGGATCGAGCTGATCGAAGAGGCCGCGTTCCCGGAGGTGAGCCCACTGGACGTTCAGCCGACGGGTGATCTCCGGCGCGACCTGCGCCGGTTCATCCGGGGCTACGTCGCGGTCTTCAGCGCACCTGCGGCCCGCGCCGCCGCGCCCGGCCTACTGGCCCATCACCAACACGCGGATCCCGCCGGCGCAGTGGCCGGGGAGTACCTGCGCATCTCGGCGCGCCCGGAGTTCCGGGACATCCTGATCGCGGCAGCACCGGGAAGCGTCGACCCCGCCGTCGACCCCGACGACGTCTTCGACATGCTGATCGGCGCCATCTGGACGCGGATCGCCGCACCCGCCGCGCTGGTGCGTCAACGCCCGATCGAACGCATCGTCGAGCTCATCGCGAGATTGCTGCGCCCGGTCAACGAGGTCGAATAGGTCGCCCGCGAACGGTCGCGCACGTTGACACGCCTCCTGAGACGGATCTAGAGTTTCGTCTCAGATGCAGGCAGTTCCGGCACAACCGTCGACGAAAGGCGTGACCTTGACCGAGGTACGAGAACCCCAACCCCTGGGTCCGGACTCGGTGACCTGGAAATTCTTCGGCGGGTGGCACGGCATGCTCATCGGTCTGTGGTCAGGGTCGATGCAGAATATGCATCCCAAACTCGGTGCCGCGGTCTGGGAGCATTCGGACTTCTTCGGAGAACGGTGGCAGCGCCTGAACCGGTCGCTGTATCCGATCATCGGGGTGGTCTTCGACGGCACCAGCGACACCGGTCACGAGGTCCGCGACTACCACCGCGAGATCAAGGGCACGATGCCTGACGGCAGCCGATATCACGCGCTCGATCCCGATGTCTTCTACTGGGCACATGCCACTTTCTGGTACGGCAACATCCGTTGCGCGGAGGTCTTCGGGCCGCCGATCACCGAGGCCGAGAAGCGACAGCTGTTCGAAGAATCACGCGACTGGTACTCGATGTACGGCGTGAGCACTCGCCCCTGCCCCGATACGTACGAGGAGTTCCTCGAATACTGGGATCACATGTGCCGCAACGTCCTCGAGGACCATCCCGCGGTGCGCACCGTCCTCGACATCTCCCAGCTTCCGCCGCCACCGTGGATGTCGGCCATGCCGCAGCCGATCTGGAAGGTGATGATCCGGCCGACGGAGAGATTCTTCACCTGGCTGACGGTCGGCCTCTATCACCCGGCGGTACGCGAGATGATGGGCTTCACCTGGTCCGGGAAAGATGAGCGGCGGTTCCGGCTCTTCGGAAAAGCCGTCAACGCCTTCATGCAGGCACTGCCGGAGCGCTACCGCCGGCACCCGCGTTGTCGCGATGCGTGGGATCGGTTGTCTGGCCGGGTTCCGGCGCAGGCCCCACTGATCCAGACCCCGAGGCGCAACCTGCCACCGGAGTCGGTACGTGGTGACGCGATGCACTATTGCCCCGTGACGGCCGCCCGCCGGGCAGAACTCCCCTGGCAGTCCAACGAAACCGGAGAACGCACACCGACCACGGCAGTGGTCACCCCAGCGTCACAACCCGCCGTCGACAACCGCTGAAGCCGAATTGCCCTACCATGTGCACGGAAGCATCCTGACCACCTGAAGTCTGGGGAGGGCACGGCAAGCACCGCATCCTCCCCACCTGCGGAGGACACATGACAGCGACCACACCGACCGCCCCTCTCACGCTGCAAAAAGTGCCATTGAGCAGTGAAGCAGCGCGAATCGGCGCAACCGCCTGGCAGGCGGTCTGCGGTGGGGCCCGGTTTGCCGCTCGAGCCTTCGGATCCGACGATCTCGCCGCGACCGGCGCGGGCGAAACCAGGAACACCTTTGCCGCGCTGGGGCCCACCTACGTAAAACTCGGGCAGCTGATCGCGTCGAGCCCCGGGGTCTTCCCGCGCGTGTTGTCCGATGAGTTCCGCACGTTGCTCGACCGCGTTCCCCCGGCCGATCCCGACCAGGTCCGCAGACTGCTCACCGACCAGCTCGGCCGGGATCCGGATGAGGTGTTCGCCGAATTCGATCCCGAACCGATCGCGTCGGCGTCCATCTCCCAGGTGCACGATGCGGTGCTGGTGTCCGGGGAGCACGTGGTGGTGAAGATTCAGCGACCCGGGATCAAGGCGAGATTGGCGGCCGATCTGCAGATCCTGCAGCGCACCGCCGCCGTGGTGGAGTTCTCGCCGTACGGCCGCATGCTCAGCGCCAAGGCCGTGATCGAGGATTTCACCGCGAACCTCAACTCCGAACTCGACTTTCGGGCCGAAGCGGCGGCGATGGAGGAATGGACCGCCGCGATCTCCGGGTCTCGGTTCGCAGATCAGGTCCGGGTGCCAAAAGTCTTCTGGGACTACACCACCGAACGGGTCATCACCCTCGAGTTCGTCGATGCCATCCGCATCGACAACGCGCAGGAGATCCGGAGAGCCGGTCACGACGGCACCAAGATCGTGAAGACCCTGCTGCTCTCCCTGCTCGAATCCGCGTTCACCGACGGCATTTTCCACGGCGACCTGCACGCCGGAAATGTACTGGTGGATTCGGATGGTCGAATTGTCCTGTTGGACTGGGGCATTGTCGGACGGTTCGACGACAAATCCAGGCTGATCGTGCGTGAACTCCTCGGCAACCTGATGCGCAGCAACTACGAGGCCGCCGGCCAAGCCCTCGCTGCGCTGGGTACTTTCGGCAAGCCCGGCACGGTCCGGGAGACCGCGAAGGATCTGCGCCGGGTCGCAGCCCCCATCGGCGGCACCGATCTCGGCGACATGTCGTACGCAGATCTGGGCCGGCAGCTCGCCAATCTCGCCAAGACCTACGACGCCAGGCTGCCCCGCGAACTGGTACTCGTCGGCAAGCAACTGCTGTACGTCGAGCGATACATGAAGCTGCTGGCACCGCGGTGGAAAGCCATGTCCGACCCCCAGGTCGTCGGCTACACCGCCGGACTCCTCAAAGATTCCGCCCGCGCCCGATAGTGGCGCGTGTCTATCGGGTGATGCGGTAGCGAACGAAGGACGGAATCGCCAGGGCGGCAATCACCGTCCCGACAACCACGAGCACGCCGCCGCCGGCGGTGGCGACCGCTGTTCCCACCGAGGCAGCCACGGCGCCGTGCAACACATCCGCGATCCGGGGACCACCCGCCACCACGACGATGAACACACCCTGCAGTCGGCCACGCATCTCGTCGCTCGCCGCGGACAACAGAATCGACTGCCGAAACGCCGATGACGCCATGTCGGCCGCACCACCGATCATCAGCAGTCCCACCGTGATCGGCAACATCGGAAGTGCGGTGTTGTTGGCGAACGCGACGCAGATTCCGACGCCGATGATGGCCACACCCCAGATGATCACGCAGATGATGACCGCCAGCCCCTGCCGGTGGATCCGGGACACCCACCCGGAGAAGATGCCGCCGGCGAGCGCACCGAGCGCAATTGCGGAGAACAGCAACGCAAACGCGAATCCACCGCCTTCGGGTCCGCCGAAACTCTCGTGGGCCATCTGGGGGAACAGCGCCCGGGGCATTCCGAAGACCATCGCGATCAGATCGACCAGGAACGACGCCATCAGCACCGGTTGGCCTCGCAGGAACACAAACCCCTCGATGACCGAGCGCAGGCCGGCACGCTGTGGTTTCCGGTCGGCACCTCCCGGATGCAGGGACGGAAGTCTGACGACCGCCCAGAGCGTCGCGAAGAGGAAGATCGTGTCGATCAGATACAGCAGCGAATATCCGAGCAGCGGAATCATCGCTCCGCCGACCAGGGGTCCGGCGATCGCACCCGCCTGCATGACCGTCATGTTCAGCGAAGCAGCCGCCGGCAGGTCTTTATTCGGCATCAGCTTCGGGAGGATCGCGGTCCGGGTCGGCTGATTTATGGCAAAGAACGCCTGCTGCAATGCGAAGAGCGCCAGGATGATCCAGACGTTGCCGTGGCCCATCGCCGACTGGACATAGAACATCGCGCTGGTCCCGATCAACCCACACGTGGTGATGATCAACAGGATTCGACGGTCCATGGCGTCGGCCAGTGCGCCACCCCACAGCCCGAAGATCACCAGCGGCACCAGGCCGAAGACACCCGTCAGCCCGACATACGCGGAACTGCCGGTGAGTTGATAGATCTGGGCCGGGACGGCGACCACCGTGAGCTGCGCACCGATGACCGTGACGATGTTCGCCCACCACAGGCGGCGAAAGTGCGGGTGCTTGAGCGGGGTGGTGTCGGCGAGGAATCGGCGGGTCACGCGCGGCGACCCGAGAGAAGGTCAAGCATTTACGGCTGCAACCTCGTCACGTTCCACCGGCCGCCGACCAAGGTGCATCGAACCCGATTGTGCAACCGATTCGCGCGGCCCTGCCAGAACTCGACCTCGACCGGCGCGATCACGTAGCCACCCCAATGCGGCGGCACCGGGACGGGTTGCTCGGCGCCGAATCGGGTCTCGACCGCGGCAGCCTTGTCCTCCAGCGCTTTCCGTGACTCGATCGGCGCGGACTGCTCGGACGCGAAGGCGCTGAGCTGCGAACCGCGCGGGCGCTTGGTCCAGTAGTCGGCGGTCTGCTCGGCCGGCACCTTCGTCACCGATCCACGGAAGTGGACCTGCCGCTCCATAGCGATCCAGGGAAACGTCACGGCCGCATACGGCACCAGGTCGAGGTGCCGGCCCTTGTCGGATTCATAGCTGGTGAAGAAAGAAACCCCATCGGCGTCCACACCTTTGCAGAGAACCGTGCGGGTCGACGGGTGGCCG
Organism: Nocardia sp. 348MFTsu5.1; assembly: GCF_000383535.1. NCBI lineage: Bacteria > Bacillati > Actinomycetota > Actinomycetes > Mycobacteriales > Nocardiaceae > Nocardia > Nocardia sp. 348MFTsu5.1. The sequence goes on from NZ_KB911509.1 coordinate 119,096, forward strand.
GCGTCGTCAACCGTCCCCAGCACCATGGCATTGGGTTCCGGGATCCTCGCGTCGACGGCCTCGTGCAGCCACTTGCCGAACAGTTCCAGCCACGGGGGATCACCCGCGAGCCAGATCGGATCGAGATTGTCCTTGACGCCGTCGGCACCGGCCGCCTGATCCCCGCGCGCGACACCTCCGGACGCTGCATAGGCCATCCGCATGTTGGCCAAGTCGATCGGTTCGCGTTCCACGGCCGATAACGCTACTCCCGGACCCACCGAGAACGCCTCGGGCACTACAGTCCTAGTGAGTACGAACACAGGGCAATGGCAAGGAGCTCGAGCGATGGCAGTAAACGTCGAAATACCCGAAGGTTTTGTCGAAGGCCTCGAGGGTGTCACCGCGTTCACGACCGAGATCGCCGAACCCGACAAGAACGGCGGGAACCTCCGGTACCGCGGCGTCGACATCGAAGACCTCGTCGAGAACAACGTCACATTCTCCGACGTCTGGGCACTGCTCGTCGACGGCCGGTTCGGCGACGGGCTGCCGCCGGCCGAACCGTTCCCGTTGCCCATCCACACCGGCGACGTCCGCGTGGACGTGCAGGCGGGCCTGGCGATGCTCGCGCCGATCTGGGGTTATCAGCCCCTCCTCGACATCGACGACCGGACCGCACGCGACAACCTCGCCCGCGCCTCGGTGATGGCGTTGTCGTACGTCGCGCAGTCGGCCCGCGGTATCCACCAGCCGGCTGTGCCGCAGAAGGTCATCGACGAATGTGACACCGTCACAGCCCGTTTCATGACCCGTTGGCAGGGCGAACCCGATCCGGCGCACATCCGCGCGATCGATGCCTACTGGGTCAGCGCCGCCGAACACGGCATGAATGCCTCCACGTTCACCGCTCGCGTCATCGCCTCCACCGGCGCCGACGTCGCGGCCTCCCTGTCCGGCGCCATCGGCGCGATGTCGGGACCCCTGCACGGCGGCGCACCCGCCCGGGTGCTGCCGATGATCGAAGAGGTCGAACGCACCGGAGATGCCCGCGGCCTGGTCAAGGGCATCCTCGACCGCAAAGAAAAGCTCATGGGATTCGGTCACCGCGTGTACCGGGCAGAAGACCCCCGGGCCCGCGTCCTGCGCCGCACCGCCAAAGAGCTCGATGCACCCAAATATGAGATCGCCGCCGCGCTCGAACAGGCCGCGCTCACCGAACTTCGCGAACGCCGCCCCGACCGCGCGATCGAGACCAACGTCGAGTTCTGGGCCGCGGTCATCCTCGACTTCGCCGAGGTCCCGACCCACATGATGCCGGCGATGTTCACCTGCGGCCGGACCGCCGGGTGGTGCGCGCACATCTTGGAGCAGAAGCGTCTGGGCAAGCTGGTCCGTCCGGCCGCGCTCTACGTCGGTGCCGCGCCACGGCGTCCCGAGGACGTCGACGGCTGGGACGCCATCGCCCCCGAGTGAAAACCGAAAATGTGGCCTTTTGGTGACCCTCACCTGGGGTTTTGTTCGCCAAAAGGCCACATTATTGGGGGGCGGGGGCGGTCTCTAGACTGATGGCCATGAGCGAATCGATCTCCATTCCGGCCAACCTCTTGCCCAGCGACGGCCGATTTGGTTGTGGCCCGTCCAAAGTTCGCCCCGAGCAACTGCAGTCGCTGGTCGACACCGGCGCCTCTGTCTTCGGCACCAGCCATCGCCAGGCCCCGGTCAAGAACGTTGTCGGCGCGATCCGCAGCGGGCTGGCCGACCTGTTCTCGCTCCCCGACGGCTACGAGGTCGTTCTCTCCAACGGTGGCACCACCGCTTTCTGGGACGCAGCGGCATTCGGACTGATCTCCAAGCGTTCGCTCAACCTGACCTACGGCGAGTTCTCCAGCAAGTTCGCCACCGTCGCCAAGAACGCACCGTTCCTCGACGATCCGGTGGTCATCTCGACCGAGCCCGGCACCGCACCGAGCGTCAGCACCATCAGCTCGGACAAGTTCGACGGCGTCGACCTCGTCGGCTGGGCCCACAACGAGACCTCGACCGGTGTGGCACTGCCCGTGAGCCGCCCTGAGCTCGCCGGTGACGCCCTCATCGCCATCGACGCCACCTCCGGCGCCGGCGGTCTCCCCGTCAACGTCGCAGACGCCGACGTGTACTACTTCGCACCGCAGAAGTCCTTCGCCTCTGACGGTGGACTGTGGATCGCCCTGATGAGCCCGGCCGCCCTCGAGCGGATCGCCACCATCGGCGCGTCCGATCGCTGGTGCCCCGAGTTCCTGTCGCTGCCGACCGCCGTCGACAACAGCAGCAAGAACCAGACCTACAACACCCCGGCCGTCGCATCGCTGCTGCTGCTGGCCAATCAGATCGAGTGGATGAACGCCAACGGCGGCCTGGACTGGTGCACCGCCCGCACCGCCGACAGCAGCTCACGGCTGTACAACTGGGCCGACGCCAGCGAGTTCGCCACCCCGTTCGTGGCCGACGCCGCACACCGCAGCCAGGTCGTCGGAACCATCGATTTCAACGACGACGTGGACGCCGCTGCAGTCGCTAAGGTGTTGCGCGCCAACGGAGTGGTCGACACCGAGCCCTACCGTAAGCTCGGCCGGAATCAGCTCCGGGTCGGCATGTTCCCGGCCGTCGAACCCGACGACATCAGCCGCCTGACCGAGTGCATCGACTACGTCGTCGGCGCCCTGTAGCGGTTTCGCTCGCTCAGCCCACCCCTGCTGAGCTGGCTTTTTTACGCGTGTCACACCCTCGATTCCGGCCCGACTGGATTACTCTGACGCCAATGCACACCGCGACAGATTCCCCGGCCAGCTCCGAGTCGTGAAGGAGAAGCAGATGCGAGAGCTTCGAGTCATCGGCCTCGAGCCGGACGGCAAGAAGGTGATCTGTCAGGACACCGAGTCGGGCGAGAAGTTCCGTATCCCTGCTGACGACACCCTGCGCGCGGCAGCCCGTGGCGATCTGTCCCGGATGGGTCAGATCGAGATCGAGATGGAAAGCACCCTGCGGCCCCGCGAGATCCAGGCCAGGATCCGCGCGGGCGCCACGGTCGCCCAGGTGGCCGCGGCCGCCGGGGTACCGGCCAACCGAGTCGAGCGTTTTGCCCATCCGGTCCTGCTCGAGCGTTCGCGGGCCGCCGAACTCGCCGCTGCGGCACACCCGCTGCGCTACGACGGTCCGGCGCTGTCCACGCTGGGTGAGGTGGTTGCCGCTGCGCTGGGAGCACGCGGGCACAATCCCGACGAGACCGAATGGGATGCCTGGAAGGCCGAGGACAACCGCTGGATCGTCCAGGTGAGCTGGCATGTCGGACGCTCCGTCAACCGCGCTCACTGGCGCTATCTGCCGGGTTCCAATTCAGGCACGGTCGAGGCGATCGACGAGGTCGCCGACGAGTTGATCGATCCGGATCTGAGCCGGCCGTTGCGCAGCGTGTCCGCGGTCGCGCCGACTGTGGACAGCTCCGACTCGGACCATCCCGAACTCGCCTTCGACTACACCCCGCCCAAGGCGGCACGGGTGTCACCGATTTCGCGTCCGGCCCGGCTGACGGTGAAGTCCGACGGCTCCGGCGAGGTCACCGTCGACGCCGATTCGCTGACCGGCGAACAGAAGGCACGTCGGTCGCCGCGTCCGGTGGCCGCCGAATCCCGGCCGCAGCCGGCCGACAACCCGCCTGCGGCGAACACCGATGAACCTGCTTCCGGCGACGGGCACGAAACCGCCTCGACCGCAGAAACATCCGGCGTCCCAGAGTCCCCCGCCGCGAATGCAGGCGCCAAAAACCCTGAGATCCAAGATAAGCCGGACGGGAACCGCAAACGTGCTCGCGGGAACCGAAAGCCTTCCGTGCCGGCCTGGGAGGATGTACTTCTCGGGGTCCGAAGCAGCGGCAACCCGTGAGCCGGGTTTAATTGTTCGGTACGTGAGACTGGTCGGCACCACGAAAGGACCCTGAGTTGGCAGCGAAGGCTTCGATGCTCTGGTTCGTCAACTCGAACGATCCGGTAGCCGCTATCCGGCAGGGCCTGCAGCACGATCCCGCCGCAGCGGCAAGCCTTGCCGGCGCGTTGTGCCCAGGTCTGGTTGCAGTACCCATCGGTGAGAGAAGTCTTGCGGCTGCAGCAACCCCGGCAGACGACCAACTCTTCATCGGCGTCTACGGCTCTCTCGTGGTCGTCACCAGCCCGGTCCTCTCGACCACCACGCCGTCCGCCCTACCCGAGTCGTGGATTTCCGCGGTTCCGTCGGATGCGGTGGTCGTACTGCACACCGAACCGGAATCGTCGCTGGGAGCGTTCGCCCGCTGGGAGAACGGGACACTGCGTCGCTCATTCTCGGCCGACCCGGTCACGATCCACGAAAACACCGGCCTGCCTTTCATATTCGAGGGACCGTTCTGGGCCGGCGAGCACCCGCTGGTGTATGCCGATGGCGCCAAACCGGATCCACAGGCGTTGCCGTTCCACCCCCAGGAGTTCGCCGAACAGGCCATCCGCGAATGGCTCGGCTTCCGATTCACCACACCGCTCGGCCCCGAGGACTCCGATCCGGAACACATTGTTGTCACGGGTTTTGCGATACGCCCCGCGGGCTATCAGCCGACCGAGGCCGATGTGGAGCTCGGCCTGTCGACCGGCCCCGACGCGAGCGATGGCGACGACCACAGCGATTCGGGTGAGCACCAGCCGCACAGCCCGGGCCGGGTTGCCCGCTGGTTCGGGTTCGGTCCCAAGTCCTGAAAAGTCGGGCGCGGTCAGCGCGCCCGCTCGTAGAAGGCCAGTGCCGCAGCCGTCGCCACGTTCAACGAGTCGGTCCCCCGGGTCATCGGGATGCGGGCCCGCACATCACCGGCGAGCATCGCCGTCTCCGAGAGCCCTGGGCCCTCGGCCCCGACCATGAACGCCACGCGCTCGGCGTCCACCGCTTGTGACAACGGGATGGCCGCTTCGTCGGGGGTGAGCGAGATGATGCGGAAGTTGTTGTCGCGGAGCACTTCCAAGTCCGATGGCCAGCTTTCGACGTGGGCGAAGGGCACCAGGAGGACATGTCCCATCGATACCCGGACCGATCGCCGATAGAGCGGATCGGCGCAGGCACCGCCAAAGATCACGGCGTCGATCCCCAGTCCTGCCGCGTTCCGGAAGATGCTTCCGATGTTCTCGTGATCGTTGACACCCTCGAGTACCGCCACCGTCCGGGCACCGGCGAGCACATCCGTCAGTGCGATCGGCTCCGGACGACGAGCGACGGCGAGGACACCCCGATTCAGATGGAATCCGACCACCTCCGCCATGACCGCGGCACTGGCGCGATAGAACGGCACACCGGCAACAGATTCGTCGGACAGGGTCGGTGCGAGCTCCCGGAGTCGTTTGTCCACTCCCAGGAATGCATGCGGCGAAAACCTCGACGTGACCATGCGTTGCGCAACAAGCACGCCCTCGGCGACAACCAAACTCTTGCCCGGTGTTCCGCCCGGCAAAACCGGCAGGTCAGGACGTCGATCGGCGGAGTTGAGGTCACGAAAGTCTTCAACACGGGGGTCTGCGGGGTCATCGATATCGATCACGGTGACTGCGAGTTCGGACGTGATGCCGTCCGGGTGAGAATGCGATCCGGCCATCCGGATAGTTTGCCCGACCCCCGATGTGACAAGTTGGATGGGTGAGCAACGGCAACCTGACACTTCGTCGCGCGATCGAATCCGACTGGCCCGACATCGCTATCGCCGATGCGAGGGCGTTCGCTTTTGTCGAACCACTCGACGACGAGGCACTGGCCGACATCCGTTCGAAGGTGGCCGACGCCGACGTCGTCGTGGTCCACGACACCTCCGATCCACAACGTCCTGTGCTGGTGGGCGTGGCGATGTTCTTCCGGATGAAGATGTCCATCCCGGGCGGTCACAAGGTGGACCTGCCCGGACTGTCCTGGGTGTCGGTCGCCTCGACGCACCGGCGGCGCGGAATCCTTCGGCTGATGATCACAGAACTGTTCGAGCAGTGGGAACGCGAGCAGTCGGTCTTCTCGATCCTGACGGCCTCAGAAGGAACCATCTACGAGCGATTCGGTTACGGCCCGGCAGCTTTCGAGCACCGCGTGCGCCTCGATCTGAGGAAGGCATCACTGCGGTCACCGGCACCCACCGACTCCACCGTCCGTTTCGGCGACGCCGACCAGATCCGCGAATCGGTGCCCGCGATCCACGACCGATGGGTCTCGACCCGTCCCGGCGCGATCGCCCGGACATCGGTGTGGTGGAACATGATCTTCGCCGACCGCCCCATCCTCCGAAACGGGCGCAGCAGTCTGCATTATCTGCTGCATCCGGACGGCTACGCCAGCTACCGGATCCATCACGAATCCGAAACCTCCACCATTGCAGAGGTTTCCGAGATCTTCACCGTCACGGATGAGGCGCACACCGATCTCTGGCGGGTACTGTCGGGACTCGACCTGATACCCGCGATCACTGCCACGACCCCGGTGGACGATCCACTCCCCCTCAAGCTCACCGACCTTCGGGCACCGACGGTCACGGGCATCCGCGACAGCATGTGGCTGCGCATACTCGATGTGGCACAGGCCCTTTCACTACGCGAGTACGGACACGACACCGAATTCGTTCTCGAGGTCAGCGATACATACCGCGAATCCGGCGGGCGCTGGAACGTGGCGATCAACGGGAGCCGGGCGACGGTGACCATCACCGATGCCGAGCCCACCGTCCGGATGGACATCTCGGTACTGAGCAGCCTCTACCTCGGGGCGTACCGCGCCGTGGACTTCGCTGCGGCGCAACGGCTGTGGACCGTCGACGGTCCCACCCTGCACGCAATCGATCAGGCCTTCAGCACCGACCGTAAACCGGTGGCCGGCACGTTCTTCTAGAGATCGTGGGCCACCGCAGCGCTCAGTCGCTCTCGGTCACGATCGACTCGATGATGCCCACCGCGCCACGCAGCGTGTCCAGCTGGGTGTCGTCGAGTCGCTTGAGCTGGGCCCGCAGCCACTCCTCGCGGGCGTTCGCCTCGTCGACCACCAGCGCGTCGCCGGCGGGTGTCAGGGTCACGATCACCTGCCGGCCATCGGTGGGGTGAGGCTCCCGCCTGACCATCCCCAGGTCTGCCAGCGAAGCGATCACACGCGTCATCGACGGCGGCTGCACGCGTTCGCGGGCAGCGATGGCGCCGGGGGTCATCGACCCCTCTCGTTTGAGAGTGGACAGGGCCGACAGCTGCGTGAGCGACACCACGGACGTCGCTCGGCGCCCACGCAGATGCCTGGTCAGTCGCACAACGGCGATCGCCAAGTCACTGGGCAACTTCTCGTCATTCTGGTCCACGGCTCTGAGGATAAGTGAGCATGACCGTAATTGAACGATGAACTGCCGACATTCATTTGTTCACCTCACAACCGAACTACCAGCGACTCTGGTTGCAAAACTCTTATTTCGCCCGCCACGACGGGCGATGAGACTTCGCGTGTGATCAAAATCGGATTAGCCTGACGTCATGGCCCCAGAGATACCCGAACTGCCCGCCCGGTGGACCGCACCCGGTCCGGTGATCATCGCCGGGATGACGGCCTGGCTGATCGCCGCCGTCGTCGTCGCGATCTGGGACCTCGGCACCGACAACACACTCACGATTTGTCTGGTGGGCCTTGGGGTGGGTCTGTTCGGGTGTTTTGTGGTGTATCTGCAGAAGCTTGCTGTGCGGCGAGGGAGTCCGGCGGCTCAGCAGGGCCTGGCCTGAACGTAATCCACGTCGCACCCGCCACGAAGAGGGCACCCAGGATCCACCCGGCGACGACATCGGTCATCCAGTGCGCTCCGAGATACACCCGGCTGATACCGATGCTCAGCGCGAGCAGCGGCGCGAACAGCAGAACCCACACATGCGACCGCACCCAGGGGCTCGCCTGATAGAGGGCTACCGCAACCAATCCGTACACAATGGTCGAACACATGGCATGACCCGACGGGAACGAGTGGCTCGACAGATCGATCATCCGGTCCGGCACCGGGGGCCGTTCGCGGCCGAACAGTTCCTTGAGGAAAACCATCAAGAGCGAACCCGCCGCCGAGCCGAGGCCGACGAAGAGCGCCAAACGCCACTTGCGACCGATCGCGAACGCGATGGTGACAACGGTGGCGACGACGAACAACGTCGTGGTGTTACCCAACGTGGTGATCGCCTTCATCACCGCGGTCCAGGTGTCCGTCCGGTGGTCGACCATCCAGTCCAGGACGTACTGATCCGGACCGAACGACGTTGCCTGGTCGCTGCTCTGCAACAGCTCAGCCTGCGATGACACCGGACTCTGCATCAACATGTGTCAATCCACCCTCATCACGCCACCAGGGCACCCGATGCTCGACGCTGCTGCCCCCGCGCCGCAATTCCACGACGAGCTGGGAGTGCACCCGAATGGGGCCGACGGGCAGCTCCCGATTCTGCGACAGAGCCGATCGCAGGGCCCAGGGCTGGGCATCCCACGTCGATTCCAGTCCGGCATCGACCGGTCCACCGACGAACTCCTCGGTGGCGGTCGGGATATCAAGCAGATCAGCGAGATTGGTGGCCAACGCGAACTCACCGGGCATCACCGACACGGTCAGGGCCGGATCCAGGGCCGCCACCATCCATGGCGCATCCAGCACAACCGCTTCTGTCGCCACTGTGCCGGCCAACGTGCGAAAGCCTTCGGGGGGTTCGAGGTCGTCGAGATGGACCCGGCCGTCGCGCAGTGCGCGGGCCAATTCCGTATGCGCCGACGCCGCCACCGACGGGGTGATGCTGCGGCGCGCATCTGCCAAGTGCGACAACATCATCCGCGCTTGCTCGGTGTCCTCCACCTCGGTACTGCCCAGGGCGCCGGCCACGTTGTCTGCGTGCGGGTGATCCAGTGGATCGAGCAGACCCGACGCGGCGGTGTCGCTCGGGGCCCGCCAACCGCCAAGCCGCACCCCGTCGATCACGGCGTAGTGCCGGAGCCACCAGGCCGTATAGCCGCGCCGTTCGGTGAGCAACACGGCCACGTCGGGAGATTCGGCCAGCAGGCTCAGCGCCTGCGGCCATTTGTCCGGATCGACGAGATCGAGATCGCGGACGGCGATCAAGGTCTGGGGCACGTCGACGAGCGTGTCCCACCACTGCGATTCATCGGGTAGATCATGCTCGGGACCGGTTGGATACTCTTCCCTGGTCAACGTGAAATCCCAACCGACACCGAGTGCCCGCAGGGAGGCCGCCCCGTACCGCTGCACCCATTCCGGACTGACGACACCGAACGGCGAATCATCAACCAGCACAGCAGCCAACGGACTGTCCGGCAGCAGGAGTTCGTCCGCCGGACGAAGATCGCCGTCATCCATCGTCGGCAGTGCCAGTGAGCCCAGCCAACCCGGAACCGGTGAATCCGGTGCGCCACGAAGCAAACCCAGAACGCTGCGGGCGAGTTGTTCACTCTCCGGATCGGATTCGACTTCGGACTGTAGCGCCGGATCGGCCAGCATCTCCCCGACCGAGATCCGCCGGGCGCCGAGACGCTCGAGAAGGTCGTGCACCGCGTCCGGATGAACGGTCGGCAGCCACGATGGTGCCACCGGACCGGTGGCATCATCGTCTTCACTGCCGGCATCAATTGCATCGGAGGTGTACGGCGGCAACACCGTGCCGCGAGCTCCGGGCATCGTCCGGCCGTCGACCAGCGGCACCGGCAACGCACCCAGTTCGTCGACCTGCCCCTGAGCCAGCATCGACAACTCGGCGTAAAGCTTTCCCCACCAACGTGGTTCACGCTCCAGGCCGGTGAGCCGGGCAGCGATCTCCGCAAGCCCGATCTCGGTGACCCCTACCGAGCGCAACTGGCTCAGCGCCGACCGCTCGGACAGATCCGGATGCACCAGCGTGGTGATGATCTCCCCGATCAACGCCGCCAGTCCCGGGGTCAGATCGACCAGCACCTCGGATCGCGAGGGAATCAGATCGTCCCCGTCTGCGCCGGGCAGCCATCGCCCCACACTCAGCTCCTCGATGAGAGCAGTCCGCAGCCGGTCGTCGTCGTGGCCGGCCGCGAAACCCGGTGACGGGATGAGCACGAGCCGATCCGAGGGTGACAGCGCCGCCGCAAACTCCGCGTAACCGGTTGCAAGCGTGTCTATCTCGGCATCGGGATGCAGGCCACGACGATCCGCCGTCAGCCGCACATCGCCGATGCAGATCGCCGGCACCGTGAGTTCGACGTCGGTCCGCGTGGGCGCCCGCAGCACCCCCGTCGCCACCGCGGTGACGTGCTCGCCCCGCAGCGGGAGCAACCATCGGGCATGTGGAGCCACGTATTCACGCCACTGTTGCGCTCCGATGGTGACGACATCACCGTCGCGGGTTCGCGTGAAGGTCGTCGAACCCACCGAAATCGTCTCGATGGCAGGCAATTCCAGCAGGAGCTCGACACTTTCGGTGCAGAACTCGGTGAGCATGGTCTCGGCATCGGCCGCACCGTCGAGCCTGAGCACCACCTCGGTGTCGAAGCCGGACGCAGGCGGCGCATCGATCAACCACGCCAGCCGGAGCGTCGGCACCGGATCGCCCGCCAGGTCGGTGCCGGCGAGTTGCTCCCGGGTGCGCTCCGCAGAGAACTCGATGGACCCGGTACGGGAACGGATCTGGACGTGGTCGGTGAGCGCGGCCACCGCACTGAATCCGACGCCGAACCGGCCGACCAGACCTTCACCGGACTTGCTCGACGACCGCAGTGCGGTCAGTGCTTGCACCCCGGACCGGTCGAGCGGAGCACCGGTGTTCGCGACGTGAAGGGCTTCATCGTCGATCCACACCGCCACGCGGCCTGCGGCACCGGCTTCGGTGGCCGCATCCGCGGCGTTCGCGACGAGCTCGGTCAACAGCCGATCGCGATATCCGACCCCGACAAGATCGGATTCGGCGGCGGTGTCCTCGTGCAATCGGGTGGGTGACGCCAGCCAGGACTGCAGGATCGCGTCCCGCAACCGGTCAACACCAAACGGATCCGGCACGATCCGACCGGAGTGCGCCATCACGCGCGCTCAGGAGTTCGCGTGGATTTCGACCGCGCCGTCGTCGTAGGCGTCGAACGCCGGGCTACCGGCACCTTCGGGGGCCTTCACATCCGAATGTGCACCGCAGCCGTACTCGGCGTGGACGACATGGCCGTCAGCAGAGAACTCGTTGGCGCAGACACCGAAGGCCGCGCGCAGCGAACCCACCACCGGCAGGTAGAAGGCGCACGTGAGGCAATTGTGCCGGGCACTGCGGGCCATGTCGGCGGCCGGTCCGTGGTCGCCGTCGACCCACCGCTGCGCGGCGTCGAGCCGGCCATCCCGGCTCAGCAATCGCTTGCGGCCCAGCCCGATCTCCTCGGCAACAGCGGCTTCTTCGTCGACCAGATCAAAATCACCGTTGTCGACGTATCCGGGCACCAGTCGCGGGTCATCGGCGGGTGCCGCCAGCAAATCGCCGGGATGCAGGTCGCCGGGCCGGACCCGCTGATCCCACGGCACCCAGACCGGTGCCGTCAGTGCAGACGACCCGGGCAGCAACGCCACCTCATTGATCGTGACGTCATCGCTGTCGGGGCATCCGGCCAACACCACACACCACTGCCACCCGCGATATCCGGGCACGTTGGCCGCGAAATAGTGGGTCAGCGTGTAGTCGGCCTCCGTCACCGCATCGAGGTGATCCCCGATCTCCCGATCGTCGGCGTCGATGGCATCGCGCGCCTGATCCACGGCCGAGGCCAGGAGCGACGAAACCCGCTGTTGGTCGGGCTGCGCAGCATCGGTCCCTGTTTCTGGCTGTTCAGTAACCGCGTTCACTCCTCTAGTGTGCCGTATCGCAACTCGCCCGGGGCCCGAGGGTTGGTCGGTGGTCACGACATAAGGAACAATCGGGGAAGTGAACCGAGGAAATCAACCACACGATCCTCGTGCGACCCCCTCGGACCGGGGCGGCGTTGCGCGGGGCAATGATGGTTCCCCGGGCCACGATCCCCGGCAGCGACCGCGACAGCCGCCCGGCGTGCACCCCGGATCTGCCAATTATCCGGCGGACGGTGGGCCCGCTCGCACGTCGCAGCCGACTCCTCCGCCGCGCGGACCCGGGATGCAGAAGCCACCACCCCAGAACCAGCCGCCGCGCAGCAATCCGCCACGCAGCGGTCCCCCGCCCGGGGCCTACCCGCCGCCCGGTGCGCCCGGCCGCCAGGACACCCGGCCCCAGACATCGCAGAACCGGCATCTGCCGCCACTCGATGAGACCGACTACCACCGGGACGACAACGCCCGCGCCATGCCGCGCAAGCTCACCGTCACCCGTGTTGCCGCGCTTCGCGGGCGCGAGCTGACCGCGAAGGGTCTCGGGAAGATCCATCGGGCCGCCACCGCGGACGGCGCCGATCGATCCGGACTGACCGCGCTGACATATCCGACCGTCGCCAACTTCGCGACCGACGCCGCGATGATGATCGCCTTGGCCAACACGCTGTTCTTCGCCGCGGCCAGCGCCGAATCCAAGGGCAAGGTCGGCCTGTACCTCGCGTTGACCATCGCCCCGTTTGCCATCATCGCGCCGCTGATCGGACCACTGCTCGACAGGTTGCAGCGCGGTCGCCGAATCGCGATGGCCGGCACGTTCATCGGACGGACGATTCTGGCGCTGCTCGTCATCGCCAACTCGGGGTGGGATGCCTCGTCGAGCCAACTGACCTATGACCCGTGGGTGCTGTACCCCTGTGCCCTCGGAATGTTGGTGTTGTCCAAATCCTTTGGCGTTCTGAAATCCGCGGTGACCCCTCGGGTGCTGCCACCATCCATCGATCTGCCACGAGTGAATTCCCGGTTGACCACCTTCGGCCTGGTCGGCGGCACCATCGTCGGCGGCGGTGTCGCCTTCGTCTTCGAGATCCTGCTCGGCAAATATCTGCCGATGCACGTCCCGGGCGCGATGGTGTGGATGACGATCATCACCGTCGTCGGGGCCGTCCTGTGTATGCGGATCCCGTCGTGGGTCGAGGTCACCGAGGGCGAGGTGCCCACGACGCTGACCTATCACGGCGAACCGGCCCGCACCCGGACACCACCGACCGACGACACCAAGCAGTCAACGGTCAAGGCCCTGACCGCGAGCATGCGACAACCGTTGGGCCGCAACGTCCTGGTGGGATTGTGGGGCAACGGGACCATCAGGATCCTGACCGGATTCCTGACCCTGTTCATCGCCTTCTACGCGAAGTCCCAGCAAGGCGGTGGCAGCGGCTGGGAGCAGGTCGCAATGCTCGGCGCTGTCGGCGTGGCCGCCGGTGTCGGCAACTTCGTCGGCAATGCCGCCGGAACCCGACTCGAACTCAAGAACCCCCAGCGCGTCGTTGTCATCGTCACCGGCGCGTGCGCCGGATTCTCGCTGCTCTCCGCGATCTTCGGAAACCTCCTCCTGGTCGTCATCACCGCGCTGATCGCCTCCGGGACCAGCGCGATCGGCAAGGTGTGCCTCGATTCGTCGATCCAGGATGATCTGCCCGACGAGTCCCGCGCGTCGGCATTCGGCCGCTCCGAAACCGTCTTGCAAATGGGCTGGGTTTTCGGTGCCGCACTCGGTGTTTTGATGCCGACCAATCTGACCATCGGATTCGGTGTCATCACCGTCATCCTGGCCCTCGGCTTCGCTCAGACGTTTGCCACCAATCGGGGATCGACCCTGGTCCCCGGATTCGGCGGCAAGCGACCTGACATGACGATGCCGACCGGCGCAATCCACGTCGATCCCACCGTGCGGGAGTCGTGGAACAAGAACACACGGAAAAAGGGTGCTCGCGGAGAATGAGTTTGTCGACCGGCGAAAAGAAGTTCGCCATCATCACGGCGATCGTGGCCGTTCTCTTTGTCGCCATTGTCGGTGGCACCGTCGCGGCGTTGACCGTGGATCACGAGAGCAGCGATGTCCCGTACCTTCAGGTGGCCAGCGGCAGCGAACTCGTGCGCGTCGACCCGCTCAAGTACTGCACCATCGACCTGAACAGCTGCGAAGGTTCACTCGACGATCCGTCGTCACGTGTCCCGGTGGCCGTCGGGGACAGCGCCATGGTTTCCGTCTCGGAGGAGCTCTCCGTCGGCCCGTGGAACCTGATTGCGATCTATCTGACCGAAAACGGCCTGGAGGGATCTGCGACGTCGTACTCCAGTGGATCCAAACGCACCATCACCTTGCCGTCGACCAAGGACCGGATACTGGCCGGGTTCGAGGTCCAGCAACCATCGCAGATCGAGGTTCAGGGTGAGGGATTCATCCAGCGGGGGTTGTGGAGTGTGGACACCCGTCCGGACGGCGTCGAGGTTCCCGCAACCGGGTAGGTCAGACCTACCCGGTCGGGTCACCTCAGGATTCGAGTTCGCGGGCCACGGCCCGGACAACCTCTGAAATACGTTGTGAGGTCTTGCGATCGGGGTAGCGCCCCTTGCGCAGATCCGGCTGGACCTTGCCCTCGAGCAGGGTGATCAGATCGGCGACCATTCCGTGGAGTTCGTCGGTGGTATGCCGCCGGGGCTGCTCTTTACGGGCTTCCCTGTTGTTCTTGGCAACGCTGGGCGCCGGGTCGAGAACCTTCACCGTGAGTGCCTGTGGCCCGCGGCGACCCGCGGCCATACCGAACTCGACCTTCTGGCCGGGCTTGAGCGCCTCGGTTCCAGCGGGGAGCGCTGACGAACGTACATAGACGTCTTCGCCATCATCTTGCGAGAGAAAGCCGAAGCCCTTCTCCGCGTCGTACCACTTCACCTTGCCGGTAGGCACTGTGCACACCCATCTGTTCGCGTCGACCAAAACGAAAGCGCCCGCTGTGACAGTTCGGTCCAGCAGACGCGTTCGCCAGTCTAGCGCCTCGCCCACGGCGCTGACACCGGGGCTTTTTCACGCGAAGCGGCACTGCACTACCGTTGATCACATGCGCAAAGGCGAAGGCACCCTGCTACTACGGGTCGCGGTGGGATTGTTTGCGATCGGGCTCATCGCGCTGATCGTGTTGTTCCTCGCCGAGCCGATCACCGGGGAAACCGCTCCCCTCTTCGTCTATCTGCTCACCATGTGTGCGCCTCTGGGATTTTTGTGCGGGCTGATTTTTGCCCTGCGATCAGGCCGCCGGGCCAAACGGGAAGCCGATCGATCCGGCGATGACGACACCGCCCAACTAGAGTGACGCTCGAGATGAGCCTTCATATTGACGGAACCCTGACACCCACCAGCGATGGTTCGGCCCTGCGGCGTGCCTACAGCTGTTTTCCCACCGGCGTGGTCGCCGTATGCCATCAGAACGGTGGCGACCCGATCGGCATCGCGGCGAGTTCATTTGCCACCGTGTCACTCGATCCGCCACTGGTCTCGCTGTGTGTGCAGAACGAGTCGAGCACATGGCCCAAGCTGCATTCGGCGCCCGTGCTCGGAGTGTCCGTGTTCGCACACGACCAGGAACCCGAATGCAAGCAGCTGGCCGGCCCGGCCGAGAAACGATTCGACGGACTCGACCTCGAAACCACTGACGACGGTGCACTTTTCATCGGTGGCGCGGTCGCGCAACTCGCCTGCGAGATCTACAACGAGATCCCCGCCGGCGACCACAGCCTGGTGCTCCTCAAGGTGCTGGCATTGCGCGCCGACACCGATCACGAGCCGCTGGTGTTCCACGCCAGCACCTTCCGCGCACTACAGCGTCGCGCCTGACCTTTACGCTCGGCAAACTCACCCGCGACCGACTCGGGTGACCGGCAGTGGGCAATGAAACGTAGGCTGGAGTCTGTGACAGCCATCGCACTCGGTATGCCGACCGGCCCCAAGGGTCGCCCGGAGACAATGACCGATGCCGTCATGCCCACATCCGGGCCGATGATCGACACCTTCGGACGGGCGGTGCGCGATCTTCGCGTGTCGGTGACCGACCGGTGCAACCTCCGGTGCACCTACTGCATGCCCGCCGAGGGCCTCGACTGGCTCGACAAGGCCGACGTTCTCACCGCCGGCGAGATCATCCGGCTCGTCCGGATCGCGGTCCGTGAGCTCGGTGTCCGTGCGGTGCGATTCACTGGCGGCGAACCGTTGCTGCGCAAGGACCTGACCGAGATCATCAGTGCCGTCGCAGCTTTGGATCCCCGTCCCGAGATCGCGCTGACCACCAACGGCCTCAGCCTGGCCCGCAGCGCCGAGGCTCTTGCCGACGCCGGACTCGATCGGGTCAACATCTCCCTCGACACCGTCGACGCGGCCCGCTTCGCCGCCATCACCCGGCGTGATCGCCTCCCCGATGTGCTGGCCGGCCTGGCCGCGGCTCGCGCAGCCGGTCTGTCGCCCGTCAAGGTGAACGCCGTCCTCGACCCCGAGACGGGCCTGTCCGATGCCACCGGCCTCCTGAAGTTCTGTCTGGATGAAGGCTACGAACTCCGGATCATCGAACAGATGCCGCTCGACGCCGAGCATCACTGGTCCCGGACCACGATGATCACCGCCGATCAGATCCTCGAAACGCTGCGGGCCGACTTCGATCTGCGACCCGATACCGCACCCCGAGGCGCCGCGCCTGCGCAGCGGTGGATCGTGGACGGCTACCGCACACCAGACGGCAAACCGGCCCGCGTCGGCATCATCGCCTCGGTGACGCGGCCGTTCTGCGGCGACTGCGACCGCACCCGCCTGACCGCCGACGGGCAGCTTCGCAACTGCCTGTTCGCCGCGTCAGAGACCGATATCCGAACTTTGCTACGGTCAACCGAGTATTCAGATCAGGACATCGCATTGCGCTGGCGGCAGGCGACCTGGAGCAAGCTGCCCGGTCACGGGGTCAATGAACCCGGGTTCCTCCAGCCCTCGCGGCCCATGTCGGCGATCGGGGGCTGAGCGTGGAGATCTGCGTCCGATTTTTCGCCGCGGCGCAAGCGGCCGCCGGTGTCGAGCAGATGGTGATCCACCTCACTGACAAAGCGACGCTGGCCGATCTGGAAATTGAATTGAGTCAATCGAATCCGCGATTGGCTGAAGTGTTGCAACGATGCTCATATCTGCATGAGTCGATCGCGGTCCGCGATCGGTCACGCACACTCTCCGGCGGCGACACCGTCGATGTTCTGCCGCCGTTTGCCGGCGGTTGATCCGCCGGTCACCCGACCGCATTGCTGGACATCTGACCCACTGGCACCTGTCATCCCATCGAACGATGCTGTGATGTTACTCACATAACGGTTCGATCACGGAACGGACACAGGTCGACACTCATAGCGATGAGCAGCAGAAACGCCAAATCGGGGCCAAAAGTCACTTCGGACACCCAATTGGGAGCCTCGCGGAAGTGTGTGCGCAACGCGAATTAACACGTAGCGTCTCACTCGGCCGAACTGATCGGCCAGATTGCAACTGAATATTCTCGGATCGCCGCGCCCAACCTCGTCCCGCGTTCCGAGAAACTCCAAACGTATTTCAGGGACGAGGGCGGGGGACCCAAACATCTCCTGGAGATCACTGGATTCCCGCGGTCGAAGGCGGTCAACGCCTGCGACCAACGAAATCCTTGGGGTGTAGTTCCGCACAGCGGAACCGAGCAACCTCTCGCTCGAACCCGACAGCTGACTTCGTAGGCGCGTGGAGAGAGGAAGTAACCTTATGTCCGGACGTCATCGTCAGTCGACCACCACTGGTCGCACCTTCGCCAAAATCGCTCTCACCTCTGCCGTCATCGGCGGCGGTGCCGGCCTCGCCTTTGCAGGCGGCGGCAACGCCGGAGCAGCCACCGACGCAGAGTGGGACCAGGTCGCACAGTGCGAGTCGGGTGGCAACTGGGCCATCAACACCGGCAACGGCTACCAGGGCGGCCTGCAGTTCTCCCCGAGCACTTGGACCGCCAACGGCGGCGGCGAGTTCGCCTCGAGCGCAGACCAGGCCACCAAAGAGCAGCAGATCACTGTCGCCGAGCGTGTCCTCGCCTCGCAGGGCAAGGGCGCATGGCCCAGCTGTGGAACCGGCCTGAGCGGCGCCACCCAGCGCGAGGCCCCGGCTCCGACCGCGGCTCCGAGCCTGGAGATCCCGGCCGTGCCCGAGCTCCCCAACCTGGCCGCGCAAACCGACGACGTCGTCGCTCAGATCAAGGCCGCGATCAACGATCCCGCGCTGCACGATCTGCTCGATCAGGCGAACGCACAGGGTGACCTGACCGCTGATCAGCTCGCGCTGTTCAACGAGTACAAGGGCTACCTCCCCGCTTCCTGATCCTCGATCAGGAGCCAGCAGACGAAGGACCCCACACGCGACGCAACGTCCGTGTGGGGTCCTTTTCCAATTCCTGGGCGGTCGCCGGCCGCCAACTCCCGGCCACTAGCTCACAGTGGGCGCCGGGAACAGACTCTCCGCCAGGGTGATGTCGCCATCGGCCTCGTCGACGAAGTCACCCGCGCACTGACCGGACAGTGCGCCGGATACCGCATCGATCACCCGGGTGTCGGCGGGCTCCCCCTCATGGACGAGATTCTCGATCGGCGCGAGCCGGCACTGTCCACCGTCGAGGCGTCCATCGGCCGGCTCCTCATCGCTGCGGATCGACACGTAGCCGGTGTCGCCCGGTGTGTCGTCTCCGGCGTTGAGTTCGGCGATGAACGGGGTGATCGGGCATCCGTCGAAACCGAAGCCCGGCAGTTGGACGCAGCCGCCCGGAGAGCCGTATTGAGGGGTCCCGATCGCGATGTAGGTGTCGACGATGTCGGTGCCGTCGAGCGTTTTGAGATACCGACGCGACGACAACCCGCCGTAGCTGTGGGCCACGATCGACAGGGATTCCACTTCGACGCCTTCGGTCGCCCGATCAACCGCCCTGGCGATCACAGCGGAGTCGGCGACGAGATCGAGACCGTTGACGTCAACGGCGTGTACCACGTAGCCCTCCCCTGCCAGTTGTGCTGCCATCTCGTCGAATTGATCAAGACTCGACGTTCCGGGCCCCGCCTGCTGGCCGGGTACCAACATGACGATCCGCCGGCCGGGCTCCGGAGTACCGGGTTCCGTATTCGCCGTCGCCAGAGGTACTGCGATCGGCCAGACGGCACACAGCGTCGCGGCCACCGACACGCACGCGAGGCGTCTCACCGGGACGTGGTGAGCGACTCGACGAGTTCACCGGAGCGAATCGCCAGGTTCGACAGCAAGGTGGATGTAAGGCCGTGGGTGTGCTCGGTGTTGCCCTGAAGGTAGATCGCGCCACCGACCCGATCGCTCGTCAGCACGCGGTAGTCCCGCGAGACCAGCGGCCGACCCTGATCATCGGTTTCACATTCCTGACCCAGTGGGCCGAGGAGGTCGGTGAGACGGGTCGGGCGGAATCCGGTGGCGAAGATGATTGCGTCGCAATCGATGTCGTCGATCTCCTGGCTCGGTCGATGGCTGATCCGTACCGAGACTCCCGAGTCCGTGTCGAGGATCTTGCTGACCTCGGACGCACCGCGGACGAACAGCCGGCGATTGCCGCTGACCCGCTCCTGGTACTCCCGCCGGTACAGTTCCTCGATCAAGGGGAGGTCGACCGCCGAGTAGTTGGTGCCTCGGTGGTAGTCGAGAAGTTGCTGGCGAAGGTCCGCCCCGGACCGGTGGAAGTCCGCCACCGCTTCCGCATCAAAGATGCGGTTGGCGTACGGGCTGTCGTCGGCCGGCGTGTAGCCGTACTTTCCGAAGACCGCATGGATCTCGGACCGCGGATAAGCGTCGTGCAGGTGTGCCGTGACCTCGGCGGCACTCTGTCCGGCACCGACGACAACAAACCTGTGGTGCCTTTGCTCGGGCAGCGCGCGCAGATGGTCGAGCAGTTGATGGTTGTGGAACACGCGGGTACTCGACTCGACACCGTCGGGCAGATTGGCGGTGAATCCGGCAGCGACAACAAGATTGCGTCCCCGGATGGAGGGCCGGCCCGCGACCTGCACCTCGAAGAACTCGCCGTCCCACGTCACACCGCGGGCCTCTGCACCAAAATCGACATCGGCGTCGACCTTGTCGGCCGCCCATTCCAGGTAGTCGTGGAACTCCACCCGGGCCGGGAAGAAGCTCTGGTGATTGATGAAGTGGGACAACCTGTCCCGCTGCGACAGATAGTTGAGGAACGAGTACTCGCTGCATGCGTTGCGTTGCGTGACCAGGTCTTTGAGGAATGAGATCTGCATCGTCGTGCCGGGCAACAACATTCCCCGGTGCCAGCCGAAACGGGACTGCTTCTCCACGAAGCGAGCCGCGATCTGATGCTCTGGATCCACCGACCGATTGTGTTCTTCGATCGCGATCGCCAATGCGAGGTTCGATGGACCGAAACCCACGCCCACCACGTCAACCACGTCCACAACGTCCACAACCGAACCATCGTCGATCGCCATTGTCATTCCTTCCTGGACGGGCCCGGCTTCGACCGCCACCGCGTCGAGCCACACCCCGACCACGGGCTCGGCCGCCAGATTCACAAAATCCGCACCCGGCGAGCCGGCAGTCCGCCACTTCTCGACCAGCGACATCAGGCGGATCGAATCGAGGCCGGCATCAAGCAGATTCGTATCGTCGGTCAGCTCTTCCGGTGCCACACCGAGTAGTTCGGCGATGTCCGCGACGATGTTCTCCCTGGACAACACAATGGAACCGCTCACGTCACTCCCCCTTGTTCATTTCCGTCATCGCGTTCATCGCGCAGGTTCCGGCTGTGGAGTGCGTTGTTCGTTCTTCGAGATCTTGCCCACCGAGGTGCGCGGGAACTCCGTGACGAACTCGACGACATCGGGGATCTTGTACGCGGCCAGTTCCCGTTCACGCAGAAACCGCCTGATCTCGAGCGAACTCGGCGGCGTGGCAGCGTATTCGGTCCGCAACACCACGTATGCCTTGCTCCGCTCGCCGAGATACTCGTCGGGGATACCGACCACCGACACGTCGTGCACCCAATCGTGCGCGAGCAGGTGATTCTCGACCTCTTCGGGTGCGATCTTCTCCCCGCCGCGGTTGATCTGGTCTTTGGCCCGTCCCACCACGGTGAGGTAGCCGCGCTCGTCTCGGGTCACGATGTCACCGGTGCGGTAGAAGCCGTCGGCGGTAAACGATTTCGCATTGTGTTCGGCTGCCCGGTAGTAGCCACGGATCGTGTAGGGCCCACGTGTCAGCAGGTGTCCGGCATGACCTGCCGGTAGATCGCGGTCGTTGTCATCGACGATGCGGACCTCATCGGCCTCCGAGATCGGACGCCCCTGTGTGGTGGTCACCGTGGTGGCCTCGTCGTCGAGGCGGGTGTAGTTGACCAGGCCCTCGGCCATACCGAACACCTGCTGCAGTCGGGCACCGAGGTCGGCCTCGATACGTTCGGCAGCGCTCTGACTGAACTTGGCCCCGCCCACCTGGATCGTCTGCAGACTCGACAGGTCACGCGATTGCAGCAGCGACGAGTTCATCCAGGCAAGTGCGACCGGAGGTACCACAGAGACCATCGTGACCCGATGCCGCTCGATCAGCTCAAAAGCTGTGTCCGGGCTCGGATTCGGAGCCAGCACCACGGTGGCACCGACGTGCAGCGCCCCGAGGATTCCCGGTGAACTCATCGTGAAGTTGTGCGACACCGGAAGAACCACCAGCAGCACGGTGTCGGAGGTGACGCCGCAGATCCGGTTGCTCTCGCGGACCGAGTACAGGTAGTCGTCGTGGGTACGTGGAATCAGCTTGGGACGGCCGGTGGTTCCGCCGGACAGTTGCAGGAATGCCACGTCGGAGGGCAGGGCCTCACAACGGTAGGACTCGCGGTGTTCGTCTGCGGCAACGGCGTCACCGAGCGGTAGCACCACCGTGCGCAGGCCGGCGAACTCGTTTTCCAGTTCGCCGGCCAGGCGTCCGTAGTCGAATCCGGCTGCCTTGTCGACGGTCACATATGCTGCGGCCTCGGCAAACTCGATGAAATACCGGATCTCACTGGCACGGTGAGCGGGCAGCGCGAAGATCGGCAATGCCCCGAGCGCAAACAACGCAAAGGTGGTTTCGACGAACTCGACGACGTTGGGAAAATGGACGACGACGCGATCGCCTCGCCGGATTCCCGTCGCGGACAGCACCGCTGCCTGCGCCAGCGCGTTGTCACGCAACTCGCGGTATGTGAGTGATCGCCGCTCATCGCACACGGCCACGGTGTCCGCGTTCCGGGTCGCGGAGGCTTCGAGGACGTCCCAGTGGGTTTCACCGATCCAGTACCCACGCTCGCGGTACTCCTGCACCGCGTCGGCGGGATAGGGAACGACACCGTCCAATTCGAGTGGCGCGGACTGTCTCGCGCCGAAGTCAGGCTGCCGCAGCATGTCTGAGGACCCCGATCACGTCATCGGTGGTGGTGACCACGGCACAGCGCTTGGCCACATACGACAGGGCCATCTCGTGCTCGTCCCGGGTGAAGTCCGCGGTGGCATCCGCGACGAAGAACGGTTGGATGTCGGTCATGAATGCCTCCGCCGCCGACAGCATGCAACCCATATGCGCGTAGACACCGGTGACCAACAGCTGATCGCGACCATGGTGCGACAACAGCTCACGCAGGTCGGTGCGCTGGAACGCCGAATAGCGCCACTTCGTGACCTGGATGTCGGAATCGAGCGGTGCCAACTCGGACACCACTTCGGTGTCGCGCCCGACGGTCAGACCGGGTCCCCAGAGGTCGCTCAGCAGACCGCGACGGGACGGATGCTGGTCACCGGGTTGCATGGTGAAGATCACCGGGATCTGCAGTCGCGCACACCATTGCCTGATCAGAGCGATATTCGGCATGACGGTGGACATCGGTTCCTCATCGGACCGGTAGGCGTCGATGAAGTAGTTCTGCATGTCGTGGATGAGCAGGGCCGCCCGCTCCGGCGCCAGGACCCATGGCGCGTTGTTGTCCGGAATCGCCGAAAAATTCGGCAGCTCATACGGATCAATCGCCGGAATCGCCACGTGTGACCCTCCACTTTCTTCCCCGGTAAATCAAATACTGGCCCGGGTAGTTAGCTTAGCCACAACTAACTTATTTGCAACAATTGGGCCCGGTTCGACCTACTGATCGAGCGTCGCGCCGCCGTCGACCCGCAGGTCATGCAGTGTGATGTGCTGCGCGGCGGCCGACGCCAGGAACAACGCACACCCGGCGATCTCGCTTGCGTCCGCAATCCGGCCCAGCGGTATCCCCAACCGAAAGTTCTCGGGCGAACCCGCGATCGTGGCCGCCGAGCCATCGGTGTCGTTCCACATCCCGCGGAGCATCGCAGTGTCGGTCGACCCCGGAGAGATGACGTTGCAGCGGATTCCGCGCGGCGCGAGCTCCAGACCGAGTGATCGCACAAACGCCGTCGCAGCAGCTTTGGACGCCGCGTATGCGGCCATCCCGGCGCGTGGGGTCGCTCCGGCATTGGACGAGACAACGGTGATCGACGCCGGACCCCGCAACACACGGGATGCGGCGCGTGTCACGACCATCGTCCCGGTGGCATTGACGGTGAGCACCCGATTCCATTCGGAATCAGTCAATTCCGATACCGGACCCGTGGTCAGCACGCCGGCCGTATGGACCACCGCGTCCACCTGTCCGTGGAGACGTCGCGCGTGTTCGAAGACCTCGGCAACAGCATCGGCATCGACGACATCGGCTTGCACATAAGAACTTCCGGCGCCTGACGGTGGATCGACAGGTCCCGGACCGATGTCGGTGCGCACCACATTGGCCCCGGCCTCCGTGAACGCCAGCGCCGTCGCGATTCCGATACCACCGGCGGCGCCGGTGATCACCACGGTTTTGCCACTCACGCCCGGAACAGACATACGGATCCTCTTCTCTCGATGTGAACGCAGGTAGAGCTCACCGGTACCACTGCCCCACGAAGTCCGGGGACAGCAGGTCGTCGTGGACGGCGGGGACCCGCTCAATACGAATCTCGCTTCGGCAATGTGCCTGCCAGAGTTCGCCGGTCGCGTCCTCGGACCCGAAGTGCAGATAGCCCATCACCAGGTCGATCGGTACCGACACCGCACCATGGGTCGGCGACTGCTTCATCAACCGCAGGCACCGGGCAATCGACTCCAGGAACGCAGTGCCCTGGTCCGGACTCACGTCCGCCAGTGGACCACCCGACTCCCGACCGCGGCGCACGATCTCGGTTCGAGCCCGGGCCGGCGGTAGTTCCAGCACCGCATCGACGTCGGTGCCGGGCAGCGCCGCGTAGTGGGCGAAGACCCGGATCACCTCGCGCTCACGCTCATCGGGATCCGGCGAGGTGATCACCCCGCCGGCGGTGACGGGTGGCGTGTCGAGGATGGTCAGCCCGCTGACCGTCTCACCGGCACCTTCTAACTCCCGGGCGATTCCGAAGGCGATGTGGCCACCATATGAGAATCCCACCAGCTCATAGGGTCCCTCGGCCTGGTAGCTGCGGACCACATCGGTGTAGCTCGCGACCAGATCGTCCAGGCTGGCGAAATCCTGCGTCGACCCGCCATGGGCCGGATCCTGCAGTGCGATCAGGCCATAGCCGTCCGGCAGGTGCGGTAGCAGGCTCGAATAGACGGTGCCGACTCCCGTGATGGCGTGCATGCCGAAGACATAACGCCCATTGGTCGACGGCGCCAGTTCCACCGCGATCGGATGGATCGGCCCACCCGGCTCCCCGGCATCGATCGCCGCAGCGATCCCCGCGACGGTCCGCCCGTCGAAGATGACCCGCAAGGCCACCGGCCGCTCGGTCCTGCTGCGCAGAGCACCGACAAGCCTTGTCGCCGACAATGACTGGCCACCGAGACCGAAGAAATCGTTGTTCGCTGAGATGGCCACGTCGTGCGGGATCTCCAGGACTTCGCGGAGTGCCTCGGCAACCAGGATCTCGGTGGGGGTCTCGGGTTCGCGATGATCGATGGCCGAGAACGCCACCGGTTCCGGTAGGCCGGCGGCGTCGAACTTGCCGTTGACGGTGACCGGCAATTCATCGAGTTCGGCAAATGCGCTGGGCACCATGTAGTCCGGAAGCCGCTGGGCCAAGAATCCGCGCAGCCGGGCAATGAGGCGATCGTCGTCTGTATCGGATCCGGCGCCGGCCCGGGTGACGTACGCCGCCAGGTAGGGCTCGCCGAGTGAGCCCCGTCGCCGCACGACAACGGCGGCCGAACGCACGGAGGGATGTGATTCCAGCACGAACCTGATCTCTTCGGTTTCGACCCGGAATCCGCGAATCTTCACCTGATCATCGATCCGGCCCAGGTACTGGATCGAACCGCTGTCGGTCCAGCGGACGAGATCGCCGGTGCGGTAGAGCCGTTCACCGATCCCGCCGAAGGGGTCGGCGACGAAGCGAGTGGCGGTCAGACCCGGCTGTCCGTGGTAGCCGAGCGCCACCTGCGGACCACCGAGGTACAGCTCGCCAACCACTCCCACCGCCACCGGCTGCAGGGAGTCGTCGAGCACTCGCGCCGTTGAGTTGAACGCCGGGCGCCCGATCGACAGTCCCGCACCGAAGCCCCGGCCACCGGCGACGACCTCTTCGGTCACGAGCTCGCCGGTGATACCCACCGTGGTCTCGGTGGGCCCGTACAGGTTGTACAGGTCGGCATCGAATCGGGACATGGCCTCGGCCGCGGTCGCCGCCGACAGCGCCTCACCGCCACAGAACACCCGCCGCACCGATGCGGTGGCTTCCGCCGGGAAGTTGTACTGCAGCAACGCATTGAGCATCGACGGCACGAATTCGACCGTGGTCAACCGCGCGTGCTCGATGGTGTCGAGGAGATACTCCGGATCACGATGTCCACCCGGCTGCGCCATCACGACGGTTCCACCGATCATCAACGGGACGAAGAACTCCCACACCGACGCATCGAACGAAAACGGCGTCTTCTGCAGAATCCGGTCCGTCGCATCGATTCCGGTGGTCTGCTGCTTCCAGACCAAGAAGTTGACCAGACCGCGATGATCGATCACCACGCCTTTCGGCCGGCCGGTCGAGCCCGAGGTGTAGATCGTGTAAGCGGCGTCGCCGGGCAGGATCGCCCGGCCCCGTTCGCCGTCGGTAACCGGCTCCGTCGACAGTTCTGCGAGTTCGCCGCGCAGGCCGGCATCGTCGAGCAACACCACATCGGTGGCATCGCCGAGTGCCGACACTGTCGTCGAGTCGGCGATTGTCAGTGCCACCGAGCTGTTTTCGCGAATGTACTCGATCCGGTCCAGCGGGTAGTCCGAATCGATCGGCACGTACGCGGCGCCTGCCCTCATGATCGCGGTCAGGACCGCCGGCAGTTCCAGACTGCGCGGCAGGGCCACCGCAACCCGGTCGCCGGGACGCACGCCCCGGAGCCGGAGCAGGCGGGTCAGCGCGTTGGTGTGCGCATCGAACTGCGCATAGGTCATCGACTGGTCCCCGAAGGCAACCGCCTCGGCGTCGGCGTGATGCCGTGCGGCAGCGACCAGTAGATCGTCGATCGTGCCGGGCGGCATGTCCACCTGGTCACCGGCAGACCATGCCGACACGTTGTCCGACTCCGGAGCCGAGAGCACGTCGATCTCGCGCAGCGGAACATCCGTGCGCCCGGCCACCGTGCGCAACACCGCGATCAGGCGCTCCGCGAGCGCCTCTACCGTGGACCGCTCGAAGAGGTCGCTGCTGTACTGCAACGCGCAACCGACCACCCCGGTCGCCTGATCCTCGGTGAAGTCGAAGGACAGCTCGAACTTCGCGGTCCCGTTGCCGGAAAACTGTTCCGGTGCACCGGCGCCCAGCGAAGATGTGTCCGCCAATGCTCCGGTCACATAGACGATCATCACCTGGAACAGCGGATGGATCGCCGGCGAACGGTTCGGCGCCACCGCATCGACAACCTGTTCAAATGGCACGTCACGGTGGTCGAAGGCGGCGAGATCGGTTGCCCGCACTCGGCCCACCAACTCCGTGAACGTCGGCTGCCCGGACAGATCCGTCCGCAGGACGACGGTATTGAGGAAGTAGCCGACCATGTCGTCGAGCAGCGAGTCGCTGCGCCCGGAAATCGGCGATCCGATCGCGATATCGGTGCCGGCACCCATGCGGTGCAACACCGTTGCGACCGCAGCCTGCATGACCATGAACATGCTGGCGCCGGTCTGTGCGCCGAGTTCCCGGAGAGGCCCGATGATCTCGGGGTCGATCCGCCGGAAGACGGTACCGCCGCGATTGCTCATCCGGTCCGGTCGCGGGTGGTCGTAAGGCAACGCAAGCTCTTCCGGCACCCCGACCAGCTGCGACCGCCAATAGTCCAGCGCACGAGCTCCTCTGGAGGTGGCGTCCGTCGGATCGCCGAGCAGATCACGTTGCCACAGCACGTAATCGGCGTATTGCAACGGAAGCGGGGTCCAGTCCGGCCGAGCACCGGCCAATCGGGCCCGGTAGGCCTCGGTCAGGTCACGCTGCAACGGCGCCGCCGACCATTCGTCCGTGGCGATGTGGTGCAGCAATAGCAAGACCACATCTGTTCCGCCACCGGTTTTGAGAACTGTTGCCCGGATGGGCATCTCGCGATCGAGCTCAAACGCGTACGACACCGCCGACACAACGGTCGCAACGACGTCCGCCTCACCGACCTCGATCGAGTCGACAGGAACCGTGACCGATCCGGCCGGCTTGATGAGCTGCACCGGCTCTCCGTCGACCTCAGGGTAGACGGTCCGCAGAACCTCATGCCGGGCAACAACATCGGCAAGTGCCTGCGCCAGCACCAGTTCATCGACCGGATCGGGGTGGCTCCAGAACACCGGCACGTTGTAGGTGGGATCAGCACCGCCGACGGCGTACATCGTCCACATCTGGGCCTGACCGGACGACAGCGGCACCAGCGCGGGACGCTCACGGGGCACGAGTTGCGGGCGCGGCTGCGTTGCCCCGCTGTTCTCCAGGTGATCGGCCAGCTGAGCAATCGTGGGATTTTCGAAGAGATCTCGCATCCCCACCGAGACGCCCAGTCTTTCACCGAGCGTATTGGAGACCCGGATCGCGAGCAGCGAGTGCCCACCGAGGGCAAAGAAGTCGTCTTCTGCCCCCACCGGACCCTGCGCGGGATCCCATCCGAGAACCTCGGCGAAGACCTCGCCGAGGACCGTCTCGAGCTCACCGACGGGAGCTCGTGAGGTGCGCACCGCAGTCGCCGGGATCGGCAATGCCCGCCGGTCGAGTTTTCCGCTCGGGCTCAGTGGTAGTTCGTCGAGTTCGATCAGCTGCGCGGGAACCATGTAGACCGGCAGCCGGGATGCGACGGCACCGCGTATCGTCTCGGCTCCCGGAAGATCCGCCGCTGACGGATCGACCACGTAGTAGCCCACCAGATCATCCGCGTGCACCGCGACCGCCGCAGCAGTCAAGCCACCGGATTCGAGGATCGCAGTCTCGATCTCACCGAGTTCGATACGAAGTCCGCGCAGTTTGACCTGCTGGTCGGACCGGCCCCGATAGACGAGCCCGATCCGGCCGTCACCATCACGGCGCACACACACCAGATCACCGGTGCGGTAGAGACGCTGCCCGGCGGCCAACGGGTGTGCCACAAAGCGTTCGGCCGTGCGTCGTGGGTCTGCGTGGTAGCCGCGGGCCAACTGGGTGCCACCGAGGAACAGTTCACCGATCACACCCTCGGGCACCTGCTGAAGGAACTCATCGAGGACAAACAGGTCGGTGCCCCAGACCGGACCACCCAATGAGAGTGCAGTGCCGACGGCATCGGGGTCCTCGAAAGTTCCGTCACCCACGCCGATTGCGGCCGTGACGTCCACTGCCGCCTCGGTGGGTCCGTAGAGGTTGTCGAGCCGCACGCCCGGCAGTCGCTTGCGCAGTGTCTCTGCGACATCCGCCCGCAGCGCTTCCCCACTGGCGATGATCGCCTCGAGTCCACGCTCGGCGAGGTTCGGTAGCTCCGACAGAGCCGGGGACGCCAGGAAGACCTCGAGCATCGACGGGACGAAGTGCACATACCGGATCCGCTGCTGATCGATCAGTGCAGCGAGGTACGCCGGATCGCGATGACCGTCCGGTTCGGCGATCACCAGGGTCGCACCATATGCCAACGGCCAGAAGAGTTCCCACACCGAGACATCGAAGCTGATCGGCGTCTTGTGCAGCACTCGATCACCGGCGCCGACGTCGTAGACACTCTGCATCCACACCAGTCGGTTGACTATCGCCCGGTGCGAGACGACAACACCCTTCGGCCGGCCGGTTGATCCCGAGGTGAACAGGACGTACGCGGGATGGTCCGGCAGCAACCGGCCGGTGCGCTCGGCGTCGTCGATCGGATCGCCCGGCAGTGCGGCGAGCCGAACCCGAACCTCCGCATCGTCGAGCACGATGGCCGGCAGGCTGTCTGGAATGTTTCCGACCCAGTCGGTGACGGTGATCGCGGCGACCGGCGCGGCGGCAGAGACCATGTACTGCAGCCGGTCGGCCGGATAGTCCACATCGAGGGGCAGGTAGGCAGCGCCGGCCATGACCACGGCGTGAATAGCCGTCAGCAGCTCTTCCGAGCGCGGAATCGCCACGGCAACAACCGACTCCGGGCCGACTCCGGCCGCGATGAGGTGTCTGGCCAGACGTGCGACGGCGGCGCGGAAGTCGCCGTGCGACATCGACCGGTCACCAGCTGTCAGCAGTGCGGGCTGCGACTGCGGCTTACTCGCGAGAAGCAGATCGGCCAACGTCGCAGCCATCGGCACCGGCGCCGGTGCACCGCGGAGTTCGGTGAGGACCTCGGTATCGGCGGAATCGATCACCCTCAGGTCGCCGATCCTCGCGCCCGGACGCGCGGCAACCTGTTCGAGGACACCGACAAGCCGGCGTCCGAAACCCTCTGCGGTGCAGCGGTCGAACTGCTCGGTCGAGTACTCCACGCCGATGGTCATCGACGCGTCGGTGTCGACAAATGTGAATGCGAGATCGAACTTCGCGTGCTGCGCCTGCAGATTCTCGAATTCGGTTGGCATTCCGAGGAATTCCGGATTGGCGGCGCTGATCTGCAGGTAGCTGATCATCACCTGGAAGAGCGGGTTGCGGCCGGCGACACGCGGCGGATTGAGTGCCTCGACGATCTGTTGGAAGGGCAGATCCTGATTCTCGAAAGCGGCCAGGTCGACCTCACGTGTCCGCTCCAGCAGATCGGTGAACGTCGGGTTGCCCGAGGCGTCCATGCGCAACACCTGTGTCGAGACGAAGAAGCCCACCAGGTCGGCCAGCGCCGGGTCGGCCCGGCCGGAGATCGGCGAACCGAATGCCAGGTCGGTTCCGGCGCCGAGGCGACTCAGCAGCGCGGCCACTGCGGCTTGGGTGACCATGAACATGCTGGCGTTGACCTCGCGTCCGACCGCCAGCAGTGCGTCGCGGACCTGCGGTCCGATCTCGACGGTGACCATGTCACCGGCCCCGGTCGGAAGCGTCGGCCGCCGACGGTCACGGGGTAGCTCGATCTCATCGGGCAGACCGGCCAGGGTCTGCTTCCAGTAGTCCAGTTGGCGGGCCGCCCGAGAGTCGGGATCCGACACCGAACCGAGTC
The DNA here is from genome assembly GCF_000383535.1 of Nocardia sp. 348MFTsu5.1. Lineage (NCBI taxonomy): Bacteria > Bacillati > Actinomycetota > Actinomycetes > Mycobacteriales > Nocardiaceae > Nocardia > Nocardia sp. 348MFTsu5.1. Next base: position 149,692 of record NZ_KB911509.1, read on the forward strand.
GCTCGAGCTGCCAGAGGGTGTAGTCCGCGTACTGGACCGGCAGGTCCGTGAATTCGGGTGCTGCCCCGGACAACCGCGACAGGTAGGCGATGGTCAGGTCGGTCAGCAGCGGCCGGTCCGACCACTCGTCGGTGACCATGTGGTGCAGCGCGAAAGCGATCACCGAGTGCTCGCCGGTATCGCCGACGCGGACCAGGCAGGTCCGCATAACCGGGCCCCGTTCCAGGTCGAAGCGTCGGGTCAGATGCTCGGCGACACTGCTGCGGACCACGGTGTCATCGCGGCCGTGCATGTCGAGTACGTCGAGTGCCAGAGCGTCGGCCGCCACCTGGACATGCTGGGTGGGTTGTCCGGCGACGGTGCGAACCACCGTGCGCAGTGCCTCATGACGTTCCAGGACATCCAGAAGTGCTGCGCACAAAGCATTTTCGTCGACAACGCCGTCGATACGTGCAACGTGTGCGTAGTGGTACGACAGGTCGTCGCTGTCAAGCCCGTGCAGGAGCCACAAGCGTTCCTGGGCCGGAGACAGCGGAACCACGTCGGGCCGGGGCGTGCTCGCGATGGTGAGCAGAGACGAAGTTTCCGGTTCGATCTGTTTCCCACCGCCCTCCAGACGAACCGCCAGGGCAGCCGGGGTCCGAGCCTCGAACAGATCGCGGATGGCCAACTTGCGGTCATCGACCTCCACCCTGCCGACCAGCTGCATCGCGGACATCGAATGTCCGCCGAGTGCAAAGAAGTCGTCATCGATGCCGACCTCGTCGATGTCGAGGATCGACGCGAATGCCTCACACAGAGCACGTTCGGTGTCGGTGCGCGGTGCCCGTCGCACGCCGCCGATGGCCAGTTCCGGTGTGGGCAGCGCTGCGATGTCCAGCTTGCCGTTGACGGTCATCGGCAAACTGTCCACCGTCGAGAACAGCGCCGGGACCATGTAATCGGGCAACAGGCCGCCGAGGTATGCACGCAGCGCAGCCAGATCCCCATCGAATCCGCCAGCGGGAACCACGTAGGCGACAAGGCGTTTGGTGCCGGGAAGCGACGGATCCGGGGCCGCGATCACCGCGGCCCGAACGATGTCGGGATGGGCGTCGAGGACGGCCTCGATCTCGCCGACCTCCACGCGATAGCCACGGACCTTCACCTGATCGTCGGTGCGCCCCAAAAACTCCAGGTTCCCGTCGGTCCGCCACCGCATCAGGTCACCGGTGCGGTACATCCGCTGCCCGGCCTCCGCGAACGGATCGGCGATGAAACGTTCCGCGGTCAGCGAGGCCCGGTTCAGGTAGCCACGCGCGAGACCGGCTCCGGTGACATACAACTCACCGACCACACCTTCGGGTACAGGTCGGAGCCACGGATCGAGGAGGTGGCCCTCGGTGCGGCTGATCGGATGCCCGACGGTGGGTTTGTCACTCTCGTCGGTGCCCGCACCAAGGGTGTTGATCGTGTACTCGGTGGGCCCGTACAGGTTGTAACCCAGCACATCCGGGGTGTCGCGGAGTTGCTGCCAGATGTTCTCGGGTACCGCTTCACCACCGAGCAGGACCAGGGGCGGGCGATGCCCGGGATACGCCGACGAGACGTCCTCCGGACCCGCGAGGAGCCCGGCCTCGAAGAGATGGTGGGCATAGGTCGGGGTCACGTTGACAACGTCGATGAGGTGCTGCCGGCAATAGTCGACAAGCCCGGCCGCATCACGCCTGAGCTCCTCGTCGCAGACGTGGACCTCGTGGCCTTCGACAAGCCACAGCAGCTCTTCCCACGACATGTCGAAGGCAAACGACACCGTGTGGGCGATCCGAAGTCGATCAGACCGGCCGGACGCGGCAACCGCGCGGACGGTCGGATCGAAGATCGCACTCCGGTGGTTGAGCTGCATGTTGGTCAGCCCGAGATACGGGGTCAGCACACCCTTCGGGAGACCGGTCGAACCCGAGGTGAAGATGACGTATGCCGGATGCCCGAGCCGGCCAGGGGTTCCGGGGGCAAAGATTCCGAGTTCGGCGGCTGTCAATGATGATTCGGGCAGTTCAGCGATCTGCCGACGGGTCTCTGCGTCGTCGAGTACCAGCAGATTCCGACCGGTGCCGAGCCTGGGCGCGGTGCCCGCGACGGTCAGGACCGCCATCGGCTCACCCTGGTCGAGTATGGTCTCGAGTCGATCATCGGGATGGTCGAGTTCCAAAGGCAGATATGCTGCGCCACAACGGAGTACGGCGAACAGCGCGACCACCGTCTCGATACTGCGGGGCAGTGCGATGGCAACTATCGACTCCGGCCCCCCGCCCTGGGAGATCAGCAGTCGGGCCAGCCGGTTGATTCGCGCGTCGAGCTCGGAATACGTGACCCGCTCGTCGCCGAATACCAGTGCGGTGTCCGCCGGAATCAGGGCGGCGCGCTCGGCCAGCATCTCGGAGATCGTCACGTCGGGCACGTCGTAGAGCGACTCGGCCGGCGCCGCCGGGAGTGCGATCGGCAGCGCGGCGGCAGCAACGGTCTCCGGAGCCTCGACGAATGTCACCAAGGCCGTCCGAAACTCGTCGGCCAGTGTCGCGGCGAGGCCGTCGCTGATCAGGTCGGTCCGGTACTCGATCCGGAAGCGGATCTCGTCGCTCGGCGTCACCACGATGGTGACCGGGTAATGCGTGTGGTCGAGGCTGCCCTCGCCGAGCAGACCGTGGCGCTGCGACTGCTCCGCCTCTTCGGCCTCGGTTCGGAAGTTCTGCAGCACGTACAGAACATCGAACAGCGTGGAGACACCGGCGGCGCGCTGGATACCGGCCAGACCGAGATGGTCGTAGGCCATCGAATCCACTCGATCGGTCTGCACGCGCCGAGCGAGTTCGGTCAGGGTCTCCCCCGGTCGCAAGCCCACCCGGACCGGAATCGTGTTGAGGAACAGTCCGATCACCGAATCGAGTCCGGGGACCTCGGTCGGGCGGCCCGACACGGTGGATCCGAAGATCACGTCGGCGCGACCGAGATGGCGCGAGAGCACCAGCGCCAGAGCCGAATTGAGTGCCGCATTGAGGGTGACACCCGCACCGCGGGAGGCACCACGCAGGTCCGTCGAGAAGTCCTTGCCGAGTGTGCGTTCGATCCGGGCCGGCGGGGCGGTTGCCATTCCCGAGGCGCGCGGTGCGAGCAGTGACGGTTCTTCGACACCGGAGAGGATCTGTGCCCACGCATCCTGCGCGATCTGCTGATCCTGCGTTCCCAGCCAGGCCAGGTAGTCGCCGAAGGTGGCCTGCGGGGCATCCACCGAACCGAAATCCGCGGTGGCATACAGCGCCAGCAGCTGTGACACGAAGGGTCCGCCCGACCAGCCGTCCCACAACATGAACTGCCGGTTGATCACCAGACGGTCATGGCCCGAGTCGAGGTGGATGAGGGTCATCCGCCACAGCGGCGGTGCATCGAGCCGGAACGGTGTTCGGCGATCACGTACCAGTTCGGCTTCGAGCATCGCGGGTTGGTCGGCCGGCGGGTATCCGGACAGGTCGACCTCGGTGAGTGTGGGTTCGAGATCGTCGACCACGAATTGGACCGGCGCATCGAAGCCGACGACCGTGAATCCTGCCCGGATGGCGGGGTTTCGCTTCATCAGTTCGGTGGCGGCGACCCGCAGACGGTCCGCGTCGAGGCGATGATCGACATCGAGCCAGAACTGTGCCGTATAGATGTCGTTGTCGGGATCGACCTGGGCCTGATAGAACAGCCCTTCCTGCAGCGGCGAGAGCGGCCACACGTCGGAGATGTGTTCTCCGGCCAGCGATATGAGGGCGGCATCCTGCTGTGGGGTGACCCGGACCAGGTACCGCGATGTCCGCGCCGCGGCCGACGGCAACATCGCGGTCAACGTCTGCACCCAGATTGCGGAGAGCTGATCGAGCTCGAGATCAGTTGCCGCAGTTGACCTGCCCTCCACGCGCCCGGTCCAGCCGGCATCGCTGCGTCGCAGTGTCAGCCTGATCGCGGTCGCGGGCGGCATCGGTTCGTCGGTGTCGAGCCGTTCGACGCGGAGGTCCACCGGCGGCAGCGCTGCCAGCGCGGCGCCCGCCTGCGGTTGCAGGTGGCGCAGAACCTCGTAGCGCACATCCGCCGCATCGGCCCAGAACTCTCGTGCGATCTCGATGAGATGAGCCGGATCCTGCTCGGCGTCGGTTCCCAGCGGCATCCGGATCGGTGCGACCGATCGCAGCGGGCCGACGGTTCCGGACAGATCCAGACCGAACGGGGCCTTGTGGTGGGTGTCCTGACCGATCTCGAAGACGATCTCGGTCCGGTCGATACCGCGGGCGGCATCCCAGCGCGTGACCGCCACCGCGGCTGCAGCCGACAACACTGCGGTGAGTTCTTCCGGTGCCAGCTCGTCTGGTGCGGCAACAGGGAATTCGGAGATGTACCCGGCAGGTGCCGCCGGGTCGCGGGTCGGCAGTTCGTTGGTGCCAGGTGCCAGACGTCCACCGGTGGCCAGGATTCGCATCCAGTGGGGCAACTCGGCGAGCAGTTGAGGTGACCGTGATCGGGCCGAGAGTTCCTGTGCCACAGCGCCGATATACGTTACCGGCGGATCGATCCGGATCGCTCGTCCGGCCAGCGCGTCGAGGACGGCCCGGGTCAGTTCTGCCGCCAGTACGGAGAGGGACTCCTCGTCGACGAACAGCGCGGCAACCGTCAATTGCACGACGGCCCGATCAGAGTTCCAGTGCGCAGCCAGGACTCGGCCCGCACGGGCATCGATCTCATCCGGTGTTTCGGAGAGTTCGGGTTCAACCGGTTCCAGGGACCACAGTCCGGCAGCCGGCTCGGACAGCCGGGTACGCAGAATCGGGTGGGCGCCCACCAGCGCGCGCGCCGCTTCGCGGACGAGTTCGGTGGTGGATCCGGCGGGCAGGTCGACCATCCGGGTCCGCAGCGCGGCAACCGTTTCCGGCTGCGCGCGCGCCCGGTGCAGTGCCGGAAGCAACGGCAAAGCCTGTGCGGCGCCGTCCGATACGGCCGCCGAGGTCGACCCCAATGCCTGCAACCGGGCGGCCGGGTCGACGAACAGGTCGTCGAAGAACGCTTCGAGCTCGCCCGCGACCTCGACCACGTCGTCTTTGGCCTCGGCAACGCCGCGCAGTGCGATGCGGATCGGTTCCAGACCCCTCTGGATCACTGCCAGGAATTCGACGTCGCCCACAGGGCCGGATGCCAGCGGAATGAACTGTGCGGGCAATCCACCCACGGTGGCGTTCGACGAGGCGGTCAGGACGTTGATCCCGGCACCGAACATGCGATAGCCGGGGTCACGACCGCGCAGTTCCCGACCGAGGTCCTCACCTCGGAAACGGCCGTGCTTCAACATGTCCGCGATCCGGCCGGCCACTCGGGCAGCGACGTCGACCAGAGTGTCGCGACCGTCGACAGCCACCCGCAAAGGCAGAACACTCGACACCATCGCCGGAATCGATCGCAATTCGCTCACACCCCGCGCCGTCATCGGCAGCGCGAAGACGATGTCGGACAGTCCGGTCTTGCGGTAGGTGAAGGCCGCGAAGGCCGCGATCAAAACCTGAGCCAGCGGCACACCGTGCTCTTTGCCGAGTTCCTGCAAGACCCGGGTACGTTCGGTGTCGAGGACCACCGCGCCGTGTTCGGTGCCCTGGGCGGGTGGGACAAAACGATTCAGGAGTCGCGGTGCCGGCGGCAGGTCGGCCATCTGCCCGACCCAGTATTCGCGGTCGCGGTCGAACTGCACCGATTGCCGGTAGTCCTCATCGGCCCGGAGGTAGCCCTCGACCGACCAGCGAGCACCCGGGTCGAAGTCGGCCGGCGCCGGGAAGGCGCGGCGCACCGACAGACCGAGCTGCATGAGACCGACGCCATCGCAGACGATGTGGTGGGCGTACATGAACCAGAACGTCTCGTCATCAGCCACCCGCAGGACCGCGGTTCCGAACAGATGGTCGCCGGCGACGTTCCGGGGACGATCGAGTTCGGTCCGCATCCACGCCATCGCGGCGCCGCGCGGATCCACCTCGGTGCGAAAGTCGATCACCTGGGGGTCAGTCGATGCCGGCGGTGTGACCACTTGCAGGAGTTCACCATCGGGCGCCATCGTGAATCGGACGTGCAACGTCGGCGCCTTGGCGATCACACTGCCGATGGCGGTGACGAGTCGATCGATGTCCAGTCGGCCGGACGTGACCGCCCCGTAGAGTCCGGTGTTGTACAGCGTCGCGTCGGGCGAGGTTTGCGAACCGAGGAAGATGTCACGCTGCGCGGCCGTGGCCGGAAAGACGACACCCGACTCGGTCGAAGGGTCATCTACCTCGTCGTACGACTCTTTGACGTCGGTCACCGTGCTGCCTCCACCACATTCAGGGCGGAACCCGCCAATTGCTCACTGACCGACAGCCATTCCTCGGCCAGGCTCATCACGGCCTCCTCGGAGAGGAGACCCGGGAGGTACGCGAACCGGCCACGCAGGACCGGGCCATCGGGCCCATCGAGGCAGACGAGTTCGATCTCCAGCGCGTACGGGACACCCAGATCCGGATCCGGTGGGGTGTTCAGCGATGCCGACTCCTGCGACGGCAGCCAGTCGCCACCCTTGCCGACCGGTATCCGGCCGAGGTAGTTGAAAAGTACTTGGGCGCCGCCTGTTTGAGAAAGAATCGCACTGGTCTGAGGATCGAGGTAGCGGAGCATTCCATATCCGAGGCCGGACCCGGGCACCTCGGCCAGGGCGGCCGCTGTCTGCGCAACGGCATCGTCGACAGAGGTGAAGGCGGGCAACCGAACCGGCGCCATCGCGGTGAACCAGCCGAGCGTCCGGGTCAGCTCCACGGCCGGCCCCGAATCGGGATCCTCGCGGCCATGCCGCTCGACATCGACGACCACGTCCCTCGAAGCATCGCCGAGGACCGATCGGACCGATCCGAGCAAGACCGCGGTCACCTCGAACCCTGACTTCGCCGGTACCGAGGTGAGAAGCGCACCGCTCGTCGCGGTGTCGAGCTCCACCTGCACCAGGCGCTGCTCTCCCACCGTTCCGGCCACCGGGCCCGCAACCAGCTCTCCACCCGGCGCCAGCACGCTCTGCCAATGGGACAGTTCACGTTGCCGCGCCGGATCGAGCGCCGCGGCCGACACCCGATCGGCGAACTGGGTCAGTGTGGTCCGCGGCGGGAGCAGATCGATCGGCCGACCGGACTGCAGATCGCTCCAGGCCTGTTCCAGATCTTCGAGGATGATCCGCCGCGACACCCCGTCGACGGCAAGGTGATGGATCACCAGAATCAGTCGGCCCGGGGCGTTTCCGCGGTCGAGATAGACCGCTGCCAGCATCCGTCCGGACTCGGGATCAAGGCGATCGCGGGCAGCTGCCGATGCACGCGCCACCTCGGCGGCGAGGTCGGTGTCGCCGGGCACCGTGACAACCTCGAGAACGTCTGTCCCGGACACCACATCCCGTGGCCTGATCTCGAGCGACCAGAGGATGCCGGCGATATCGGTGAGCTGCAGTCGCAGACCGTCGTGGTGATCGACCAGAGCCGACACAATCGTCGCGATGGCTTCGGCGTCAACCGTTCCAGGGACCTGCACCACCATGGATTGATTGATATGGGTGCTCGTCCCACCGAGCTCTCGAAGACGAGACATGATGGGCAGCAGAGCAACCGGACCCACGGATGCATCAGCTTCCGCCTGGTCCTCATCCTCTCTCGTCGCCACCGCCGCGAGCGCTGCCACGGTCCGGTGGGTGAAGATGTCCCGCGTCGCCAAGGTCAGGCCACGGCGCTGCGCCCGGTTGACCAGCTGGATCGACACGATGCTGTCACCGCCGAACGCGAAGAAGTCGTCGTCGACCGAAACCTGTTCGAGGCCCAGCGCCTCGGCGAACACCTCGCACAGGATCCGCTCGTTGTCCGTCTCCGGTTCTCTCGCACCCACACTGGTGCCGAAGTCCGGCTCGGGTAGTGCCGTGCGATCGAGTTTGCCGTGCGGTGTCATCGGGAACTCACGCAGAAACACCAGCGACGACGGCACCATGTAGTCGGGAAGCCGAACGCTCAGTGCGGTGAGTATGTTTTCGCGGAGAACGTGGTCCGCAGCGACCACATAACCGACCAGAATGGTTGCACCCGACGGTCCCTCACGGTCGAGCACAACAGCATCGCGAACGCCCTCGATGTCGCGGATCGCGGCGCCGATCTCGCCGAGTTCGATACGGAATCCACGGATCTTGACCTGCTGGTCGGCGCGACCGACATAGTCGAGATCTCCTCGACGAGTCCACCGGACCACATCACCGGTGCGGTACATCCGCTCACCGGCGTCGCCCCAGGGATCGGCGACAAAACGTGCGCTGCTCAGACCGGCTCGCCGGAGATATCCGGCGGTGACCTGTGGGCCCGTGAGGTACAGCTCACCACTGACACCGAGACCCACAGGGCGGAGCAGGTGGTCCAGTACCCGCGCCCGGAATCCGGCCAGCGGCGCGCCGATCGGACTCGACGGCACCCGGGTGTCCTTCTCCTCGATGTGGAGCCAACTCGCGTGCACCGTCGTCTCGGTGATGCCGTACATGTTGATCAGGGCCGGACCTGCCGGTCGATCACCGATGGGCGAGCTGTGCCGCGCGAACCATCCGGCCAGCGCTGGGAGTTCGAGGGCCTCGCCACCAAAGATGATGTACCGCAATGATTCGGCCATGCCTGGCGTTTCGGCGTCGGCCGCGTCGAACTGCCGGAAAGCAGTCGGGGTCTGATTCAGGACGGTGACACCGGCCTGCTTGATCGTCTCGAGTAGTGTAGCGGGCGATCGGACCTCGTCGCGGCCGAGAACCTGGATCCGGCCCCCGTAGGCGAGGGCTCCCCACAGCTCCCACACCGAGAAGTCGAACGCGTACGAGTGGAAGAGTGTCCACACATCGTCCGCGCCGAACTCGAACCGGTTGGCAGTAGCGTCCAGGAGGGCACACACGTTGCCGTGGGAGACGACAACACCCTTGGGTCTGCCCGTACTCCCCGATGTGTAGATCACGTAGGCCGGATCATGTTCGGTCAGCGCCACCGGCAACTCCGGAGCAGCCGGATCGACTGTCTGACAGGCTGTCTCGAGGGTCACCACGGTTGCAGTTGCCGGCAGGCCGGCGGGCGGTACAACACCGCCGGCGACCACGAGCACGGCCGGGGTGCAATCGGAGACGATCATCCGGATGCGATCGGCCGGGTACTCCGGATCGATCGGGACATAGGCCGCACCGGTACGCAGGGTGGCGAGCACCGCGACCACCAGATCGGTTGTCCGCGGGACCATCAGCGCGACGAAGGAGCCGCGGCCGGTTCCCGCTGCGATCAGAGCTGCTGCCAGCGATCGCGACCGCTGGTCGAGTTCGGTGTACGTCAACGACGCGGTCGTGTCCTGAACCGCGATCGATGTCGGATGGGTGCGTACCGATTCGGCGAACACCTCCGTCAGTGATGTTGCCACCTGCGCCGCGGGCAGCGCACCGGACAACACCACCTGTTCTTCGTCGGCAGTGATCAGCCGCAACGACGACAAGCGGGTGGTCAGATCAGCGGACATGGCCTGCAGGACGCCGCGGACCCGTTCCACCATCGCCGACACGGTCGCCCGTTCGTAGAGATCCGTGGCGTACTCGAACGTCCCGGTCAGACCGAGATCCTCGGCGGATTCCCGGAACTCACAGGTGAGGTCGAACTTTGCGGTCCGGGATCCGGCGACGACAGGTTCACTCACCGCACCGCGGAAGTTCGGCGCGACAATCGCATTCCGGTACTGGACCAGGGTCTGGAACAGTGGTTGACGAGCCAGCGAGCGTTCCGGATCCAGCGCTTCGACGATCCGCTCGAACGGAATATCCTGGTGCACATAGGCTTCGAGATCGGTGGTCCGCACCGCCGCGAGCACCTCACCCAGCGTCGGGTCCCCACCGAGGTCGGTGCGCAACACCAGGGTGTTGACGAAGAATCCGACCAGTTCGTCGAGTGCTGTGTCGGTGCGGCCGGCCACCGGTGTCCCCACAACGATGTCCGTGCCGGCACCCGAGGCCGACAGCGCGATCACCGTCGCCGCGTGCACAACCATGAACATCGACGATCCGGTGGCGTACGCCACCTGCCGCAGCGATGCGAGTTCTGCTGCGCTCACACTGAACTCGACGGTCGCTCCGCGGTAGGACGCGTGCGCCGGACGCGGATGGTCGTAGGGCAACGGCAATTCGAGGGGTATGCCCGCGAGCTGACCCCGCCAGTAGTCGAGTTGGCGTCGGGTGAGGTCGGTCGGCTGATCCGGCTCGCCGAGGACACGTCTTTCCCAGAGCGCGTAGTCGGCGTACTGCACCGGCAGGATCGGCAACGATTCGCCCTGATAGGCCCGGGCCAGGTCGCTCATCAATGCCCCCGCCGACCACTCGTCGGCGGCGATGTGATGGACCAGCACCACGAGAACGCTGCGCCGCGGGCCGATCTCGATCAGCTCGCCGCGGATCGGGAGTTCGGTCGTGAGGTCGAAGGTCTGCTCACCGAGCGACTGCAGGGTGGTGGCCAGAGTGGCGTCGCTGCCGGAACTCTCGTTCCACCCGACCTCGGTTCCGATCGGCAGGATCACCTGCAGGGAATGACCGGTGTCCGGGTCTTCCGGGAAGATGGTCCGCAGGGCCTCGTGGCGATCCACCACGGCGGACAGCGCGCGCCGCAGCGCCGCGCGGTCGAGATGCCCGTCCAACCGCAGTGCGAACCGAAGGGTGTAGGCCGACCGGGACTCTTCGATCCGGTGCAGGAACCGAAGGCGTTGCTGCGCAAACGACAGCGGCAATCGCACCGGCCGATCCTGCGCCACAAGCGGTTCGGTGGCCGTACCGGAGTCGGTCTCGATGATTGCGGCGAGCTCGGCAGGTGTCGGGTGTTCGAAGATGTCGGCGACGGTCGGAGATGATCCGAGGACCGCACGCACGCGGGTGACCAAACGGGTGGCCGACAACGAGTGCCCACCGTGATCGAAGAAGTTGTCGTCCGGCCCGATCAGCGAGACTCCCAGGGCCTCGGCGAAGAGTGTGCACAGCTGCGCCTCGGCGGGTGTGCGAGGTTCGCCGCGCCCGCTGCCCGCGCTCGACACCACGGGTTCCGGAAGATTCGCACGATCGAGCTTGCCGTTCGGCAGGACCGGAAGGTTCTCGACCAGTGACCACGCGGTGGGGATCAGGTGACGCGGCAGTCGCCGGGACATCGCCTGGCGCAGTGTCTCCCCCGTAACGCCACCATGTTCGGGCACAACGTATCCGACCAGCAGGTTGTCGCCGTGTGCGTCGGTACGTACCGCCACCGCGCCCGAGGTGACCTCCGGGAGTGCCGCCAGGGCCGTCTCGACCTCGGCCAATTCGACGCGGTGTCCACGGATGGTCACCTGGCTGTCGCTTCGGCCCAGCAATTCCAGCCGGCCTTCGTCATCGACACGGCCCAGATCACCAGTGCGATAAAGCCTGGTGCCGTGCCCATTCGGGTCAGCGACAAATGCGAGCGCGGTGGCGCCGGGCTTGCCCCGGTATCCACGCGCCAACTGCGCACCGCGCACGTACACATCGCCGACCGCACCGGGTGCGGCCGGCTGCAGGAACAGGTCGAGCACACAGATCCCGGTGCCGGGCACGGCGGAACCGACGAGCACCCGATCGCCGGGCGCCACCATGGTGGTGGTCACGTCTCCGGCGACCTCGGACGAACCGTAGGAGTTGATCAGCTCCGCCCCGGGGGTGGCGCGGCTGATCCGATTCACCGCGTCGGCGGTCAGCGGTTCGCCGCTCAGGATCCACCGGCGTACCGACGGCACCGCCGTGGTGTCTGCCAGCGTGGTGGCCAGACCGGGGATCGCGGTGAGCTGGCTGATCGCATGATCGTCGATCAGCCGGCCCAGCTCATGCGGATCTGCGGCCGTGCCGGAATCGGCGATGACAACCTTCGCACCGGCGGCCAGTGCACCCAGCAGCTCGGTGGATCCGTCGATGAAACTGAACGAGCTCTTGGCAAGTCGGACGTCGGCGGTCGGCAACGACCAGGCCCACGCGGCCCAGGCGATTCGGTTGGCGAGCGCGCCCGCGGTCCCCAGCACCGCCTTGGGTGTGCCGGTGGATCCCGATGTGTAGATGACATAGGCGATCGATGCCGGGATGAACACCTCGGCGGCCATATTCGCGCGCCCGATTCCGGCCTCGATGGTGGCCGGATCGACAGCCGGGCAGTCGGCGAGAGCCGCCACCCCCGGATCGTCGGTGACCACCAGCGCCGGTGCGGCATCGGTGACCATGTAGGAGATTCGCTCGTGCGGGTACGCCAGGTCGATGGGCAGATATGCAGCTCCCACGTCGAGTGTTGCCAGCATCGACACCACGGCGTCGCTCCCTCGCGGCAGCGCGATCGCGACAACACTCTCGCAACCGATCCCCCGTGCAGCGAACTCGTGTGCGACATCATCAACGCGGGCAAGCAGTTCCGCGTAGGTCAGCGAGGCGGTACCGGCGACGAGTGCGATTTCGTCTCCGATCGTCGCCGCCCGCTTTCGGATCTGCGCCGGCACCGACACGATCGGACCGGGATCGGTGATCACCGACAGCGCTTTCGCCGGTGCCTGCTCGGTCGATGGGGTGAGGTCGATCGAGGCGAGTGCACGCTCCGGGCCGGCAGCGAAACTGTCCAGTCCCGTACGCAGCCGGTCGACCAACGACCGGACCACCGGTTCGGCGACCCGACCCGGCTGGAACTTCACCAGGATCCGGATCCCCGACGGGGACGGAACCACGGTGAGGGACAGCGGGAATTCGGTGGCATCCGCGATGACCGGATCGCCCATCTCGACGCCCGCACTGCGCTGCGCCTCGTGGATGTCTGCGGAGTCGATCAAGAAGTTCTCGACCACCAGCATGGTGTCGAAGAGCTCTCCCACCCCGACCGCACCTTGCACGGCCCCCAACCCGACGTGCATCGCCGGCATCAGCTGAATCTGCTTTTGCTGCAGCGTGATCGCGTTGTCGAGCAGACTTGCCGACGGGGACAACCGCACCCGCACGGGGACGGTGTCGACAAAGGTGCCGATGGCCGAGTCGATGCCGTCGATCTCCGGCGGGCGGCCAGATACGGTGGCCCCGAACACCACATCCGTGCGTCCGAGGTGCTTGCCGAGCACCGTTGCCCACACGAGCGACAGTGCGGTGTTGAGCGTCAGACCTGCGGCGCCGAGGGTGTGGCGCAGCCGGGCGGCGACCTCGGGTGCAACCGAGACCTCGAACTCGACCGGAAGGTCCAACCTTCCGCGCTGTGATCCGCTGTCGGCGAGCAGGGTTCCACCGGCGAGACCGGCGAACTCCGGTGTCCAGAACTGTTCTAGGCGTTGCCCACCCGACTTCTGGTCGGCGGCGAGCCAGGTGAGAAAGTCCCAGTACGCGCGCGTGGCGTCGACCCGATCGGTGAGATCGCCGCCATAGGCCCGCAGCAAATCGGTGAGCAGCAGATACAACGACCATCCGTCTGCGATCAGATGATGCACGGTCAGCACCAGGACCGACTGCTCCGGGGCGGCACGCACCAGCGTTGCGCGGACCAGTGGTGGCGCGGTGAGGTCGAAGCGGTGGACGCGTTCCGCGGCGATCACGTCCGCAAGATGTGCCACCTGGTCGGACTCCGGCAGTGCGGTGTCGTCGAGTTCCTGCCAACTGAATTCGTTCGACGACCGGACCAGCCCGACCGGCTCGCCTGTCTTGCGGCGGGCGAACCCGGTACGCAGACTCGGGTGCGCGTCTATGACGGCGACCATCGCCGACCGCAGCCGCTGCGCATCGATCACGCCGCGCAGGGGTACCGAGAGGACGATCGAGTACACGTCGGTACCAACAGCATTGGTGGATTGGTAAACCAGTGATTCCTGCAACGGGGTCAGCGGAACGACATTTTCGAGCGTGGACGATCCAGCGGGCCGCGACGTCACAGTAGGTTACCTTCGCCTTCGAACTCATCGAGCTCTTCTTGTGAGAGCCCGGTCAACACGGCGGTTTCGGGCAGCACCCGTTCCCGCGTATGCACCGCCGGCGGTAGGTCGGCAGGTTCTGAAGCAGCCGCCGGCGCAGCACAATCAGCGAGTACCGCAACGGTTCTCGAGTCGAACACGTGCGCGGCCGTCACGGTCAATCCTTCACGTGCCGCGGCCCCGACCACCCGTACCGCGGCGATGCTGTCACCGCCGAGGCCGAAGAAGTCGTCTTCGACACCCACCTGAGCCAGGCCGAGCACCTGTGCGAACACGGCACACAGCGTGGCCTCGACCTCGTTTGCGGGTTCCCTCGATGAGGTGACCATCGTCGAGAAATCCGGCGCGGGCAACGCTTTTCGGTCAAGTTTCCCGTTGGGCGTCTGCGGAAACGCGTCCACCGCGAGGACCGCTGCCGGAATCATGTACTCGGGCAGTGTCAGGCGCAGGTCCTCACGGATCCGCGCCTTGTCCACCTGTGCGCCGGCACTTCGCCGGATGTAGGCGACCAGCCGGTCACCGGTGGCAGTCGGAACCACCCGCGCCACACATCGATCCACGCCCGCGACCTTGGCCACCGCGGTTTCGATGTCACCCAACTCGACCCGGAAGCCGCGAACCTTGACCTGATCGTCGGTGCGTCCCAGGCAATCGAGCCGGCCATCCGTCCGCCACCGGGCGAGATCACCGGTGCGGTACATCCGGCGGCCCTGCTGATGCGGGTCGGCGACAAATCGGGATGCGGTCAGATCGGCCTGGCCGAAGTATCCGGTGGCAACACCGTCACCGGCCAGGTAGAGCTCGCCGATCGCGCCCACCGGAACCGGATGCAAGCCGCGATCGAGTACGTATGCGCCGGTGTTGGCGATCGGCCTGCCGACGGTGATGTCGGCGCCCGAGGTCACCTTCGCCAACGTCGACCACACGGTCGTCTCCGTGGGGCCGTACATGTTCCAGACGCTGCGCGCTGCAGCTCCGAGCGCTTCGGCGACGGATTCGGGTAGCGGTTCGCCGCCGACGAGGACAACGACGCCACGCAGATCGAGCGCCGGTCCGACGGTGAGCAGACCTGCCCACAGCGCCGGCGTCGCCTGCATTACGTTGACACCGGCGGAATCGATCCAGCGTGCCAATGCGTGCGGATCCTGGATCTCGCTGTTGCCGGCCAGAACGACCGATCCCCCGGAGATCAGGGGCGAGAACAGCTCGAGCACAGCGATGTCGAAGGAGATCGTCGTGACCGCCAGCATGACGGTCTGCGGACCGAAATCGAAACGAGTACTCATGTCGCGGACCAGATTTGCCATCGCCCGGTCGCTGATGGCGACACCCTTGGGCAACCCGGTCGAACCCGATGTGTAGATCACGTAGGCAGTGGAATCCGGCGTCCGGCTGACGACGCCGGATCGCCGTGGCGACCCGATCGCGTCCGGTGCGTCGAGGACCATCGTGCGCTCGAGCTGATGCCCGGACAGGACCGCAGCGCAGTCGGTCGTGGTGAGGATGCTGCGCGGATCACTGTGCCCGAGCATGTATTCGAGCCGGTCGGCCGGGAATCGCGGATCGAGCGGGACATAGGCCGCGCCCGCGGCCAGCGTCGCCAGCAGGGCGACAACCAGTGCCGGGGTGCGCGGCAGCAGAAGGGCCACCCTGTCACCGGCGCCGACTCCGCGTCGTCGCAGGCGATCTGCCAGCCGATCGGCCTCGTCGATCAGTTCGCCGTATCGCATCACGCGTTCGTCCGAGGTGATCGCGACGGCATCCGGCGTTCGCGCCGCCGCATCCCGAATCAACTGCAACACACCGGTATTCGAATCGAGGTCGACGCGTGGTCCCTCGACCTGGAGGTCCGCGGCCTCGGCTGCCGTGACGACCGGGATCTGGCCGAGACGGGTATCTGATCCGATCGCCGTGAATCGGTTGATGAACTCGACGAGACGCGCGCCGATCGCGGCGAGTTCGACGCCGGTGTACCGCTGCGCGTCGGCGTCGATGCACAGCTCCACCGCACCGGTGGCTTCGATGCGCTGCGCGGTGACGCTCAGGTCGGTCACCGGCCCCCGGGCCAGGGATTCGACCGATGCATCCAGGCCGGCAAATCGCACCCGGTCGCCGAACGGCTTGATGTTGATCGACGGCCCGACGATCGGCGACGATCCGGCGGACCGCACGGTCCGTGCAATGTCTTCTCCGCGATATCTGGAGTGTGCAGCGATGCGCGTACGCGTCTGCTGAAAGGACTCGATGACGTCGCGCGCACTGCAGGTGAGTGCAGTCCGGATACGCAGTGGGACAACGTTCACCGACGTCGTGGGAACGCGGGTGGCAGGTGAACCCATGCGGGCCATCATCGGGAACCCGAGGACCAGTTCATCGCGATCGGTCACGCGGGCAACAAATCCGGCGACACCGGCCGCCAGCGCCTCGATCCAGGTGCTGCCCGCGACCGCCGGGTTGCTCATCGCAGCGACGGTCTGCGGCGCCAGCATGATCCGCTCGGTACGCACCGATGCGGCGATGGCCGCCGGCCCGGCGTCCGGATGTGCCGGCGAGGCCGCCGCTGCGGATCCGTCGATCTCGTTCGCCCAGAACTCGCGATCGGTGCCGAATTGCTCGCTTGATCGGTATCGCAGGTCGTCGTCGACCACTTCATCAAGAGACATCGCGGCGGGCTCGGCGCCCTCGTAGACCGCGGAGACCTTGCGCATCAGCAGCGCGATGCCGAAGGCGTCGAGCGCTACGTGATGTGCGGCCAGGTGCAGCAGATGGGTCTGCGAATCCAGCATGAGCACGGTCGCCCGTACGCACGGCTGCGATGCCGGGTCGATGGCAACGGACTGTCGTTTCCGGGCCCAATCCTGCGCCGCCGTTTCCGGCGACCGGTGAGCACTGAGATCCACAACCTGCGCGGCCGGCGCCTCATGGCCCAGGACCATCGACCCACCACCGGCATCGATCGTGAATCTGGCCGTGGCCACGTCGAGGACGGCGAGGGTGGAATCAATGGCACGAACCAGCAGGTCGACCTCCAGCGGGCCGCTCATCCGCAGGAACTGACCAACAACAAAAGTCGGATTCCCCGGCGCGAGTGCCTGCGCCAGAAGGACGTTCTCCGCAGCACTGGACGTGCGCAGAACCTGCTGCCGGAACTGCACGATGCTCTTCACTTTCCCGATACGACGACTCGGACCTTAGGTTAGCCTGTCCATTACCGGTTCGGTCAATCAGAGGTGGTTCGGACTGCTTACAGTCGGCCGGCCAGGGTTTCGGTTGCCTGCGCTCGCAACGTCCGGACGCGCTTGAGAACGCCACCGGTGACCGGCCGGCGCCAGTACCCACTGGCGTCGAGCATGGTCTTGCCCACCCCCAGCGACTTGGCCACTGACCGGAGTTCTCGCACTGTCCCGGCCTCGCCGGCAATCCACATCCAGCCATCCCCGTCGGGAAGAGACAGGGCCGAGATCGCCGCGGCCAGCTGCTGCCCGTCGCTGACATCGTCGCGCCGCCGCAACCAGGTGATGCCCTCGATGTCGACCTGTTCATCAGAGGCATCCGGCACGACGGCAAAGGCGTGCACCGGAATTCCGGACGGAGGCGCGTCGAGGTAGTGCGCGATCGCGGGCAGTGCCGTTTCGTCACCGGCGAGGATCCACCAGGGCGCACCCTTCGGCGGCACGGTCGAGGTGCGCGGCCCGGCCAGATGAATGGTGTCGCCGGCCTTCGCGGTCCGGGCCCACTCACCCGCCACACCACCGCCGTGCACTACGAAGTCGACGTCCAATTCGCCGGCGACCTCGTCATAGCGGCGGATCGTGTAGGACCTCGAGGTCGGGGCCGGCCGCCGCGGCCAGTCGAGGTGACCGTCGTCCTGCTCGGGCAGGGTCAGCACATTCGTCTCGGGATCAGCGAAGAAGATCTTCACGTAGTCATCCGGGTTGTGGGTCGCAAATGGTGTGACGTCGTGGCCACCGGACCGGAAGGCGCCGAGCTGCTCACCGCCCAGGGTCACCCGCCGCATATGAGGTGTCACATCGACAACCCTGACGACATCCAGACAACGCAGGACCACCGGCAACGACAACAGCTGCGGCGGGACAAGTCCTTCCGTACCCATGGAGTCTTCGGTCCCTTCGATTGGGCTATGGCACACAACACTGCGATACGATCTCTTCGCCTTAGGGTAGGCAAACATGATTTTTCGATTTCCACCGGGCCCACCGGCCGAGCAATGTCGGTGTGTCCACCCGAGAGGTACTGATCTGTGACAGCGGAACGAACGACCAACGAACGCCGGGTCTTTCTCGACCTTCGGCCACTTCGCGACAGCACGCAGTTTCGACGGATCTTCATCGCGCGGACGATCTCACTCCTCGGGATCGGAATGCTCACGGTCTCGGTTCCGATCCAGACCTACAACCTCAGCGGATCGACGTTCCTCGTCGGCCTCGTTGCCGCGCTGGAAGGCGTTGCCACGATCGGCGGCATGCTCGCCGGCGGTGTGCTCGCCGACCGATACGACCGCCGAACCCTGATCCTGTTCTCCCGGACGATGGCCGGACTGACGTTCGCCGGGCTAGGGATCAACGCGATACTCCCGTCGCCGTCGGTCGCCGCAATCGTCGTGTTGGCCGTGGTCAATGGCGCATTCGGATCGATCAGCGTCGCCGCGCTGCTGTCGGTCATCCCGAGTCTCATCCCGTCCGACCAGATGATCGGCGTCGGCGCCCTCAACGCATTGACCGTCCGGATGGGCGCAGTCCTGTCCCCACTTCTGGCCGGACTGATCATCGCCACGTGGTCCGTGTCGTGGAACTACTGGATCACCACCATCGGAACGGTGATCACGATCCTCATCCTGTCCGGACTCCCGTCCCTTCCGGCGCCGACACATGAGCCGAAGGAGACCGCCGATGGCGACGCCACCCCGGTCGGCGAAACCGCCCTGCAGTTCCTTCGTCGCGACCGCCTCGTCGGCGGCGTGATCGCCGTCGGTGTGATCGCCATGCTCGGCGGCGGACTGATCGCGCTGATCCCGGCATTCGTCGACGAACGATTCGCCGGGGATTCGCGGACCACCGGCATGCTCTATGCGGCGGGTGCGGTAGGAGCCGTCATCGCCTCTTTCACCAGCGGCTGGTTGTCGTACCTGCGCAAGCCGGGTGCCGTCCTGCTGACGGCGCTGACTCTCGGATTCGTCATCCAGGGCGCGGTCGGCCTCACCACCACCGTCGCGCTGGCGGTGCCGCTGCTGATCGCATTCGGAGCGGCGACGACCATCCAGGAAGTGCTGCGCTACAACCTGATCCAGACCAATACCCCGGCCCCGCTACTGGGCCGCGTCAACAGCCTGTGGGCAGCACAGGAAGTCGCGGGACTGGCGGTCGGAGCATTGCTGGCCGGCGTTGTCGGCAGCTTCATGGCGGCTTCGAGTGCGGTCATGGTCTACAGCGCAATCCTGCTCGTGATCGCCTTGGGCGGAGCAGCGGTGCTGTCTTCGCTGCGGACCTATTCGCCGCCAAATTCCCCGGTGATAAGGTGAGGCTTCACTTACCATCTCGTGAAACATCTTGAGCGACAGGAAGACAAGAATGACGTCGGAGCGACGGTCGAACAACAGGCAGTGGCGAGGCCGCGTGATCGGCGCGATCGCCGCGGGCACTGTGCTCTTTCCGCTACTTGCGGCCTGCGGGTCTGACAGCGATGCCAGTCAGACAAATGATGCCCGCAATGCAACGAAAACCGCGGCCGCCTCGGAGTCCACATCAGGCGGGTTCCCGGTAACCCTGACCGGCGCGTTCGGCGACGTCACCATCGAGTCCAAGCCGGAGCGCGTCCTGGCACTGAGCCCGACGGACGCCGACATCGTCCTCTCGCTCGGCGTGACCCCGATCGCCATTCCCACCAGCGCCCAGACCGACGCGACCACCAACAACACCGGTCTGTTCCCCTGGGCCGAGGGCAAATACCCGGCCGGGACACCGAAGTTGGACCTGAGCACCGCCCAGTCGTCGACACTCGAGGCGATCCTGGCCCTCGAGCCCGACGTGATGGTGGGCACCGCGTTCTACGGACTGGTCGATCAGACGAATGCCGCACTCAAGGACGTCGCCCCGGTCGTGTCGTACACGACAGCGCCCAACGGTGACTCCTGGCAGGACTCGACACGCAAGGTCGCCAAGGCGCTCGGCCTCGAGTCCAAGGGTGAAGAGGTCATCGCCTCTGCCGAATCGACACTGACCGACGCCGCAGCCGCGAATCCCCAGCTCAAGGGCGAGAAGTTCAACGTCCTCATCTCGCCGTCGGCGTCCGAGGTCTACATCCTGTGCTCGGCCGACGACAACCTCGGCCGCGTGATGAAGGAATTCGGCATGGTGTTGTCCGAGTACGCGCAGAGCGTTCCCTGCACCAATGGCCGGACAAAGGTGAGCTACGAAAACCTCGACAAGCTCGATGCCGACGTGCTGATCGCGTTCCCGGACACCGCCGAACAGATGAGCTACCTGACCGATCAGCAGCTGTGGAACAACTTGTCGGCCGTCAAACGTGGTGCCGTCGTGGAGATCCCGAAGACGGAATCCGTTCCGGCCGCGCTGGCATTCCCGTCAGCACCCAGCCTCGAATGGGCCGTTGGTCAGATGACGCCGCTCATCGTCGAAGCCGCGGCGAAGTAACAACTCCGAACTACGCAATCGGCGCGGCGGTGATCACATCACCGCCGCGCCGATGTCGCGCGATCTAGGCCGAACCCACCCATTCGTCGGAACCGTCAGCGAAGATCTGATGCTTCCAGACCGGTAGCTGGGCCTTGACTTCGTCGACGAGTAGCGCACACGTGGCAAACGCCGCCTGCCGGTGGTCTGCCGCAACGGCAACCACGAGTGCGGCGTCGCCGATCGCGAGGTTGCCGACGCGATGCGACACCGCGACGGCACGAACGCCCTCGGCCGCTGCTGCCACCTCGGCGACCACCTTTGCCACCACATCGGCGGCGGTGGGATGCGCGCTGTAATTCAGCGCGGTCACGTCTCGTCCACCATCGTGATTGCGCACGGCACCAACAAAACTCACGATCGCGCCCGCCGTACCGTCGGCGGCATCGATGGCAAGTTGTTCGTGCACAGCGGTCGACAGCGGTTCCTCTGTCACGGCGGCCAGGGCCACCACGGCTGCCATCAGTGATCACCTCCGTTGATCTGATCGATTGCATGGGCGAGAACCGGATCGAGTACCTCGAGCCCGTCCCGCACGCCTCCACTCGAGCCGGGGAGGTTGACGATCAGTGTGCGTCCGGCAGTACCGACGATGCCACGCGAGAGGACCGCGGTGGGCACCTTCGGGAGTCCGCTGCGCCGAATGGCGTCGGCCAGACCGGGTATCGCGCGATCGATCACCGCGGCCGTTTGTTCAGGGGTGTGGTCGGTGGGTGTCAGGCCGGTTCCACCGGTGGTGATGACCAGCGCAATACCGGCGGCAACCGAGCCGCGCAGCGCTTCGCCCACCGCGTCGCCGTCGGGCACGACCTGCGGGGCACCGACCTCGTAGCCACGCTCGGTCAGCCAGCCGGTGATGATCGGGCCGCACCGGTCCGGATACACGCCGGTGGCAGCCCGGGTCGAGGCGACGACCACCGCTGCGGTCCTGTTCCCCGGTGAACCGGACTCAGTCATCGTCGCGCTTCCAGTGACCTTTCTTGCCACCGGTCTTCTCGTGAAGTCCGATGTCGGTCATCTGCGCACGCGGATCGACCCCTTTGACCATGTCGTGGAGGGTGAGTCCCGTCACCGCGACAGCAGTCAGCGCTTCCATCTCGACGCCGGTGCGATCGGTGGTGACGGCCGTGGCCCACACCTCGATGGTGTTCTCACCGAGTTCGAAATCGACGCCGACAGAACTGAGCGCCACCTGATGGCAGAGCGGAATCAGCTCGGGGGTCTTCTTCGCGGCCATGATCCCGGCGATGCGAGCCGTCGCAAGGGCGTCACCCTTGGGCAAGCCACCCGACGACAGCAACCCGATCACTTCGGCAGTTGTCACGAATGTGCCGGTTGCCACAGCTTTTCGGGTGGTCGCGGCCTTACCACCGACGTCGACCATCTTTGCTGCTCCGGACTCATCGAGATGAGTCAGGCGCTGCGATGCCGAGGGTTCAACCACCGATCAGCGATTGACGGTGGTGCGGGGATGAAGGTACGGAAGATCTGCCGGATCCAGCGGGAAAAGGGTGTCACCGAAGGGTGACAGCGATCCGGAGCGATTGGACGCGAACTCACTGACGGCGTGCTCGCCGTCAGGAACTACAGGCCAACCGTTGTCCACATACTTCTCTTTTTCAGCCACGGCGGTAATTGTGCCATGACCGCCGCGCATATCATCTACTGGATGAGCCCCGACCAGCCAATCAGCCTGGCCGACGACCTCGCCGCGCGCAGCGACGAACTCCTGCTTGATCTCCTGCAGGCCCGGCCGGACCTGGCGAGTCCGCCTCCGCCGGGTGTCACCGTTCTCGCGCAGAGGGCGTTGTCGGCGGCCTCGATCAACCGATGTGGCGAGGATCTGGACGTGCTCGCGGTGGCGGTCCTCGAAACCCTGGACGCACTACGACGGGCGTCCGGCGGTGGACCCGTAGCTGCCGCGGCCATCATCGAGGCCCTGTCCGAACGTGCGGCGCCGGATGCGATCGGCGCCCGGATCGACTCCCTGGTGGCGTTGGCCCTCATCTGGGGTCCACAAGAAGCCCTGCAGACCGGACCGCACATGCCGGCCGCATGGCCCTGGCGCTCACCGCTGGCCACCGCACCCGTCAACCTGCTCGACCTCGCCTCGATCCGGGCGAAGATCGACGGACTCGGCGAGCGCGAACGCGAACTGCTCACGACCCTGTCCTCCGGCCCCGGCCTGGGCCGGACCCGCGATGCCGCACTCGGACCGGACTCGGATCGGCCGGTCCCCCAGCTGGTCCACCAGGACATGCTGGTGGTGGTCGACGAACAGACCGTCGAATTGCCCGTGGTGATCGGACAATTGCTGCGCGACGAGGACCCGGCCGAACCCAGGAGTCTGCGGCCACCGGAATTGACCGGCGGTGGCGGCCGCAAGATCGGGCTCGGCGAGGTGGATGCGGCGGCAGCCGGTGAAGCCCTGGAGTTCTTGCGGCACAGCACCGACGTACTCGAGGCCCTCGGCGTCCAGCCGGCCACCGTCCTGCGGGCCGGCGGGATGGGTGTCCGTGAGATCCGCCGCCTGACCAAGGTCGTGTCCGTCGACGAGAAACGGATGGGCCTGGTACTCGAGGTCCTCTCGGGCCTGCGTCTGATCGACTCCGGCTTCCCCGTGCCCGACGTCTCCGACGGTCTGGAACCGTCCTGGGCGCCAACAACATCCACCGACAGCTGGATCCATCAGAGCCCCGAACGGCGGTGGTACTCCATCGCGTCGGCGTGGATCGATCTGCACCGCCGCCCGTGGCAGATCGGCGACCGGACCCCCGACGGCACGATCGTCGGCGCGCTTGTCGGCGCCATTCCGGAGGGTGCCGCACGCGCCGAGCGACTGCTGGTTCTGCAGGCCCTGGCCGAGGCCAAGCCCGGCGCCGCCGTCACACCCACGTCACTCGGCAGGCAGATCGCGTGGCGCCATCCCCGCTGGATCCGCCGCCTGCCGCAGGCAACAATTGCCGAAACACTCTCCGAAGCACAGGCATTGGGCCTGGTCGCCCATGGCGCCCTGACGTCCGCGGGCCGCGAGATCGTCGCCGCGGGTAGCGCCGAGGACATCGAGACGCAGACGCTGGGCGCGATGGCGCGGTCCATTCCGGCACCCATCGATTTCTTCCTGGCCCAGGCCGATCAGACGATCACCGCTCCGGGCCCCCTGACCCCTGAGCTGACCGCCGACCTCAGCCTGGTCGCCGACCTCGAATCCGGCGGCGCCGCATCGGTGTACCGGGTGTCCGAGGCGACCGTCCGGCGCGCTCTCGACGCCGGCCGGACCGGCACCGAGTTGCTCACGTTCTTCACATCGCATTCGAAAACACCGGTGCCACAATCGATCTCCTACCTGATCGACGATGTCGCCCGTAAACACGGACAACTCCGCGTCGGCGTGGCCGGCAGCTTCATCCGATGTGAGGACCCGACCACATTGGCGGCGGTCCTCAGTTCCCCGGTGGCCGATGCACTCTCGCTGCGGGCGCTGGCTCCCACCGTCGCGGTGACCTCGGAACCATTGATCGACGTGCTCGAGCGTCTCCGGGCTGCCGGGTTCGCCCCGGCCGGCGAGGACGCCGAGGGTGAACTGGTCGATCTGCGATTCCGGGGCGCCCGGCTTCCCACACCGCGCGAACGTCACAGCGCGCGTAAAACGTCGCTGTCGCTGCCCAGCCGGGATCGGCTCGGCGCGGTGCTGACCCATATGCGTTCGCAGGATGCGGCCAACTCCGCGACGCTGGTCCGCCCCGGTAAGGGGGGTTCGTCGGTGACGGGCGGCGGACTGCCGGCCACTGCCCTGTTGCAAAAGGCCCTGAACTCGAAGAGCACAGTGCGATTGGGATATGTCAATGCGGAAGGTTTTGCGAGTCGTCACGTCGTGGTCCCCCGGTTGATCGGTGCCGGCCAGGTGATTGCAGTCGAGCCCGGCACCGACGACGAGCACCGGTTCTCACTACACCGCATCACCACCGTCGAAATGGTCGACTGACGGCCGCGACCGAATTGCCCAGCGGCGGTGCGGCCGCCCAGACCATCTGAACGACAGCACCTTTCGCCTCACACTATGGAGTTGTCAACGTACGTGCGCGGTCCCGGTGCACAACCGGGTGCGTCATGGGAAGTTCGTGGCTCACAAGGTCGAGATCAGGCGGCGGCAGTTCAGGCAGCGAGTGTCAAGGTTCGTCTGTTGTAGGCCGGTAGCGGTCTTCGCTGCGGGTCGATGTCGGCCGGCGGGATCAGCCAGGGGTGTCCGTCGGAGCCCATGATCACGTCCCAGTCGGTGTGGTGGACCGCCCGATGGCAGGTGCGGCACAGCAAGCACCCGTTCTCCAGGGTCGTGGCGCCGCCGTCGGCGAAGTGTGTGATGTGGTGGCAATCGGACCAGGTCACCGATCCGCCGCACTTCACACAACAGGTATCGCGGATGATGATCGCCTTGCGGACCAGACCGGTGAACAGCCTTTTGGGCGGACTCAGATCGATCGGAACCTCTTGGCCGTCAAGGGTGATCGAGGTGATCGTGGAGTCACAAGCCAGACCAGCGGCCGTGGCTTCGGTGATCGGCTCCATCCACCGCAGTGTCGCGGCCTCGGGATGGTCGGCCGGGACGGTGACCATCACCTCGGTCCGCGGCGCCGACACCAAGTCTTGCCCACCGCCCCCGCAGTCCAGCAGTTGATGCAGCGCATCAGCGCGGCGCTTCGTCGGTGTGCGGGCATCATCGCTGCCATCGGGTTCGGGACGGGCTCTGGACCACAAATCCAACGCAGAGAACAACTTTTCCCCGATCACCACATCGACATCGAACCTGCCGACACATCGACCCTCAGGGTTGACGACATAGTCCAGACTGTTCAACGACCGATCTTCGGCCGGCGGCAGACCACCGGTGTCGTTGGCAACCTGATTGCCCAAGCCTCGCGCCACCGCACCGATCTCCGACGGTGGAGCACCGGAAATGGCGTGGCTCAACAGTTTCCGCTCGAACTCCACCCACTGCTCACCGGTGACCGCCTCATCGGACCGGTCCACGATATGCGCGACACCTTTGACCACCGCATCGACATGCTCGGAGGACAGGAACCCGTCCCGCGAGTACCCGGCAGTGCGATCCAACCCTGCCAAACCCGACCCGACACGGATCCACCGATACGCCGCACCTGGCGCAGCGCCATTGGCCTGCAACAACTTTGCCGTTGTCGATCCGGATTTGCGTGCCATACCTGACTGATCGATCATCGCCGCACACACCGCGAGCTGATGCTCGCCGGCGTTGCGCAGCGTGATCAGATCTTTTGTCATGGCGAGCAGTTCGCCGGGATCGTCAGGAATGACCAGGTCAACCAGGGAATCGACGACATCGAGAAGCCGCATCACAGAACACCTTCCAGGCATAAACAGCAGGAAAGTTGACCGGTTTTCTGGGGGAAGTGTTTAGCGCGGCTCGTCGTATTTCTTCGGGCAACTGTTTCCAGCATACCGAATCGAACTGGTGTTCACAAGACTTTTCACGAACCAATCAAACTGCCGCACAATAGGTTCCGAAACTCCGAAGTACCAGGAGAGTGGTCATCGAACGTCCCATCACAAGTTATCAGCGACGTCCGACAGGGCACTTGCCCACCGCAGCTTCGCGACTCCAAGTAGTTTCCAGTTGTTCGAATGATTCCTGGCCACTCGGGTCCACGTCCAGTTGAAACCGTGCTCGCCGACGACGCGCCCAGACACCGAGGAGGTCACCATGACGACCACTCCGAGCGATCCGAACACTGCGCTGCCAGGCCGTCCTCCCATCGTCGACCTGGCCACCTGGCAGAGCGCCCGTGACGAACTCCTGATCCGGGAGAAGGCCCACACGCACTCCGGTGACGCCATCGCAGCGGCCCGACGGCGACTGCCGATGGTCGAGTTCGACGGCGCGGTCGAGGTCGTCGGACCAGACGGCCCGGTTCCGTTCCGGGATCTGTTCGGTGGCCGCGACGAGCTCGTGGTCTACAAGCACATGTGGTACGACGGCGCACCGCATCAGGGGCAGTGCGAGGGCTGCACCACCACGGCCTCGCATGTGAAGGACGCCGTCTACCTGAATGCCCGAAACGTGTCGTATGCCGTCCTGACCACGGGCCGGTGGGACGAGGTCGCCTCCTACGTCTAGTTCACGGGGTACGCCGAGCTGGTATTCGGTGCGCGACACCGACGAGCCGGCCGTCGGCGAGGCGTGGGAGGACAACACCCGGCCCGGCGCGACCCCCGTCGAGACCCTCGGCCGGCACGGACCCCACCACTGATCTTCCGGACCGTTGCGGATCAAAATGTGCCCGACGTGGCGTGGGGGCATGGTTCTGAGGACAATGAACCCTTGTGACCGACGGACCCCTGATCGTGCAATCCGACAAGACCCTTCTTCTCGAGGTTGACCACCCCCTCGCTGCCGAGGCCCGAGCGGCCATCGCGCCGTTCGCCGAGCTCGAGCGTGCCCCCGAACACGTGCACACGTACCGGGTGACACCGCTGGCGCTATGGAACGCCCGGGCGGCCGGACACGACGCCGAACAGGTGGTTGATGCGCTGGTCACCTTCTCGCGCTACGCCGTGCCCCAGCCGCTGCTGATGGACGTGGTGGACACCATGGGCCGCTTCGGCCGGCTGCAGCTGGTGAAGAGCCCCGTGCACGGCCTGACGCTGGTGAGCACCGACCGGGCCGTCCTCATCGAGATCATGCGCAACAAGAAAATCGCGCCGATGCTCGGTGCCAGGGTGGACGACGACACCGTCATCGTGCACGCGTCCGAACGCGGCCGTCTCAAGCAGGTCCTGCTGAAGGTCGGCTGGCCCGCGGAGGACCTGGCCGGTTACGTCGACGGCGAAGCCCACGCCATCGCGCTCGACCAGAACGGCTGGGAGCTGCGCGACTACCAGCAGCTGGCCGCCGAGTCGTTCTGGGCCGGCGGTTCGGGTGTCGTGGTCCTGCCGTGTGGCGCAGGCAAGACGATGGTCGGAGCGGCCGCGATGGCAACCGCTCAGGCCACCACCCTGATCCTGGTCACCAACACCGTCGCCGGACGGCAGTGGAAGCGCGAGCTGATCGCCCGGACGTCCCTCACCGAGGAAGAGATCGGCGAGTACTCCGGCGAGCGGAAAGAGATCCGCCCGGTCACCATCGCGACCTATCAGGTGATGACCCGCAAATCGAAGGGCGAGTACCGCAATCTCGATCTCTTCGATTCCCGGGACTGGGGCCTGATCATCTACGACGAGGTCCACCTGCTGCCCGCTCCGGTGTTCCGGATGACCGCCGATCTGCAGTCGCGGCGCCGGCTCGGCCTGACCGCGACCCTGGTGCGCGAGGATGGCCGGGAGGGTGACGTGTTCAGCCTCATCGGTCCCAAGCGGTATGACGCTCCGTGGAAAGACATCGAGGCACAGGGCTGGATCGCACCGGCCGAATGCATCGAGGTGCGCGTGACCCTCACCGACAACGAACGCCTCGAATACGCCGTCGCCGAGCCCGAAGAGAAGTACAAACTGTGCTCCACGGCGCACACCAAGATCAATGTCGTGAAGTCGATCCTGGAGCAGCACAAGGACTCTCAGACCCTGATCATCGGCGCCTACCTCGACCAGCTCGATGAGCTCGGTGCCGCCCTAGACGCCCCGGTGATCAAGGGGTCCACCAAGAACCGGGAACGCGAGGTGCTGTTCCAGCAGTTCCGCACCGGCGAGATCCAGATCCTGGTGGTGTCGAAGGTGGCCAACTTCTCGATCGATCTCCCCGAGGCGTCTGTTGCGGTCCAGGTCTCGGGAACCTTCGGCTCGCGGCAAGAAGAGGCCCAGCGCCTGGGCCGGCTCCTGCGCCCGAAAGCCGATGGCGGACAGGCACACTTCTACTCGGTGGTGTCCCGCGACACCGTCGATGCCGATTACGCCGCCCATCGGCAGCGGTTCCTGGCCGAACAGGGCTACGCCTACCGGATCACCGATGCCGACGATCTGCTCGGCCCCGCGATCGGCTGATCAGTCGGTAGGACTGCCGAAGCAGAACCCGAGCGGCGACGGCCGGTCGAAGGTCACGGCGCTGGGGCAGTCGGGAACGGTTGTCGACTCCACCCTCACGAGCACCTTGAGGACCGTGTTGATCTGGCTGCTCGCGGCCACGCAGGGGACCTCTTTCATGCCGGTCAGTGAGGCAATCGGGACCTCGTAGCACTTGCCTTCCTGAAAGTTCGGGACGAGGCAGAGCTTCGTTTCGTTCGCACCGGTCTGGGTGAGCTCGGAATACTGCTCTCCCCCACAGGAATCCGAACTCGAGTCGAGTGTCTCGGCAACGATGAAGTTCAGCGGCGACGTCGTATCGCAATCGACGATGTCGAAGTCCGCGTCCGAGTTGGCCCCGGACAAGGTGATGCAGTCGGCGGCCTCGACGTCGTCGATGTCGTCGCCGAGGAAAAACGCAAACGCCACCACCGCGACGACGCCGGCGACGAGAACTGCGGCAACCACGGCGAGGACCACCCACAACGTGCGCTTGTTGCGGGGTGGAGGTTGCTGGTAGTTGCCGTATGGACTCCCGCCGTACTGCGGGACCGCGCCGTAAGGCACCGGGGGCGGATATGACTGACCGGGATACGGCTGCCCATAGGGGTTGTTGCCTCCGGGACCGTAGGGTCCCGGTGCGCCGGGGTAGGGACCTTGATCTGACACGCGTTACCTCCCGGCGACCGACGACAATGAGATTCTGAGCCTAGCCCGCCGACCATTGCGGCACCGAGATGAACGCATCGGATCGGGTGACCGCTGTAGCGTTGACTGCTGCAGGCACGCGGACTTTCCAGGAGGGCAGCAGACATGCGGATCGTCAAACGGCTACAACCGTTCTCGTCGACCATCTTCGCTGAGATGTCCCAGTTGGCAGTCCAGCACGATGCCATCAATCTCGGGCAGGGCTTCCCGGACACCGATGGCCCGCTGTCGATGCTCATGGCCGCGCAGGATGCGATCGCCACCGGACACAACCAGTACCCGCCCGGCCCCGGGATCCCCGAACTGCGGGCGGCCGTTGCGCGGCATCAACTCGACCACTACGGGCTGCAGTACGACCCGGACACCGAGGTCCTGATCACCGTCGGTGCCACCGAGGCGATCGCCGGTGCGGTTGTCGGCCTGGTCGAGCCGGGCACCGACGTGGTGATGATCGAGCCGTATTACGACTGCTACGCCGCCGCCACCGCGATGGCCGGCGCCAACCGGGTCACCGTCCCGCTCGTTCCGGACGGCGACGGCTTCACCCTCGACCGCGACGCGTTGAACCGCGCGATCACCCCCCAAACGTCCCTGGTCATCATCAACTCGCCGCACAATCCCACCGGCACAGTCCTTTCCGACGATGATCTGAACGCCATCGCGGCCGCCTGCATCAGCAACGACGTGGTGGCGCTGACCGACGAGGTCTACGAGCATCTGCTGTTCGACAACCGCACGCACACTCCGCTGGCAACCCTGCCGGGCATGAAGGAGCGGACGCTGCGGATCTCGTCGGCCGGGAAGACCTTCAACTGCACCGGATGGAAGGTCGGCTGGATCAGCGGGCCGGCCGAACTGGTTGCCGCCGCCCGCGCCGCCAAGCAGTTCATGAGCTACGTCGGCAGCGGACCGTTCCAGCCGGCCATCGCCTTGGCCCTCGACACCGAGATGGATTGGGTTCGCGGCTCCGCGGCCCGACTCGAGCGCAGCCGTGATCTCATCACCGGTGCACTGACCGATGTCGGATTCGACGTGCATCGCAGCGAGGGCACTTACTTCGTCGTCGCCGACCCCCGTCCGCTCGGCTATCACGACGGGGCGGCCTTCTGCCGCGAGCTGCCCGGCCGGATCGGGGTCGCCGCGGTCCCGGTGAGCGCGTTCGTCGATCACCACGACCAGTGGAGCCATCTGGTCCGGTTCGCGTTCGCCAAGCGCGACAACGTCATCGAAGAAGCCGCCCGGCGGCTGCGCGCGTTGGCCTGACCAAAATTCGCACATGTGTTCTAATCGCGGTATGGTCAGGACCATGACTCCGGGTCGTCAGGTGTCGCTGTTCGAGGACCTCAGCGACGCAGCCATCCCCGCCGCGTTGAATCCGCTGGCGGGTCGAGTGGTCCGCCGGGAGCTCACCGATGGCGCCTGGGTCGACCTGCGACCGGGTTGGGTCACCGGTGCCGACGAGCTCTTCGACCGACTGCGCGCCGACGTGCCGTGGCGCGCCGAGAAGCGGCAGATGTACGACCGCTATCTCGAGGTGCCGCGCCTGGTCAGCCAGTACCTCGACGCCGCCGATACTCCACATCCACTGCTTCGCACCTGCCGCGACGCCTTGACCGACAACTACCGCGCCGAGCTGCCGGAGGGATTCGCATCGGCTGGGTTGTGCCTGTACCGCAACGGCACTGACAGTGTCGCCTGGCACGGGGACACCATCGGCCGGGGCAAGTCCGAAGACACGATGGTTGCGATCCTCTCTCTGGGATCTCCGCGACCGCTCATGTTGCGCCCGGTCACCGGCGGCCCCTCACTGCGATTCACGCTCGGCCACGGCGACCTGCTGGTGATGGGCGGCAGCTGCCAGCGCACGTGGCAGCATGCCGTCCCGAAAACCACCGGCGTCGGCCCCCGGGTCAGTGTTCAGTTCCGTCCTCCGGGGGTGTGGTGACCTCAGACCGGATAGGTCACACCGGTGAGCTTCTCTGATGCCGTCCACAGCTGCGCCGCAAGCTCGACGTCTTTGGACAGCCCGGTCGATGGCGATTCCCCCACCGGCCCGCGCATCCCCATCAACCGGGTCGGACCCCAGTAAACCCGCGGGTCGGCATCAGCTTCTGTCGCGGCGAAGATCGTCGACTGCGCAGCCTTGCGTGGATGATGCCCAACCAATCTCGTCGCCGGTCTGGCCAGCTTGTCGATGAAAGTCTCTGTGTGAGAGAACAGTTCGGTCGACGAGACGCCGGGGTGTACCGCATACGAACGCTTCTTCGACCCGGCCGCCTGCAACCGCCGCTGCAGTTCGCGGGCGAACATCAGATTGGCGAGCTTCGACTGGCCGTAGGCGACGGCGCGGACGTATCGCCGATTCTCATAGTTGAGGTCGTCGATGTGCAGCGTCGGCGTCTGCCGGTGCGCGAGGCTCGCGACCGTGACCACGCGGTCTGCCACCTTGTCCAGCAGCAGCCCGGTGAGAGCGAAATGGCCGAGATGATTGACGCCGAACTGGGTTTCGAACCCGTCCACCGTCAGCCGGAACGGAGTGTTCATCACCCCGGCGTTGTTGATCAGAACATCGCACGGACCGACCTGATCGGCAAAGGCCCGAACGGAAGACAGATCTCCGAGATCAAGGTGAGCGACCTCGAGATCGCCGTCGATCCGGGTGGCGAGGCGACCGGCCTTTGAGGTGTCGCGGCAGGCCATGACCACTGTTGCACCTCTGCCGGCGAGCGCGCTGGTGATGTATTCACCCAACCCGCCGTTGGCACCGGTGACAACAAACGTTCGGCCGGTCTGATCAGGTATGTCGTCGAGCGTCCACCCCATCAGTGCTAGAGCTTCGGATCGACGGAGTAGGTCACGCCGGTCAGCGATTCGGAGAGTTCCCAGAGCCCGGCGGCGACCAGTTCGTCGCGTGATCGTTTGTTGCCCGTGGCCGGCCCCGGTGCCCCGCGCATCCCACCGAGTTTGGTCGGACCGTAGAAGCCGCCGGATCGGGCATGATCCGAGGTCGCGGCGTACAGGCTGGGCAGCGCGCCGTCGGCAGCCGATTGGGCCATGAGGTTCCCCAGACCCATCAGGCGGTCCCACACCGATTCTGTGTGTGACTGCAGTTCGGTGGCCGCGTATCCGGGATGGGCCGCCATCGATTTCACGGTCGACCCGGCCGCACCCAACCGTCGCGCGAGTTCGTAGGAGAACTGCAGATTGGCCAGTTTCGACTGACCATATGCGGGCCATCGGGAGTACGAGCGTTGCCGATAATTCGGGTCCTCGAGGTCGATCTTGCCGATCTTGTGCATCGTCGATGACAAGGTGACCACCCGGTCGGCGATCTTGGGAAGGAGCAGACCGGTGAGTGCAAAGTGCCCGAAGTGGTTGGTGCCGATCTGTTTTTCGAAGCCGTCGACCGTGCGCCCCTGCGGGATTGCCATGACACCCGCGTTGTTGATCAGGACGTCGATGGGACCGGTCCGCTCGGCGCAGGCGCGAACGGAACTCAGATCGGCGAGGTCGAGCTCGGTGATGCTGGCATTGGAGCCGATCCGGGCCGCGACGGGCTCCGCTTTTGCAACTGTTCGGCAGGCCAGGATCACGTTCGCGCCGGCGGAACCCAGTGCCAGTGCGGTTTGTTCACCGAGTCCGCTGTTGGCTCCGGTGATCAGGAACGTGCGACCGCTCTGATCTCCGATATCCGCCGTGGTCCATGTCATCGTCTCTACCTAACCCCTCGTCGTTCGAGCATCGATGTGTTGCTATCTCCGGTCACGCATTCCGAACAGCGACCGGGTTCCGTCCCCGACAACACCGGACATGGTTGTCGGCACCTTGAATGCGGTGCCGATCAACGACTTCAGGCTACGGCTCCCCTGCTCGCGATCCAGGGGAATCGTGTAAAGCTTCGTCGGCACCGCACGCCCCCGCAACACCAGCGTCCCGATCGAGTCCCAGTAACCGTGCTCGTCGTCCGAGGCATCGATCGCCGAACCACTCGCCAAGACGTGTGCACGAACCGATTTCGCCGCCTCGGACAACCGCGCCGCCTCGTTGACCGTATCTCCGATCACCGTGTACTCGTAGCGCATCACCGCCCCGATGTTGCCGGCGAACACCGTGCCGGCCGACACCCCGATCGAAAAATGGAGTGGTCGAAGCACTTCGAGTTCGGCATACAGCTCACGGGCTGCGGCCAGCGCGGAACCCGCCGGGTCGGACACCGCAGTCGGCGCACCGAAGATGGCCAGGGCGGCGTCACCCTCGAACTTGTTGATGAAACCGCTGTGCCGGTCCACGACCTCGGCGACGATCGCGAAGAAGCTGTTGAGCAGGGTCGCGACCGTTTCGGGCGCTTCCTGTTCCGCGAGCTTCGTCGACCCCTGGACATCGACGAAGATCACTCCGACAAACGTGTTCTCGCCGTGGAAGCCCGCGCCCTGTTCCAGCGCCAGCTTCGCGACTCCGTCACCGACGTGCCGTTGGAACAGCTCTCTGATCTGCTCACGCTCCGCCAGCCCGGACACCATGTCGTTGAAACCCTGTTGCACGATTCCCAGTTCGGAGGAGTCGTAGACCTCGAGTATCGGGTGCGACTGGCCCGCTCTCACCCGCTCCATCCCGTTGCGGATCTCACCGAGCGGATCGGTGATCGACCGGGACACCAGCACGGTCCCACGGACGCCACCGATCAGAGCAAAGGAGGCGAGCACCACCGTCGGTACGTCGATGACGTAATGGCTCGCGGGTAGCCAGTCCGAGAGCCGGCCGACGTTGATGGCGATGATGCCGGCCAACGGGACGGCGCAAAAGACGGTCCAGACCGCGATCAGACGTTCGCGGACGCCCAGGATGGACCGGCCGAGGACACCGTCGCGCAAGGCGATCGCCACCAGTGGCCGCGACACCCGTTCGACAAGAAGATAGGTGAGGCAGGCGGCCGATACGGCAGCCATCAGGAGCGCCGACCCGAAAACGACGAACTCGACAGCGGTGCCGTCGAGCCCGAACGGAATGTAGATCAACGCACCGATACCCCACGTGAGCAGCACACAACCGGCCTGCTGCAACGGCATCATCTGAATCGATCTGCGCCGATCCGGGGATGCCGGCACGGTTTTCACAAACCAGGTGAGCTGTGGATACATCACGGCGGTGGCGACCAACGATCCGACCAGCACTCCGATGCCCGCCGAGCAGATCATGACCGGAATGTCGGCCCCGTCGATCATGCCCCTGATGCTCAGCTCACCACCGGTCATCACCAATTGGATCATGATCACGGTTTCGACTGTTGCGACAAGATTCCTGACCGTGATGCCGATCCCCGCCAGGATTACCAAGCGGTTGGCGACCTGCCGACGGCTGACCGGACCATCCAGACTCGGATCGGGCACATCGACGTAGTGATTCAGCCAGCTGTCGATACTGCGAATCCGCCGGAAGGCGTCGGCGAGCCGGGAACGTCGGCCGGCCGGATGCGCCGTCAAAGTCCACCTACTCTCACCGCAGATCACCGGACCACTGGGTGCGCCCAGATCTCGATCGAAGTTATGGGCCACTATACGATTTCCCGGCCCGGCCCCGGCTCACTGCGCGGCGGGGTCGACGGCGACCGAACGCAAAGCGGCGGTCGCACATCCGGGATCTTCCGGGTTGTGCGACCGCCGCGTGAACCTGATCAGGGTCGAGGGGTCAACCGATCAGGCAGACTTGCCGGCCTCGATCTCGAGGGTGATGGTGATCTTGTCGCCGACAACGCTGCCACCGGTCTCCAGCGGCATGTCGAGGCTGATGCCGAAGTCCTTGCGGTTGATGACAACCGAAGCCTCGAAACCTGCGACCGGGCCGTTGCCCATGCCGGGGTTGACACCGTTGAACTCGAGCTTGAGGGTGATCGGGCGGGTCACGCCGTGGAGGCTGAAGTCACCGTCGACCAGGTAGTCATCGCCGTCAGCCTTGACCGAGGTCGAGGTGAACGTCGCGGTCGGGTACTTCTCGACCTCGAAAAAGTCTGCCGAGCGGATGTGGCCGTCACGGCCTTCGTTGCCGGTGTTGATGGAGGCGACATCGATCTCGGCGGTGACCGACGGGACGCCGTTCTCGTCGACCGTGATGGCTCCCGAGAAGGTTTCGAAGTTTCCACGAACCTTGCTCACCATCAGGTGGCGAACCGAGAAGGCAACGGCCGAGTGCGTCGCGTCGATGGTCCAGGTGCCGGTTTCCAGATCGGTGGTGGTGATGGTGGCAGTCATGTGATGCTCCTTGAAAAGTGGTTGGTCGGGGCTACATCAGGTGTAACCGGACCCCGGTCCGATTTCATTCCCCGGTGATGGCCCTAAATCGCGCAATATGACCTGACCTGGGACAACGCGAATCAAATGTGACCGGACACACATCACGACAGTCTTTCCAGCAGCAGCAACAGCTCGTGAAGGTCCGCGAGCGTCCGTCCCGGCACGAAGGCATCGCAGTAAGGCAGCGCCGCGGCCATCGAACCGGCCGTCGGCTCGTAGCCCGGCTCTCCGGCCCGGGGATTGATCCAGACCACCCGCCAGGCGCGGCGGGAGATCCTCGCCATCGCACGCTCGACAACCTCCGGCTCGTCGCTGTCCCATCCGTCCGAGGCGATCACCACCAGCGAGCCCCTGAGCGAATGCCCCGCCGGCGACCCGACGAGTTCGGCCAGGCTGTGGCCGACGCGGGTTCCCCCGAACCGGTCGGCGACCTTGTCATTCGCCTTCGCAACCGCCGCTTCCGGCGATCGCCCCGCGAGGATCGCCGTCAGTTTCGTCAACGACGTCGAAAATGCGAACACCTCCGGCCGGATCATCGAGCGCCGGTCGACCGCAGCCCGCATCAGATGCAGGTATGTCGTTGTGTACGGCTGCATGGACCCGCTGACATCACAGATGAAGACCACCCGGCGCCGGCGCCGGCGCGGCCGGCGGCGGATCAGGACCGCGGCCTCGAAGCCGGTTCGGCGCGAACGGTTCATCGTCGCCCGGAAGTCGACGACCGGTCCGCGACGGCCGTACTCGTGGCGCCGGGATGTCCGGCGGGGCCAGCGTGCCACCGCATGTTCGAGCCACGCACCCAGCGTCCGCAAGTCGTCGGTGTCAAAGGATTCGAACGGCTCGTCGGCCCTCGCCACGAGCCGGCTCGGCAACAGGTCCGGTAGTGACGCCCCGTCCGAAGTCGGCTCCACCGCACCGACGGCCGTCCGTCTCGTGGCCCAGGGCAGACCGCCGGTCTCGCTGTCCGGCGGTCCCGGGCGGGCCCCATCCGGATCCGGAATCGATGGCCCCGCACCTGGTACCGAGTCCGCTCTGCCCGGCGGATCGAGCCCCAGGACCGAATCGGTGAACACCGCATCGAAGACCGCGTCGAACGACGCCAGGTCCTCGGCCCGGTCGACAAGGGTCAGACGGGCAGCCCAGTAGAGCTCGGATCTGGTGCGGGGCGCCAGTTGACGCATGGCCTCCACGAACTTGGTCGGTCCACTGGCCGACACCCCGACCCCGCCGCGACGCAGGTGGGCGTCCAGCGCAACGGCAAACGCAGCGAGATCCACGCCGCGCAGCACCGCGGCAGCTCTCCCCGCCGCAACGCTCACGTCCGGTTTCTCCTTCTCACGCGGTGCTCAGACCGCCGGCGAACTCCGTGAACGCCTCGTGGACGACGATCCGGTCATCAGGGGTCTTGGCCAGCGCACTGAGTCCCGCCGACGCCTCGTCGGCGACCAGATCGGCGACTCCCAGGGCAACCAGCGCCGCCAGCCAGTCGATCGTCTCCGAGATCCCCGGCGGCTTGTCGAGGTCGAGTCCGCGCGCCTGCGACACGAACCGGGTTGCCTGATCGATCAATGCCGCAGTGGCACCAGGTACGGTCCGGCGAACGATCGCCACCGCCCGGGCCGGCTCGGGAAAGTCGATCCAGTGGTACAGGCAGCGGCGACGAAGGGCATCGTGGAGGTCGCGGCTGCGGTTGGAGGTCAGCACCACGATGGGCGGAGTCTGGGCGACGAACGTGCCCAGCTCGGGAACCGTGACGGCCGCCTCGCCGAGGAACTCCAACAGCAGGGCTTCGAATTCATCATCGGCACGGTCTATTTCGTCGATCAGCAGCACCGGAGGTATCTCACCGCGGTACCTGACACAGTGCAGGATCGGACGGTCGATCAAGAAGTCGTCGGTGAACAGGTCTGCTTCGGAGATGTCGGTCCCGCGCGATTCGGCGAGCCTGATACTCAGCAACTGCCGCTGATAATTCCAGTCGTACAGGGCCTCGTTGGCGGTCAGCCCTTCATAGCACTGCAATCGCACCAGCGGCGCCCCGAGTACCGCTGCCAAAGTCTTTGCTGCGGTTGTCTTGCCGACTCCCGGTTCACCTTCGAGCAGCAACGGCCTGCCCAGCGTCGTGGCCAGATAGAACGCTGTCGCGCTGCCGACGTCAAGCAGGTGGTCGTGTTCATCGAACCGGCGGACCACATCGGCGACATCGGTGAATGCCTCGATCATGTCGGTGCTGCAGACAACAGATCGAGGTAGTCGTCCCAGGTGTCGACATCCGGTGGGACCGCGGTGTCGACCTCCAGCGTCGCGGTACCGAAACGCCCGGAGGCGATGAGTTTCCACAGGCCCTTGTCGCCCCGCAACCGGATAACGGCCGGAAACACGCTGCGGTCCAGCCAGAATGGATGCCCGGCATGTCCTCGATATCGGGTCACCACGATCTGCGCTGATGTACCTTCACCGTCTTCCGCCTGCGTCAACAGGCGCCGGACCGTTGATGTCGCGATCCCGGGTTGATCACCGAGAAAAAGAACCAGGCCACCCGCACGCCGGTCCACCGCGGCGACCGCCGATCGCAGCGACGATCCACAGCCGGAACCACTGTCCTCGACCTCGATCGCATCGAGACCGGCGAGATCGACTTGGTCGCGCACCGCCTCGGCATCCTTGCCGAGTGTCATGACGATCTGATCGAACCCACAACTGCGGACCATGTCGAGCGTTGCCCCGAGAAGCGTTGTCTCCCGGTATGGCAGAAGCTGTTTCGGCACGCCGAGTCTGCGGGAGTCACCGGCGGCGAGTACCACCGCCGATCGATGACCGACTGTCATGGGGATCCGATCGCCGAAAGATACGCATCTCGACAACCGGTGCAGCAGAACCAGTGATCGACATCGTCCCGCACGGCGTGCACCGTGTCCGGCCCGATGGTCACGGTCATGCCGCAGACCGGATCCACCGCCTCACGTGCGAGGGCGGTGGGCCGGGGCACGGCGACGACGCCTCCCCCGCGGATGGCCGCGATGAGTTCGGCGACGATCGACACGGCGATCTCCGCCGAGGTCTTCGCACCGATGTCGAGGCCGACCGGCGTATGGATCCGGAGTCGCTCGGCCGTGGTGGGCGCGACCTCCGAGAGCACCGATGCCCCGCGAACCCGGCTGGCCACCAACCCGATATAGCCCACGCCGGCGTTCAGGGCCGAACGGATCATCGCTGCCTCGGCGCCGCCATGACTCGCGATCACCACCGCGGTGGTATCGGTCAGCGCGTCGTCGGAATCACTCTGTTCGACCTCGAAGCCGACCAGTTCACACATCTGCGACAGCGCTTGGGCGATCGGAGCCGACCCACAGATCCGCACCAGCGGACTCGGGATCTGCGGTTCGAGGAAGATCTCGAGGGCACCACCGGACAGGCAGGGATTCACCACCACCGAGGCCCCTGCCGCCTCCGGGAAATGCAGATCACCATCGGGCAGCACCCGCAACAAGACGCTCTCACCACCTTGCAGCGCCCCGAGTGCGGCGCGGCGTACCGAGTTCTGCGCACATTGCCCTCCGACGAATCCTTCGATTGTGCCATCGGACAACAGGATTGCCTCGTCACCGGCGTGCGCCGAGGTCGGCTGCTGGGCCCGAACCACGGTTGCGTGCACAAACGGAGTACGCCGGGACATCAACTGTTTGACGCGTTCACCCACCGTGATCGATGTGGTCATGGTCTTCTCCATTCAGATCGGCGGGGTCGCCCGGCCCTGCATGGCCTCCCAGACGCGGGACGGCGTCAGGGGCATGTCGGCGTGCCGAACCCCGTACGGCGCAAGCGCATCGACGACCGCGTTGACCACTGCCGGCGGCGATCCGACCGTGGCGGACTCGCCGATACCCTTCGCGCCGATGGGATGATGCGGCGACGGTGTCACCGTGAACCCGGTCTCCAGATGTGGAACCTCCAAGGACGTCGGGATCAGATAGTCCATCAGCGAGCCACCGAGGCAATTCCCGCTCTCGTCGAATTCGATGATCTCCATCAGCGCCATCCCGATGCCGTCGGCGATACCACCGTGCACCTGACCTTCGATGATCATCGGATTGATCCGGGTGCCACAATCATCCACGGCCAGGAACCGGCGCACCTTCACCTGCGCGGTACCGGGATCGATGTCGACAACACAGAAGTACGCGCCGTAGGGATAGGTGAGATTCTCCGGGTTGTAACAGATTTGGGCATCCAGACCGCCCTCGATCCCCTCGGGTAGGTCACCGGCGCCGTGGGCCCGCATCGCGATCTGGGAGATCGTCACCGAAGCGGACGGATCACCTTTGACGTGGAACGACCCCTTCTCCCACTCCAGGTCGGCCACCGACGCTTCGAGCATGCCGGAGGCGATGATCTTCGCCTTGTCGCGGACCTTGCGAGCCACCAGGGCCGCAGCCGCACCGGACACCGGCGTGGACCGGCTGCCGTAGGTTCCGAGACCGAACGGGGTCTGGTCGGTATCGCCGTGCACCACGTCGATGTCGTCCGGCGGGATACCCAGCTCTTCCGCGACGATCTGGGCGAACGTTGTCTCGTGACCCTGCCCCTGGCTCTGTACCGACAGTCGGACAACGGCTTTGCCCGTGGGGTGGACCCGCAGCTCGCAGCCGTCTGCCATACCCAGACCGAGAATGTCCATGTCCTTGCGCGGACCGGCCCCGACCGCTTCGGTGAAGAACGACATCCCGATACCCATCAGCTCTCCGCGGGCTCGCTTTTCTTTTTGTTCCTTCCGCAGCTCGTCGTAGCCGATCATCTCCATCGCCAACCGCATCGTCTTCTCGTAGTCACCCGAGTCGTACAGCCATCCGGTTTTGCTCTTGTACGGAAACTGTTCGGGGCGAAGGAGATTCTGCAGCCGAAGCTGTGCGGGATCGATCTTCAGTTCCTGCGCCAGGCAATCGACCAGGCGCTCGACGAAATACACGGCCTCGGTGATCCGGAACGAGCAGGCATAGGCGACACCACCGGGTGCCTTGTTGGTGTAGACGGCATTCATCTTCGCGTAGGCGGCCTCGATGTCGTAGCTACCGGTGAACACCCCGAAGAATCCGGCCGGATACTTCACCGGAGCAGCCGTGCCATTGAAGGCACCGTGGTCGGCCAGCACGTTCGACCGGATCGCGAGGATCTTTCCCTCGCGGGTCGCGGCGATCTCGCCCACCATGATGTAGTCGCGGGCAAAGCCTGTGCTGGTGAGGTTTTCGCTGCGGTCCTCCATCCACTTGACCGGCTTGCCCAGTACCAGCGACGCCACGATCGCGCAGACGTAGCCCGGGTAGATCGGGACCTTGTTGCCGAATCCGCCACCGATGTCGGGCGAGATGACCCGGATCTTGTGTTCGGGCAGCCCGGCCACCAACGCGTAGAGCGTTCGGTGTGCGTGCGGTGCCTGGCTCGTCGACCACAGCGTCAACTTGCCCGACACCGGATCCAGATCGGCGACCGCCCCGCAGGTCTCCATCGGTGCGG
This sequence comes from Nocardia sp. 348MFTsu5.1, assembly GCF_000383535.1. Lineage (NCBI taxonomy): Bacteria > Bacillati > Actinomycetota > Actinomycetes > Mycobacteriales > Nocardiaceae > Nocardia > Nocardia sp. 348MFTsu5.1. The sequence continues at coordinate 190,970 of NZ_KB911509.1, forward strand.
GATGCACTCGCGGATAGACCATCTCCTGCTTCACCACCACCTCGGCGCGCGCGAACACCGCCTCCGTCGCGGCGGCATCGCCTGTCTCCCAGTCGAAGCAGTGATTGTCGGTCTTGCCTTCCAGATCGGTGCGGATGACAGGGGCATCGTCGGCGAGCGCCCGGCGCGCGTCGACGACGGGGTCGAGGATCTCGTAGTCGACGTCGATCAGTTCCAGTGCGTCGCGCGCCGAATACCGGTCCTCGGCGACAACAAATGCCACCTCCTGTCCCTGGAACCTGACCTTGTCGGTGGCGAGAACCGCCTGCACGTCGTTCGACAGGGTCGGCATCCAGGCCAGACCCTTCTCGGCCAGATCGGCACCGGTGACCACCGCCTTGACCTTCGGATGAGCCTGCGCGGCAGTGGTGTCGATGCTGACAATGCGTCCGTGCGCCACCGGCGACCGCAGAATCGCCAGATGCAGCATTCCGGGCAGGGTGACGTCGTCGACATAGTTGCCGCGACCCCGGATGAACCGGGGGTCTTCTTTGCGCAGCATCTTGCCGTGCCCGCAGGGCTTGTGGTCGTTGTCGACCGTGTCCTCGGGTCGTGTGTGCACCGTGGTCATGACGAACTCCCGATGGGTTCAGTTGCCGCATCAGCCCCGTGCTCGGCCGCCCATCGAATCGATCGCACGATGGTGGTGTAGCCGGTGCAGCGGCAGATCTGGCCCGAGATCGCTTCCCGGATGGTGTCCTCGTCGGGGTCCGGATTCCGGTCGAGCAACGCTCGGGCGGTGATCATCATCCCGGGTGTGCAGAACCCGCATTGCAGGCCGTGGCACTGCATGAAACCTTCTTGCACAGGATCGAGCTTGCCGTCGACCTCGAGGCCTTCGACCGTGCGCACCGAGCGGCCGTCGGCCATGACCGCCAGCATCGTGCACGATTTCACCGGTTCCCCATCGACCTCCACCACGCAGGTGCCACAGTTGCTGGTGTCGCATCCCCAGTGGGTTCCGGTGAGCCGCAAGTGATCCCGGAGGAAGTGGACCAGCAGCAGCCGTGGCTCGACGTCGGCCTCGACGGCCTCGCCATTGACAGTCAGATTCACCTGCATGATCAGTTCCCTTCCGGGGTCGGCGCGGCCATCACGCGTTCGACGGACTTGCGGAGTGTGCGAATGGTCAGCTCGGAGGCGAGATGCCTTTTGTAGGCGGCGGTTCCACGACTGTCGGTCAACGGCGAACATGCCGCCGACGCGAGACGGCCGGCCTCGGCGTACAGCTCTTCGCTCGGCGAGTTGCCGATGAGCCCGGCAGCAACCTCAGCAAGGCCCGCCTCATCCGGATTGACCGCGGTCAGTCCGACCCGGGCCGCCGCGATCACGCCACCCTCGAGGGTGACACACGACCCCGCGGCGGTGGCAGCCCAATCACCCACTCGCCGTTCGACTTTCGCATAAGCACTCGATGTTCCGAGCCGGATGGGGATCCTGACCTCGATCAGCAGCTCATTGGGCGCCATCGCGGTCTCATAGGGACCCACCAAGAAGTCGTCCATCGAGATCTCCCGGTCACCGCCGGGTCCCCGTACCTGGCATGTCGCCCCGAGTACGGTGCACACCGTGGTCAGGTCTTCGGCCGGGTCGGCCTGGCAGAGCGAGCCGCCGACGGTGCCCCGGTTCCGGACCACCGGGTCTGCGATCACCCGTTCGGCGTCCCGGAAGATCGGGCAGACCGCTGCCAGGTCGTCCGATTCGAGAGCCTGACGATGGCGGACCATCGCCCCGATGCGGACCAGCGTCGGGTCACAGATGACGTACCCCAACTCGGCGGCAAGATCGTTGATGTCGATCAGATACTCGGGATTGGCCAGGCGCAGTTTCATCATCGGGAGCAGGCTGTGCCCGCCGGCGACCACACGCGCCTCCTCCCCGAGCCGGTCGAGCAGTCCGATGGCGTCTGCGACGCCCGTTGCGCGTTCGTACTCAAAGGGTCCTGGAACTTGCATGTGACCTACCTCACACTGGTGGAGGTGATCACAGTGACCCCACCTGGCACCAGGGTCAAGACCGAATTAAGGGATCACTTAATTCGCTGTCGGCGCCGGGCTCTCGACAACAGGAGATTCCTGCTCATGGTGGATTCGGCCGCCGGTTTCGCTCAGTGGCCGGCCGCCGCCGCCCCAGCGGCGCGCGATGATCTCGGCCGCGATCGACACCGCGGTCTCCTCCGGGGTCCGAGCACCGAGATCGAGGCCGATCGGACTCGCCAGCCGTGAGATCTGGGCGTCGGTCAAACCCACGGCTCGCAGCCGCTCGACCCGGTCGTCATGTGTGCGTCGCGACCCCATCGCACCGACATAACCCACCTCGGGCATCGTCAGTGCGACCTCGAGCAACGGGACGTCGAACTTCGGGTCGTGGGTCAGGACGCAGATGATCGTGCGGCCGTCGAGCGCACCCGCCTCCACCTGCGCAGCCAGGTAGCGATGCGGCCATTCGACAACCACCTCGTCGGCGGTGGGAAACCGCGCCGACGTGGCGAAGACCGGACGCGCATCGCAAACCGTCACGCGGTAGCCGAGAAACGATCCCTGCTGGGCAACCGCAGCGGCGAAATCGATGGCCCCGAACACCAGCATTCGCGGGCGCGGGGCATGACTGGACACGAATACCGTCATCCCTTCACCGCGCCGCTGTCCGTCGGGACCGTAGTGCAGGACCTCGGTGCGCCCGGCTGCGAGAAGCCCGCGCGCATCGTCGACCACGGCGTCGTCCATGCGGTCCGAGCCCAGTTGCCCGGCGACCGTTGCCGGCCGGACCACGAGCCGTCGTCCCACCCACTCGGAATCCGGGTGTTCGATGACCGTCGCGATCGCGACGGGTTGATGATTGGCGATGTCGTCGGCGATCTCGCCGAGCTCGGGAAAAGTCTCCTGCGAGATCGCCTCGACGAACACATCCAGAATCCCGCCGCATGTCAGGCCCACCGCGAACGCGTCGTCGTCCGAGACGCCGTAGCGTTCCAACATCGGCTGACCACTTTGTGCGGCCTCGCCGGCCAGATCGTAGACCGCGCCCTCCACACATCCGCCCGAGACCGAACCGCTGACCGTACCGTCAGGCGCGACCACCATCAACGCCCCGGCGGGCCTCGGCGCGGACCGAAACGTCCGTACGACCGTGCCGACTCCGGCCGTTCCTCCGGAACGCCAGATGCGCATCAGATCGGCAAGCACGTCCTGCATTCTCAAATTCCTCCATGCGACCCGCGTTCCGTTGTGGCCGCGGCCCTTTGTGTTTGGCCCTTCGCGAATCGACGTTTCGGGCCTGACCTCCAACGTAGGCTCGGAACGTGACACCCGCTCAGCTTCGAGCCTATTCCGCCGTGGTGCGGCACGGTTCTGTGCATGGCGCGGCGCAAGAGCTGAACATGTCCGACGCCGGGGTGTCCACTCACGTCGCGCAACTCCGTAAGGAGTTCAACGACCCACTGTTCACTCCGACCGCAAGCGGATTGGCGTTCACGCCCGGTGGGCTTCGCCTGGCCAGTCGGGCCACCGAGATCCTCGGTCTGCAACAGCAGACCGTGATCGAGGTCGGAGAGGCCGCACGCGGTCGTCGCCGGCTCAACATCGCGGCGTCGAGCTCATTCGCCGAGCACGCGGCCCCGGGCCTCATCGAGCTGTTCGCCGCCCGCGCCAACGATCTCTCGGTCGAGCTGAGCGTGCATCCGACCAGTGAGTTCAAGAACCTCGTCGAATCCCGGGCCGTCGACGTCGCACTGGGCCCACAGGCAGCATCGCCGACCGGCACCATCGCGGTGCGACCATTCCTCAACTACCAACTCATCACGGTCGCGGCGCCGAACAATCCACTCGCATCGGGCTTGCCCACACCGGCACTGCTGCAGGAACAGCAGTGGCTGCTCGGGCCCAGCGCCGGAAGCTCCACCGGCGCGGAGGCAAAGATGTTGCGAGACATCGGAATCGCAGAATCTTCGCAGCGGATATTTCAGAGTGATGCCGCCGCACTCGAGGAGGTCCACCGTTCCGCCGGGGTGACTCTGAGCATCGGCTTTGCGGTCGCCGCCGATCTGGCCGCGGGACGCCTTGTCCAGATCAAGGCACCCGGACTGCAGATTGCAAGCCAATGGTGCGCGTCGACGCTGCCTCCTGCGGCCCGCCAACCCGCGGTCTCCGAACTGTTGAGGTTCATCACCACACCCCGGTGCACGCAGGCGATGATCCGCGGCTCCGGCGTGGGGGTCACCCGGTTTCGGCCAAAAGTACATGTGACGCTGTGGAGCTAGGCAAGAAAATCTGTTGGCGGACCACGGCGGCCGCTGCTACTTTTCTTGAAGGCCGTACGAGACGTGGAGGTGATACCCGTGAACGCAATATCGACATGGGTGCTCCACTCCGGGGCCATGGTCGGGCGATAGGTCGTCCGGGAGCGCCGCTTCACTGCAATCCCGAAAGGCACGACCATGCAATTCACCACGCAGCAGCGCCTCGATGACGGCGTCCTCGAACGCGAATTCACCCTCGGCGAGATCCCCGCATTCTGTGGACGCCCGGGTCAGCATCCGCACCGGTACCACTGATCCTGCTCGGCCATCCTCCCCTCGGGTTGCGCAAGATGTACCCGCGACTGCAGGCCCGAGCCCAAGACGCCGTGGCAGAGGGTTTCGCCGCGGCCACCATCGAGCTCCCCTGGAGCGGTGAGCGGCCCGGTTCAGCAGCGGCCGAGCAGGCCCGCGCCGACCTTCGCCGAGCGCTGGAGGCCGGCGGACCGGTCGACGACGAGATCGTCGACCGGCTCATCCTCCCGCTGGTCGACAAGGCGGTCCCGGAATGGCGGGCCGCCCTGGACGCACTCCTTGCGCTGCCCGAGATCGGCGGCCCGGTCGGGTTCTCGGGCGGGGTGACCTCCATCGGCGTCCGGCTGGCGGTGGTCGACCCTCGCATTTCGGCAGCCGTTCTGTTCGCGGGGAGTTTCGTGCCCCGCACGATTCTCGAAGAGGCCCGGCGGGTGACCATTCCGCTGCATGTCCTTCTGCAGTGGGACGACGAGGGAAACGACCGGCCGCGGGCACTGGACCTGTTCGACGCCTTCGGCTCCAAAGAGAAGACACTCCAAGCCAATATGGGCGGCCACACCGGCGTCCCGCAGTTCGCGAGCGACGAGGCGAACCGGTTCTTCATCCGGCACCTGAAGTGAGGGGGCCGATCAGGTGACGGCACCGTCACGCACCACCGCCGAGCGTGCCGTTGTTGCCGTTGAGCGTGCCGAAAATAATTGCGCACCAGCAGTTTCGGCACGGTCGGCGGTGATTTCGGCACGGTCGACGGTTGGATCGGCACGCTCGACGGTTCGCGCGGGTGGATGCACACATCCGTCAGAGATGAAGATGCTCTGCAGGTTTCATCATCTGCTGAAGACCTACAGCGACTGGCTCGACGACCAATACCCGGACCCGCGTACTGGACGCCCGAGGTTGATTTTCACCACTCCGGAAGGTCGCAGCTACGACGGACCGGCCTGGACCGGTGGTGATCTGTTCCCGACGTTGAGGTTGACAGTGGTCAGTTGTCAGTGACCCGTGGTCAACTCAGGGCAGGTCGACCTTGGAGGCGAGCCAGCGTCCGTCGATCTTCTCCATCGTCATCAAGACGCGACTGCGGTCGATTCGTGCATCGGGTGTGGCGGTGTTGGTGACAGTCTGGTCGACGAAGAGCATGACCTCGACCTTGGACGTGGTCGCCGACTTGATACCCGAGTCGATGACCTTGCCCTGCGCGTTGGCCTTGTTCTCCACAAGCAGATCACGCAGCTGCCCACTGGACTGCGAGTACATATCCTTGAACTCGCCGGTGGCTCCGTCGAGGACCGCGGCGAAATTCGCATCCAGGTTGTCCGAGCTGACGCTGGTCAATGTCACCGCATACTGCTCGGCGGCGGCACGAGCTTCGTCGGCGGCGGCGTCGATGTCGCGTTCCTCTTTCAACTGCACGCCGAGGATCGCTGCGACAACGATTGCGGCGATGGCAACAACGACCAGTGCGCCCACCGCGATCCGGCGAATCGTCAAGACTCGCCGCCACGAAGCGCGCTTTTTGGTTTCGGCGACCTCGGCAGCGGCGGCGGCCTTTTCTTCGGGCTGTTCCGCCGGGGGCTCTTTCTCCAGCGAAACCTTCTCCGCCTTGGCCTTCGCTTCCTTGGTCTTCTCGACCTTTGGCTCCTCGGCCTTTGACTCCTCGGCAGTTGCTTTCTCTACCTTTGGCGTCTCTACCTTTGGCGTCTTTACCTTTGGCTTCTCCGCCTTGGTGGCCGAGGTCGTGGCGGTGGATTCCGCATCGGCCATCAGGCCCCACTTCTCTTCGGGAGTGGAGGTGACCGTTTCGCTGAGCTTGCTCATCGTCTTCTTCTCCTCTGGATTTTCTCCGCTGGCGTTGTCGTGACCACGGGGCTGGGATGTGGTCATGGTGCTGAGGGCAGGACCGGGCCGGCATACGGCAGTGGAATCGACTCGGGCCCAACGGGAGTCGGCGTCGCCGTCGCAAGTGGATCGGCACCCGCCGGCGGACCGGCCGTATCGTCACCGGCCGGCCGCGGAGCGCTGGCGGCGCCGCGGATCTGCATCGATGGATCGTCCTCGGTGCAATATGTGCCGTAGAGATAGGGCTCGGGGAAATCGACCTGCCAGTGCGGGCGGCGCGGGAGTTCGTATTGGCAGTTCTTCCGCGGATAAATGTTCACTGCCGCCCAGATGCCGCCATCACGGAATACCGAGGCGATCGCATCGAGGGTGGAGCCGGTTCGATCCTGCGGGAAGAAGAACTCTTGTAGCGCCGGAACTCTCAGATAGGTCATTTGGGCAACCGTCGTCAGATTTCCCAGGAGCTGAACCATCGTCGGAGAGTTGTCCGCGATGATCGAGTCCGCGGCCCGCAGCGTCGCCGGCGTCTGGTCGATGAATGTGCGGAAACCCTTGTCCATCGACGCGACTCCGTCCAGCGTTCCCGCGAGGTTCTGCGAGGTGTCCTGCAGACCCGGGCTCATCTCCCTGAGGGTGCCAAGTACAACCTGGCTGTTGTTGAGCAAGCTGACAGTCTGCGGGAGCACCGAATCGAGCGTCGAGATGAGGAAGGTTCCACCGGTGATGATCGACTCGAGCTTGTCGGGTCCTTCGGGGCCGACACCGAGTTCTTTGATGATCGTCTCGACCTTTTCCGGTTCGATCTGGGCCAGCATGCCATCGAGGTCACCCAGCAGATCCGCCATCGGGACCGGTGTCGAGGTCTGGTCGGCCTCCACCACAGACCCGTTGGTCAGATAGGGGCCCTCGTCGCTGGTGGGCCGGAAGTCGAGGTACTGCTCGCCGGCCGGTGACAGCCCGGCAACCCGGACCTCGCCCCCACTCGGGATCTGGACATCGCCATCGATCTCGGCAACGGCCACGACTCCGTCGTCCGACAGTTCCACCGCTTGGACTTTGCCGACGGGCACGCCCCGCAAGGTCACATCCTGCTTCGGCAACAACCCACCGGATAGCGAAAGATTCACGCGCACCGTCATTTTCGATGCCATCGGGTCGACCTGAAAAACACCGAACACCAGATACGCGATGCCGAGTATCAACACCGCGAAAAGGGCCCCCACCGACAACCAGAGGCGATGATCGACGAGCTTTCGGGTACCGGTGACGACCAGTTTGGCCGGCGTCTCCAGTGGTCCGGTGGCGTACTCGAGTTGCTGGGTCATCGGGCCGGTCCCGTCGTCAGATGACTCCGCAGCCGCTCGAGGGTGTGGGTGAGGGTTCCGACAGCGTTGGCGCCGTCGGTGGCGTCGGGAATCTTGCTGCCAGGGTCGGCGGAATGGGCCGGGTCGGCGATTGCACCGATCGAGAGGTCCTGGAGATCCGCGAACGGATGGGCGGCGGTGCCGTTCGTGATCTTGATGACCGGCGCCAGCAACGCGTTCACCTTGGCGAGGTCCGCCTTTGGATTTGTCGCCGCGTCATTGAGTTCGGCGGCGAGGGTGTTGAGGTCCTCGATCATCCCTCGACCACCGGTGCCGGCGATCGACGGGAATTTGGCGAGTTGGCCGGTGACATCTGCGAGCTGTTTGGTGAGCCCGAGAATCTGACCGGTGTTCGCGTTGAGCACGGTCAATGCCGGTCCCGCTGCCGCGATCGCGTCGGTGATGGTGCTCTCACCGGCCGACAACGTCGACACCAGTCGATTGGTCTGGTTCAAGGTATCCCGGATCTCAGTTGATCGGGCCGAGAGTTTGCCGATCAGACTGGTGGATTGGTCGATCAGGGCACCGAGTCGATCGCCCTTGTCGCCGACCGCTGTTCCGAGGCCGTTGATGACCTTGGTCAGGTTGCGGATCACGCCACCGTTGACCAGCAGTGCCGACGTCGTCAGAACCTCCTCGATGGTGGCTGCCGCCGATGTCTGCTCGATCTCGATGGTGTCTCCGCCATGCAGGACGGGGGCATCGGGGGCCGCATCCGCCGGCGGCTGAACCGCGACAAAGATGTCGCCGAGCGGTGTCGCCGAACGCAATTCAGCACGGGTACCGGTCGGCAGCGTCACCTTCTCGCTGATTCTCAGCGTGACAACGGCCGTGTAGTTGTCGACCCGCATATCTTCGACCTCACCGATATCGGCGCCCGCGAGCTTCACTTTCGCCTGATTCGGGAGGTTGAGAGCGTTCTCGAAGGTGGCGTAGACGGTGTAGGTGTCGCCGCCGACACTGCGCGCCGGCAGCGGCACCGACTCGAGGTCCATCGAGCAGGCGCTGGTGAAGACGGCGAGCGCTACAAGCGCTCCACCCGACGCGGCCCTGCCCCGGCGCATCACTGCGGCAACCCTGCCATGCCCTCGAGCATGGCCGTGAGCCCGAAGTCCGGGCCGAAATCAGACAATGTTCCGGTGGCACAACCCAGTTGACGCAGTCCCAACACGTTGCATACTTCCTTCAGCAGCTGGCCGTCGAAGAACACCTTCTCGATCTGCGCGTGCACCCTGGCGATCTTGTTGTCGTGATCGATGATGTTGTACACGTTGTCCAGCAGCATCGGCGTGATGTCCAGGAACTCGGCGATCTCCCGCTGATAGTCCGACAGCGACGTCAGGACCGTATTGCCATTCGTGGCAGTCGTTTTCAAATTGCCCTGATTGTCCCGGAGCAGGTCTTCGGCCTGCAGCAGAATCTGGTTGATCTGAGCTCCGGTGTCGCCGGCTCCGAGGTCCTGGTCGGCGAGGATGTCACTCAGTTGGCTGATCGCAGAACCGAACTCACGGATCTGACCGTCATTCGCGGCTGCTGCCTCCGTCAGCACCGAGAGGTTGTCGACGATCGTGGTGATCGAATTCTTGGTCTCGGCCCCACCGTCGTCGCCCATTCGGAGGGCTTTGGACAGCTGCGTCAATGCCGAACGAATGTCGTTGCCGTTGCCGTCGGTGATGGCCGATCCGACGTCGAGGAGTTGTGCGACCGGACCGGCACCCTGCCCGTCGCCCTGGAGCTCGACCGCCAGATCGTCGGCCATCGCGAGCAACCGATCGAACTCGACCGGAGTCTTTGTGCGGTCCAGGCCGACCTGGTCATGGTTCTTCATCTTCGGCCCGCCGGTGTAGGCCGGAGAAAGTTCGATGTGACGATCGGTGAGGATGGACGTCGAGACGGTGACCACATTCACGTCCGCCGGGATGTCGACGTCTCCTTCGATCTCCATCTCCACCTCCACGTGGGTGCCCTTCGGAGTGATCGTCTCGACCTTGCCCACCGGCATGCCCAGGACCGATACCGAGTTGCCCTCGTACAGACCCACTGCGTTGTCGAAAAGTGCTGTCACCCTCATGGATCCCTCCGATGCGGTGGCTGCCCGCACACTGCCGAAGCAGACGACGGCAACCAGCATCACGATCACCACGACCTTGGTCACTGCGCTACGCGTCCTCATTTGCAGTCCTTGAGGTACTCGGGAAGATTCACCTGGTTGGCGCGACCGCTGACCGCGCACATCCAGGAGTCGACGAACGGCCCGGCGATGGAGGAGAAGTCGGCTTCGTTGGCATTGCCGGTGACGTTGGCGAAGTTCCGGATCGGAACCGGCAGGATCTGCATGGCGTTGCGCAGCAGATCATCGTTGGATGACAGTGTCTGCAACATCCCGTTCAGATTCACGATCAGCCCGTCGACCGCGGCCCGGTCGTCCACCACGATGGTCTGCAGCTGATCCACCAGCTCGGTGGTGGCACCGAACAGCTGGTTGATCATTGCGCGCCGAGTATTGATCTCCTGCAGTACCTCTCGCCCCTGTGAGATCAGGGATCCGAGGTTGCCCTGCTGTTTGCGGATCACGTCGGTGAGTTGCTTCGTGCTGGTCAGCAGTGACCCGACCTGTCCCCGACGGTCGGCCATGATCGATGCCAGACTCTCGACGTTGGTGAGCACCTGCGGAATCAGTTCCGGCGTACCTTCCAGTTGATCTGAGAGCGTGGACATCGTCTCACCGATGTTCCCGAAGTCGACCTGCTCGAAGGTGGTGGTCGCACTGGTGATCAACTGCTGCAGATCGTACGGAACAGCGGTGTGCGCCAGGTTGATCCGGCCGTCGGGAAGACTCCCGGTGCCGGCCGGTTTGAGTTCCACATACCGTGACCCGAGCAACGTGGTCAGCTGAATCGAGGCGGTGGTGTCGGCGCCGAGGTCGACGTCTTCGTCGACCTCGAGCGTCACCACGACGTGGTCGCCCGCCAATCGCGTATCCGCGACCGTACCGACCGATACCCCCGCCACCGTGATCGAATCACCGGGACTGACGCCTGCCGCCTGCGCGAAATCGGCGTCGTACTTCACCTTGCCGATACCCGCGCCGGCGATCTGCAGGAGCGCGAAGAGCAAGACCAGGATGATGCCCACGGTGATCGCACCGAGGACCGCCTTGTTGTGCTTTTCCACCGGCTGACGGATCACTCGACCCGCGTTCGACGCCATTCGTTTCAGCATGATGTCCTCACTGGCACGCCGGAGAGAACTTGGTCTTGCCGCCGGGAGTGGCAGCATCGACGATGGACGGGATCACGTTGCTCAGGGCCGGAATGTACGTGACGTTCAGGGTGCACAGATAGGTGTCGATGTATGCCCCCGCCTGGGTCACCCGGGCCAGCCCCTTCAGCAGGATCGGGACGTTGAATCCCAAGTAGGCGAACGCATCCAGGTTGTCCATGTAGTGCTGGGCGAAACCTGGTTGCCGCGTCAGGAATTGATTCAGCTCGGGTGCGGCCTCATTGGCCAGCGTGGCAACCCGGCCCACCACCGTCGATATCGAATCAATCGAGGTCACGAGTTCCTCGCGCCGATCCGCCAGCTGGGTGAACATCGCCTGCGATTGGGTGATCACCGTGTCGACGGCGCCGCGTTGTTCGGCGAACGTGCGAACGATGCCGTCGAGATTGCCGATGATGTCTCCGAGTATCTGGTCGGGTCCGGCAAACGATTCGGCGAGTTCGGATGTCTGCGCGACCAGTGTGGTGATCGAACCGTTGTCGCCCTGCAGCGCCCGGATGATCGACGTGGTGATGTTGTCGATCTGGTTGGGGTCCAACACGCTGAACAGCGGCTCGAATCCGTTGAGCAGCACCGAGATGTTGAACGAGGGTTCGGTCCGTTCGAGGGGGATCTCGCCGCCCTTCATGACCACCGGGTCACCCTGATCGCCCAGCGAGAGCCCGAGGTATCGCTGGCCGATGATGTTCTCGTAGGTGATGGAGGCCTTGGTGTTTCCGTAGATCTGCTGGTCGGATTCCACCCGGAAGCCGACCTTGGCGACCAGCCCGTCGAGCTTGATCGAATCAACCCGCCCCACGCGGACACCGGCCATCCGGACGTCGTCACCGATACCGAGGCCTGAAACATCGCTGAACACTGCGGTATACGCGGTCGACGGCCCGTCGACGCTGCGGCGCAGGGTGTTGAAAACCGTCCAGGTCAACGCGATGGAGATGACCAGGAAGATGATCAGCCCGATGAGCGGTTTGCGATAACTCATGACTGCGGCCCCCCGTCCGCCGCGGCGACATCGACCGTGGTTCCGCGGGCGACCGGCCCGAGCAACAGGGTGGACGCGGCACTCGGTTCTTCACCGATGATCTTGCCGAGCACGTCCTGTTCCTGCGCGCTGCCCACCGAACCGACGTTGCCACCCATCGGTGCGGACATGAAGTTCTGCGCGCCGTTGCGGGACGGGATCACCGAAATACCGTCCCCTGCCGGTGCCGTCTGGCAGCTCGCGCCTTCCAACTCGCCGTACCGCGGGCAGTCGGCCCGGGTGAACATTCGGTGAGGAGTGAACTGGAACAAGAACTTTCCGGCACCGTTCTTCGCCCCGACCGGCCAGAACTCCTCGAACCATTTGTCGGAGATGTTCGCCAGACTGGTGGTGATCTGGGTGAACGACGAACCACCATCTGCGAGGACGCCGAGCACCGGCGACAGTTGCCACGTGATCCCGATGATCGTGTCGGTGTTGTTCACCAGCGCGGTGTTCACCGTCGTCAACGTGGTCGAAGCGCCGGCCAGCAGATCGTTCAGCCCCCGGTTCTTCTCCGCGAGTGTCTTCATCGGCACCACCGCAGAGTGCATCACATCGAGCAGCTCGGGCGCCGACTCGTTGAGCCCCTGGACCGCGCCGTTCAGTGAACTCAGCGTCGACGGCCCGCCTCCGGGGCCGACGATGGCATCCAGTTCCTTTGTGATCCGGTCGAGTGCGGCTCCGGCATCAGAGATCTCGGCACCATGGCGATCGGTGGCCTCCGCCACCGCGGCGAGGATTCCCACCGTCTCATCGGTGCCCACGCGGGCCGACGCGGCGATGATCTCGCGGAGCTTGGTCATCGCGGTCTGTAGCTGGATGGTCGAGGCACTCTCATCCTGGTTGATGGTCGCCCCCTCACTCAGCGGCGGTGCCGCACCATTGTCGATCAGCTGGATGGATGAGACGGCAAAGACGTTGCTGGGCACCACTCTTGCCGTCACCGTTCGTGGAATGTTGTGGGCGTACGCGGGATCGAGTGCGAGGTCGACGTGGTTCATCCCGCCGGCCTCACCCGGTTCGAGCCCGGTGACCGACCCGACCAGCACCCCTCGATACTTCACATCGGAGTTGTTGGGCAGACCGTCGCCGACATCGGCGAGTACGGCCGTGGCCTTCATGACCTCGTCGAACTTGCCGTTCACCTTGGCCATCAACGCCACCAGGAGCACCGCGACCACGATGAGGGTTCCGAGGCCGATGAGATAAAGCCGAATGTTGGAGTGGCCCCGCGGATCTGCGTCAAATTCAACCGCCATCGCTAACCACCGAGCCTTGCGCCGGTACCGACGCCCCAGAAGGCCATTGTCAGCAACAGGTTCAGAACGATCATCGCCGAGATACTCGCGCGCATCGCTCGACCGGCCGCGGTACCGACACCCTGCGGTCCACCTGCCGCATAGAAGCCGTAGTAGCACTGGATGGTCGAGGTGACGATCACAAAGATGATGGCTTTTGCCAGGGAGTACAGGACGTCGGTGCCACCGAGAACCAGCCGGAAGTAGTGCTCGTACGTTCCGGCCGGCATACCGCTCGAGAAGCCGACGATCAGTTGCACCGTCACGTAATTCAGTGTGAGGCAGGCGAGGTAGAGCGGGACGATGGCAACAATCGACGCCAGCAACCGGGTGGTCACCAGGTACGGGATCGGCCGGATCGCCAGAGCCTCCATCGCATCGATCTCCTCGGAGATCCGCATCGCACCGAGTTGCGCGGTGAACCGGCATCCTGCCTGTGCGGCGAAGGCCAGCGAGGCCATGATCGGCGCCAATTCCCGGGTGACCGCGGTGGATGCGACCATTCCCGTGGCTGGTTCCAGGCCGAGCAGGTGCAGCGCCTGATAGCCCTCGATCGCCACCAGTGCACCGGCGGCCGCACCGAGCACGATGATCACCCCGGCGGTGCCACCGCCGACAACGATCGATCCGTTACCCCAGGTCACATCCGACAGAATCCGGAGGAACTCCTTGCGGTAATGGCGCAGCGTCAACGGGATCGACACCAGCGCGCGGACCAGGAAGGCAACCATGTGGCCCAGTCGCATGACCAGGACGCCCTGAACATTGACGACTTTGGCGAAGGTGCGCGCTCCGGTCGGGTAGTACTTCGAGGCCACTTAGAACCCCGTCCGCGGAAACAGCAGGACGTACAGCTGTGTGAGGGCGACGTTGACCACCATGAGCAAGATGATCGAGGCGACGACGGTCGCGTTGACCGAGTTCGCGACACCCGCCGGTCCGCCCCTGGTGTTCAAACCCTTGTGGCAGGCCACGATTGCGACAATCGCACCGAAAATCACCGCTTTGAGCATCGTCAGGTAGAAGTCGCCGACCGTGGCGAAGGAAGCGAACGTGGAGACGAACGTGCCGGGAGTTCCGCCCTGCACGAACGTGTTGAACAGATAGCCCGAGAAGAAGCCGACGAAGCAGACGACTCCGGTGAGGCTGACACCCACGAGGATCGCGGCCGCCAGGCGCGGCACCACCAGTCGCTGGATCACCGAGAGCCCCATCACCTCCATCGCGTCGATCTCATCGCGAATCTTGCGGGACCCCAGATCTGCGCAGATCGCCGAACCGGCCGCCGAGGCCATCAACAGCGCGGCGACCATCGGGGCGCCCTGACGGATGACCGCAAGACCACTCGCGGCGCCGGCCATCGACGTCGCACCCACTTGTCCGGCCAGCAGCGCGAATTGAATGGACAGCGTCATCCCGATGGGAACGGCCACGAACACGGTCGGCATCGCGGAGGCCGACGCCATGAACGCCGACTGGCGGATGAACTCGACAAAGGGAAACCGCAATCGCACGATGTCCATGAACAGGTACTGGATCGCCCGCAGTCCCAACACACATTGGCCACCGACGGTATCGAGCGAGGCGACCGGATGCCGGCGCACATAGCCGCGCATCCATCCGGTTATCTCACCGACAGCGGACCGCGTCTGTGCCCGGTCCTCCGGCTCGGTACCCCGACCGCGGGGCACCGTGTCGCCTGAACCGGTCACTGACGGCTGATCGATGATGGCCATCAACAACTCTGGGCGAGCGTTGTGTGCACACGATGGTTCACAACAATTGACGAGCGTTCACACTTCATTTCTTGCTTCCCCCTTGATCCCTCGTGATCGCAACCGGCGGAGTGGCTTTCACCGATTGCGATCATGAGGCGACAAGTTTTGAGTATG
The DNA here is from genome assembly GCF_000383535.1 of Nocardia sp. 348MFTsu5.1. Classification (NCBI taxonomy): domain Bacteria; kingdom Bacillati; phylum Actinomycetota; class Actinomycetes; order Mycobacteriales; family Nocardiaceae; genus Nocardia; species Nocardia sp. 348MFTsu5.1. Next base: position 206,257 of record NZ_KB911509.1, read on the forward strand.
ACTGTTGCCGATCACGAACTGCCCTGATCGACCGGATTCCCCCAACCCGATCATCCGGTCAGATGTACCAGCCTCCGTTGACTCCGATGATCTGTCCGGTGATGAACCCGGCCTGTTCGCTGCACAGGAACGCGGCTGCCGCCCCGACATCGTCAGGCAGGCCTGCCCTGCGTACCGGGGTCATCGCGGCAAGATCGCTGATCGCCGGGATGTATCCGTTCTGGACTCCCTGCTGCGCCATCGGGGTGTCGATGATCGACGGCGGAATGGTGTTCACCGTGATCCCCTCCGGTGAATACTCGTACGCCAGCGCTTTGGTCAGGGCGATCACGCCGCCCTTCGACGCAACATAGTGCGCCCGTTGTGGTGCGCCGCCCTGGGCGCTGGACGACGAGATCGTGACGATCCGCCCCCAGCCGGCTGCGGTCATATCCGGTATGACTGCCTGGGCCGCGTTGAACGTTCCGGTGAGGTTCACCGCGATCATCCGTTCCCACCCCTGCGCCGTGATGTCGGTGAAAGGAAGCTGTGCTTCGATACCGGCACTGGTCACCAGGATCTGAACAGGTCCGAAAGCCTCCCGCACCTGCCCGAGGGCGGCGTCGATCGCCGCTCGGTCGGTGACGTCGACCTCCGCCGACATCGCCTCGGACCCGCTGCTCCGCAGATCCTCGGCTGCCTTGTGCGCTTCGTCGCCGTTCTGGTCGAAAATCGCGATGCGATGTCCGGCCGCCGCCAGGTGCGTCGCCACCGACAGCCCGATACCCGAGGCCCCGCCGGTGATGACGGCCACGCGGCTCACAGTGCCGTCGTTCGTCAGTTCGGTCATCGGCGCGCTCAGCCGATCGGGGTGAAGTCGAGGTACAACTCGGTCAGACCACGCAAGATGTAGGTCGGTTCGTAGTTGAAGACGCGAGCATCCGCCGGACCGTGCTTCTCCTCGTTGATCCGGATGTCGCCCATCCGGTCGAGGAATCGGTTGAACGACACCTGACCCTCGACCTTGGCCAACGGACCACCCGGGCAGGAGTGGATGCCACGGCCGAAGGCCATCTGCTCCTTGACGTTGTGGCGCTCGAGGTCCAGGTGGTGCGGGTCCTCGAATCGTGACGGGTCACGGTTGATCGCACCGACACAGAGCATCACGGTCGTGCCGGCTTTGACTTCCAGGTCGCCGACCGTGGTGGTCTTCTTGGCCAGCCGGAACGTCGACTTGACCGGGCCCTCCATCCGGAGGACTTCTTCGATGAAGTTTCCGATGAGCTCACGGTCATCGCGAATGCGCTGTTGCAACTCCGGATCTTCCGCGAGGAACTTGAGTCCGGCGCTGAGAAGCTTGACCGTGGTCTCCTGGCCGGCCGCGAACACGAATGTCGCCGAGCGCACCACGTCGATGACCTCGGGGGTCGAACCGTCCGGATACTTGGCCTCGGCCAGCGCGGTCAGCACGTCGCCGCGGGGCTCTTTCCTTCGATCCTCGATGTACTGGCTGAACTTCGAGTCGAGCCATTCGAGCGGATTCTGGTCGAGTACATCCTTGTCGAGCGCTCCGACCACGGCACCTGGACGCGGCGACCCCAGCCGGATGCGGAACTCGTCGTGGTCCTCTTCGGGCACACCGAGAAGATCGGCAATGACCAACAGCGCGAACGGTTTTGCGTAGTCCTTCAAGATCTCGGTGCTACCGGACTTGACGAACTCGTCGAGTTGCGTGTCGGCCAGCCGCCACATGAACTCTTCGTTCTCCTTGACGCGACGCGGCGTGAACAGGCGGTTCAGCAGACCCCGGGACAGCTTGTGCTCCGGATTGTCCATCGTGACCATGTGCTCATGCATGATCATCTCGGGGCGGTGCTTTGCGATGAGATCGCTGATGTCGTCGCCCTCAGGGGTGAACGGCAGGTCGGGGAATGGTCCACCGACCGCGTTGCAGGACGAGAAATTCTCGGTGTCACGGTATACGGCGAGCGCCTCGTCATGGCCGGTCACCGCCACCACTCCGTGATGGGGTTCGACCAGAACCGGGCACTTGGACCGCATGTGGTCCAGGTACGGATTCGGGTCACGAATTATCGACTGGTCCGTAAAAAAGTCGATCGAATCGAAGTCACTCACTGATACGCCCTCCCTCGTAGTGCATGACTGGCCGGTGCCATTCACGTTCGCGATGTATCCGGACCCTGGGCTGTGTCCGTCCCCGCCACTTGCTGAGCACTCGCCTTGCAGTGCTGAGCACTTGAATAGCATGCCTGATCAATTGAGGTCAAGATCACTTTTTCGAAAATACGTAGCGACCAATCACAGAAACCCCACCCGCCAGACCCTCCTCCAATGCGCCGGCGGCGATGATACCGCAGTGCTTACCGAATAGGCAACGGTATCGGATTTGGCGCTGGTCCAGGGCTTACGCCAGGAGGCTGTCCACGATCGATCGCGCGGTCGGTATCGCGGCCCCGTCACCCATCCGGGCTCCGGTGTTGGCAGCGGCCACAATGGCGTCCAACTGAAAGGCCAATGCGTGGGCGTCGCGCCCGGCGAGATGGCCCTGGACCTGGGCGCGGTGAATTTCTTTCTCCAGCAGCCCGAACCAATCGCGGCGGTCGGCGTCGACGGCGTCGCGGACCGGACCGTTGCGGCTGTCGAACTCCACGGTGGTGGCGACGCGGAAACAGCCACCCGGCAGGACCGGCTCGCTCACGTAGTCGAACCAGTTGTCGACCAGCGCCCGTAGCCGCGGCATACCCGCAGGTTCACCCAGCGCCGGCTGCACGACGTGCTCGATGAACACATCGCGGGCCGCCTGCACCGCGGCCAATTGCAGATTCTCCTTGGTGCCGAACAGGGTGGCGACACCACTCTTGCTCAGTCCCAGATCGCCGGCCAACCTGCCGAGGCTCAGGCCCGTGAGGCCTTCGACGGAAGCCACGTCGGCGGCGTGGCGCGCGATCGTCGCACGGGCTCGCGCACCCTTGACCAGCCGCTGGTCGGACGTCTTGATCACCTCGGCCACCTTTCCATCGTGTCATCGGACCCTTGCAAAGTCGAACGATCGGTCGTACTTTATTTAAGTGTACGCACGATCGTTCGTATTGTTTGATGGATCAAAACCACACCATCCCCGGTCACTCCGAGAGGGAATCCCATGACCGAGATCATCGAACCGGGCACTGCCCCGCCATCCACCAATTCCACTGCCACCCGATCCGCACGACTGTCACTGGTCGTCGCCTGTGGCGCGGCATTCGTCGCATTGCTCGACCTGTCGGTCGTCAACATCGCTTTCCCCGCCATGGCCCGCGATTTCACCGACACCACCACAACCACTCTGACCTGGGTCGTCAGCGGATATGCAGTCGCATTCGCGGCGCTGCTCACTCCGGCGGGCCGGTTCGCCGACGTCCTCGGTCGGCGCCGCGTATTCCTGTACGCCTTGGCCGGATTCGCGCTCACCTCGCTGCTGTGCGCAGTCGCACCTGACGCCACGTGGCTCATCGCCGGACGGTTCCTGCAAGGGGCGACCGCAGCGCTGCTGATCCCGGCCGGGCTCGGGCTCGTACTTAGTGTCACCGCGCCCGCACGAATCGGAGTCGCGATCGCGGCATGGACCGCGTCCGGCGGGTTTGCCGCGGCGGTCGGACCCGCGATCGGCGGCGCCCTCGTCGAATGGTTCGGGTGGCGTTCGGTTTTCATCATCAACGTCCCGGTCGCAGCCGTGCTCATCGGACTCGGCCTGACCATCGCCGATACCGACACACGCCGAGGTGAGCGGGGACTACCCGACTGGATCGGTACGTCCGCAACGGTATTGGGCATCGGCGCGGTGGTCGCAGCCGTCACCGAGGGCCAGCAGTGGGGCTGGAGTTCATGGCGCACAGTACTGTGCTTCGGCGTCGGGGCGGTGCTGCTGGCAGTGGCGCTCGTGCGGTCGCGCCGCCATCCGCGCCCTGCCATCGCGGTCGGGTTGTGGCGAAACCGCCGCTACGCGCTGACCAACATGACCTCGTTCGTGTTCGGCACCGTGATGTTCGCGTGGCTGCTGGCGGGCCCACTGTGGCTCGCTGCGATCTGGCAATACTCGGTGCTGGAATCGGCTGCGGCGATGACCGTCGGAGCGATCACCTCCATGGTCACTGCAGTGGCCGCCGGGCGGGCACCCGCGAACTGGCAACGCGCGCTGGGTGTTACGGGGGTGCTCATGCTGGCTGCGTCCTCGCTGTACATGAGTACGGATGTGTGGGGCACCGATCCCGCATTGTGGCAGGCGTGGGTGCCCGCCGGAATCCTCGGCGGCGGCGGTATCGGACTGATCGTCACGGTACTCGGCGCGGCGGCCGCGAGTTCCGTTCCACCGCAGCAGTTTGCAACGGGCATCGGAATGAACATGACCGCGCGGCAGACCGGCGGTGCGCTGGGGATCGCGATCCTCGCCTCCGTGTTCGCCGCCAACCCCGACAACCAGCTCACCGCCTTCCACACGTTGTTCGCCATCTGCGGTGGGATCGCGCTCGCGGCCGCGGCATGCGCCCTCATCCCCACTCGCACCGGAGAGAATCAAGGAGAAACCCAATGAATCCCAATGACATTCGCGACCTCGAGATCGACGCAGAGGTGAACGACCCGATGCTGCTGGGCCCCGACACCGCACGCGAGATGCTCGCCGGTACGCCGTGGCAAAGGTTCGCAGTGATCGGTGATTCGATCGCCGCGGGTACCGGCGATCCATGGCCCGGGTACGCCGACGTGCCGTGGTCCGACAGGCTGGCGGCGACGATGAAGTCGGTGCATCCGGATCTCGCCTACATCAACACCGGAAAGATCGGCGCCACCATCGGCCAGGTCCACGACGAACAGCTAAGGGCCGTCCTCGACTTCCGGCCAGACCTGGTGCATGTTTCCTGCGGCGGCAACGATTTGTTCCTGCACGACACCGACCTCGTTTCGGTGGAACGCGACCTCGACGACCTCTGCGCCGCCGTGGCCGCGGATGGGGCCCAGCTGTCGATGTTCACCCTGGCCGACGCCTTCACAGGTCACCTGCGCCCGTTGCGCCCCACCTTCATGGCTTTCGCCGATATCGTGCGCCGAGTGGCCGCGGATCACGACGCGATCCTCACCGAATTTTGGGACCACCCGGCCAGGCTACGACGAAATTGGTTGAGCGCGGACCACATTCACCTCACGATGGCCGGTCACGCGGTCGTGGCGACCGAGGTCACCAAGTCGCTGGCCGCATTCCATCAGCCCTAAGGTGCTCCGGGTCCACCGGGTCCACCGGGTCCGCCCGGGCCTCCGCCACCGCCGGGAGGCGCCGCCTGGGCGTTCTCCGACTTCTCGGCGACACCGACGGTGATAGAGATCTTGTATCCGGCGTCGGCGCTGCCTACCGCGGTGGCCAGCTCGGCATCCCAACCGTCACTGAAGACGTTGTCCTTGTCGAGGCTGACCGCGGCAAGATTGGTGATGCTCTTCTCGTAGCCGGCGGTGGCGTAGACCGCGCTGCTCACGTCTTCCGGAAGCGCGATCTGCGAGGTCAATCGGGCATCGCTGCCGGCGACCGCCACTTCGAGGGAGTCATAGACCTCGAAATGAATGTGCGGCCAGCGACCCGAATAGCAGGCGGGGTAGATCGAGGTGAACGACACCGTTCCGTCCGCTCCGGCCACCTGCACACCGCGCAGGTAGTTCTGGTCGGCGACCTTGGATCCGTAGAGCGAGTACTCGCCGTCGCGATCGCAGTGCCAGATGTAGACGGCCATGCCTTCACCGGGATTGCAGTCCTTCGTCAGATCCTGCAGGGCCAGGGTGATCGTGACCGGCACGCCCTCGGCCGTACCCGACATGCTGCCGAAGCTGGTGGTGATGTCCTCGCGCACGACGCCGGACTCGATCAGCACGTTGGGCCCGTTGGATCCGTCACCCGGATACGGCCCGGCGGTCTCCTGCGGCGCGGCCTCGACACATTCGCCGATCGCGGTCGCTGTACCCGTGGTCGAGGTGGCGCCCGGTGAGGACGAACCGGCGGTGGATGTCGTCGAGTCCGACGAGGACGTTCCGCAGGCCACCAGCGTTGCCGCCCCGGCGGCACCGAACAGTGCCAGCGCACCTCGCCTCGACATCATTTTCTGCATGTCGTGTGCCAGGCCAAGATCATGCTCGTGGACCTCGGTGTCCCGTCCCCGCCCGAACATTCGGCGCCTACTCATCGCTTCTCCCTTGCACAACCGTTCCAGACAAACCGTTCTGAACCAGTTCTACCCACCGGAGATGGTGGGGCCCTGCTCGCAACCTGTGAGTTTGCTGGACGCGGTGAGCTGGGCCGATGGCCTCACGCGGCTTGCTGTTCAACCATCTGCACTTCTGATGCCTCCTTCGTCCTCAAGAAGTGTCCGACCCGTCCCGTATCCGATGCCAGCGTGTACACGATGACCGCCGACGCGACCAGAACTGCCGAGAAGACGAAAAGCCAACTGATGATGGTGAAGATGACACCGAGGATGCCGAATTGACCCGTTGCACTGGCCAGGACCGGCTCCAGCGCAACCCGGGAACCGATGGACAGCGCCGTCAGTCCGACAGCCGAGATAATGCCGGTCAGGAGGCTGCACCGGATGTTCACCTTCTTCTGGGTGAGCATCCGGCAGACGAAGAACCAGAGCACCGTCCAAAACGCCAGATCGGCAAGAATTTCCAGACTCAGACCGAGTAGGTCAAAGATCCCGATGTCGCCGAGTCGCGCGATGATGCCCTGGGCCGTGACCCCGAGCGAGATCGCCACGACCACCACAATCCATCGCCACCCCTTGCTGAACGTCAACTTCGGGGTACCCCACACACGCGCATACATCCGATCGAGCGCACGCGAAAACGACGTCGCGCTGATCACCGTCATCAACCCACCGATGACACCGAAGGTCACCGCCGACTCACCGGGGTCACCGGACGTCAACGCCAGGTCTTCGGGCGACAGCCCGTAGCCGGAAAGGGTGTCGTCGATGTACCCGTTGCTGCGGATCGTCGACAGCACGATCATCACCGGGAGAATCGAGGTGAAGGCCTGGCCCGCAAGTGTCATCGATCGATCCGCGATCTCACTGCGGGCAAGGTCGGAAAACAGGCGCAGAAGCAGTGGTCCACCGGGCATGCGGTGCAGTTGGACCAACCAGGCATCCGCTGCCGATTTCGCCTTCGCCACAACGGAACGTCGGGTCTGTGACACGTCCACCGTCAGTCTTCGTGGTTGTCGGGATAGGCGGTCACGGCCAGGAACCGAATCGGCAACCGCACCAGATCATTTGGTCCGTGTATCCCTTCACCGTCCAACAACAGCGCATCCCCTGGCCGCAGCGTGTATTCCGCATCTCCGTGTCCGTAGACCATGACGCCCTCGAGCATATAGAGCAGTTCGGTCCCGGCATGTTGAAAGCGGGGAAACACCTCGCTGGCGTCGGTCAAGGTCACCAGCACCGGTTCGAGGCGTTTGTGTTGCCCCCGCAGTGCACCGAGCAACTCATAGTGGTGACCGACCCTGGTCCCGCGCCCGACGATGACCGCGCCGTGACCCGATTCGACGAACACTGCCTCGCGCTTGGTGTCGGCACCGCGGAACAGGGAGGTCACCGGGACGTCCAGACCAGCTGCCAGGCGTGCCAAAGTCGATAAACTGCACGATGTTTGAGCATTCTCGATCTTCGAGAGCATGGCCTTCGAGATTCCGACCCGGTCGGCCATGTCCCCTACCGACAGGCCGGTGGCCTTCCGGAGGGTTCTCACCTGGGACGCGATGGCCGCCTCCAGATCGTTGCCGGTGGGTGCATCAGCGGCGACTTCTCGCTGCACTGGAGCCGGATCGCCGGTATCCCGGACAACATCTGCGGTTCGACTTGCCATAAGACCCCATCCTAGCCGACGGTGTTTCATGTAATGAAACCATTGAGCGTGTCCCCTCACGAACAAACCCCCTCCCGGCGGTTTCCGGAAGGGGGTTTGATCAAGCGATCCTCAGGTGGCCGACGGGGTCGCCGCCACCTCCGCAGCCGCCCCGGTCATGGCCTCTGCAGCCACCACCGCATCGACTTCCTTCGCCGGAGCGCCGCCCATCGGCGCATGTTCCATCACGTAGGCCGACTCACCGTGCACCGAAACGTCCAGCCCTTCGTCTTCGGAATCCTCATGGACACGTAGACCCATGGTCTTGTCCAACGCCTTGGCGATCAGCCAGGTGACCGCGAAGCAGTAGACAACCACCACGACCACCGCGACCGTCTGACGCCACAGCAGGTCCAGCCCGCCGCCGTAGAACAGGCCTGCGACGCCGTTGGGTGCAGCCGGGTCGGCGATGAGACCGATCAGGATCGTGCCGAGAATGCCGCCCACCATGTGGATTCCGACAACATCGAGCGAATCGTCGTAGCCGAGGCGGTACTTGATCGACACCGCGAGGCAGCAGACCGCACCGGAGGCCGCACCGACGAACAATGCACCCATCGGAGACACGGCGCCACAGGCCGGGGTGATGCCGACCAGTGCGGCGATGAGTCCCGAGCTGGCGCCCAGCGACGTCGCGTGTCCTTCACGCATCTTCTCGACGACGAGCCAGCCACAGATACCGGCACAACCCGCGGCCACGGTGTTCAGGACAACAACCGCGGCGCTGTTACCGGCGGCCAGTGCCGATCCGCCGTTGAAGCCGAACCAGCCGAAGAAGAGCATGCCGGCACCGAGCATGGTCAGTGGCAGGCTGTGGGGACGCGGAGCCACCGGGAAGATCCGGCGTTTGCCGAGAACCAGAACCAGAGCCAGAGCCGCAACACCGGCATTGACGTGCACCGCGGTACCACCGGCGAAGTCGACCGCCATCAGATCATTGGCGATCCAACCGCCGACGACCGAACCGTCCTCGGAATCAAAGGCGAAAACCCAGTGAGCCACCGGGAAATACACCAGTACGGCCCAAATTCCGGCAAACACCATCCACGCACCGAACTTCATCCGGTCGGCCACCGCGCCGGAGATCAGGGCAACGGTGATACCCGCGAACAGCAGCTGGAAACCGGCGACGAGCGACGGTGGCAGCCCGGGCTCGGCCGGCTCCGCCAGTAGCGACTGCAGGCCCATGGCCTCGAACGGATCGCCCAGGATCCCGGCGCCACCGAGCGAATTGCCCAGGACCGCCGAGTAGCCGAACAGCACCCACAGGATGCCCACCACGGCAAATGCGCCGAAGGTCATCATCGCCATGTTCAGTGTGTTCTTGGCGCTGACCATGCCGCCGTAGAACATTGCCAGGCCGGCAACCATCAGGGTGACGGCGGCAAATGCCGCCAGCATCCAGGCGGTATCGGCAGCGGCTATCGCTTCTTCCATATGTTTCACCTTCAATGAGTCATCCTCGACGCTCTGGCGCCGGAGGGAACGATGTCTACCGGTAGTGGACCGACTGTTGTTAGTGCACCACTGTTGTGTTGCATTCAGGCGGTTCGTTGTTGCGGTCGTGTAACGACGTCGAATTGTCAGGCTGTCTTGAAAACTGTTGCGACACAGCGTCTATTGATCGCGACGGTCAGGGGACAACACCTCCGTACACACTGAGCCACCGCATCCCCGCACCGCGTGTCCGGGACACACCCTTGTAGTCGGCCATGTCCAGTGGCAGATCTTCGAGCACGCGATAGAGGCGATCGGCCCACTCCGGAACCGTCGCGATCGCCGCAAACGGCAGTAGGTAGGTCCGGATCAGAAACATCACAGCGTTACTGTGGGGCAGACGGATGAGATGCTGAACCTCGGTCCGCAGAAACAGGCGCTCCCCCACGTCCTCGGTGGGTCCGTCCGCCAAAGTTCTTCGATCCCTGCCCCATTCGGGGTAGGTCTCGGTGGATGTGTCGAGTTTGCCATCCACGGTGAGCGTCCAGTTCGTCCGCCGGTAACTTTGCGACGGCTGCAGTCGCTTGATGAACTCGTGTGCGCGCGTGGCGATCTTCTCCGAGTGCAGCCGCGGCACCGGGCCGTGGATCTGCAGGAAACTCATGCCGACGTCGAAACCGAACGACCAGTCGGCGGCAAACGTCACAACCCCCGCATCGCCCCACATCTGATCTTCGCGCTGGTCGAGCAACACCACGTCTTCCTGCACCTGACCGAAGATGTAGGTCAGCGGCGGCGACGAAAGACTGCCGGGGTCACCGAAGACGAACGTGTCGTCGATGCCGAGAAGTGTGTTGCGCCAACGATATGACGGCGCTTCACCGCCGAGCCGATCGAGCATCATATGCTCGGGGTAGCTCTCGGCGAGTTCGTGCATGACGGTCAGCATCGCGTCCCAGGCCGCGGGCTCCATATGGGGCAGGCACTGCGCGCGCGAGGGATCCGACGCGAGAATGCGGGCCCGTTCGTCGAGTTCGCAGCGATAGTGTCCGTCGATGACGATTCGCCGCTCACCCGCAGGTTCGACGTTGGCGCTGTATCGGTACTGATCCCGAGGAAATGGGAACGGGTAGTTCTCGACGTCACGGCTCGTGAAAGTCTCGGCGATGGTCATCAGAGATCCAGCTCCAGGTGGTCACCGAGCGCACGGGAGACACACGGCATCATCGTGTCGCCTGCGGCGCGCTCGTCGTCGGTCAGATACGAGTCCCGGTGGTCGATCGGGCCGCCGCGCACAGCGACCCGACACTCACCGCATACTCCTTGGCGGCACATGTTGGGCACGGCCACACCACGTTCCAGCAACGCTTCAAGCAGTGACACCTCGGAACCAACCGGCACCAGGACGCCGGTGCGGCCCAGGCGCGCAGCAAATGGTTCACCGCCGGCGGCAACATCGGCAGCGAATTGCTCGGAATGCACCCGATCCGGCGGCCACCCGTTGGCCATTGCGGCGGCAGCAACACCCTCGATCAACGGGCCAGGACCGCAGGTATAGATATGGGTACCCAGTGGTGAATCGCACAGCCGCGGCCCGAGGTGATCCCAGAAGTCCGGGGCGGCTTCGACAACCGTCAGGCGATCACCGCACAGGTCCCGCATCTCCCGCGCCAGGGCCCCGAATCCGGGCCGATGGGTGTAGATCACCTCGAACGAGCGGTTCCAGTGCACCGCCGCGCGAACATGCGACAGGATCGGTGTGACGCCAATGCCACCGGCGATCAGCAGATGGTGACGCGCCGTGGATATCGGAGCAAATGCGCTGCGCGGCAATGAGATGACAACCTGGTCGCCGACACCGAGTCCGTGCAGCCACACCGATCCTCCACCGCCGGAATCATCGCGGCGCACGCAGATCGTATATTCGGCGGGATCGACTGCCGGTCCGGTCAGCGAGTAGGAATTGCGCCGGCCGGGTTGCCACTGCACGCCGATATGTGCACCCGGTGAAAACGTCGGAAGTGCACCGCCATCCGCACCGGCAAAGGTGAACTCGCAGATGCCATCACACAGCATGCGCATTCTCGTGACCTCGACGAGGAGGTCGCCCACACCGACATCCGGGCGCGGGGTCGTCATGACCGTCATTCGGCTCTCTCCCTTTCGGTGAGTTCTTCGGAGTCCGGCCGGTAACCCAGGTAGGCCGCATGCCGACGTGAGAAGTGGTGGTAGACAACCAACTCCACATCACAGCCCGCGCAGATCACCATCTCGTCGATCCGCGACGTCGCCGGCGTCACGGTGTGGCAATGGGAGCAGAAGACGTCACGTTCCATGGCGGCAAATCCATCCTCGCCGCCGAGATGGACGACCGTGACCTCGGCATCGATCGCGCCTGCCTCGATGATGAGCGCCCTGATCCGCATCACCGATGCGCCGGTACCGACCACCACAAACCGCGGGCCCACCGTGGCCCCGGCAAGTGCTAACGCGACCACGTCCTGCACATTCGACGATTCCGGCACCTCCACGACGGTGGCGACCTCGGGGAGCACGGATGTTCGAGCCATGATGTGAGTCACCGCATCCGGGCCGGCAGCGAAGACCAGATGACGGGTTGCGTGCGCATCGAATTCGACGTCGGCGAGGGTGCGGTGCGGCCAGCGCGGCACGCTGGTCGAGGCCATCGACACCGCCATCGCTACGGCGCGAACGAACGGTGGCCGACAAAGAAGGCCAGTGCCCGGTCGGGGGTGGTGAATCTGATCCGCGATCCCTTCGGGAAGAAGATCGCATCCTTCGGTCCGGCGTGCTCGACCTGCCCGGTCTCGAGATTCTCGAGCCTGAACTGCCCGTCGAGCACCACCTTCATCTCGTCGTACGCGTAGTAGTAGTCCAGCGGAGCATCGGTGTTCTTCAGTTCGAAGTAGCCGGCCGACATCTCCGACCCGTCCGGATTGGCAAAGACGTCGTCGATGAAGCCCTCGGTTCCCGGGTACTGATCAGTCGGCATCTGCGGCAGGGTTTCCCAGAACTGAGAGGTCACCCGGAACGGGGCCACAACTTTGCTGGAATCTGTGGTGGTCATGTTGTTTCTCCTGATCGATGGCGGCCGAAGTTAGAACTGTTGGGAAACTTCGGATATTGACAGGAAACCATAGAGACGATTGCGACGGTGTTAAATATTCCCCAGAAGTGCCCTATCAAGTGCAGACGGGCACTTGCCAGATAGCTGCACCACACCATTCGTCACCTCCGATTGACCAGCAGGAAACATGCTCGTCACATTCAGAGTGTTTCCTGACATACAACACCGAGTCACAGTGAGAAACACCAAGCGACTCACCCACAGAACATCAGCGATCAGAAAGTCGACAGTGACAGAAACTGCGAAGTACGTGATCGTGGGCGGCGGACTAGAAGGACTGGCCATCGCCTGGTCCCTCGCCGATCGCGGCGAGTCCGACGTCCTCGTCCTCGAACGCGACACCCTGTGCTCCGGGATGACCGGCAAGTCGAGCGGTGTGGTGCGGTGCCACTACGGCACCCCGTCGCTGGCGGCGATGTCCTGGTACAGCGTCGACATCTTCACCCGCGCAACCGAGCTCTTCGGCGACGACATGGCATTTCGGCAGTCCGGATACGTCGTCGGTGTCGGCGAGGACAACCTCGTTCCGCTGAAGGCGAACGTCGCGATGATGCAGGGGCTGGGTATCGACGTCGACTTCATCGGGCACGACACCATGGCCGAACTCTGGCCCGGCCTGCACCTCGACGACTTCGCCGCCTTCGCCTACGAACCACTCGGCGGCCGCGGCGAGGCGTACATGACCGGCATGGCGTTCGGTGCCAGTGCCCGCAAACTCGGCGTCAAGGTGCGCCAATCAACCCGGGTCACCGGACTCCTGCAGAATCCCGGTGGGACCGTCTACGGCGTCACGCTGGCCGGCGGCGACGAGATCCATGCCGAGCACGTCATCGTCGCGGCCGGACCGTGGACCCCCGAGCTGGTCGCCACCGTGGGCGTCGATGTGGATGTGAAAGCCCAACGCGCACAACTTGTCCTGGTCGATCAGGGGGTTCCGACCCCGGACGTCCCGGTGCTGTCCGACCTCGCCGGACTGCAGTACATCTGCCGGGAACCGAACGGTGAACTGCTGGTCGGGAACTCCGATCATCAGGCTCCGCAGTACATCGACCCCGACAATTTCGTGAACCGCGCCGACGACAGCACCATCGAGAAGACGATCATGAAGCTCGACAGCCGTCTTCCCGACATGCCGGACCCACGGATCACGAGTTCCTATGTGGGCGCCTACGACGTCACACCCGACTACAACCCGATCATCGGCCCCTCCCCCGTCGATGGGCTTTTCCTGGTCACCGGATTCTCGGGCCACGGGTTCAAGATCTCACCCGCGGTCGGGGCACTGGTCGCCGACCTGCTGACCACCGGAACCACCACCCTGCCCGGTGTCGACCCGAATGACTTCCGCTACAGCCGTTTTGCCGAGCACGACCCGCTCGTCAGTCTCAATCCATACATCGGCGCCGGTGAGATGCGCTGACCCTGCCCACTCCCGATCGTCCCCCAACTCTCCAGGAGATCCCCATGGCCGTCGACACCGCCGAAGCCATCACCCCGACTCCGGCACACCCCACCGAACCGACTCTGACCGAGCTGGTCCAATCCACCGGCACCACGTTCATCCTCGCCCTGTTCGTCACCCTGTCCGGCAAACCGTGCGCCAAACTCGTTCCCGCGCAGGCAGTACGCCAGCTCGAAGAGGAGGGCGTCGGTTTTGCCGGCTACGCCGCCGGGATGATGGGCCAGGAGCCCAAGGACCCGGATCTGGTCGCCATGCCCGACGCGTCGTCGTTCACACCGATCCCCTTTGTCCAGCCGGGCCTGGCGCTGGTCCATTGCGATCCGCATGTCGAGGGCAAACCCTGGCCGTACGCGCCTCGCATCATTCTGCGGGAAACCCTGCGCAAGGCCGCCGAACTGGGTTTCGAGGTGAAGGTCGGCGCCGAGATCGAGTATTTCCTGGTCAACAAGGATGACAACGGGAAGCTGATCACCGCGGACACCTCCGACACCAAACTCCAGCCGTGTTACGACGCCCGCGATGTCACCCGCATGTACGACCACCTCACCGAGATCTCGTCGGCGATGAACGCACTCGGTTGGGGCAACTACGCCAACGACCACGAAGACGCGAATGGGCAGTTCGAGCAGAACTTCGACTATGACAACGCCATGGTCACCGCCGACCGCGTGATCACCGCCCGGTATCTGCTGTCGGTGATCGCTGAAAAGCGGGGTATGCAGGCAACATTCATGCCCAAGCCGTTCACCGATCGCACCGGCTCCGGTATGCATCTGCACATGTCACTGTGGACTGCGGAAGGTCCGGCATTCCCCGACTCCGCCGATCCCAAGGGGCTCGGGCTGTCGGAGACCGCCTACGGTTTCATCGCCGGCATTCTCGAGCACGCCTGCGCATTGCAGGGTGTCATCGCCCCAACGGTCAACTCCTACAAGCGCACCGGCGCCACCACCACCAGCAGCGGGGCCACCTGGTCGCCACGCTATGCCACTTACGGCGGTAACGATCGCACTCACTACCTGCGGGTTCCCGACGGCAATCGAGTCGAATTGCGTGGTGGTGACGGCAGCGCCAACCCATACCTCGCCGCGGCCGGTGCCATCGCTGCCGGACTCGACGGCGTGAGCAGGTCGCTCGACCCCGGCACTCCGGGGAACGGCGAATCGCCCAGCGACATGCTGCCGATGACCCTGGTGCACGCCATGGACTGCCTCGACGCCGACCCGGTGCTGACCGGCGCCCTCGACGTCGCCGGCCCCGGCGTCAGCAGCTACTTCACCAATCGCAAACGCGAGGAGTTCTTCGCGTGGCACAACACGGTGTCCGACTGGGAGATCAACCAGTACCTCACCGCCTTCTGACCGCCCGACAAGACAGGAACCAGAACCATGTGCGGAATCGTAGGACTCCACCTGCGTGACCCCGAGCTCTATCCCCGGCTCGGTGAACTTCTCACCGGGATGCTCGATCAGATGTGTGACCGCGGACCGGATTCCGCCGGCATGTCGATCTACGGTGACCCCACGTGGTCACCGGCCGGGCACGCGACCGTCTCGCTGCTCGAATCCCCCATCCCGGCCGCAGAGCTGGCCGCCGAACTCACAAAGGATGTGGGCCAGGCCATCACCGGGATCGACCTCGACCCGACCACCGTGCTGCACGGCCCGGTTGCATCCGAGACCCTCGTTGCAGCCATCCGCGCCGTCGCCCCGGGCGCCCGCATCATCGGGTTCGGCAACGACGTGACCGTGCTCAAGGGCATGGGTAATCCGACGGAGCTGGCCCACCGATTCGGTCTGCCGAACGCCTCGGGGTGGCAGGGCGTGGCCCACACCCGGATGGCCACCGAGTCAGCGGTCACCGCCACCGGCTCACATCCCTTCTCCGTGGGGCCGGACCAGTGCCTGGTCCACAACGGCTCTTTCTCCAACCACATGTCGATCAAGCACGACCTCGAACGTCACGGCGTCGTCTTCGACAGCGAGAACGACACCGAGGTCGGCGCCCGATTCGTGGCCAAACAGCTGGCCGAGGGTGTCGATCTCGAGAAGGCCCTGTTGATGCTCAACGAGACGTTCGACGGTTTCTACACCCTGCTGGTGTCGAACAGCGATTCCTTTGCCGTTGTCCGCGACGCGATCTCGTGCAAACCCGCCGTGGTGGCCGAGACCGACCGCTGGGTTGCGATGGCCTCCGAATACCGCGCACTGGCACACCTGCCAGGCGTCGACAACGCCCGAATCTTCGAGCCCGAACCAGAAGAGGTGTACGTATGGCACCGGCAATGACCCCCACCGAGACCGCCCCCGCCCCGACGGAGATCACCGCAGGCGTGGTGTACGACCTCCGTGAGGTCGCGGTCCGCGAGGTCAACTCCTCATTGCAGTCGCCCGACGGTCCCGTCAGTGCAACGGTGACCTCACCCCTGGGTGCACACGCACTCGCCTGCGGCCTCGACCGCGACATCGACGTGACCATCGACGGCCATGTCGGCTACTACGCCGCCGGGATGAATCAGCAGGCGTCGGTGACGATCACCGGCAACGCCGGGGTCGGCGTGGCGGAGAACATGATGTCGGGCACGGTGCGGGTCCACGGTGACGCATCCCAGTCGGCCGGCGCCACGGCGCATGGCGGCCTCCTGGTCATCGACGGCAATGCGGCCGCCCGCTGCGGTATCTCGATGAAGGGCGTCGACATCGTGGTCGGCGGCAACATCGGCCACATGAGCGCATTCATGGGCCAGGCCGGGCGTTTGGTGGTCTGCGGTGATGCGGGTGAAGCGCTGGGTGATTCGCTCTACGAGGCCCGGATCTACGTCCGCGGCACCGTCGCCTCGCTCGGTGCCGACTGCATCAAGAAGGACATGCGCGACGAGCATCTCGCCGAACTCGCCGAACTGCTCGACGCTGCCGGAATCGACACCGCCCCCGCCGATTTCACCCGCTACGGTTCGGCCCGCCGCCTTTACAACTTCCACGTCGACAACGCTGCGGCGTACTAGGAGCGATGACCATGACCTACAACCCGACCCTGCGGGAATCGGCCACCTTCGACCGCGGCGTGATCGCCGAGATCCAGCGCGCTGCCAACACCGGAATCTACGACATCCGCGGCTGGGGCGCCAAGCGCAAGCTCCCCCACTTCGACGACCTGCTCTTCCTGGGTGCCTCGATGTCGCGGTACCCGCTCGAGGGTTACCGCGAGAAGTGCGACACCGACGTGGTTCTCGGCGACACCCACGCCAAGTTCCCCCTGCACCTCGACATTCCGATCACGATTGCCGGGATGAGTTTCGGTGCCCTGTCCGGTCAGGCCAAGGAGGCCCTCGGCCGCGGCGCCAGTGAGGTCGGGACCTCGACCACCACCGGCGACGGCGGCATGACACCGGAAGAACGCGGCCAGTCGAAGAATCTTGTCTACCAGTACCTTCCGTCGCGATACGGCATGAACCCCGACGACCTGCGCAAGGCCGACGCCATCGAGATCGTCCTCGGCCAGGGAGCCAAGCCCGGCGGTGGCGGAATGCTGCTCGGCCAGAAGATCACCGAACGGGTCGCCGGGATGCGCACCCTGCCGATGGGTGTCGATCAGCGCAGCGCCTGTCGCCATCCCGACTGGACCGGCCCCGACGACCTCGCGATCAAGATCATCGAGCTCCGGGAGATCACCAACTGGGAGAAGCCCATCTACATCAAGGTCGGTGCCACCCGCACCTACTACGACGTCAAACTGGCCGTCAAGGCCGGCGCGGATGTGGTGGTCGTCGACGGTATGCAGGGCGGCACCGCGGCCACCCAGGACGTGTTCATCGAACATGTCGGCATCCCGACCCTCGCCGCCATCCCCCAAGCGGTACAGGCATTGCAGGAGATGGACGTACACCGCAAGGTGCAGCTCATCGTCTCCGGTGGAATCCGCAGCGGCGCCGACGTCGCCAAGGCAATGGCACTGGGTGCCGACGCCGTGGCCATCGGAACCGCCGCCCTGATCGCACTGGGCGACAACAGCCCTCGCTATGCGGACCAGTACCGCGCACTCGGATCCGAGGCCGGGTTCTACGACGACTTCCAGGCCGGACGCGATCCCGCGGGTATCACCACGCAGGATCCCGAGCTGTCCAAGAACCTGGACCCGGTCGAGGGTGGCCGTCGCCTCGCCAACTACCTGCGCGTCCTCACAATGGAGGCCCAGACTCTGGCGCGGGCCTGCGGCAAGTCGCATCTGCGCAACCTCGAACCAGAAGATCTGGTCGCGCTGACCGTCGAGGCGTCGGCGATGGCACGGGTCCCGCTGGCCGGCACCAACTGGATCCCGGGTAGGTACTGACTTTGGTCACCCCGGTCTCACCGGCGCGCTCGGTGGTCGAGGACACCACCGCGCGAGAGGTCGATCACGGTGAATTCGATCCCGATTCACTGGAGGCGGTCATCGGATCACAAACCCGGCGGCTACGGATCACAGCCGGGCTCTCGGTCAGCGAGATGGCCAGTCGCACCGGCATTTCCAAGTCGATGCTGTCGAAGATCGAGAACGCGCAGGCATCCTGCAGTCTCGGCACCATTTCCAAATTGGCCACCGCACTCGATGTTCCGGTGACCTCCCTGTTCCGCGGCGAGAAGACGCAACGCGAATCGGTGTTCACCAGAGCCGGAACGGGTGCGGAGATCGTCGGGCGGGGCACCCGGGCCGGGCATCACTACGAACTGCTCGGCGCGCTGCGCGGTCAGCATCGACGACTCGAGTCCGTGGTGGTGACGCTGCTGTCGGACACCACGATCAGTCCGCGCTTCCAGCATCCGGGGACCGAACTGCTGTACATGCTCGAAGGCGAAATGGTCTACAGCCATGACAGTTCCGACTACACCCTGCGCGCCGGCGACTCACTCCTCCTCGACGGCGAGGGCATCCACGGCCCAAAACAGCTGACCCGGTTGCCGATTCGATTTCTCGCGATCACCGCCTACCCCGACAACTACTCCGAATGATGAGGCATCTGAGATGAAAACCTTCGACTCCATGTGGGCGTCGATCCTCGATGTCGGCCGTGCGGCCGCCAGTGGCGGCTATCGGCGATTCGCCTGGAACGACGCCGACATGACATTGCGCGAGTGGTTCACCGGCGAGGCGTCCGCGCGGGGCATGTCGGTGGAAGAGGACCGCAACGGAAACCTCTGGGCGTGGTGGCTGCCCGACGGATGGGTAGGCGATCCCCGCGACGCGTTTGTCACCGGCTCCCACCTCGATTCGGTGCCCGACGGCGGCGCCTACGACGGACCCCTTGGTGTCGTGTCGGCCTTTGCCGCGATCGACATCGTTCGGGAACGCGGGATCATCCCCACGCGCCCGATCGCCATCACCGCATTCTCGGACGAGGAGGGCGCGCGCTTCGGTGTCGCCTGCGTGGGTTCCCAGCTCAGTACAGGTGCGCTGACACCGGAGCGGGCACTGAAACTCCGTGACGCCGACGGCATTTCCCTCGCCGAGGCGCTCACGTCGTCGGGGCGCAACCCGTCGCACCTGGGTGCCGATCCCACTCTGGTCGACCGTGTCGGTGTCTACGTCGAGCTGCACGTCGAGCAGGGACGCGGACTCGACCTGGTCGATCAGCCGATCGCGGTGGCCTCGTCGATCTGGCCTCACGGCCGGTGGCTGTTCAATTTCACCGGAGAGGCCAACCACGCCGGCGCGACCCGTCTCGTCGACCGGCGTGATCCGATGCTCGCTTTCGCGTCGTCGGTCCACACCGCCCGCGGAGCTGCCGCCGTCCACGACGCAGTCGCCACTTTTGGCAAAGTGCGCGTACTCCCCAACGGCGCCAACGCGATTCCGTCCGAGGTGCAGGCCTGGCTCGATGCCCGCGCCGCCGACGAACAGACCCTGACGGCACTGGTCGAGGCGATCTCGGCCGAGGCCCGCACCCATGCCGAACGTGACGGCATCGACCTGGACATCGTCGCCGAGTCGATCTCACCGATCGTGGAGTTCCCCGCCGACACCCGTCGACGACTGCAGGCCGCCCTCGGCCACCTCGGCGACATCCCGGTGCTACCGACCGCGGCCGGGCACGATGCCGGGGTCTTGTCGGCAAAAGTACCGACCGCGATGTTGTTCGTGCGCAACCCCACCGGGGTCTCACATTCCCCGCACGAGTTCGCCGAATCCGTCGACTGTCACCGCGGCGCCGAAGCCCTCGCCGACGTCATGGCCGACTACACCGCGGTCTAGGACTCGACCAACGAAGGAAGCAATCTCTGTGCCTCCCGCAGTCTCGTCTGTTGTCCGCGCAGCGGAACTGACTCCCCGCCGATGGGCGAACGGCCTCGGCACCACTCGCGAGATACGCTCGGCACCGACCACCGTCGGCGATCGACCGACGTGGCGGCTGAGCGTGGCCGATCTGCCGACGATGTCGACGTTTTCGCGCATTGAGGACGTCGATCGCATCTTCACCGTCGTAGGAACAACAGGTGTCGACCTCGAGATCGGTCCACGACGCATCCGCTGCGAGCAATTCGAGCCCGTCGAGTTCGCCGGCGAAGACAGTCCCTATTGCACTGCGCCCCATCCGACCCGGGCCTTCAATCTCATCGTGGCCCGCAATGCGGGCACCGGTCAGGTTCGTCCGCACGCGCTCGAACCCGGTGAGGTGTTGTCGATCGACGCGCATGCGAACCTGATGACCGCATTGTTTGTCGTCTCTGGGACCGGCACGCTCGATGGCATCGCACTCGGCGCCGGCGACACCGCGGTCATCGATTCGGGCAGCGCCACGTTCGCCCCCACCGCACACTCCGGAAAAACGAAGGCGCTCCGAATCTTTGTGGAACGCCTTCGCATCGACGGATCATCTGTGAGGGGCGTCGCCTAGCCAAAGAGATCCGGCAGACCGTCGGAGA
Source organism: Nocardia sp. 348MFTsu5.1 (assembly GCF_000383535.1). Lineage (NCBI taxonomy): Bacteria > Bacillati > Actinomycetota > Actinomycetes > Mycobacteriales > Nocardiaceae > Nocardia > Nocardia sp. 348MFTsu5.1. Next base: position 227,129 of record NZ_KB911509.1, read on the forward strand.
CAGACACAACAGTTTCCCTTCGGTTCGGCGCCGTGGTGCTGCCACCGCGGTCCGTCAATGTTCATCGGCGGAACCCTGTCCGGTCAGCAGCAGCACCAGGGTCGATTCACACTATGTAGTTTTCAACGTGCGAGCGCGGTCCCGACCGTGAATCGGGTGCGATGGATAGAAAATTCGAAGTGAGTCAGGCGGCGAGGGTGAGTGTTCGTCGGTTGTAGGCCGGCAGCGGTCTTCGCTGCGGGTCGATGTCCGCCGGCGGGATCAGCCACGGATGCCCATCGGAGCCCATGATCACGTCCCAATCGGTGTGGTGGACCGCCATATGGCAGGTGCGGCACAACAGACACCCGTTCTCCAGGGTCGTGGCACCACCATCGGCAAAGTGTGTGATGTGGTGACAATCAGACCAGGTCACCGATCCGCCGCACTTCACACAACAGGCATCGCGGATGATGATCGCTTTGCGGACCAGACCGGTGAACAGGCGTTTCGGTGGACTCAGATCAATCGGAACTTCTTGGCCGTCGAGGGTGACCTTGGTGATCGACGAATCACACGCCAACGCCAGCGCGGTCGCTTCGGTGATCGGGCCCATCCACCGCAGCGTCGCCGCTTGGGGATGATCGGCCGGGACGGTGACCATCACCTCGGTCCGCGGCGCCGACACCAAGTCTTGCCCACCGCCGCCGCAGTCCAGCAGTTGGTGCAGCGCATCAGCGCGGCGCTGGGTCGGTGTGCGGGCATCGTCACTGCCGTCGGGTTCGGGACGGGCTCTGGACCACAAATCCAACGCGGAGAACAACTTTTCCCCGATCACCGCATCCACATCGAACCTGCCGACACATCGACCCTCAGGGTTGACGACATAGTCCAGACTGTTCAACGATCGGTCTTCGGCCGGCGGTAGACCACCACCTTTGTCGGCGATCTCGTTCCCCAACGCCCGTGCCACCGCACCGATCTCCGACGGTGGAGCACCCGAAATGGCGTGGCTCAACAGTTTCCGCTCGAACTCCACCCGCTGCTCACCGGAGACCGGCTCGTCGGATCGGTCGACGATATGCGCGACACCTTTGACCACCGCATCGACATGCTCGGAGGACAGGAACCCGTCCCGCGAGTACCCGGCAGTGCGATCCAACCCTGCCAAACCCGACCCGACACGGATCCACCGATACGCCGCACCTGGCGCAGCGCCATTGGCCTGCAACAACTTTGCCGTTGTCGATCCGGCTTTGCGTGCCATACCTGACTGATCGATCACCGCCGCACACACCGCGAGCTGATACTCGCCGGCATTGCGCAGCGTGATCAGATCCTTCGCCAGAGCGAGCAGTTCGCCGGGATCGTCCGGAATGACCAGATCAACCAGAGAATCAACGACATCGAGAAGCCGCATCACAGAACACCTTCCAGGCAGAAAGCAACAGGAAGTTGACCAGTTTCACAGGGGAAGGTGTTTGGCTCGACTCGTCATATCTTTGCGGTCAACGGACTCCAGATTACCGAATCGAACGCATGTTCGCAAGAGGTTTTTTTCACACAGTTTGCTGGAGGTCGGTCTCGGCAAGGCAGATGTCGGCGAGTTCATCGAGCGGCAACGGAAGGACGCGAGCCAGGGCCGCGATCGTCGTGAATGCGGGTGTCGCCAGCCGGCCGGTCTCGATCTTCCGAAGGGTTTCCGGGGAGATCCCCGCCGCCAGAGCAACTTCGGCGAGGGTCCGGTCACCCCGCGCCTGTCGTAGCTGTTGACCGAGTCGCTTACCTACGGCCAGCTGTTCCGGAGTCAGTGGGAGTCGCACCATATCGATAGTCTAACGCCCCTGCGGTATGAAAATACCAGCGAACCCTCTATATTGGTATTTTAATACCGAATTGCTCGATGAGGAGGACCACCTGTGCTTGAACTGAAGACACCACGTGAAGTCGCGGCGATGGGCGTCACCGGCACCTTCATCGCCGAATTGCTCGACGACCTAGAACAACGCGCCCACCCCGGCGTGAATCTACTCGACCTGGAAGAGCGCGCCCGCCAGTTGATCGCCCAGCGCGGCGCCACGTCGTGTTATTGGGACTACGCACCGTCATTCGGACGCGGTCCGTTCCGCAACGTCATCTGTCTGTCGGTCAATGACGCGGTCCTGCACGGGCTCCCGCACGACTACGTATTGACCGGCGGGGACCTGTTGAGCATGGACATCGCGGTATCGATCGACGGCTGGGTCGCCGACTGTGCCCGCAGCATCATCGTCGGTGAGCCGCGCCCCGAGGACGAACGACTCATCGCGGCGACCGAACAAGCACTGACAGCAGGAATTGCCGCTGCACTGCCCGGCAACCGGCTCGGCGACATCTCGGCGGCGATCGGCGCGGTGGCAGCCGAATACGGGTATCCGGTGAACACCGAGTTCGGTGGTCACGGGCTCGGGCGAACCATGCACGAAGATCCGCACGTACCGAACACCGGGCGCGCAGGACGTGGCCTCACACTGCGGCCGGGGTTGACCCTCGCGCTGGAACCGTGGTTCGCCGCCGGCACCGACAAGATCGTCTACGACCCCGACGGCTGGACCATCCGCTCAGCGGACGGCTCACGTACCGCACACAGTGAACACACGATCGCGATCACCGACGGCCCGCCGCTCGTGCTGACCCGGCAACCCCTCTCTGCCAACGTGCAGTGAGTCCCGACAGGAACCAAGCGGTCAATCCAGCGTGATGGTCACGGTGACCGCGCCGGAGTCACTGCGATGGGTGACTGCATGCCCGGTACGGTCGCCACCTGGCAGAGCCAGAGTGACCGGACCACCTTCGCCGAGGAAGTTGCGCCACCAGTTTTTCTTGTCGGGCATCGCCACCCTGATGACAACCTCGTCACCAGTGCGCTTGTAGCTCACCGGCAGCCGAAATGACTTCCCGGATTTTCGGCCGGTGTAGGTGATCACCACCGTCGAACCGGCGGCGAGCTTGCTCAGCCCGGGGACCGCAATCACCACCAGCACAACCTTGTTGACCGCTGCCGCAACCTTTTGAAATGTGTTCACGCTGCCACCTGTTTCATGCTCGGTTCTCACCACTGCCTGGACTGATCCCTCGTATTCGCGCACGTGATACACAGCCGGGCCGCCGGAAGAACGTCGAGGCGGTCGGGCCCGATCTGCGATCCACAGCGCTCGCAGATCCCATACGTACCCAGTGCAATTCGCTCGAGCGCGATGTCGATCTCGATCACCCTAGCCTGCGATCTCTCGATCTGGGCGACGAGTTGTCCCCGTTCAAACGCCAGCGTCGACCCCTCCGGATCGTGCTCATCGTCAGCGGTTTCCTCCGCCGCCGCATCAACAACAGAAGCCAGGCGCGCCGACATCTGATCGATCAGTCCGGTTGTCTCGGCTCGAGCGGATTCCAGCGAGCGCCGGGCGATATCGGAGTCCATCGGATCAGCGATAGGGTTCTGCGGCGGCCGCCAGGTCGTCGAGGCGGCGCAGCGTCTCATCTTCCGGAGCGGTTTTCAGCAGGAACGTCACCCGTTCGACGTTCGCACGCGCGTACCCGTCGAGTTCCCCGGCCGACGATCGGGCCCCGAAGATGGTGAACGGGATGTCGGTCCGGCCGCGCTCTGCAAGCACCCCACGCACCCGGATGAGCTCGTCCGCACTTGTGTTGGCTCGCGGCAGCCACGCGTCGCCGTACGTGACCAGCCGAGTCAGAGCCGCGGCGCTCTCACCCCCGACATAGATCGGCGGATGCGGTGACTGGACGGGCTTCGGCCACGAGTAGATCGGATCGAAGTCAACGTGCTCCCCGTGGAACTCGGCCTGATCCTGTGTCCAGATGGCCTTCAGTGCAGCCAGTTGCTCGTCTATCAGTGCGCCGCGGGTCCGTGGATCGGTTCCGTGATTCCGCATCTCCTCCCGGTTCCACCCCACACCGACGCCGAAGGCGACCCGGCCACCGGAGAGCAGATCAAGCGTCGCAACCTCTTTCGCGGTGTGGATCAGGTCCCGTTGCGGAAGCAGCGCGATACCGGTTCCCAGCACCAACCGCGTGGTGACGGCCGCCGCAGCGGTCAACGCAAGGAAGGGATCCAGAGTTCGGTAGTACACCCGCGGCAGATCACCCCCACCGGGATAGGGCGACTCACGGCTCACCGGGATGTGTGAGTGCTCGGCCAGGAACAACGAATCGAATCCGCGCTCTTCAAGTGCCCTGCCCAGCACATCGGGGCGAATTCCCTCGTCGGTGACAAATGTCGAGATTCCGAAATCCATGTATGCCATGGAATCACACACTCGCAGTGGCTGGAGCGCCCTCGCAAACACAGCCCGTTTGGGAGCGTGGAAAGTGGCTACGCTGGAGGGAATGGCACGGGATCTGGGTTCGTCACATCATCCGGTCACCGACTGGAGCGATGAGCGGCGCAAAGAAGCGCTTCGATCAACTCGACTGGGCCACAACTGGATTCATTTCGGCGGACTCCGACGTTCCCTGGTCCGCATCGGGTTCGCCCTGGTGGCCGTGATGATCCTGTGTTCACAGTATTGGGCGCACGACGTGGGCCCCGAGCGAGAGCGCCTGGCGACCACCCAGCCGCAGATTCATCACATCTACGACGCCGCAGATCCAGCCAACCGGGACACCGCGGTCGTCGACCTCGTGGGCCTGGGCAACCTCAACGCCAGCAGAACCGCGCGGTCGCTGCCGGCGCTGTCCGGCATCGGACAGGTGTGGGCGGTGCAATATGACAACGACGGTATCGACACCGCGGTCATCAGCCGAATAATCACCACCTACGCGCAATCGCTGGGCATCGACCAGATCGTGCTGATCGGACACAGCATGGGCGGGATCATCGCGCTCGAAGTGGCCACGCACATCGTCGAGAACACCGACGTCAGATTGCGAGCGGTCATACTCGATTGCACACCGATGAATCTGCATGCCGTCCGGGCCCACAGCCGCAGCGCCGGTGAAGACCTGCTCCGCTGGATGGGATGGCTGCCCGGGGCCAGGGAGAGTCGCGGCCTACGACTGTTCGTCGAAACGGCGGCACGAAAGAATCGTTTCGTTTTGACCGACGACGAAGCACACCCGGTGCTCGACCCGGGGGCATTCGTCACCACCATCCGCGGCGTCCTGCGACAGAAGATCTTCAACCCGAACTCCGCCAGCAACGGACTGATCCAATCCCAGTTCCGCACCATCGTCGCCTCCGGCGCCACCGACGATCTCGCCGCGATCGATGACTCCGCGGATGATCGTCCGTTCCCCGCCATCGTGTTCATGCGCCCGGACTTCGGTACCGACGACCCGGTCGTCGACGTCGACTACTCACAGGAGCTTCTGTTCGAGGAGACCGGAGGACCGCAAGGCCGGTTGTTTGTGGTGCGAATGACGAGTACGGGGCATGCCAATCCGATGCAGCAACCGGAGGCGTACAACGCCGCGATCCACGATGAAGTGGCGCCATACCTGCAACAACTCGAGAATGAGGAGAGCGGAACGGCCGCCGCCGGCGCAGCGATTCAGGCCTCGGCACCGCCCCGTTGACCGTCCGGAGCTACGCCGCGGCGTCCGGTGTGCCGAGGCGTGCGTCGATCAACAATCCGATGATGCCCAGCGAGAACAGGCCGGCGCAGAGTGCGATCATCCCCGCGCTGCCGTTCCCGGACAGTGCGTCACCGACGATGACCACGGCGGCGGTTGCGGGCATGACACCGACAACTGTTGCCACCAGGTATGGAACGAATCTGATCGACGACAATGCAGCGATGTAGTTGGTGGCGGTGAACGGAAAGGGCACGATCAACCGGAGCGACCCCACCGCAAGCCAGCCCCGGCGCTCCATCCGCAGTTCGATCGAACGGGCCACCGGAGACCGTAGGTAGGGCTTGATCCGTTCCCGGCCGTAGCGGCGGACGAGGACAAAGGCCACGACAGCGGCGAACGTTGTCGCCAGCATCGATCCGAGGAACCCGGTTGCCGATCCGAACAGCAGTCCCGCGGAAACGCTGAATGCCGACCTCGGTGCCGGGAAGATCGTGATCACGCCATAGCCGAGGAAGAACAGCGCTGTGAACGCGAATCCGAATGAATCAGCCCATTCGCGGAGGCGTTCCACCGACGGAAACGGGATCAGATACGCGGCGATCGCCAGCGCAATCAGCACTGCCGCCACAACGACGGCCCGAACCACCACGGACTGCTGCGTCCGGCCGCGTGAGATCACTGGTCCCAGCGTAACGAGACATGCTCACGCTCAGCCGAATCGACGTCAGGCTTCACCGAATATTCTGCGACAGTTCACTTCACGACGGACTCACGCGACCGCGACCATAGGTTGTTCACCTTGCCAGCTCCACCAAGTATTTCTCTGCGAGCTCCAGCGACCACACCTCCCCTGTCTTCGCTCCGATGTCGAACAGGTTTGCGTCATGGATCGCCGGTACCCGGTCACCGACCGCGTCGGCGACCACGATCGGCACGAACCCGTACTGCATCGTGTCCAGGGCGGAAGCGCGCACACATCCACTGGTCGAGAATCCGGCGATCAGGACCGTATCGACCTTCAACGACGTCAGATATGCGGCCAATGGTGTGCCGAAGTAGGCACTCGGATACTGCTTGGTCAGACGGAGCTCGCCATCCGCGGGTTCGAGCCCATCGACAAACTCACCGAACGGGTTCCCCCGGGTGAAGGCTTCCAGTGCAGGCACCTTGCGTCCGAACACCCCTGCGTCTGCCAGGTCCGGCCGCAGCACCACCTCGGTCACGATCACCGGGATCTCGGCGGCGCGCGCCGCGGCCAGGAGCGAACGCATGGCTTCGACCACGGGCAGCCCGGATGGCCCGACGTAGAGTCCACATTCCCGGTCGACGTAGGCGCGCGCCGGATCGACGATCAACAGTGCCGGCCGAGTCCCCGGCTCCAGCGTTCCGTCGAAACCACCTGTGGCGTAACTGCCTTCGCGGTTGTCTTCCCAAATCATCAGATCAGGATCCGACGCCGACGACGTCCTTGCGACACGCGAGCAGTGGCTGGATCCTGCTCCCGAAGTTCTCGACGCCCGCGACAAAATCGTCGAATACCAACATGATCCCCTTGACGCCCTTGATCGCGGCAACTTCATCGAGCATCCCCGCGCAGGTCTCGTACGAGCCGACGATCGTTCCCATGTTCAGGTTCACCGCACCCTCGGGCAACGAGATCGTCTTGGCCGTCGAACCTTCGGTGGCGGTCTTGTCGGTCTCGGTCTGCTCGACCATGAAGCTCAGCGCATCGACGTCGACGTTCTTGTTGTAATCATCCCACTTCACCTGTGCGGCTTCGTCGGTCTCGTCGGCGATCACCATGAACAATGCCAAGGCGCCCACATCGCGGCCCGACTCCTCCGCCGCCGCCACCATCGCGGACACGGTCGGTTCGAACGCGGACGGGGTGTTGACGCCCGAGCCGAGAACGAAGTTGTAGTCGGCGTGGTCGGCGGCGAACTTCATGCCGCGGGCGGACTGACCGGCAGCAACGATCGGCACCGTCCCGCCCTCAGGTTGCGGCGAGAGCCGGCAGTCGTCCATCTGGTAGAACTCCCCGTCGCGGGTGCTGACGCCGGTGTCTTGAAGATCGCGGATGACCTGGACGTATTCGGTGGCGCGGTCGTATCGGTTGCTGAAGTGATCATCGCCCGGCCACAGGCCCATCTGGGTGTACTCGGCCGGGGCCCAACCCGAGACGATGTTGATTCCGAAGCGTCCCGGCGCAATCGAGTCGATGGTCGATGCCATCCTCGCAACCAGAGCGGGTGGCAGTGCCAGGATGCCTGTCGAAGCGTAGAGCTTGATCTTCTCGGTGACGGCGGCCAGACCTGCCATGAGGGTGAAGGACTCGAGATTGTGGTCCCAGAACTCGGTCTTGCCGCCGAATCCCCGGAACTTGATCATCGACAGCGCGAAGTCGAAACCGACGGCCTCGGCCTTCTGCACGATCTCTTTGTTGAGTGCGAAGCTCGGCTTGTACTGCGGTGCAGCCTCACTGATGAGCCAGCCGTTGTTTCCGATGGGAATGAAGACGCCAAAATCCATGAGAGATCTCCTCGTGTTCCAGTTTCTTTCACGTTTCTGCACCGGAACTGAAGTGAAACGATTCCCCGAAATTTGCCGAGGGCACCCCGACTCAGACTTCGGTGACCTCTACAACGGTGGCCGTTTTGGCACCAGATCGCACCAACGTTGCACCGAGCACGAGCAGAACCGAGATGACGCCGCCGACGAGGAACGCCGCATGTATTCCGTCAGCGTTTGCGATGGTCTCGGAGTTTCCGTCAGCGGACGACGTCTCGATACCGCGCGTCATCAAGGTGACGAACAGTGCCGTACCGGCCGCGCCGGCAACCTGCTGGATCGTGCTGACGGTGGCACTGCCGTGTGAATACAATGCCGGCGGCAGCGAACCCAGCGCCGACGTCATCAAGGGCGTGAGAGCAAACGCTATGCCGGCACTCAAGATCACGTGAGCGATGATGACCCTATACAACTCGGAGTCGGCATTGAGTGTGGCCAGCAACCACGTGCCGGCGCTCATTGCGATCGCGCCGGGCAAAACCAGCGGTCGTGCACCAAATCGATCGAAGAGTGCACCGACAACTGGTCCCAGCAGGCCCATCACCAGACCGCCCGGCAGCAAGACCAGTCCGGTGGTCAGGACACTCTTGTCGAGGACGTTCTGCAAGTACAGCGGCAGCAGGATCAGCGCGCCGAACAGCGTCAGCATCAGCCCGCCCATCAACACCACCGCAAGCCTGAACTGGGGGATCTTGAAGGTCCGCAGATCCAACAGGGCCCGACCACGCTCGACAAGCTTCATCTGCCGGACGACAAACAGGCCCAACGAGAGCACTCCGATCGCCAGCGGAACCCACGGCGGCACCGGTGTGTGCCCGGACGACGACTCGCCGATACTGCTCAGCCCGTACACGATTCCACCGAAGCCCAGGGCCGACAACGGGATCGACACGACGTCCAGATGCGCCGGGTGCCGCTCCGCCACGTCGCGCACGAGGATGCCGCCCAGGATCAGCACGACCGCCGCCACCGGCAACACGATCCAGAACATCGCCCGCCAGCTGAACGACTGGAGAATCAGACCGGACACGGTGGGTCCGATGGCCGGTGCCACCGAGATCACGACGGAGACCAGCCCCATGACGCGGCCGCGTGAATGCTCGGGCACCACGTTCAAGATGGTCGTGATCAGCAGCGGGATCATGATGGCGGTGCCCACGGCCTGGATCACCCGGGCCACCATCAAGACCTCGAAGCCCGGCGCGACGGCAGCCAGAAGCGTGCCCAGGGTGAATGACGACATCGCCGCCACGTACACCCAGCGGATGCTGAACCGCTGCAGGATGAAGCCGGTGGTGGGGATGACGATCGCCATCGTCAGCAAGAAGCCACTTGTCAGCCACTGCGCGGTGGCCGCGGTGATGTCGAGATCTTTCATCAGGGTCGGCAGGGCGACACCCAGGATGGTCTCGTTGAGGATGACCACAAATGTCGCGACCAGCAGCAGCGATATCAGAAGAACACTGCCGGCCGGACTTTCACCACGACGGTCGGCTCTGACGCCGACATCCACACTCTCGGTCACGATCACATCCACTCGGTCGGCCACATAACAACTGTGCGAAGCATAGCCCAAGTGGCAGTCACTGCCAGTTTGGCACCGTATGACGTAGGATCGGCGCCATGCCAACTTCTTCCGCGGGCACCGCACCGGATCTGCGGACCCGGCGCCGCACCGCGACGCGGATAGAAGTGCAGAAGGCAGCACTCGAATTGTTCGAACTACATGGCTTCGACGACACCACGGTCGATGAGATCGCCCGCGCCGCCGGGATCTCCCCACGAACGTATTTCCGGTATTTCGCCACCAAAGAGGAGTCCATCCTCGGCGACACGCATGGGTTCGACGAGGCGCTGCAGGCGAGCCTGAAGGCTGCCTGCGCCACCGAGGAAACTCTGGCAGCGTTTTCGCTGGCCGACATCGAGGAGGCTTTCCGAGGCGCCATCATCGGCTTCCGGCACGATCAGGGCGAGGTCGCCGCAACGGTGCTGCGAATTCGAAAGCTGGTCTGCACCAACCCCGCTCTGTCCAGGGCCGCACTCGGACGCTGCGCCGAGAACACACAGCGCTGGCTGGCCCTGGTCGACGAAAGATGCTCGGCGACAACACGTTCACGAATAAAGATGACCCTCGAGGTCGCACAGCTGGCCATTCACTGTGCCTTTGACGAGTGGGTGAACGCCTGCGAACCGGATCTGCCCGACGCTGATCTGCTGACGATCTATGACGCGGTCTGCACGCGAGTCCGCAATCTCTGAAGTAGTCGGCGGACTGATGTTTTGACGTTCGACCGTGGGGTAATCCGCACCGTATGAGCGAGCACCCACGCCAGAAGATTCCCTATCCTGGTCACACCGCCGACATGATCGACCAGCCACACGACGAGATGGCGTCGTACGTCGGTCGTGGTCTCCTCGAGGGCAAGAAGGCCCTGATCACCGGCGGTGACTCTGGTATCGGTCGTGCGGTTGCGATTGCGTTCGCCAAAGAAGGCGCGGACGTCGCCATCGCCTATCTTTCCGAAACGGCCGACGCCGACCACACCCGGTCCAGAGTCGAAGAGGCCGGCGCTGCGTGCCGCACGTATTCCGGTGACCTCGCCGACCCCGAGCACTGCGTGCAGGTGGTCGAACGCACCGTCGCAGATCTCGGCTCGCTCGACATCGTGGTGAACAACGTTGCGTACCAACAAGTCGTCGACGACTTCGCAGACATCACGTCCGAGCAGTGGCAGCGAACCTTCGACGTGAACATCAACAGTTTCTTCCACGTGACCCGGGCAGCTCTGAAACATCTGCGGCCCGGCTCGTCAATCATCAACACCGGTTCGATCAACGGCTTGCGCGGCAACAAGTCGCTCATCGACTATTCCGCGACCAAGGGTGCGGTGATCGCGTTGACGTACTCGCTCGCGCAGAGTCTTCTCGACCGCGGTATCCGCGTCAATTGCGTTTCCCCCGGACCGGTGTGGACTCCCTTGATTCCGGCAACCATGCCCGCAGACAAGGTGGCCGATTTCGGTGAGCAAGTTCCTTACGGTCGAGCCGCGCAACCCGACGAGATAGCACCTTCGTACGTGTTTTTCGCATCGGAGACGATGTCGTCCTACTACAGCGGCGAGGTACTGGCGCCCATCGGCGGAGAAACACTGCCCGGCTGACAACCACAGGTTCCCAAGAAGCCTGCACAACCGACGAAAGGACCGCATCGATGATCCAGGTCGAACGCAAAACATCCGCGACTCCAGCCCAGGTCTGGTCCGTACTGTCCAACGGTTGGCTATATAGCTCCTGGGTGGTCGGCGCGTCCCGGATCCGCAATGTGGATCAGGAATGGCCGCAGTCGGGATCGAAGATCGAACACTCGGTAGGTCTTTGGCCTGCGCTGATCGACGACAAGACAGAATCTGTCGAATCGTCCGCCGGACTACTTGTACTGTCCGCTCGCGCGCTGCCTGCCGGAACTGCGACGGTTCGGGTGCACGTCGAAAAGGACGGCAACGGATCCTTGGTGACGATGGACGAGACCGCCGAATCTGCACCCATTCGGTGGATTCCGGACAACGTTCAGCGCCTGACTGTCGCGCCACGGCTCGAGGAATGCTTGAAGCGCCTGACCATGATCGCGGAAAATGGCCACAACTGATGCTGTGACGGCCACCGACAACAGCGAGAGGATCTCGGCGCTCGCCGAAGAGCTCTCCGGCGTGGCTACCCGGCATGGCCTCAAGGTCGCGACCGCCGAGTCCCTGACCGCGGGCAACATCGCCGCCGCCCTGGGCCGGGCGCCGGCAGCCGGCGACTGGTTTCTCGGCGGGATCGTTGCCTACCACCGGCGGGTGAAGCACGGCCTCCTCAAGGTTCCGCCCGGTCCCGTCGTCAACAAGACGGCTGCCATCGCCATGGCCGAGTCAACCGCGTATCTGTTGAGAGCTGACCTGACATTGGCAGTCACCGGCGAAGCCGGCCCCGATCCGCAGGAAACAGGTGTCGCCCCGGGAACGGTCTGGTTCGGCATCGTCGAGCCGGGTCTGACAACCGCGACGCAGAAGATCTTCGACGGACCGCCGCCCGCCATCGTTGCCGGAGTCGTCGAACATGCGGTCGAGCTGCTTCTGCGGCACGCGTATTCGGTTGCCGCAATCTGAACCCGGCATAACCGACATCCGGCGGTCAAGCCGTTCGGCCATTGCCTCGGTCAGAGGGTTGCAAACAGTCGTGAACGCTGCAACGATGAGATGAGGTTTAGGACAAGCCGCGTTTTGCGTAGGCAGTCCTTGGTTGCCTGCGCTCCCGACCATGGCAAGGGAGCAATTCTCACCCATGTACGCCTTCACCGCATTTGCAACCACCCCGGATCACACCGCCCCACCGTTCACGACCTCGACCGTCAGGCAGGGGAACATCACCATTCTGTCCGTCTGCGGTGACATTGATCTGCTGACGATCAACCGTCTCCGTGACGCGGTCGATGCTGCATTCAGCGGCGGTACCGCCAATCTGCTCGTCGATCTGACCAAAACCACATTCTTGGCGTCTGCGGGATTGAAGACGCTGGAACAGGCCCGAGCGCGAGCCGATAAGGACGGAGCAATGTTCGCCGTCGCGGCGGCGCGACCCTCCATCACCCGCCCGATCACTGCCCTGCAGCTCGAACAGGTACTCGACCTGCATGACACCGTCGACGAGGTGATCGAGACGTGGAACCGGCCGGACGTCCGGTGGCCCGAGCCGAGCCCACTCGATTCGTGGTGGGTCGAGGTGATGTCCCCGACAACTCCGGACCGCACAGTTTCACTCCTCGGCGACCAGCAGCGATAACCTGCGATACGGGATTGACGTCCGCTGGTGCGGGGTACTTTGGCATCTGTGTCCGAAGCCAATGGAGAACCGTTGCCTGCCCTTCGACGCCCGGACGGTGTCGATGACGACACCGTCGCTGCTGTCGGAAAACTTTCGGAAGCGCTGGAGTGCCTCGAGCGCGCCCGCGGTCATCTGTATTCGTTCCACCAGTTGATGGGTCACACCGACCTGTTGCTCGGTGACGCCACCGACGACCTTCGCGCGGCCGGGCATGGCGAGATCGCCGACTGTCTCGACGAAGATCTGGTCGGCCGCAACGTCATCGAAGGGCGGTGGACATTCCAGATCGTCGAAGAGTTCGACGACACCTACTGGTCGGTGTTCCGCGATCACGAACGACGTGTCCGCGACCAGCTGGAAGGCGGAGTCCGCCATGTCTTCGAGGCGGAGATGAAAGAGCGCCGAAGAACTCACGGACGCCGGCACCACGAATCGGCTCCCGGCGTCTCCGACTGACCATTCAGATGTGGCGTCCGCCGGTGACTTCGGCGACGGTACCGGTCATGTACGACGACATCGATGAGGCGTAGAACAGCGCGACCGAGGCGATTTCCTCTGGTTCGCCGGCCCGTCCCATCGGGATCTCCGCCATCTTCGAATCCCACGCCTTCTGTGGCATGGCCTCGGTCATCGCGGTGCGGATGAGACCCGGCTGAATCACATTGACCCGAACCCCGAGGTGCGCAACCTCTTTCGATGCGGCCTTGGAGAGGCCGACGATTCCGGCCTTGGCCGCCGAATAGTTCGTCTGTCCCATCATCCCGACCTTGCCCGAGATCGACGACATGTTGATGATCGATCCGCCACCGTTCTCGCGCATGATGCCCGACGCCAGCCGGGTTCCGATCCAGCAGCCCTTCAGATGGACCTCGATCACGTCGTCGAACTGCTGCTCGGTCATCTTCCGCATCGTGGCGTCGCGGGTGATTCCGGCGTTGTTGACCATGACATCGAGCGAGCCGAAGGTGTCGGTCGCCGCCGCGAGGAGTGCTGCCACGTCGTCGGCGGACGTGACGTTGCACCGCACCCCGATCGATTCGGTCGGCAGCGACGCGGCAGCCTCCTTGGCCTTGGCCTCGTCGAGATCACCGATCACGATACGGGCGCCGTTCTCGGCGAACGTGCGGGCGATGGCCAGGCCGATACCCTGGGCTGCTCCGGTGATGACGGCGGTGCGATTGGCGAGCATGATGTCCTTTCGATGGGGTGTGATCTTGCGAGACAGCGGCTTTCACCGCACGCCTTCGCGATGGTCATCCAGTGGCTTGTAGTGCGTCACCGCGGGCAATCATGCTCGTGGCTTCGTCGTCGGTGAGACCGGTCTCGACCAGCAGCGAGTGGGTGTGTTGCCCGAGCGCGGGCACATCCCCCATCGGTGCTTCGAAGTCGGTGAATGTGGCCGGCGGTAGGAGTGCCTCGACCTGTGCGTGTTCGGTCCCGATCGTGCGCCACCGGTTGCGGGCGGCCAGTTGCGGGTGATCGATCACCTGATCGAGCCCTTTGATCTGCGCGGCCGGGATGCCCGCGGCCGCGAGCGCGGCGTCGAGGTCGGCGGTGGTGCGCAGGCGGGTACGGGTGCTCACCTCCGCGTCGCAGGCCGCCCGATTCGCGACGCGTGCCACGTTGGTGACAAAGCGCGGATCGTCCGCCAGTTCCGGCGCACCGAACACCTCGGTCACCAACTCCCGCCAGCCGCGATCGGACTGCACCCCGATCAGGATCTGTCCGTCGCTGGTCGGGAATGCATCGTAGGGCGCAATCGAGATGTGACTCAACCCCATTCGTGGCGGAGGGGCGCCCGTGTACATCTGCGAGTACATCGCATGGCCCATCCATTCGACGGTCGATTCGAGCATCGACACATCGACCACCGCGCCTTCACCGGTGGTGGCCCGACGCAGCAATGCCGCGAGAACTGCTTGCGCACAATACATTCCGGATGCGATGTCGGCCGTGGGTATTCCGGTCTTCACCGCGGTTTCCGGCGTACCGGTGACCGAGATGAGACCGGCCTCGGCCTGGATGAGCATGTCGTAGGCCTTCCGCTGCTCCAGCGGACCACCGGCACCGAATCCGGAGAGGTTCACCACCACCAGCTCGGGATGGCCTTCCCGGAGGTCGTCGGCACCGAGCCCGAGTCGCTCCGCCGCCCCGGGTGCCAGATTCTGGACGAAGACGTCGGCCCGGGCGATCAGCCGGCGCACTGCATCGAGGCCGTCGGCGCACTTCAGGTCGACGGCAATCGACTCTTTGCCCCGATTGAGCCAGACGAAGTGTGCGCCCGTGCCTTCGACCAGGTGGTCATAGCTGCGCGCCAGATCTCCGTCCAGCCGTTCGACTTTGATCACGCGGGCACCGAGATCGGCGAGGTTGCGCGTGGCCAGTGGCGCTGCCACCGCCTGCTCGACGGACACCACGGTGAATCCCGCCAGCGGCAAGGTCACGACGACAACCTCTTCTTCTCGGCCCGGATCAGCCCGCCACCGATGACCAGCTTCTGAATCTCGCTGGTTCCCTCGTACAGGCGGAGCAGACGGACGTCCCGATAGATCCGTTCCACCGGCACGTCCCGCATGTATCCGGATCCGCCGTGGATCTGAACGGCCAGATCGGCGACCTTGCCGACCATCTCCGTGCAGAACAACTTTGCCGCCGACGGTGCGATCCGGCGATCGGTCTCGGTCACCCAGGCCCGCGCGGCATCGCGCACCATCGCGCGGCCCGCCATCACGCCGGCGAATTGCTCGGCAAGCATCGCCTGCACCAATTGGAAATCACCGATCGCGGTTCCGCCCTGCGTAGCCGATGCCGCATACGTAACAGACTCGTCGAGCGCCCGCTGGGCCTGGCCGACCGCCAGGGCCGCGATGTGTACCCGTCCACGCGCCAGCGAGGTCATCGCGGCGCGGTATCCGACGTCGGCGTTGCCACCGACCAGTGACTCGGGGCCGACGCGGACGCCGTTGAAACTCACCTCGGCGGTGGTCGCACCCTCTTGCCCCATCTTTGCGTCCTTCGGGCCGACCTCGATCCCGTCCGCCGACGCCGGAACCAGGAAGACAGCGATGCCGTTGCCGGTGTCCGGTGCCGGTGAGATCCGGGCAAAAACCACAAACAGGTTCGCATTCGGCGCATTGGTGATGAATCGCTTGCCGCCATCGATGATCCAGCCGTCACCGTCGACGCGGGCGGTGGTTTTCAGGCCCGCCGGGTTGGAACCCGCGCCGGGTTCGGTGAGCGCGAACGATGCGACAACATCACCAGTAGCGATGCCCGGCAACCACTGTGAGCGTTGCTCGTCGGTTCCGAATCCGACCAGGACCTGACCGGCGATCCCGTTGTTGGTCCCGAACATCGAACGAAGCGCCAACGATGTGTACCCCAGTTCCATCGCGAGTTCGACGTCCTGGATCAGGTTGAGCCCGAGGCCGTCCCACTCCTGGGGAATCGCATAACCGAACAACCCCATCTCGGCGGCCTGGCTTCGCAGGTCGTCGGGAATCGCGTCGGTGTTCATGATCTCGAGCTCGCGCGGCACCACACGTGTCCGCACGAACTGGTTGACCTGCTTGAGGATGTCGGCAAAGACGTCGTCGGGTACGTCCGGGTTGAGCGTGTCCATGACAAACACTATTGCGCCATTATTACGATCAGTCCAATACTCAATACATCCGTCTGTAATACGGTTTTCGCAATAATCGCCACCAGATCACTGCGGCTGCAGGTAGGAGACGATCGCGTTGGTGATCCCACGCCGTGCGAGGTCGAGGTCGGTGTATGTGCCGAGTTGCTTCTCGGACACGATGCCCCGCATCGCACCCGGGATGAATGCCGCGACCTCGGCCACCCGCTGCGGATCGACGTCAAGTCCGGAAAAGGCACGCCGGCAGGTGTCCAGCCAGGCCTGACCCCACGACGCGAACTCCGCGGCGGTACGCGGGTACAGGCGCTCGAGCTCCTCGCGATCACGCGGTAGCGCAGCCCGCAGATTCTCGATCGCCCGCGAATCCCCCACCGTCAGACCCTCGTACATGTTGTCGACGATGGCACCGACCCGCACTTCCAGCGATGCGTCCGCCGGCGCGCTCACCGGCAGATCACCCCGGCGCTCGGCCGTGCGATGCAGCACCGCCGCCCACAGCCCGTCGATGTCGCCGAACTGGTATTTGACCGCGCCCCAGGTCGCGCCGATCTCCTTGGCGATCCGATTCCCGGACACCGCCGCCGGGTCGCCTGTCGCCAACGAACGCAATGCGGTGTCCAACATTGATTCTCGAGTGGCCAGGCCGCGCTTGTTACTGCGCCTGCCCACCACTCCCGGTCCGCTCACCTGGGCAACTCTATCCGTTGCGCGCGCCCTCACCTAGTTTCACCGAACCCTCTGTTCTTTTTTCACAGACCCCACTACGATTCTGCACAGATCGAGTCGGGCGACTGCCGGACGAAGGGATGCCAGATGGCCAGAACTCCCCTGCCGATGAAACCCACCGGCTGGTTTCAGGTGGCGTGGTCCGCCGAGATCGGGGTCGGCGAGGTCCACAAGATGAAGTACTTCGACACCGAGATGGTCGGATGGCGATCCGCCACCGGTGACGTGTCGGTCATGGACGCCTACTGCGAACATCTCGGCGCCCACCTCGGGTACGGCGGACATGTCGAAGGTGATCGCATCGTTTGCCCATTTCACGGTTGGGAGTGGAACAGCGATGGCCGCAACGTCTGCATCCCCTACGAGAAACGCCCGAACAAGGGCCGGCGCATCCGGACTTATCCGGTGGCCGAACTGAACGAATCGATCTTCATCTGGCACGACGTCGATGGCGCCCCGCCGTACTTCGATGTACCGGACGTCCTGGCCGGATTCGACGACAACTGCACCGCCGCCGACTACTACCCCTCCTACCCCGCGGCCACACTGTTTCGCCCGGGCTTGGAGTTGCATCCGCAATACGTCATGGAGAACGGCGTGGACTTCGCGCATTTCAAGTTCGTCCACAAGGTCCCGTTCATGCCGGACATCACCCGGCACGATTTCACCGAACCCACCTCCTACGTCGACTTCACCATCGCCTTCGACGAGAACACCAGGGCCGAAGACGTCAACAGCGGCGTGCAGGCGATCAACGCCGGGCTGGGAGTCGCCGCGACCAAGAGCTGGGGCATGATCGACAACCGCACACTCACCGCGGTGACCCCCGTCGACGACCTCACCTCGGACATCCGATTCAGTGTCTGGATCGGCCGCAAGGCAGGCGATGACCGCACCGAGATACCTTCCGGGGCAAAGTTTCTCGCCGACGCCGTGATCGAGCAGTTCGTCGCCGACATCCACATCTGGTCTCATCAGCGTTACTCCGACCCACCGGCGTTGTCCCGTGGCGAATACGAAGGTTTCACCCAACTGCGGCAGTGGGCGACGCAGTTCTATCCCTCGAAAGGACTCCAGTGAGTACATCCAAGGCCGATCCGATCCGCGTCTTCCAGGTGGCGACGGGCAATGTCGGCACCGAGATGATCAAGCGCATCGGCGAACACCCCGACCTCGAGCTGATCGGATTGCACTGCTACACACCAGAAAAGGTCGGCCGCGACGCCGGCGAGATCGCCGGTCTCGATCCGATCGGTGTGACGGCCACCGGCACCATCGAGGACATCATCAACGCCCGGCCCGATGTACTCACCTTCCACGGGGTGTTTCCGGACGAGGCACTATACGAAAAGGTCCTCGAAGCCGGGATCAACATCGTCACGACCGCCGACTGGATCACCGGGCACCATCGCAACCAGAACCATCCCCACCCGTCGGGGCGGAAGGTGTCCGAGGTCCTGCAGGACGCATGCCTGCGTGGGGGGTCGACGTTCTACGGCACCGGCATGAATCCCGGTCTCAACCAGATTCTCGCGATCGTGCACAGCGCCGACGTATCCGAGATCGAGAACGTCACCGTGATCGAATCGGTCGACGTCTCCTGCCATCACTCGGTCGACACCTGGAAGGAAGTCGGCTACGGCGTATCGGTCGACGACCCGTCCATCCCGGGCTCCCTCGAGAAGTACACCCGGGTATTCGCCGACAGCGTCTATCTCATGGCCGACTGTTTCGATCTCGAACTCGACGAGGTGACTTTTTCCTACGAGCTCGGCGCCTGTACCAAGGATGTCGATCTCGGCTGGTATCAGCTACCCAAAGGTTCGTTGGGCGCCAACTACATCAAGTATCAGGGCCTGGTCGACGGGATACCACGTATCGAATCGCATCTCGAATGGCAGATGACCCCTTTCACCAGCCCCTCCTGGGATATCAAGGGCTGCTACATCACCCAGATCTCCGGCGACCCGAACATCTACAGCAAGCACATGATCTTCCCGAAACCAGGTGTGAAACTCGATAATCCGGAAGACTTCGCCTCAATCGGCATGACTGTCACCGGACTTCCGGCCCTCAACGCGATCCGGAGTGTTGTCGAAGCACGACCGGGCATCCTCACGAGCGCCGATCTGCCGCTCCGAGGATTCGCGGGTCGATTCAAGGTCTAGACAGGCTGGCCGATGGTCTTCATCTCGAGATACTCCTTGAAGCCGAAGTCGCCGTTGCGCCTGCCGAGTCCGCTCTGTTTGGTTCCGCCGAACGGGCTGGTGATACCGAAGAACGACTTGCTGTTGACGGTGACGCTGCCGGTCCGCAGCCGCTGCGCAATCCGCAACGCCCGGTCGTTGTCGGCGCTGCTGACCTCCCCGGACAATCCGTAGATCGAATTGTTGGCGATGGCGATGGCGTCCTCGTCGGTGTCGTATGGGATCACGCAGAGGACCGGGCCGAAGATCTCCTCTTGTGCCACCTGGGAATCGGGATCGACGTCGGCGAGCAACGTCGGCTGGACGTAATAGCCGGTCGGCAGATTTTCCGGAGTACCACCGCCGATGATCACCCGGGCACCGGAGTCGATGCCCGACCGGATCAGGCCGAGGACCTTGTTGCGCTGAGTCTCGCTGATCTGTGGTCCCTGCATGATGCCCTCTTGCCAGGGGTCACCCATCGGAATGTTCTCCATGGTGGCCGCAAGAATCGCCAAACCCTCTTCATAGCGACTACGCGGCAGCAGGATTCGGCTGGGCAGGATGCAGCTCTGTCCCGACATCGCACAGGCCATCATCGCGGCCATGGGCAGGCACGCGGTGAAATCGGCGTCATCGCAGACGATGTGGGCAGACTTGCCACCGAGTTCCATCAGCGCCTTCTTCACCGTCGGGGCACCGGCCGCGAGGATTGCCCGGCCGGTGGCGGTGGACCCGGTGAACGTGATCATGTCGACCCGCGGATCAGCCGACAACGCTGCGCCCACCTCGTTGGCGTTCGAGACGACAACGTTGAACACCCCGGCCGGGATGTCGGTTTCCTCGGCCACGATTCTGCCGAGTTCAGTGCCGGACCAGGGTGTCCACTGAGCGGGCTTGAGTACAACGGTGTTCCCGGCCATCAGTGGCGCCACCGTCTCGGCGATGTTCAGGTAGAACGGCACGTTCCAGGGCGTGATCGCTCCGACGACCCCCACCGGGTCGTAGTGGATCAGGTGCCGCGCCTGCCCCATCACCGTCTCGTGAACGCCGGTGTCCTCGAGATAGTTGAACGCGCGACCGTACTCCGCCCAGTGCTTGACCTCTTCGATCGGGGAATCGACCTGACTGCCGGTCATGCTGACCGGACAACCCACCTCGGTCACCACGATCCGGCGAATCCGTTCCTTGTTTCGGACGAGTGCCTCGTACAACTGCGTGAGGCAGTGGTACCGGAACTCGACATTGTGGGACCAGTCGGTCTCGTCGAAGGCCCGACGGGCAGCACCCACCGCGCGTTCCATGTCGGCGACGGTGCCGTCGGTCGCCTGGCCCACCACCTGCTCCGAACCCGGATGTACGACGTCGAAGAGCGCGCCGCTTGCGGTGTGTTGCAACTCCCCGTCGATCAGCATGCGTTGATCGCCGGCCAGCAGCCCGGTCTCGACCTGAACGTCAGTCATCGTTATCTCCTTGCAGCAGAACATGTCCGGGGATCATAGAACGCAGAACACGCGGTCGCGCCGCGGGCAACGGTACCCCGATCACCACCGCGCAGGTGCCGGAATGTCCAATTTCAGGGGCCGTTCGTACGACAGGTCGCTTCTATCACGGGTGCCAACGAGATAACCCTTCTCGGTGAAGAACGACGACTTGAGTACGCGCGCGTCACCCAGGAACATCGCTTCCACGGTCGACCGTCGAATCGCGATGCGCCACTGCCCCTCTCGACGCTCGAGCCGATCGAGGTAGCGACCACTGATGAACTGCGCGGTGGTGCCGTCAGTGCCGATCAGGACCACGAGCACGTAACTCTCGGCATGGGCGGTATCACCATCGATGTCGCACGAGTGGGTGGTGATGTTGTGGGTGTGCACCAGCGACGTCTCAGCGTGAACCCGGTTGGCCCACTCCCCGTATTCCGGGCCCGCATTGGACGCGTACCCGTGCTCATCAACAGCATCGTCGTGATACGCCGCGGTGATGAGGTCGATGTCGTGGCGATCGCATCCGCGCGCATGCCTCGCCACACAGTCCAGGATCTCGGTGCGGTCCTTGAGGTAGCGAACATCTGCCTGCAACTGTTCCAGAGTCGATTCGAGCGTCAAGAGTTTCTCCATTTCGCGCTTTCCTGTTCGGTGCGGATCGGCGACCGTCACATGGCTCATTCGGCTGCGACCGACCCGACACTCACCATACGGTTGTACAGCGCGGACGAGGTGCGAAAATGGCGGGACTCTCGAGAAGACAGGTTGTGAACATGCCACCAACGGCCCGGCGCGTAGGCGCCGAAACGTCGAAGACCAGGGACACCATCCTCGACACCGTCGAGAAGATCATGGTCTCCGACGGCTATCCGAGCGTCACCTATCGGGTGGTCGCCGCCAAGGCCGGCGTCACACCGAGCCTCGTCCAGTACTACTTCCCCACCCTCGACGACATCTTCCTCGCGACCATCCGTCGACGCACCGCGGAAAACGAGCAACGCCTACGCGAAGCACTACAGGCACGGCCGGAAGAACCGCTGCACGTCATGTGGGAGTTCAGCTGGGCCGAGGCACAGGGCGCCCTCGTCACCGAGTTCATGGCACTGGGCAACCACCGACCCGCCATCGGAGCCGAGATCGCGCAGGTCACCGCACGGATTCGGCAGATCCAACTCGACGTCCTGACCGAGCGGTCGGCCACCACAGGCAACGCCGAGTTCCCCCTTGATGCCGGCGGATTGGTGGTCCTGATCTCCGGTATCCCCAAGCTGCTCAATCTGGAAAAGGGAGCCGGGATCACGGCTTCCCACAAAGATGTCGTCGCGTCGTTCGAGACGTTCATCAATTCGATTGAACCGGCCAAATCCACTCGTCGCCGAAAGAGCGCCACCCGCGGCAGAAGCTGACCCGTCAGACCCCCGCCGGGCACGCAGCTCCATAGTGCGCGGCTGGGATTCGATGCCGGCGATCATCGGCTGACGCATTTCCGTACCGCGGCGTGCGCCACCGTGCTATACACATTCCTAGCTGTACGTATGTACAGCACTTCGAGGAGCCTCTATGAAACCAGGCGGGCACCAGACCAGTTGCCACTCAATGAAAGGAGACACCGTATGAGTGTTGATCAAGGCAGCGACAGCGACCGGAAGATGCCCCGCTACCACTTCGATCGCCACACCGCGGAATACCGCGAGCGGTTCACCGATATCACCGAGGAGATGCAAAGCAAGTGCCCCCTCGCGTGGTCCGATACCTACAACGGGCACTGGGTCGCGGCCGACAACCGCGCTGTATTCGAACTCGCCCGCAGCGCTGACGTATCTGCCGACCACGACGTCAACGGTGAACGTCGCGGCTACCAAGGCATTTCGATACCCAAGATGATGGAGGTCAGCATCCGCGGCGGCTTGCTGGAAATGGACGATCCTGAGCACAAGATCTATCGCGGCGCACTCAATCCCTACCTGTCGCCCGCCGCCATCAAGCGGTGGGAGCCGTTCATCGACGATGTGGTGCGCGCTTGCCTCGATGAGAAGATCGAGACCGGCCACATCGACTTCGTCGACGATCTGGCCAACATCGTCCCCGCCGTGGTCACACTCGCAATGCTGGGTATTCCGTTGCAGAAGTGGGAAATGTACAACGAACCGGCGCACGCCTCGGTGTACACGGCACCCGATTCACCGGACGCGCCGCGTGTGCTGGAGCTGTACATGGCCATGGGCATGGATCTTTTTGCAAACCTTGCCGAGATTCGGGACAAGCCCCGCCCCGGGATCATCAACGCGTTGGCAGGGTTGAGCGTCAATGGCGAACCCGCCCCCGACATGGAACTGCTCGGGATGTTGAACTTGCTTATCGGAGGCGGCTTCGACACCACCACGGCGCTGACAGCCCATGCCCTGGAATGGCTCTCGGAAAATCCCGACGAGCGTGAGGTGCTCAGTCGCGACCGCGATGATCTACTCGACCCGGCAACCGAAGAGTTCTTACGCTTCTACACCCCGGCGCCCGGCGACGGGCGGACCATCGCCGCAGATCTGGAACTCGATGGCAAGCAACTCAAGGAAGGCGACCGGCTCTGGTTGTCCTGGGCGATGGCCAACCGCGATCCGGAGATCTTCCACGATCCGAATGACATCGTCCTGGACCGCACCGGCAATCGACATTTCAGCTTCGGGATCGGCATGCACCGGTGTATCGGTTCCAACCTTGCTCGCACAGTGTTCAAATCGATGCTGTGCGCGGTGCTCGATCGAATGCCTGATTATCGCTGCGTGCCCGAAAATACCGTCCACTACGAGACCATCGGAGTCATCCAGGGGATGCGCTACTTACCGGCCACATTCACTCCTGGCCCACGAGTCGGCGCAGGTCTGGACGAGACGCTGGAGAATCTGCAACGGATCTGCGTCGAACAAGAGCTCGCCCGACCGGTGACCGAACGCAAAGAGCAGGCCCGTATCCACGTCTGACAATTCGGACGATTCGCCCACAACAATCATCAATCACAATACGCTTGTACAGTATTGAGCCGGCCCTGGCGGCCGGCCACATCCCCAGTGGAAGGGCAAGGGCGTGAACAAAGACGACATGATCCTGATCAGCATCGACGACCACATCATCGAGCCACCCGACATGTTCGACAACCATTTGCCGGCGAAATACAAAGCCGATGCACCCCGCCTTGTCCACAATCCCGACGGCAGCGATACCTGGCAATTCCGCGAGACGGTCATCCCCAACGTCGCCCTGAATGCGGTCGCCGGGCGGCCGAAAGAGGAGTACGGCCTCGAACCGCAGGGCCTCGACGAGATTCGTCAGGGCTGTTACGACGCCGCTGAGCGGGTCAAGGACATGAACGCCGGCGGTGTGCTGGCGACGATGAACTTTCCGTCGTTCCCCGGGTTCGCCGCTCGGTTGTTCGCCACCGATGACGCCGACTTTTCGTTGGCTTTGGTTCAGGCGTACAACGATTGGCATATCGACGAGTGGTGCGGAGCCCATCCGGGACGGTTCATTCCGATGGCATTGCCGGCGATCTGGGATGCCGAACTGTGCGCGCAGGAGGTTCGGCGGGTATCGAAGAAGGGCGTGCACTCGCTCACCTTCACCGAAAACCCTTCGGCGCTGGGTTACCCGAGCTTTCACAGCGACCACTGGAATCCGCTGTGGAAAGCATTGGTCGAGACCGACACGGTGATGAATGTCCACATCGGCTCGTCCGGGCGGTTGTCGATTCCCTCTCCGGACAGCCCGATGGATGTGCTGATCACGCTGCAGCCGATGAACATCGTGCAAGCCGCCGCAGACCTGCTGTGGTCGAACCCGATCAAGGTGTTCCCCGACCTGAAGATCGCGCTGTCCGAAGGTGGCACCGGTTGGATCCCGTATTTCCTCGAACGTATCGATCGCACTTACGACATGCACTCGACGTGGACCAATCAGGACTTCAAAGGCAAACTCCCCTCCGAAGTGTTCCGCGAGCATTTCCTCACCTGTTTCATCTCCGACCCGGTCGGAGTGCAGTTGCGCAACGAGATCGGTATCGACAACATCTGCTGGGAGATGGACTACCCGCACAGCGATTCGATGTGGCCGAATGCTCCGGAGGAACTCGAGGGTGTGTTCAGCAAATACAACGTCACCGACGCCGAGATCAACAAGATGACTTACGAGAACGCGATGCGGTGGTACTCGTTTGATCCGTTCACCCATGTACCCCGGGAGGAGGCCACCGTCGGGGCACTACGCAAAGCCGCCGAAGGACACGACGTCAGCACCCATGCGTGGAGTACCCGCGAGAAGTCCGGCACCAGCTTTGCCGATTTCGCGGCAAAGGCGAAAGAGATTTCAGGAGCGAAGGATTGACAGTCACTGCTGCGGCGGGAGCGCGAGCCGCGCTTCCGCCGACACGGTGGTGACCCCGTCCACCTCGATCGAACCGCGCGCGTGATCGCCGGCCGGATCGGTCAGCGATGCCGAGATCTCCAACGGGGTGAACAGGGGCGTCGGCCGGTGATAGCGCACCGACAACTCCTGCACCACAGCGTGTTCTCCCGCCACCGTGCCGGCTGCTCCGAGGACATGACTCAGAAGCAGCGCGGACATGCCGCCGTGCACCAACGTCTTCGGACCCTGGTACGGCAATCCGAGAAGACCTGTCGCCGAGACGTTTCCGCTGTCATCGATGTCCATGTCGATCGGTGGCGCGATCGCATTTCCCTTGCCCGACACCGGATCCCGAACACCTGATGTCTCATCGTCAGTCTGCTCGTCGAGCATCCGGGCGATCGTGTCGAGTTCGTCTGCCACGGCGGTCGGCCCGCCGTCATCATCGGTCACTCGAAGGAGCAGATCAGTGAGCCGGCGTAGTCCGTCGGCCGCCGACTCGAGATCTCGCCGGCCGTTGTCGCCGCTACACATCTGTCATCCTGTTCCTCGAGGAGATGAACAACCCATCCGAGCCGTTCCGTGGGGAGATGAACAATCCCTCCGAGCTCACCAACATCTCGTCACCCAGCCGCACCTCCGAGCGTGAGTACACCTTGCGGCCGTCGATCCGATCGTGATGCGATCTGATCGTCAATTCTTGCCCTGATGGCACCGGCTGATGAAACCGGATGGTGAGTTGTGCGGTCATGCCGGCCACGCCGGCAACCACGTTTGCGTTGGCCAGTGCCGCGTCGAGGAGCATCGCCACCAGGCCCTCGTGGACAACACCGGGTGCTCGCTCATGGGCAACCGAGAATGTCACCGAACCCTCGGCACCACCCTCGGCCGCCCGCATTGCGACCGGTGGTGCGATCGCATTGTGCGAACCGACCACCGGGCTGTACAAGGACCCACGGCCCTCTCGGTCCATCGATTCCATCCGGTCGTGTGCGGAGGGGACACGCGCCTCGAGATCATCGGCAAGGGCATGTATCCGACCGGCGATCTCGGAAAGGTCCGCACGATGACCGGCTCTGACCAGCCCAGCTGTGACCCGTCGCACCGACTCCACCGCCCGGGCGATCGGATCGTCGTCGTGATCAGCCCCGTCAAAGAATCGGTCCGCATCAGCGGTAGAGGTCACGTCGCATCTCCTATCGACAATCTTCGCAGGCGTCGGGTGGAACGCTACCCGGCCGCCAGGTCACGGAGGAGGTCCCGGCTGCGCCGCATCGACCCCCGGGGATCGGAACCCACCGGAGTTATCGCCGCCCAGACATCGGTGGCACCCGCATCGATGAGATTCTGCAGCTGGGCGCGGACCGATTCCTCATTGCCGACGATGGCGATGTCGGCCGCGTCAGTGGCACCGCCGGCGCTGATGACGCGCTGATAATTGGGCATTCCGGCGTACATGCCCGACGTTGCGGCAACCGCGGCCCGCGCTTCGGCGACATCATCATGAACTGCCACCGGCAGTCCTGCCACGATCCGCGGCGCCGGCCTACCGGCTCCCGATGCCGCAGCACCGATCGCGGGCGCGATCTGGGACTCGATGACCTTCGCCGAGGCCATCCATAGCACAGTCCCGTCAGCGAATTGTCCTGCCACACGCAGCATCCGGGGAGACATCGCAGAAAGCAGCACGGGCACCTGGTGTTTGATCGTTGTCATCCGGCCGGCGCTCTTGGTACTCCAGTCCTGTCCCTGGAAATCCACCTCCTCGCCGCGGAGTAGTGCGGTGATGATCCGGATGTATTCCTCGGTGTTGCGGCCGGGTCGCTGGTACGACAATCCATAGACCTCTTCGATGAGCGGGCCATGAGAAGGCCCCAACCCCAGCGTGAAACCGGGACGTCCCATCGCTTCGGCGACCGCGGCCACCCGGTTGGCCTGCAGCAGGGGATGCACCGGATAGGTCTGCAGAACAGCGGTTCCCAACTCGATGGACGTGGTGGCGCGACCGGCCACCGCCAGCGCCGCCAGCGGATCACCGGCGACCGTGCTGGCGTACCAGAGAGAGGTAAAGCCATCGGCTTCAGCGCGCTGCGCCTGCGCCACAATCTTGTCGGTCGACGAGGCGCCGCCGGTCAATCCAATTCGCATCGTTTCGGCCTGTCTTTGAAGGTATGGTTATTCTGGGAGACTATACGACTGTATTGCATCTGCTGTCCCGGAACGTAAGGAGCCACCATGTTCGATACCGCCACCCCGATCACACCCGCGATCGGCATCGAAGTCAGCGGGGTGTCCGGCGCGCAACTTGCCTCTGCCGAGGCGGCCCAGTGGTGCCGATCAGCACTCGATCGCCATGGCGTGGTCCTGTTTCGGGAGTGCCATATCGGCGACGGCGATCTGGTGACACTGAGCCGCTTGCTCGGCGAGGTGGTCGTACCTCCGATGGGCGGCGGCAAAGACCATCCAGAGGTCTCGGCGATCAGCCTCGACCCCGCGGAGACCGTCCTGGCCTCGTACAACACCGGCACCTTTCACTGGCATATCGACGGCGCCACCGACGCGATCCCCCAGTTGGGGACCTTGCTGACCGCGATCGAGGTCTCCACCGAAGGCGGCGACACGGAGTTCGCCAACACCTACGCCGCCTACGACGCGCTACCCGACGAGGACAAGGCGCAGTTCGCTGACCTGCAGGTCGTCCACAGCTTCGCCACCGCGCAGCTGCTCGCCAACCCGGACCCCACCGACAAACAGCGGGCCTCCTGGGCTCGGGTTCCAACCCGGGTTCACCCGCTGGTGTGGACCCGGGGCAACGGGCGCAAATCACTGCTGATCGGCGCCACCGCAGGCGAGGTTGTCGGCATGTCACCCGAGGAGGGCCAGGCACTGATCAAACGTCTGCTCGACTGGTCCACCCAACCGCGCTTCGCGTTGCGTCATCACTGGCATCGCGGCGACCTCGTCCTGTGGGACAACACCGGCATGCTCCACCGCGCGATTCCGTACACCGCGACCTCACGCCGGCTGATGCATCGGACCACGCTGGTCGGCGAAGAAGCAGTCGCCTGAAACCTCGCAGGTAGATTCGATGTCATGAACAGCAGGGCGACGCGGCAGTGACAGAGCTTTCCACCGACGACGCTCCAGCCGTGCTCTTCCCCCGACTTCTCCCCTGGATCCTCGGCGTCTGCGGCGTCGTCGGACTGGTGGCGTCGTTCACCCTCACAGTCGAGAAGTTCGAGCTGGCATCGAACCCGGACTACGTGCCCAGCTGCAGCATCAGCCCGGTACTGAACTGCGGTTCGATCATGGATACCGACCAGGCGGCGGTCTTCGGATTCCCGAACTCGCTGCTGGGCATCACCGGTTTCGCGGCGTTGCTGACGATCGCGGTCATGATGGGACGCAAGACCTCTGCGCTGATCATGCTCGGCATGCAGGCCGGACTCACTGCCGGCGTCGTCTTCATCGGATGGCTGATCTTCCAGAGCCTCTACCGCATCGACGCCCTGTGCCCGTATTGCATGGCGGTCTGGGTCGCCACGATTGTCGCTTTCTGGTACGTGACGCTGCGCAACGCCGACGACTACATCAGAGGCGGTGTGGCCCGAAAGATCCTGAACGCGGTGCTGAGCATCCACTCCCTGATTCCGGTCCTGTGGATACTCGCGATCGTCGGCCTGATCATCCAGCATTTCTGGTGGTATTGGTCGACGCTGGGCTGACAGACAGCGGCTGAGTCCCGTGCGATCAGCGCATTTGCGGCACGTTCGACGGGAATTTCGGCACGTTCGACGGAGGGTGCGGGCGCTGGACCTGCACATCACGCCGAAACCGCAACCTTGTGCATGATGGTAAAGCCGTTATGCTCGATAGTTATCTGGGTCGGGGCAAGCCTTAGGAGGCCGGCATCATGCACACCACAGATAATTCTTCGCATCACCTGATCACCGCGTCTGAAGTACGCAAGGCCGCATTCGGGAAGCCACCATTGGGCCGACGCGGATATAACGAAGACGATGTGGACAACTTCCTCGACCAAGTCGAGGAAACCCTCCGCGAGCTACACAACCGCCTCTCGCGCTACGAGCGCCCCAACCCCTGAACTCCCCGCGCCGACCGGACGCAGATCACCGTCGGACTCAGTGGCCCAACGCCACCTTCAAACCGACGATCACCAGGGCCACCCCACCAACCGCAAGTGCGGTCCAGTGCGTCTTCGCCGTCACCCTCTCGTCACGAATTCGTTCGATCACGTAGCTGATCGTCGCGATTCGAACCACCATGAACAACTCGGCGATCAACTGGGCGGTTCGGGGTTCGAGCAGGCCGAACACAGCGAGCGCGAGGATCAGGCTCGGGATCACCGCGGCGTACAAGATCGGAAGACTGTCCCGCAACTCGCTCATCCGGATCTGGTGGTCAGCCACCGTGCCTTGTCGCACGGCCCGTCCGACGAGTTCGGCAAAGTAGTGCGCGATGAAGGTTGTCAGTGCTGCACCGACGATGACCGCGATACCGAAACTGTCGTGCGAATGCGTCACCGGGATCAATGCCGCGAGGACGAGGATATTGCCGTAGATCAGAGCACTGATCCGGCTCGACATATCCTCGGGCGTCGATGTACCACGGCCCTGGAACGGCAGGCTGTCGATCAGTCGCAGAAATCGTTCCTCCATGACGAAAAGCATTACATACGACAGGGGTCAACAGCTGAGTACGGGTATCGCCCGAAGCCGGTCCATCGCATCCTCCGCGCCCCGCGACGAGCGAAATGAGATCTATTGGGCCTCGATCAACTTCTGCGCCACCTTCACGAGTGGAATGTTGCTGTCCTGCGACAACTTGCGAAGGAGGTCGAAGGCCTGGATGGCATCAACGGAGAATCGCTCCATGATGACCCCTTTGGCCTGCCCGATGAGGTCACGACTGGCCAACGCACTCTTGAATTGCTCCTCCTGGCGCGCCCGAAACAGGGCCAGGGCCGCGTGGGTGGCGTAGATCAATCCCAGCTCCTCGGACTCCCGGCTGAACGCATCCGATTTCTCCGAGAACAGATTCAGCGCTCCCATCGCGCCTTCGTGCGTGAACAACTGAAACGACAAACTCGACCTGACAGCGGTCTCACGAACTGCGCGCGCTGCAAAGGCCGGCCACCGCGGTTCGTCGTCGAAATTGTTCATCCGGACCGTCGAATGCTCCCAGGCGGCCTCGAGGCACGGCCCCTCGTCTGCTTCCTTCTGGATGGTGTCGAGGGTCTGCACAACAGGATCGGTGAGCCCGATGGTTTCGAAGTTCTTCTTCTTGTCGACCAACAGCACCCCGGCAAACTGCGCGCCGTGAACCTGCGATACCGCACCCGCCGTGATCGATGCGACCACGGCGTCGACGTTGTCTTCCGACGACGACAATCTGTGCATGTCACGCGCCAATTCCGCGATCGATCGGTGCACTTCGCCATCCATCTCGCCACCGCCCCTTCATGCCAAAAACTCACGGCGTAGGCTTCACCGACTCGCAGAACAGTGTACCCAGCGGGCGGCGACTTCGAATCGATGTTCGAGCAACTGTCGGGCTCGGATCCCAAGCGATCGATAACGCTTTCGACGGCGGGTCGCAAGGCTACTTCGTTGTCCCGTTGACGCACATCATCGGACCGAATCCTGAGTCGCACAATCGAATCGATCGCATCAGTCCCGTATCGCCGCGTGGCTGCGTGACCACCCGGCAGTCGTCAGGCGGGATCTCATCCTAAACAGGTGAGGACTTCCGGTCGGAGGCGAAGCACACTCGAATCCGTACTACTCCGCTATGCGCACAATTCAAACCTCCGAACGGAGACCCAACCATGACCGAACTCGATTTCGACGACCTCGGCCCAGTTGATTATCTGGTGATCGAGTTCCCGGCCGACCGAAATCCCGACGGCTCAGCCCTACCGCTGCTCGTCGATCTCGTGGAGCGCAACGTGATCCGGGTCCTGGATCTGACGTTCGTACGCAAAGAGGTCGATGGATCGGTGAGCGGAATCGCCATCGAGGACTTCGGGCTGACCGGCGACTTCGACATCACCTTGTTTGCCGAGGCCACATCCGGCCTCATCGACCGCACCGACCTCGACGAGGCAGCAGCTGTCCTCGAACCCGGCTGTTCCGGCGCGGTCCTGATCTACGAAAACCATTGGGCCGCACCATTTGCCTCGAAGCTGAGGCACAACGGGGCGCAGTTGGTCGCCTCCGGACGTATCCAGACCCAGGCGCTCTTGGCTTCCCTCGACGCACTCGATGCCGAACTGAAAGGCTAGGAATCTCCCATGCCCGGACTACTTCGCGGGGTCGCCCGCACAGCCGTCATCGCCGGAACCGCCACCTCCGTATCCAACCGGGTGTCGCGACGACAAGGTAACCGTTGGGCGCAACAGGCACAGGAGCAGGCTCCTCAGCAGCAACCGCAGTACGCGCCGCCTCCTGCTCCCGCCGCACCGCCACCGGTCGATCGGATCGGAGCACTCAAACAACTCGGCGAACTCAAGGAACAGGGAGTTCTCACCGAGGCGGAGTTCGCGGCCGAAAAGGCCAAGATCCTCGCCAGCTGATACCCGGCGCCACCTTCTTCGGTGGCGCCAGTCGACGAGCGCGTTCGGTCACTGCGGTTGCTGCGATGAGCTTTATCGCCGCAGTCGGGTGGCCGAACATGTTCGTCTATAGCGGTCCTAAGATCCAGACTTGCCATCTGTCGCTGGTAGCGGAACTGTATGCACAGTTGCCTGCGTCTGGGTTGGTACGTGTTGCGGTGTCGACGAATCGTCACCGAAGGCAACCACG
Source organism: Nocardia sp. 348MFTsu5.1 (assembly GCF_000383535.1). Classification (NCBI taxonomy): domain Bacteria; kingdom Bacillati; phylum Actinomycetota; class Actinomycetes; order Mycobacteriales; family Nocardiaceae; genus Nocardia; species Nocardia sp. 348MFTsu5.1. Next base: position 259,368 of record NZ_KB911509.1, read on the forward strand.
ATCGTCGCCCAGACGATCGCCGCGGCACCAATCACCGCCTGTAACAGGAGCTTACGGCTGCGACGCCGAATCTCGGCAATGGACGTCATGTGGATCACCCCAGCAAATCGACTGCATCTTGACTGCGACGTTGCCAGTCGGCCGGCTCGAGGACACGAGTACTGCACTACCCGAATTCGAATCGGTCATCGCCAGCCGGGTGCGCCTTCGCGGTTTCGCACGTAGCGCATGTACTGCGTCAACGCATCAAGGTCTGCGGCTTCGAGCGCCGACATCGCCTTGGCGTCACTCCTCCGCAGCAACTTGTTGTAGTCCTCCACGGCCTCGGCCTGCTGTTCAGGATTCCAACGCGCCCAGGGCCGTTGCGCCTGGTGCGCCGAACGCCAGTCATAGGCTCCCCCTCGGTCCCCACCACGCAATGTCGCCCGTAGTTGAGCGAGCAGACTCCGCGGAACGTAGGCCAACCCGCCATTCTGGTACTGCCAGACGTGTGTCATCTCGTGGATGAGGGTGAACTTGCCGCGCTCGGTCAGTTCCAGCCCGTCACCGCGAAAATGACCCCACCCCACCTTGAGGTGAATCGTCGTGCCCAGTGTGACCGCCGAACCGGTCGCGAAGATGCTGCCGCGGGTGATGCGGATTCCGGTGTAGTCGATGCTGTCGACGAAAACATCGCGCGCATAGGCGATCTCATCGGTGGTCAGCGCGCGTTTGCCGACTCGAGCGCGCGGGCCCGAAAAACGTGAGCGGGAGCACATGTGCTACTCCTACAGGGTCGGCGTACCAATCGTGGACGAATTCGGGGACGGAAGAGGTGGTCATGCAGCTCGCAGGTGTAGGCGTATGGAGTTCTCAACTACGGTACGGCGATCCCGCCGCGTCCGCCGAGGCCGCGGCCGAACTCGAAGAGCTCGGTTACACCGCGCTCTGGATCCCCGACGTCGGCGGTCCGGTGTTCGACTCCGTGGGCAATCTCCTCCAGGCGACCAAGCAGGTGGTGATCGCAACCGGCATCCTCAACCTCTGGATGCACGAACCGGCCGATGTCTCGACGAACTACAACAAGTTGGTCACCGAGCACGGCGATCGCATCCTGCTCGGCATCGGTGTCAGTCACGCGCCGCTGATCGACGCCGGCGAACCCGGGCGCTACAGCAAGCCCCTCGCCGCCACCAGGGCGTATCTGGAGGCAATCGATGCCACCGAGCAGCCGGTGCCCGTCGAGCGACGAGTACTGGCCGCGTTGGGACCGAAGATGCTGCAACTGTCCGCCACTCGCGCCAACGGGTCACACCCCTACCTGGTCACGCCGGAATTCACCGCGCAGGCCAGAGCAGCGCTCGGCGATGGTCCACTCCTGCTCCCTGAGCAGACCGTCATCCTGACCACCGATCGTGATGAGGCCCGGGCCATCGGAGCCGACTGGCTGCGCAGCTACTTCGGGCTGCCGAACTACGCCAACAACATCTTGCGATCAGGATTCACGCAAGAAGACATCGACACGGTCAGCGACAGGGTCTTCGACGCGATCATCGCTTGGGGTGACGAAGAAGCCATCCTTCGCCGGGTCCGCGAACACCACGCCGCCGGCGCCAACCACGTGTGCATTCAGGTACTCGACGCCGACCCGCGCGCGTACCCCCGCGAGCAGTGGCGTCGCCTGGCCGCAGCCCTGGCATAACCCCGAGACACGCCGGAAGGCAGTATCGGGACTTCGCGGGCGAACGCCGCCGAACTCGGCAAGAATCGAGTGGCCGGTCAACGGAGTCGGCCGCCACGCACACAGCCGGCAGCGGCTGGAGAGAGGACGCCGTGGGAAAGAAGTCGAAGCACAAGGACTCCGACCTCGAGCTATCTGGCCCTGAGGCGGAGCAGCCCGACGCGGCAGACAGGATGAGGTACAAGGAGTACCGCCGACTGCTCGAGCCGCTGCAGGCCGAACTCGTTGCGATGCAAGAGTGGGTAAAAGAGTCCGGCGCTAAGGTCTGCATTGTTTTCGAGGGCCGTGACACCGCCGGTAAGGGCGGCGTCATCAAGGCGATCACCGAGCGGGTGAGTGCCCGGGTGTTCCGGGTCGTCGCCCTGCCGGCCCCGACCGAGCGCGAGAAATCGCAGATGTACATCCAGCGGTACCTGACTCATCTCCCGGCAGCCGGGGAGGTCGTCATCTTCGACCGCAGTTGGTACAACCGCGCCGGTGTCGAACGCGTGATGGGGTTCTGTACTGAAGAACAGTCGCAGCGTTTCCTCGAGCTCACCCCGACCGTTGAACGGGCGATTGTCGATTCGGGATGCATCCTCCTCAAATACTGGCTGGAGGTGAGCGCGGAACAGCAGACGTTGCGACTGCAGAGCCGGATCGACGACCCGAGAAAGATCTGGAAGCTTTCGGACCTGGATCTGAAGTCGTACAGCCACTGGCACGACTACTCACGAGCCCGGGACGACATGTTCCGTCTCACCGACACCGGCTGGGCACCCTGGTTTGTCGTCAAGACCGATGACAAGAAACGCGGACGTCTCAACATCCTCAGTCACCTTCTCGGCCAAATCCCGTACGAACCCCTCCATCGCCCCGACGTGACACTGCCGGAGCGGCAGCCCGCCGGCGACTACGAGGAGCCAACCCAACAACTGCACTGGATTCCGACCCCGTTCTAAAAAAGTCCGGGGCCGCGAAAGGAAACAAGCTTTTATGGCCAAGACCGAATCCACGCCGAATGGTGCCGACATCGAACGCATCGACGGACAAGCGACAACCAACTGGCATGCCCAGAACAGCGACGCCGTGGTGTCTGCGCTGACCTCCGATCGGCAGCTCGGTCTGAGGGCCGGTGAGGTAGAAGAACGTCGGCGTCAATACGGCCCCAACGAAATAGCCGCCGAACCGACGACATCGATGTGGTCGGTCGCGCTACAGCAGCTCAAAGACCCCATGAACCTGATGCTGGTCGCGGTGGCCATCGTCAGCATCGTGATCGACGAGATACCGACGGCGCTCATCGTGGCAGTTCTCGTCGCTTTCAACATCATTCTGGGCACCCGGCAGGAATTGAAAGCCCGCGCCAGCGTGGACGCGTTGGCGAAAATGCAGACACCACAGGCCCGCGTCATCCGCGACGCCACCCTGATCCAGCTCAACGCCACCGACCTGGTGCCGGGCGACATCGTGCAGCTGGAGGCAGGCGACATCGTGCCCGCCGATGGCCGTCTGCTCGCGACGGCCACCCTGGAGACCCAGGAGGCCGCACTGACGGGTGAGAGCGCGCCCGTCGCGAAGGACCCCGAAACCATCGACGCCGTCGATGTTTCTCTCGGTGACCGCAGCAACATGGTCTTCCAGAACACCTCTGTCACCCGTGGCACCGCCACCATTGTGGTGACGGAGACGGGCATGCACACCCAGATGGGTCAGATCGCATCAATGCTGTCCGCGGTCCCGCCGAGCAAGTCTCCGCTCCAGCGCGAATTGGACTCGCTCACCAGACTTCTCGGCATCATCGCCTGGGTGGCGGTGGCGATCATCGTGATCATCGGGCTGATTCGCGGCCAGGACATGACTACGCTTCTGCTGCTGGGTATCTCGATGGGTGTCTCCGCGATTCCCACCGGCCTGCCGACGTTTGTCCAGGCAATGCTGGCCTTCGGCGCGAAACAACTGGCCGATGCGAAGGCCATCGTGAAGAACCTCACGGACGTCGAGACGCTCGGCGCGACCAGTGTGATCAACTCGGACAAGACCGGCACTCTGACGATGAATCAGATGACCGTGCGGTCCCTGTACTTCCACGGTGGCTGGTACCTCGTCGACGGTGAGGGTTATTCGAAGTCCGGGAAGATCACCCAGGTCGCGGGCGAGGCCGTCCCGGACTTCACGCTCCTCGCCTACGGTTTGTGCCTCGACAGCGACGCGACCGTCTCGGCCGTCGGAGATGTTGTCGGTGACCCCACCGAGGCCGCACTGGTGGTGCTCGCGGCCAAGGTCGGTGTCGATGCCCCGCTGACACGGCGGACCTATCCGCGCGTCGCTGAAGTACCGTTCGACTCCGCGTACAAGTTCATGGCGACGTTCCACAACCTCCCGGTGGACGGAACACCCGAGTTCGTGGAACTGGTGAAGGGTGGACCCGACGTAGTCCTGGCCCGATGCACGTCCGCCTTCCGGCCGGGACGGCAGCTGGTGCCCATCGACGAGGTCATGGACGAGCTGACCGAAGCGAATCGGACCATGTCCGAGAAGGGGCTTCGTGTCCTGGCGTTCGCGGTCCGGCGCCTCGACGGACAGCAGGAGGCCGCTGTGGCCGACCCCATGTCGTTTGTCGAGGACCTGACATTCGTCGGCATGGTCGGCATCATCGACCCGCTTCGGCCGGAGGCCATCGAGTCTGTGCGAATCGCCCACCAGGCGGGCATCGACGTCCGGATGATCACCGGCGACCATGCGATCACCGCGTCGGCAATCGGCGCTGAACTCGGCCTCGGACCCGGCGCGATCAGCGGTGCGGAACTGCAAGCCATGTCCGACGACGAACTGTCTGCGGCCCTCCCGAACCTGCACGTGTTCGGCCGGGTCACCCCACAGGACAAACTGCGTCTGGCCGACATCATGCAGCGAGGCGGCGATGTCGTCGCGATGACCGGAGACGCCGTCAACGATGCCGCTGCGTTGAAGAAGGCGGACATCGGCGTCGCCATGGGGTCCGGAAGCGAGGTGACCAAACAGGCCGGAAAGATGGTGCTCACCGACGACAATTTCGGGACACTCATCACCGCTATCCGGCTGGGCCGCAACATCTACGAAAAGATCGTCTCCTATATCCGCTATCAGATGGCGAAGCTGTTCTCGCTGGTGATCCTGTTCCTCGTCGCGAGTATCTTCAACATCAACGACGGTGTCGCGCTCACCCCATTGATGGTGCTCTTCCAGCACTTCTTCATCACGCTGTTCCCGGTGGCCGTCATCATGGTGGACCCACCGTCGCCGGGTTTGATGGACAAACCACCGCGCGACCCCAAGATGCCGATCGCCAACCGGCCGTCGTTCATCCAGTGGTTGTGGTACGGCATCCTGCAGTTCGCCGTCACCCTCGCCGCGATGCTCCTCGCCCCGGGTGAGATGAGTTCGACCGAGGCGAATGTCCCGATGACAACGGCGTTCGTGGTCCTGTCGATCGGTTCGATCTTCGCCGGCCTGGTCATGCGGCGAGATCCGGAATCCGGCCTCGTAGCACCGGTTCTCGGCGCACTGAAGATTCTGTCGGTCCCGATCGTCGTGACGGTGTTCGCGGTGCAGGCCGGGGTCCTTCAGGACCTCCTCATGACGACGTCCTTGACCGGCGCACAGTGGCTCGCCTGCATCGGCTGGGCGCTGATCATCCCGATCGTGGTGGAGGTCGAGAAGGCCATCAGACGGCGACGCAACCTGATCTCGTCACCACCCGTTCCGCTGAAGGCCCCGGCCACCGTCGATCCCCTGCGGGCACGCTGAACACGCCCGGTGCGTGGTTGCACACAAATCGTGCCCGAAGGGCCGGATGTGACTCCTCGACTCGTTATGTGTGCACCGGGGCACGCGAGACGCTCAGGTCAGCGGGAGTCCGCCAACTAGGCTCGGCATCATGACAGTGCGGGCGGGTGTGGTTGTTACCGGAACCGAAGTTCTCAGCGGTCGGGTCACCGACCAGAACGGTCCCTGGGTTGCGCAGCGTCTCCTCGATCTCGGTGTGGACGTCGCGCACATCACCGTGTGCGGTGACCGTCCGGATGACCTGACCGCCCAGCTGCAATTCCTGGCCGATCAGCGTGTCGACCTCATCGTCACCACGGGGGGCCTCGGTCCGACCGCTGATGATCTGACCGTCGCGGCAGTCGCGGCCTTCTGCGGTCGCGAACTGCATCTCGACCCCGACCTCGAAGAGCACATCGCCGCAATCATCTCGCGCTGGCGCGGACGCATGTCCGCTGTCCCGGATCCGGAGCCGCTGCGGGCGGGCATCCGCAAGCAGGCCCTGGTTCCCGAAGGTGCACAATCGATTCCACCGACAGGAACCGCGCCGGGCGTCGCGATCGCGGCGACCGGGACCCTGCCTGCCATCCTCGTGTTGCCGGGGCCACCCGGCGAGTTGCAGGCGATGTGGCCGGCGGCCCTCGACACCGCCGCCGTCGCCGATGTCCTGGCCAGGCGGTCGGTATTCGGGCAGGCAACGATTCGCGCGTACGGTCTCTCCGAAGCCGATCTCGCGGCAACGCTGCGCTCCGCAGAGCAACAGACCGCCGGGTTCGAGACGCTCGAAATCACCACCTGTCTGCAGCTCGGAGAACTCGAGATGGTGACCCGATATCCCGCGTCGTCAGCCGACGCCTACGACCGGCTCGCGACGACAGTTGCGGAACATCATGGAGCACAGATCTTCTCGACCGACGGCTCGACCATCGACGAGCTGATCGCAGATAGGCTGACCGGCCGGAAGATCGCCACCGCAGAGTCGTGCACGGGCGGCAAGATCGCCGCGCGCCTCACCGACCGGGCCGGGTCGTCGGCGTACGTCGTCGGCGCCGTGGTCGCCTACGCCAACGAGCTGAAGACCGGTCTTCTCGACGTTCCGTCCGACGTGATCGCCGAACACGGCGCGGTCAGCGAACAGGTGGCCGCGCGAATGGCCGAGGGTGCAGTGAGCCGACTCGGGGCCGACACCGCGGTGTCCACCACCGGGATCGCCGGCCCCGGCGGCGGGACCGACCTCAAACCGGTGGGGACCGTCTGTTTCGCCGTCGCGATCGCGGGCCAACCGACGGTGACACGAACCCGCAGGTTCCCCGGTGACCGGAAGACCGTCCGCGCGCTCTCGGCCACCGCTGCGATGCATCTGCTCCTCGAGGTCCTGGACGCGCCGCGTCCCCTCTGACCTCTACTCCGCCGCGCCGTCAGCCCAGTCCGAGCCTTCCGAGATCGCTGCCATCGTCGACTGTCCGTCGAGGGCCTCGCGGATGATATCGGCGTGCCCGCAGTGGTGCGCTGTCTCACGCAGCAGATGCAACGCCATTTTGCGGACCGACCACCATTCCCGCTCGGGCTGCCAGGGCGCTGTCGGCTGCGGGATCAACTCGTCGAGGCTCGCCACCTCCGCGATCACGCGGTCGTAGTCGGCGGCGGCGCGGTCGTATTCATCGAGCCAGTACCCCAGCGTCTCGTCGTCGCGGAGCAGGTAGGCGTCGGCAACCTCACTCATGTCGAACTCGGCGTCCTCGTCGCGCTCACTGATCGTCTTCGCGTTCCCCCGCTCACCCTGGGCCAAGTGCTTGATCAGGCCGCCGATGGTGAGTTCACTGACTGTGGTCCGGGTGCGGGCCTGGGCATCGGTGAGGTTGCGGGCGGTGACCTTCAGCATTGCTCGCTGATCGGCGAGCAAAGTGAGGATGTCCGCCTTTTCGCCGGTGACGGGAACAGAGAGAACAACGGCGGTGTAGGTGCCGGCCATGGTGAGTCCTTTCGAGGGCTTCAGGGGAACAGCCATGACGCTACGACCCATAGAGGACAGAAACAGTCCGCAATTGTGTGACGGTCAATAAAGTTCCACCGAGGTGGCCGCCCTCACAGATCGGCCGGGTCTTAGGATTACGGTCGGGGGAGGACTCGAACAATGCACGACGCGACGAACTGGAGACGAAGGCGAATATGAACGCACAGCAGCCGACCATCATTTACACCCTGACGGACGAGGCGCCGATGCTTGCGACACACGCATTTTTGCCTGTCGTGCGTGCGTTCGCCGGTGCCGCCGACATCAATGTCGAATCAACCGACATCTCTGTGGCAAGCCGCATCCTCGCAGAGTTTCCCGACTACCTCACCGAGGAACAGCGCGTGCCGGACAACCTCGGCGAGCTGGGTCGTCTGACGCAGCTCCCCGAGACCAACATCATCAAACTCCCGAACATCAGCGCCTCGGTTCCCCAGCTGCTCGCGGCCATCAAGGAGCTTCAGGACAAGGGCTACAAGCTCCCCGACTACCCCGGGAACCCGAAGACAGACGAAGAGATCGCGATCAAGGAGCGCTACACCAAGTGTCTCGGCAGCGCCGTGAACCCCGTGCTGCGCGAAGGAAACTCCGACCGTCGCGCACCCAAGGCCGTCAAGGAATTCGCGCGCAAACATCCGCACAGCATGACCGAGTGGTCGATGGCCTCGCGGACCCATGTCGCGCACATGCGTGAGGGCGATTTCTACCACGGTGAGAAGTCGATGACCGTCGACGGCGACCGCGACGTGAAGATGGAGCTGCTGACCAAGGGTGGCGAGACGATCGTCCTCAAGCCCAAGGTCTCCCTGAACGACGGCGACGTCATCGACAGCATGTTCATGAGCAAGAAGGCGCTGATCGATTTCTACGAGGAGCAGATGGAGGACGCCTACAAGACGGGCGTCATGTTCTCGCTCCACGTGAAGGCCACGATGATGCGGGTCTCGCACCCGATCGTCTTCGGACACGCCGTCCGCGTCTTCTACAAGGATGCATTCGAGAAACACGGCGAGCTGTTCGACGAACTGGGCGTCAACGTCAACAATGGCCTGTCCGACCTGTACAGCAAGATCGAGACACTGCCCGCGTCGAAGCGCGAAGAGATCATCGACGATCTGCACAAGTGCCACGAGCATCGTCCGGAACTCGCCATGGTCGACTCGGCACGCGGCATCTCGAACTTCCACTCACCCAGCGACGTGATCGTGGATGCATCGATGCCCGCGATGATCCGCGCCGGCGGCAAGATGTGGGGCGCAGATGGTCGCCCCAAGGACACCAAGGCCGTGAACCCGGAGTCCACCTTCTCCCGCATCTACCAGGAGATCGTCAACTTCTGTAAGACCAACGGCCAGTTCGACCCGACCACCATGGGCACCGTGCCCAACGTCGGCCTGATGGCACAGAAGGCCGAGGAGTACGGGTCGCACGACAAGACCTTCGAGATCTCCGAGGACGGCATCGCCAACATCACCGACCTGGCCACCGGCGAGGTCCTGCTGTCGCAGAACGTAGAGGCCGGCGACATCTTCCGTCTGTGCATCGTCAAGGACGCGCCGATCCGCGACTGGGTCAAGCTGGCCGTGACGCGCACCCGGGATTCCGGAATTCCGGTGATCTTCTGGCTCGATCCGTACCGCCCGCACGAAAACGAGTTGATCAAGAAGGTCAAGACCTACCTCAAGGACCACGACACCGAGGGCCTCGACATCCAGATCATGTCGCAGGTTCGCGCGATGCGGTACACCCTCGAACGGGTGGTCCGCGGCCTGGACACGATCTCCGCGACGGGCAACATCCTCCGCGACTACCTCACGGACCTGTTCCCCATCCTCGAGCTCGGCACCAGCGCCAAAATGCTGTCGGTGGTGCCGCTGATGGCAGGTGGCGGTCTGTACGAGACCGGCGCCGGCGGTTCGGCACCCAAGCACGTCAAGCAGTTGCTGGAAGAGAATCACCTGCGCTGGGATTCGCTCGGCGAGTTCCTCGCTCTAGCCGTCAGCCTGGAAGATCTCGGCAAGAAGACCGGTGATCAGCGGACGACAATCCTGGCGAAGACGCTCGATGCCGCGACCGGCAAGTTGCTGGAAAACAGCAAGGGCCCCTCGCGCACGACCGGTGAACTCGACAACCGCGGAAGCCAGTTCTATCTCGCCTTGTACTGGGCACAGGAGCTCGCCGCCCAGACCGAGGACGCGGATCTGGCCAAACACTTTGCGGGACTGGCAGATACGTTGGCGAAGAACGAAGACACCATCGTCAAGGAGTTCAACGAGGCACAGGGCAAGCCCGTTGAAATCGGCGGGTACTACCTGCCGGACCCCGAGGCCGCGACCGCAGTGATGCGCCCGAGCAAGACGTTCAACGACGCTCTGACCTCCGCGCAACAGTAAGCCCCGGCTCTGACCACGGCCGTCCGACCGAGCGTTTCACTCCGCGCTCGATCGGGCGGCCGTTGTCGGTCGGACGGGTAGCCGGACGACCACTCAGCTGACTTCGCCGCTGTCCTGCAAGACCGTCTCTTTGGCCTCTTGCACGTCCGACTCCCCCTCGCTCGCCAGGCGCGGAATGAGCCCACCGGCCAGCACATCGGCGACCTGCCGCTCCGATAGCCGGTGGCGCACCGTGAACGACGTCTCCTTGGTGACATTGCGAACCGTCAACACATCGCCGGATTCGATCGTCTTGCGAAGCTCCTCGAGGTGAAGAACGTCGGACTGATCGATGCCGTCGTAGTCGGCCGGATCGTCGAACTCGACGGCGAGCACTCCGAAGTTGGCCAAATTCTGCCAGTGGATCCGGGCGTACGACTTGGCGATGACCAACCGCAGACCGAGGTACCGGGGTGCGATCGCAGCGTGCTCACGAGATGATCCCTGGCCGTAGTTGTCGCCGCCGACGATGATGTGGCCGACGTCGCCATTCTGCTGTGCCCGTTCGGGATAGGTCTCGTCGACGCGGGTGAAACTGAACATCGCGAGCTTGGGGATGTTCGAACGGAACGGAAGTGCCCGCGCCCCGGCCGGCGAGATATCGTCCGTCGAGATATTGTCGCCGACCTTCAGCAGCACCGGCACCTCGAGCTGATCGGGAAGGTCGTCGAGTTCGGGCAGGCTCGAGATGTTGGGTCCCTTCACCGGCTCCACCTCTGCTGCGGAATCCGTGTCGAGTGGGGGTACCAGCATCTCGGTGTTGATCGAATGCTGCTGTGGCAGATCGAGTTCCGGATAGTCCATGCCGACGTCCGCGGCCCAGTCCCGCGGATCGGTGATCTTTCCGGTCAGCGCCGATGCGGCAGCTGTCTCCGGCGAGCACAGCCAGACCGAGTCCTCCTTGGTTCCCGACCGTCCGGGAAAATTACGCGGCATGGTCCGAAGGGAGTTGCTGCCGGTCGCCGGCGCCTGCCCCATTCCGATGCACCCCATACACCCGGCCTGATGGATCCGGGCACCGGCGATGAGAAGTTCGGCGGTTGCACCCATTTTCGTGAGATCGGTGAGGATCTCGCGCGAGGTCGGATTGATGTCGAAGCTGACCTGCGGCGCGGTCTGCCTGCCGGCGACCATCGCGGCGGCAATCGCGAAGTCACGCAGGCCCGGGTTCGCACTCGAACCGATCACGACCTGCGAAATATCCTCGCCCGCAACCTCACGCACCGGAACCACGTTTCCGGGCGACGACGGTGTGGCGATCATGGGCTCGATCTGCGACAGGTCGATGGACTCCTCGATGTCGTATTCGGCGCCGTCATCGGCCAGCAACTCGACCCAGTCGTCCTCCCGACCTTCAGCACGCAGAAATTCGAGGACGGCATCATCGCTCGGGAAGACGCTTGTGGTGGCACCGAGTTCGGCACCCATGTTGGCGATGACGTGGCGATCCATCGCCGTCAGAGTTGCCAGTCCGGGTCCGTGGTATTCGATGATGCGGTTCACCGCACCCTTGACGCCGTGGCGTCGCAACATCTCGAGGATGACGTCCTTGGCCGAACACCATTGAGGCAGTTCACCGTCCAGCCGTACACCCCAGATCTCCGGCATCCGAATGTTGAGCGGGTGGCCCGCGATGGCGAGCGCGACTTCGAGGCCGCCGACACCGATCGCGAGCATGCCCAGCGAGCCGGCTGCGGGGGTGTGTGAATCGGACCCCACCATCGTCGCGCCCGGCACACCGAAACGTTGCATATGTGTCGGATGGGAGACGCCATTCCCGGGCTTGGAGTACCACAGACCAAACCGCCGGCACGCGGTCCTCAGATACTCGTGGTCCTCGGCGTTCTTCTCGTCGGTCTGCAGCAGATTGTGATCGACATATTGCACGCTGAGCTCGGTGTGGGCGCGATCGAGTTCGAGCGCCTCGAGTTCCTGCATCACAAGCGTTCCGGTCGCATCCTGGGTCAGGGTCTGATCGATCCGGATCGCGATCTCTTCGCCCGGGTCCATCGACCCGGATTCGAGATGTGACTCGATCAATTTGCGAGCGACATTTGCCTGCATGCGCAACTCCTAGGACGCGGACCGCATCTACGCAAACACCGACATCAGCCCCGAGCGGTGGGCAGTATTGCCGACACCGGTAGGCCGCTGGGCTCGACCCGAGTTCACCTGACACGATCGCATTCCACTCGGACACGTCAAGTGTCCCAGCCCAGGAGCAATCACGCCAGCACCGTGACCTGGATCGACAGCCACCGGCGCAGTAGGCTTGAAACTCCCGAGAACCAGGACATCACCATGACGAACCAGGGATCATCGGCGTTGGCGCGCTTCACCGCGGTGAAAGTTGTGCAACTGCAGACACGCAAGCGGGACGGCACGTGGGTGGACACTCCCGTCAACCTTGTCGTGGACGGCGATCGGGCGTACTTCCGCACCCCGGGCAAGGCGTCCAAGAACAAACGGCTGCGCAACTATTCCGAAGTCCGCATCCGTCCCTGCTCGTGGTCCGGCAAACCGACCGGTGAGCCCGCGCAAGCGACTGCGCGACTGCTGACCGGCCAGGAGTCACAGGCCGCCGGCGCCCTGATCGACAAGAAATTCCCGATCTTGCAACGGTTCGCGGTCCGTCTGGCGCACAAGCTGTTGCGCACCCCGACACTGCACTACGAACTCACCGGCGTCACGCCGCTACCCGAGTAGGCCATCAGTTGCGGCAACCGGCTTGTTCATCTGTCATGGAGGTCGGCCGGTGACCCGAGTGCTCCTCACCGGCGCCGCCGGATTCATCGGATCTCACATCATGTCCGCACTCACCGCCGGCGGCCATGACGTGGTCGCCGTCGACGGTATGGTGCCGGCCGCACACGGACCGGGCGCAACCGCACCTGAAGGGGTGCGGGTGGCGGATCTGCGAACCTCATCACTCGCGGAGATGCTCGACGGCGTCGACCTCGTCTGCCATCAGGCCGCCCGGGTAGGTGCCGGGGTTGATGCCCGAGATGCCCCCGACTATGCGGCCGACAATGATCTCGTCACCGCGCGACTGCTGTCCGCTATGTTCGAAACCCGTTGTCATCGGCTGGTACTCGCGTCATCGATGGTCGTCTACGGCGACGGCACCTATCACGACCGGTCCGGGCAGGTCGTCGTTCCGCCGCCACGTGCCGTCGCCGATCTCGAGGCCGGAAGATTCGAGCGGTATCTGCCCGATGGGGAGCCCGCGGAGTGGGCGCTGACACCCGAAGATGCTCCCCTGGCTCCTCGCAGCTACTACGCCGCCAGTAAGGCTGCGCAGGAATCCTATTGCCGAGCTTGGTCACTCGAGACCGGTGGTGCCGTGACGGCCCTGCGATACCACAACGTGTACGGACCATACATGCCCCGGGATACCCCATACGCCGGTGTTGCGTCCATCTTCCGGTCGCAACTCGAAGCCCGAAAGGCACCAACGGTATTCGAGGACGGCGGCCAGATGCGGGACTTCGTCCACGTGACCGACATCGCCACCGCCAACGTCGCAGCCATCGAGCGTTTGACTTCCGGTATCGTGCGGACGGGCGAGTTCGAGGCATTCAATATCTGTTCCGGACAACCGATCTCGATCAAACAGGTCGCCGAGTCACTCACCACCGGTATCTCCGGACCGGCGCCGGTGACCACCGGACGCTACCGACCCGGAGATGTCCGGCACATCGTCGCCGACCCCCGGCGAGCCGCTGCCACACTTGGCTTCCGGGCCACGATCATGCCGGAGTGCGGCCTGCGCGAGTTCGCGACCGCGCCGCTGCGTCAGCGTCGGGGCTTCTACCAATAGGTCCACACAAGGTGGTTGATCAGCAGCGCCGTGATGGCCTGACCAACCAGCCAGAACCGCTGCGACGGCCGCGGCAGCAACGCGGTCGCGACGAGAAGCCACACGCTGAACGGCAACCAGATCCGCTCTACCTCGGCTTTGCTGAGCGCACTGACGTCGGCGATGATCATCGCCAACAGACCGGCCAGCGACAGCAGCACAACAGCTTCACGCCCGCGAATCCGGCCAGGTCGCAGCGCTCGTCCGAGGCCGACAGCAGCCGCCGGACCGACAGCACACAGTGCGGAGGCGAAGTTGGCCCAGCCCCAATACGAGAATGGCCGCCGGGTCGCGATGCCCTGGTAGTACCGCTCGACCACCAGGTGGTAGCCGTCGAGCCACCAGAAACCGAAGGCAGCGAAGATCCCGACCACGGCCAGCGCCGCCGGGACGGCGCAGAGAACGGGTCGATACGTTCGCGCGATGACGAGAACTGCAAGGGCCACGACACCCATCAAAACGAGACCGTAGTTGAGGAAGATCGCGAATCCCAGTACGAGGCCACTCCCGACGCCGGCGATCACTGCGCGCTTGCCCGTGGTGGTCGCGGCGATGGCCAGCAGCGCGATCCCCCAGGCGGCGACCCCCATGTAGTAGCCATCGGCGGATACACCCATCCAGACCGCGCCCGGGGTGAGTGCGACGAAGGGTGCGATACGCCGGGCCGTTGCCTCGTCGCTCAGACGTGCCGTGGTGATCAGCAGGGCCCCGGCAGCACTGCAGCCGATGAGCACAACCCAGGACGCGGCCCACGCGCCCCCGCTGAGGCCGACGCGATCCAGTAGGACAAATGTCAACAACGATCCCGGCGGATGCCCAGAGACGTGCGTGGTCCACGAATCGGGCTGGAAGTCCAGAATCCGGCCGGAGAACTCGTCGAGCATCGCCGGGATGCTCGACACACCGGGCACCTCGGCGAGGTACTCGTCAGGCCTGATCAGGCGACCCGCGAAGCCCCGATCCCAGCCATCGATCATGGCCAGTGAGAATGTCCAGGCCAGGCAGGTCACCATGCTGGTGAACACGACGAGTCGCCAAGACATGCGGACCGCAAGCGTGGGTCCGTAGGCGATGACGGCAAGCGCGATGAGAACGGCAGCCGCGGTGCCGAATCCGAAATGCGGCCCGTACTCGCCGAAGAGGGGCGGTGCGAGCACAAAGATGTTGATACGCCACTCGGGATCACCGAGCATGGGTGCGATGACAGCGGCGGACAGCAAAGCCGATGCCGCCAGCAGAGACACCAGATCTCCCCGGCTGATCCAGCGCCGGTGTTCCGAATTGTCTGTTTCGGTAGCGGTGCCCAGCGTTTCGGTCACAAGTACAACGTAGGCGCCCACACCCTGGGTCGATGTGGGCTTCGGGCAGACGTCATTCGTCTGTCACCGGATTGAGCTGGCCATGTCCCACAGTCGCCCATACCGTCGAAGACATGGGGAATCAGGGCGAATCACCGATCAGTGCCACCGTGGTGATCCCATGCCGCGACGAAGCCGGTTCATTGCCTGCGCTCGTTCGTGCTCTGCCGCCCGATCTCCACCCACTTGTTGTCGACAACGGCAGCAACGACGGCACCGCCGATGTGGCGGTCAAACTGGGTTGCACCGTTGTGTATCAACCGATTCCCGGCTACGGATCGGCCGTGCACGCCGGAATCGAGGCCTGCAACACGGAGATCGTCTGCACCATAGACGGCGACGGCTCGATGGACCCCGTCGATCTCACGCGATTGGTCGCCGCCGTGACCGCGGGCGCAGACCTCGCCGTCGGCCGGCGGCGGCCCGTCAACCGTGGAACCTGGCCGCTACACGCCCGTCTCGGGACGCAGTTGATCGCGCGTCGGCTCCGACATCGCTATCGCATACCGATACATGACATCGGCCCGATGCGAGCGGCACGACGGGATGAGCTGCTGGCCCTGGGGATCACCGATCGCCGCTTCGGGTATCCGGTGGAATTATTGGCAAGGGCCGGGGGTGCGGGATGGCAGATAACCGAACTGGACATCACCTACCTGCCGAGGTCCGGCGGTAGATCAAAAGTGTCGGGATCTCTGAAGGGAACGTTCCGGGCCACTCGCGACTTCCTGTCCGTTCTTCATCGGATGGAGGACAACGGTGCGCACTGACACAGCCCAGGCAATCCTGATCGTTGCCAAGGCCCCCGTACCCGGGCAGGTGAAAACCCGTCTCACAGAAAATTTCTCAGAGATCGAAGCGGCTGATCTCGCAGCTGCAGCATTTCTCGACACCCTCGATACCGCGTTGTCGGTGCGGTCGGCTCCGGTCGTCGTGGCTATGACGGGCCGGCTCGAAGATGCCGTCCACGGCGAGGAGATCG
Organism: Nocardia sp. 348MFTsu5.1; assembly: GCF_000383535.1. Lineage (NCBI taxonomy): Bacteria > Bacillati > Actinomycetota > Actinomycetes > Mycobacteriales > Nocardiaceae > Nocardia > Nocardia sp. 348MFTsu5.1. Next base: position 275,519 of record NZ_KB911509.1, read on the forward strand.
GCCGGCGGCTGCGTCACGCGACGGTGATATCCCAACACGGCAACACGTTTGGCGAGCGACTGCAGAACGCCCATCGTGACACCGCCGAGGTGGTTCATGGAGCCGTGTTCCAGGTCGGGATGGATACCCCGCAGGTCACCGCAGACCAGTTCCGGACAGCGCTCGCAGCTGTGTCCGAAACAGACGCGGCCCTTGGCCCGGCCACCGACGGCGGCTGGTGGGGGCTGGGACTTCACGGTGCTCGCGGCGCACACACGCTCTGTGGCATCCGGATGTCGTCGGCGGACACCGGTGCAACGACTCGGGCAGCGCTGGAAGACATCGGGCTTCGGGTGACCGAGCTGCCCGAACTGAACGACTTCGATCACCCCGAGGATATCTACGGCGTCGCCCGCCAGTGCGCACCCGGCAGCCGGTTCGCAGTCATCGCAGCGATGTTGACGGAGGGTTCGGCATGACGATATGAACGACGTCGCGTCAACCGCAGACGGAGATACCGCGATACGTAGCCCTCGGCTGGTCGCCCGGGTGGGAATGCTGCTCGGGCTCTGCATCACGGTGTGTTTCGTGACCGGGTTGCTCAGTCACTGGATCCAGCATCCGCCGGGGTGGTTCTACTGGCCATCACGTCCGGTGTGGCTCTACCGAGTCACCCAGGGACTGCATGTGACCACCGGCGTGGTGGCGATCCCGCTGTTGCTCATCAAATTGCAACTGGTCTATCCCAAGCTCTTCATCCGTCCGGTCATCGGCACGCCCGCACGCGCTGTGGAACGGGCCTCGATCGCCGTGCTGGTGAGTTCGACGATCTTTCAACTCCTGACCGGTCTACTCAACACCGCGCAGTGGTATCCGTGGAAGTTCTTCTTCACCACCACCCACTACGCCATGGCGTTCCTCGTCGTGGCATCCGTGCTCGTCCACGTCGCAGTCAAACTGCCCATCATCCAACGCGCTCTGAGCAGCCCGCTGGAGGCCACCGACTCGATCGACAACACGCCCGGACCATCGGCAACCGTTGTACCCACACCTCCCCCGGGCTCGCGTGATGTGGTCTCGCGACGCACCGTCCTTCGGGGCACCATTGTCGTCAGCGCTCTCTCGGTGCTGGCCTTCGCCGGGCAGACAGTGCCGTTCCTGCGCTCGCTGGCATTCCTCGCTCCGCGATCAGGCGAAGGGCCGCAAGGCGTTCCGATCAACCGCACCGCAGCGGCGGCGGGTGTCCTCGAGACCGCCCGCGATCCCGAGTACCGGTTGACCATCAGCAACGGAGCCCTGACCAAGGAATTAACCATCGATCAGTTGCGGGCCATGCCACAACATGGCAGTGAACTACCGATCGCGTGCGTGGAAGGGTGGAGTGCCCACGGGAAATGGGACGGAGTCCGGGTACGCGACCTGGTCGCGCTCGTCGGCGGCCACCGTGACCACGACGTCCGCTTCATCTCCCTCGAGGCCGGCCTCTACGGAAGCAGCACGTTACCCGCGAACTTTGCCGACGACCCACTCTCACTCGTCGCCCTCCGACTACACGGCGAACCCCTGTCCATCGACCACGGCTACCCGTGCCGGCTCATCGCCCCGAACCGGCCCGGCGTACTACAGACAAAATGGTTGACCCGGATCGAGATCCTATGACACTGCGAATAATTCGGCTGTTCCTGATCCTCATGGCTCTCGCTTTGGGCTGTTACGGGCTCTCGCTCCTCTGGGCCATGCCACGTCCAGATCAGCTCTCCATCGTGTTCTGGCTCGCAGGCGGACTGATAGCCCACGACGCACTCTTCGCACCGGCATGCATCGCTCTCGGGTTCGCCGCGAAAAAGCTACTCCCGCAAGCCTGGTGGCCGCCGGTCTTGATCGCGGCATCGGCAAGTCTGATCGTATTGATCCTCGCCCTGCCGGTACTCCTGCCGCGTTCGGAGGACAAGTACCCCGATAACGCCACCATCCTCGACCGCCCCTACGGCCTCGGTGTTCTCGTCGCGCTTGGCATCATCTGGCTGATGGCAATAATTCTCGTCCTCGTCCAACGACACAACCGGGATGCGCCGACACGTTCGGTCACTCCGGAGTGAACACCCGACGTAGCCCCAAGAACCGCACAACGGTGGCCACGAGGTTGGCCACGATCAGTGCGGAAACCTCAACCACTCGCGACGGATCCGGTATCCAGATGTGTAGCAGCCACAAAGACCCACTGGTGACCACGAGCCCAAGGGTGAAGACGGCCAGGCCTTGCACGTATTGCCGCACGATTGCGTCGGTTCCCCGGATCCTGAACGTGAATCGACGATTGACCGCAGTGTTTGCGATCGCAGAGATCAAGAGCGCCAGAAAATTCGCGATCTGGGCAGGCATCGAGCTGCGCAGCAGAACGAACAACACCACATAGGCGACCGCACTGGCGCCCCCTACGAGGTAGAACCGAAACAGCACGCTGCGATACCAGTCGCCGATCACGTGTCGACCCTTGCACGTCGCCCTGCCCCGGTACAGCGCGGACCGAAGTCGAGCTGGCGGGTGTCTTTTCGGCGGCACTCTCAGCCATGCCCGATCGGGATGCTCAAAAGGGCAAAGATTCAGAAGTCGAGTAGTTCACTACTCGCGTCAGCTGCCCGGCACGAAACAACACTTGGCCCATGAGCTCGCGAGTTCCTGTGCGCACCCGATCAAGCGATCGCCCTCGAGAACAGGAGGGCCGACTGCCGCTTTATTTCTGACCAGTCACAGATCCTGGTCTCACACGATTCCATCAACACCGAAGCAAGGAAGTCCGATGACGAACAACGAAGATCAATACCGGGACGCGTTGCGCGAGATCGCACGCGTCGCAGGACGTTTCACCGAAGATGCCGACCATTCCGACGGCGGCCCGAGCAGCGAGGACACCGGCTGCCGAATCATGGCGTTACCATCCCGGTTGCGGGAGAAGGCAGCGGCGTACGCAGCGCACATCAACCCGGTCAATGCTCCGTTGCAGGAACTCAGCGGTCTGCCCGACGATCCGCTCAGTCTCACCATCACCACCGCCAAGTACTGGGGACCGCGGCCGAGGCGATTGACCGTCAGCTTCATGGAGTCCACGCCGGCCGATCTCAGAACCCGTATCGTCAGCCACCTCAATGCCTGGACCGCAACAGCGTGCATCTCGTTCGTCCAGACGTCCGGCACCGGCGAGGTCCGTATCTCCCGCGGACCGGGCGGCTACTACTCGTACCTCGGAACCGACATCAAACTCATTCCGACCAACCGGCAGACCATGAACCTGCAGAACTTCACGATGAACACTCCGGATTCCGAGTATCGGCGGGTCATCCGGCACGAGGCAGGCCATACACTCGGCTTCCCCCACGAACACATGCGCCGGGCCCTGGTCAACCGCATCGACCCGGCGAAGGCGTACGAGTATTTCGGACGGACACAGGGCTGGTCCAAGACGATGGTCGACCAGCAGGTGCTGACCGCGCTGGACGAGAGGTCGATCGTCGGAACGCCGGCCGACCAGGACTCGATCATGTGCTACCAACTGCCCGGCACGATCACGAAGGACGGACGACCGATCCGCGGCGGGACCGACATCAATGCCACCGACCGCACCTTCGCCGGACTGATCTACCCGAAGGTCCAGGCCGCAATCGAAGCCACCGACCAGGATGCGGCCACAGCCACCGAGTACGACTGGGATGCGTCGGAAGACGTGACACCCGAGGACGACTGGGCATCGTCGGAAAATGGGCTCGTTTCATCCGCTGGATGATCGGGACGATCGACCGCCGGGAGCGTGCGACGTGAGCAGACTCATCGACATCCAGCCCGGTCTGCAGGAACTGCCGACCGAGCTGGTCGTCGGTGTCGGTGATGTGCTCCGATTCGCCGCAACCGGCGGTCATCTCCGGTCGGGTACGGCCGTCGAACTCATCGGGATCCTCGCCGAGTGCGTCCTGGGAACCGACGGATCCGTAGTCAGTCCGATGGGTGCACCCAACACGGTCCTGTTCCGTGCAACCGCACCGGGCAACGCGGTGATCGACGTGGTGACCGGCGACCCATGGCGATCGCCGGTGACCCACCGCCTCGAGATCCGGGTAGAGCAGTGACGGCACCGACAAAACGGCTGTGGCTCTGACGAACTCAGCTCTCCCAGGACACAACCGGATGTTCGGCGTAGTTCCGGGCCTCGTCCATCAGCACCCGCGCCGGCGGCGTGAGATGCGTTCTGCGACTCACCGCCGCGACGTGCAGGTAGGACTCGGGGACGATACGACGGACAACGGCGCCGGCCTGCCTGGCCGACGGCGCCCACGCCGACGGCATGACGGCGTGCCCGAAGCCGCTCAGCACCATTGGCAGGATCGATGTGCGATGAGCCACTTCGGCTGCGATCGTGGCGTCGACCCCGCTGGCAAGAACATCGTCCACGAGGGTCCGCATCAGCGAGCCCCGCTGCGAAACGATGAGCCGCAGACCCTGTAGATCGAGGCGGTCGATGTCACCGACCGCGCCACTCATCGCCGACTGACCCGAGATGAGGATCAGTGGCTGGCTCTCGAGTGCCACCACGTCCAACTCCGGTGCCCGCATTTCGTCGGGCGAGCCGAGAATGCCGACCTCACAGATTCCCGTCCGCACGGCCTCGAGGACCTCTTCCGGCGTGAACGCGGCCTCGGAGTTGACCGTCACGGCGGGATAGGTGACAGCGAACCGGGTCAGAATTGTCGTCAGAGGTTCGATGCCCGGCGACGGCATGGTCACGATATCCACCCGCCCGGTTCGCAACCCCTTGAGTGCCTCCACCGAAGCCCGAGCGTCGTCGAGGTCTCGGAGCACAACTCGTGCCGGACCCACCAATTCCGTTCCCGCTTCGCTGAGAACAACATTCCGTCCGACGCGATGGAACAGGGGAACACCCAAGTCACGTTCGAGCGTCGCGATGGCCTGAGACAGCGACGGTTGCGCAATCAGCAGAGCTTGCGCCGCCTTGCTGATCCCACCGTTGTCCACCACAGCCAGAAAGTATTTGAGTTGCCTCGCGTCCACTTCCACCTCCTGCGTTTCGGTACATAAGGCGTTGACCTGCACAAACGGTACAACACATAGTCCACACCTATGCATTTCATCGAAATTTGGTCTTGGACCTCTGATCGAAGTGACGGGTTAATGGTTGCAGTACACAATGTGACTTGAAGCACACGGAGGAAATCATGGCCACGCAAACATTCAACATCGCATCGATCCCCGCCGACGGCGTCGGCAAAGAGGTGGTCGCCGCCGGCCGCCGCGTCTTGGACGTGATCGCCGAGCAGTCGGGCGGACAGTTCACCTTCAACTGGGAAGAGCTTCCGTGGGGCTGCGGCTACTACGAGAAGACCGGCAAAATGATGGCCGATGACGGCCTCGAGACCCTGAAAAACTTCGACGCCATCTACTTCGGCGCCGTCGGTTGGGAAAACGTACCCGACCACATCAGCCTCTGGGGTCTGCGCCTGAAAATCACCCAGAACTTCGACCAGTGGGCCAACATCCGCCCGGTCAAGTTCCTTCCCGGCATCGAGTCCCCTCTCCGCAAGGCCGACAACACCGAGCTCGACTGGGTGGTTGTACGGGAGAACAGCGAAGGCGAGTACGCCGGTCTCGGCGGCCGCAACCTCAGCGGACGCGGGCCCGGCAACGAGGTGGCCCTGCAGACGGCACTCTTCACCGAAAAGGGCTGCGAGCGGATCATGCGTTTCGCCTTCGACCTGGCCCGGACCCGCACGGTCAAGAAGGTCTCCAGCGTCACCAAGTCCAACGCACAGCAGTACGGAATGGTGTTGTGGGACGACGTGTTCAAGCGTGTCGCGCTCGACTACCCGGATGTGACCACCGAGAGTGTGCTCGTCGACGCCATGAGCGCCAAGTTCGTGCTGCATCCCGAGGAACTGTCCGTTGTCGTAGCTTCCAACCTCAACGCCGACATCCTTTCCGACCTGGGTTCGGCCCTTGCCGGCAGCCTCGGCATCGCCGCGAGCGCCAACCTCAACCCGGAGCGACGTTTTCCGAGCATGTTCGAACCCGTGCATGGTTCGGCCCCGGACATCGCGGGCAAGGGCATCAGCAACCCGATCGGCGCCATCGCAAGCGCGGCCCTGATGCTCGACCACTTCGGACTCCACGACGAGGCGCGGCGAGTCGAAGCCGCGATCGAGACCGCCACCGGCAGCGGCGCATTGACACGCGACATCGGCGGCGCGTCGAACACCGACGAAGTAACCGAGGCCATCGTCCACGCGCTGCAGACCGCGCTCGCCCCCGCCTGATTCAGCTATCACTGTCGGTCCGACTCGGCCGGCGAAGTCGGCCGAGTCAGACCACCACCCACCGGTTGATATCGCGACCAACCATCCACAGCCACACACTCTCTGACCCGAGGTCATCGTCATGGAAATGCCAAGCAGCACAGCAAGTTATCAACCGGTAACAGTGAAAAAACCGTGGTACAAACAACTCTATTTCTGGGTGTTGGTCGCGATCGTCCTCGGCATCCTGGTCGGTTGGCTGTGGCCATCCACCGGCGAGGCGATGGAACCGGTTGGCACCACCTTCATCACCGCGATGAAGATGCTCATCGGACCCATCGTGTTCCTGACCATCGTCGGCGGAATCGCCAGCGTCGCGGATCTGAAAAAGGTCGGATTGACCGGCATCAAAGCACTCACCTACTTCCAGGTAGGCACCATCCTGGCACTCTTGACGGGTCTGGTCGCGATCAACATCTTCCGCCTCGGAGACGGCGTCAACGCCGACGTTGCATCACTGGAATCCGAAACCACCGACTCGGCAAACAAACTCATCGTCGCCGGCGAAGAAAAGAAGTGGTGGGAGTTCATCACCCACCTCGTTCCCGACAGCGTCTTCGGCCCCTTCGTCGAAGGCGACATCCTGCAGATCATCTTCCTTGCCGTGATCTTCGGTGTGGCAATCAACGCGGTCGGCGCCATCGCTGAACCAATCCAGGCCACCGTCGAACGCCTGACCGCTGTGGTCTTCAAGGTGCTCAGCTTCATCATGAAACTTGCCCCACTCGGTGCGTTCGGCGCCATGGCCTTCGCCATCGGCAAGTACGGCGTCGGCACCCTCACCAGCCTGGGCAGTCTGATCCTGTTGTTCTACGCCACCTCGATCTTCTTCGTCGTCGTCTTCCTCGGATCGGTGATGGCCTTCCTGCGGCTCAACATCTTCCGCATGCTTGGCTTCTTCAAGGAGGAACTGCTTCTCATCCTCGGTACGTCTACCGCCGAACCCGCACTGCCCGGATTGATGCGCAAACTCGAGTACGCCGGCATCAAGAAGACAACTGTCGGTCTCGTCGTCCCGACGGGGTACAGCTTCAACCTCGACGGCGCCGCAATCTACCTGTCCCTCGCCGCTCTCTATATCGCCCAGGCAACCAACACCGAACTCTCCATCGGGCAGCAGCTCGGCCTTCTCGCGGTCATGCTCCTCACCTCCAAAGGCGCGGCGGGTGTGGCTGGCGGCGGATTCATCGCTCTGACAGCCACACTGAGCACTCTGGGTACCGTCCCGGTCGTCGGAATCATGCTCATCTTCGGGATCGACAAGTTCATGTCGGAGTGCCGGGCGATGGTGAACTTCATCGGCAATGCGGTTGCCACCCTGTTCATCGCGAAGTGGAACAAAGAACTCGACGTCGATCGGGCACGACGAGTCTTCGCCGGCGAGATCCTTCCCCCACCGGAGGGCGAGGTCGAGAACGACTTCGACATGGAAGTTCTCGAACACGAACCGGCCGACAAGCACCATCGAGCAGGCGAGGTCCTCTCCCTCAACAAGGAGTGCGGCAGCCGGAGCATCGAGCACGAACGCCTTGACACCACGTCTTCAGGCAACTCCAGCCGGTCATCATGAAGGTCCTCATCGCCCCGGACAAGTTCAAAGGCTCACTGTCCGCGGGAGAAGTTGCCGATCGATTGGCCGCCGGCCTGGCGCGGGCAGGAGCAAGCAGCACGCAACTCCCCTTGGCCGACGGCGGCGATGGCAGCGTCGACGCCGCCATCGCAGCCGGATTCACACCCCACCAGGTGACTGTGGCCGGCGCGACCGGCCACAGTCACTCAGCGACACTGGCATTCAATGAAGGCACCGTGCTCGTCGAGGTCGCCAACACCTGTGGACTCGCGACTCTCCCCGACAACGCCGGCGACGCACTCGGTGCCTCCAGCCTGGGACTGGGGCAAGCAATTCGCGCCGGACTCCAGCTCGGCAAACGGCGAATGGTTCTGGCCCTCGGGGGCAGCGCAAGCACCGATGGTGGAATGGGAATGCTCACCGCTCTCGGACATGTCTTCCGCGATACCGCCGGCCACGCACTGCAACCCTCGGGACGCAACATGTCGCTGGTACACACCGTCGACAGCACCCACGCTCTCGATCTGCGCGACATCGACGTCGTCGTCGCAACGGATGTGACCAACCCTCTCACCGGACCCATCGGTGCGGCAACGGTCTACGGTCCCCAAAAGGGAGCCAGCGACGACGACGTCCGATTGCTCGACGCCGGCCTCGACAACCTGGTGGCCACCTTCGAACGTAGCGGTCATCCACGCGCTTCGCAGATCGCGGGGAGTTCCGGAGCCGGCAGCGCCGGTGGAATAGGTTTTGCCGCAATGATCTTGGGTGGTCACGTCGTTTCGGGGGCCGGATATTTTCTCGATCTTCTCGACTTCGACAACGCGCTCACAGGCGTAGACCTGGTCATCACCGGAGAAGGCAGCATCGACGACCAGACCGAGCACGGCAAGCTCCTCACGGTCCTCATCGACCGCGCCCGTCCCACCCCCGTCATCGGTGTCGCAGGTCGCACCACGCTGCCGCGGGATCGCTGGTCCGTCAACGGATTCGAATGGATCTATGCACTGGCCGACCTGACCACGGAGAACACCTCGCGCGACCCTGCCCTGACGCGCCGGCTCCTCGAGCACATCGGCCACAAGATCGCACTCAACCACGACGCCCGACTGACCTCTGCAGACGCTTCTGCTTGACACCGAGGAAGAGCCCAGCACGATGTCCATCGATGCCATCATTTCCCGCTATCGAACCCAATCCCCCACCCTTCCCGTGCCTGTCGCGGAGGAATGGGACTGGCAGCGACAGGCCCGCTGCCGAGGCAATGACTCGGCCATCTTCTTCCCGCCCAATGGCTCTCGCGGCAAGGCACGCGAGGAGCTCGAGGCTCGCGCAAAAGGAATCTGCCGGCAATGTCCCGTCCGGAACCCGTGCCGGGACCATGCCCTGGCCAGCGGGGAACCATACGGTGTTTGGGGCGGAACAACAGCCAAAGAACGCGCCCTGTGGACGCACCCGTAGTCGATCGGCCCGACAAATGCCCGCCCAGATGTGCTTTCATCGAGTGATGGCCCACGACACCGAGATCAGGGTAGTGACCGCTACCCGCGACATCGCATCCAATGCAGAGCAGATCTTTGAGCTGATAGCAGACCCCTCAGAGCAACCACGATGGGACGCCAACAACAACTTGACCGTGGCAGCGGCAGATCAGCGTGTCCGCGCCGTGGGCGATGTGTTCGCGATGACGCTCACAAACGGAGCCGTTCGGGAGAATCACATCGTGGAGTTCGACGAAGGCCGTCTCATCGCGTGGCTTCCCGCCGAGATCGGTGCGGAGCCGCCCGGACACCTGTGGCGTTGGGAGCTCGAGCCGCTCGACGACACGCACACCCGCGTTACGCACACCTACGACTGGACCGACCTCACCGACGAGAAACGACTTGTCCGGGCACGCTCAATCACCGCCGACAACCTAAAGGCGTCACTCGACAGACTCAGCGAGCTCAGCGAAGCGGGCGGCCAGATCGACAGGGACTAGCCAGTCTCTGGACTTCGCGTCAGTGACGTTCGCTGACCTCATCGCTCGTCCAGGTGCCGACCCTTTTGTGTTGCCGCTGCGGTGACGATATCCAGGACACGTTGATAGGCCGGTGATGTGGCGTCCATGATCGATCCATGACTCTCCCCGGCGAGCAGCACCAGTTCGCCACTGCCACCGCGGCTGTGCAGTCGGGCGATGTACCGCTCCGACAGGGCAGGTGGCACCACGGTGTCGTCGCTTCCGTGTACCGCTATCACTTGGATGGTCGGGTCGATGTTCTGAATCGGGTCGACGGCGGCGTAGTGGCTCGCCACCTGCTGCGGTGATCCGCCGAGCGCTTGCTCGATGTAAAGATCGCCGCGCGCGACTGCTTCGACCATGTCCAAGGGACCGGCCAACGCCACGATCCGTGCGGGTCCGGGGGTGCGATCGGCGCCGAGTTCGACAGCACTCGACCGGACGTGGGTGCCAGCCCAGACAGCGAGTTGGGCGCCCGCACTGTGTCCGACGATGATCTCCTGGTCGGCGGCCAGTTGTGGATGTTCCTTCGTGATCTGGGGTACATGGGCGAGAGCGGCGGCGACGTCGTCGAAGGTTGTCGGCCAGCCGCCCCCGGAGCCGACGCGTCGGTATTCGATGTTGTAGACCGCGATGCCGCGGGCTACGAGGTCACGCGCGAATGAATCGAAGCGATCGGCACCAGCGGGCGCTTGCCACCCACCGCCGTGAACGAGTACCGCCAGGGGTATCGAGTCCGGTATCTGGGGTCCGGCCGGCAGATATAAATCACCCCAATTCTGTTGTGGATCGGGGATATTCATCGTTGGATACGCGATTCGTTCAACTGTGACCGCCGACAGTGGCTGGATGCGAACGACATTGTCCGTAGTTGTTGTCGACAGCCCGCGAGTATGAACAGGTGCGACGCTGCAACTGGTGAGGATGATGGAGAAGACCGTCACCGCACCCACCAGCGCGACGAGGCACCGATACCGTCTCACCCGTTGCCTCGCTCCTGGTCTTTGCTGCGTTCTCGCAGATCAGACCACAGCCCGAGGCGACCGACCAGCCCAACAATCATTCCGAGTTCAATTCGACAACGATGCACACGTTGCCGAATCATGGCGTAGCGTCGAGGCTTTCCCGATCGAATCGGAGTGATCATTTCGCGGCACCTAGTGTGGCGGTGGATCATCCACCTCGGGGGGGTCGGGATCGGAGTCGCACTCGCCGGGCGCTTCGCCGCGGAGCTCGCGTTCTCGCGCGGCGGCCGCCTCGCGGCGTTCGGCCAAAAGTGCCGCCCGTGCCCGCGCCAATGCTTCATCAGGGTGGTGGACCCGGTTGATTCTGGGTTTGCGTTCAGGGTCGATGTATTCCGGTGGAACCCAAGCGATCTTGCCCGCGTCGGGTCCATCAGGAACAACAAACGTTCGCCATTGACCGGGTCCGTCCCCGACTATCCGGTTGTGCGGCCCACACGCCCAGGCCAGACTGTCGATATCGGTCAATCCGCCATCGGCCCAATCCTTTGCCCCATGGTGGGCCTGAGACCACGCCGCAGGTTGATCACAACCCGGGTGAGTACAACCGCGCTGGGCGGCGACCATCGCCATCCGCTGCCACATCGAAGCACCACGGCGCGCCCGCCCGTAATAGAGGACCTCACTGGAACCGTCTTTGAACACCGCCAGATTCGGATCGCAGTCGGCGGCCAGATCGATAAGGTCTTGGACCGGAATGTCCACCCCTGTTGCGGTGTGCGCCACACCCGCTGCGGCCTCCAGGTCAGCCTTGCTCAACGTGATGATCAACTGCGCCGGCAGACCATTGTGAGTGTTACCGAGCTGACCAGAGGAAATCAGATACTTCAGCATCGCCGAGAGGGCATCGTGGTTGCGCTGGTCCTGGCTACGGGAATCGAGTTGCGCCGCCGCCCGCAGCACATCGGCATCGATCGCCGGATCATCAGCAGCACCCGACGGTGAGTCAGGGTTGCCCGGATCATTCATACCGGGCGCAGCCCAAATAGCCAGCAACACATCGAACAACGCCAGCGTCGTGGGATCCAAACGACCAGTGATCTTGCCCATCAGATCTTTGTCCTGTCGCCCGCGGTGCAGGCTGCGTTTGCGGACCCGATCACCCTCGTCGGTCAACGACCCGTCGGGATTGAGATGCGCGATCAGCCGATCACCCAGCGCAGACAAGCGGGTCGGGGTGTAGTCGGCAGCGAATCCTGCCATCGTCCGCTCGGCGCTCTCACGTTCCTCAGCCGCAATATTCGACGGGATCTCGTCGAGAGTGCCCAAGATTGCGTGAATGTGGTCGAGATCAATCACCCCGTGCCGCAGCAACTCTGAGGTGGCCGGGCACACCGGATCGAGAACCTCACCGGTCGGAGTGATCCGCGAGACAAGATTGTTCATCGCCGCGATCCGGCGCTTGACAGCACCATCACCCAGGCGCAGTTGACCTTTCAAAAACCCGTACGTCGAGGGATACCCGGCCTTCGCGTACGCCCGGCGGGCATCGATCCCGGCCGCGGCAGTCAACCCGGCATACGACAACTTCCGTGATCCGACCTCAATCTTCTCCACCAGCCGGGCGCTCTGCTCGTCGGACAGCACCGAAAGGTCAGCTGCCAGAAGCCGCTCGATCGCCGCCTCCACCTCGGCGGCCGCACTGACCGCGTCCGGAACCGACGTGGCTGCTGGTGTATCCGACATCGACCCCCCCGGATCAACTCTTCGAAAGTATGTTCCCAGGATAACGCGGCCCACCGACAAGCCCTCCGACGATGACGAGACGACGGTTCACCAGTCTCGACACAGTCACCGCCACAGCGCATCTAGTGCCACCGGAGGGTGCCCTCGAACGCAATGTCTCACGGGGCTACGACGCTAGTGGTGACGAACACTAGCCCCGCTTAGGGCTCACTCGGATTCATCACCCGCAAGCGTCCCGCCAGCAACCATCGCGAGTTCTGCGTGCGACAGATCGGCAGACTTTTCGACTCCGGTTTTGTTGTCTCGCTTAATCTTGGGTATGAACATCGCGGCAACGGCCCCAATCGCGACCACCCCACCAAGCATGATGAATCCGTTGGTGTAGCCGGATTCTTGTGGCAGGCCCGACGGCGATGCACCGGCCGTGACAACCGTGGCCATGAGCGCCGCACCGATCGATCCACCGATCGTGCGAACGTTCGCGTTCATCCCGCTGGCAACGCCTGTCTGTTCCGGTGGTACCGCCGCGACAACCACATTCGCCATTGCCGAAAATGCGAGGCCAAGCCCGATACCCGTAAACGACATCGCGATGTAGATGTCCAGCTCGGTCGAGTGTTGAAATGCCACGTAGAAGTAGCCGACCGAACTGATGGCGGCTCCTGCGATCAGAAGGTTCTTCGAGCCGAAATGTGCAGCCAGCCAACCGGCGCCGAGCCCGAACACGAACATCGCCACTGTGTTGGGCAGCATCATCAACCCGGATTGCGTGATGGACGCACCGAACCCATAGCCGGCTGAGGATTGTGTCTGCAAGAACTGCGGGACGAATCCGAGTGCGGCGAACAAGCCGAATCCGATCAACAGCGCAACAAGGTTGGCGGTCCACACGGTGCGAATCCGCATCATCTTCATGTCGATCAGTGGGTTGGACGACCTTGATTCGGCGAAGATCCAGATCACCAACACGACCACAGCGGTCACCAACAGTCCAATGACGCGTGGTGAGGCCCAGCCCCAGGTCGGCCCCTGACTGACTGCGAGCAGCAAGGCAACGAGCCAGGCGGAGAGAAGAAAAGCGGTAATCCAGTTGACCTGTCCCTCAGTCCGGACTCGGGACTCGGGGATCAGGAAGTGCGCGGAGACACCGGCGATCGTGGTCATGATCAGCGGGATCCAGAAAAGCCAGTGGTAGCTGAGAACGTCGACGATTGGACCGGCGATGATGGTACCCAGCCCCGCACCCACAGATGTCAGCGCAGCGACCATTCCAACCGCGCCCGGCACTTTCTCCTTCGGAAACTCGTCACGGATGATCCCGAACGTCAACGGAAGCACGCCGCCGCCGACACCCTGAATCACTCGCGCCACAACCATCACCGGGAGCGCGGTGGCGAGTGCGGCGAGAAGGGAGCCGGCCGCGAGCGCAGCCAGAGCGACCACAAAGAATCGCTTCTTCCCGTACATGTCGCCGAGCCGACCCATGATCGGCGTGAAAATCGAGGCCGACAACAGGTAACCGGTCAAAACCCACGTGACGTCGGTCTGCGTGGCTCCGAGCGAGGATTGAATGGTCGGCAACACTGGAATCACCAGCGACTGCAGTAATGCGAAGGCCGCGACGCCCACCGCGAGAACGGCAAAGGTCACTCGGTAGCTCGTTCTGCCGGGGGCAGTGTGCACGTGGACTCCTTAGTGGTACAACGTCATTCGCTACAGTCAGCGTCTCTGTTCAGCACTCGATGCCGTCACATCTGTTCAGGTGGAGAATCAGAGCAGGCGCCTGAGGACGACTCCGCCAAGCTACACCGACCACTATCAGTTGTATAACGAAGTACACATCGGTCACCAGTGCCTCGTTCCACTTTCGCAACGGCCCGCTCGCAGTGCGCGCTCTTCTGCACTTGCCGGCAGCAACGCGGACGACTTGGTTCGCGGGCGGTCCGTTCCGTCCATCGGAATGATCGGTTTCCCTGTGCCACTGCGCCAATTAGCGTGACCGGTCAGGAGACCGGCCCGCGGGCGTGGTCTTGCTCAATGCCGATCATGCGGGAGATCTCAATGCCTGAAGAGAACAACAACCCGTTGGGACGAAATCGTCGACGTGGTTGCCGTCGGTAGTGGTGAAGGGGATCAATCTGAGGCAGTGACGTCCGCCCACCGGCGCAGAGGCGGCTTGGGTGCGGTCAAGTCTTCATCGACGGTCTCGCAGGTCACCGACCAACTGTTCTCCTGGTCGAACCAGAGGGCCTCGTCTTCCTTGATCATTTCAATGTGATCGAGGGCGATACGACCCAGTTCCTCTACCGCCTCGGCGTCGCGGAAGATGTATTCGGAGATCACGTCGTAGTGGAGGTCCGCCGGCCCGCCGGTCCAGCCCGCACCCACCGCTTTGAAGCGAAGCCCCTCGACGAGGTAGTTCCGGCTGTAGCTCGTCCACAGGTGACCAAACAGGTTGACGGCGATTCGGGAATGACTCTGCTCATAGCCTTCGCGAAACTGCTCAGGCGTCAGATCGGGTCTGCGCTTGGCCATGATGAGCATCTTGATGGGCATTGGGTTCCTTTATCCGGTGGAAAGCTTGCGACCAGTCGCCCCAAGGTAGTGCGAGTCTGTTGGATGTTAGGCGATTTGATGTGGTCCGACCGGCGTTTCGGTGGTTGTGATGGCGCGGACTTTTCCAGCGACAACGCTTCCTGATTTATCCACCCGTAAAGTGTTGTGTGACAAAGGCTTTCTGGAATCGTTTGCGTCAAAAAACTGCGGCCCACTCGACGGTAACGAAGGCCCGCTAGACGGTAACGAAGGCCCGCTCGGCGGTAACTACGGCACGCTCGACGGCGACTTTGGCACGTTCGGCGGTAGGCGCCTCGCGCGCTCCAGTTGGGGCCTCGACCAGCGACGGTGCATCGGCGAGATCTGCCCCGGGACGCAAAAATCCGGTTCTCGATGAGAACCGGATTGATTGCCAGATACCGACTGACCTACATGCTGTGGCCAGAGTCGGGATCGAACCGACGACCTTCCGCTTTTCAGGCGGACGCTCGTACCAACTGAGCTACCTGGCCGAACGGCACCCAGGCGAACCTGAATACCTAGTCGCAATTACTTGCGACCCTGACGGGACTCGAACCCGCGACCTCCGCCGTGACAGGGCGGCGCGCTAACCAACTGCGCCACAGGGCCTTGCTGTGCTTGCCGGTGTCAATGGCATGCGTACCCCCTACGGGATTCGAACCCGCGCTACCGCCTTGAAAGGGCGGCGTCCTAGGCCGCTAGACGAAGGGGGCCGGTGTTCCCCGTATGGGAGCGGACTCAGCATATGACACAGAAACCGAATGTGAGAAATCGGGCCCGTGACCTGCGGAATATCCCAGATGCTCGCTCGCCGCCATCGTGACACTGAGGGATCATCCAACCATTCCGGTCCAGATCGGCGACACTGATCACCGTGACCGATTCGCAGAGTCCGGCAGGCTCATCACGCGCTGATCCGCCCGACGCCAAGCAAGCACCCAGTCAATCGCCACCGGTCGACCCCCTCGCTGTCATGCGGTCGAAACCCTATTTCGTGGCACTGGTCATGGCCGCAATCCTCGGCATCCCGATTTCGTTCGCTGCGTACGGCTTTCTGGCAGCGGTATCGAAGATTCAGAAGTTCGTGTTCGACGACCTTCCCGAGGACGTGTTCAGCGGCGGCACACCCGCGTGGTGGCCGGTTCCGTGGTTGGTCCTCTGTGGGCTCCTGACCGCACTGACAGTCCGATATTTGCCGGGCAACGGCGGACATTCACCGGCTTTCGGTTTCCACAACGACGCGGGTCCCCCAGTCGACAAGGAACTCCCCGGGATCATCCTCGCGGCGCTTGCCACACTGAGTCTGGGTGCAGTCCTCGGTCCCGAGGCACCACTGATCGCGATCGGCGGTGGTCTTGCCGCGTTGACCGTCCATCTGGTGAAAAAGGATGCGCCACCGATGGCGGTCGTCATCATGGCATCAGCCGGCAGTTTCACTGCGATCAGTACGTTGCTCGGTTCGCCCCTTCTCGCCGCATTCCTGATCATGGAAATCGCGGGCATCGGGGGCGCGACACTGAGTCTGATGGCAGTGCCGGGTCTCCTCGCCTCCGGAATCGGTGCGCTTGTCTTCATCGGTCTGGACGACTGGACCGGACTCGGCACGTTCTCTCTGTCACTGACCTCGATTCCACCGGCGCCGGACCCCACGGTGGCAACACTGGCCTGGGCCGTCGTCGTCGGTGCGATCGCAGCGGTTCTGGGCTGGCTCATCCACAGTCTGGGCCTGTCGCTGCGCCCGATCGTGCATGTGAACCGGATCCTCGTGACGGCGGTTCTCGGCCTGCTGATCGGCCTCACCGCGATGGTGTATCAGCTCGTCTCGGACAACAGCTTCACCCAGGTGTTGTTCTCCGGTCAGGACGCGCTACCGCTGGTGGTCGAGCATGCCGCCGACTACTCGGTCTGGGTGTTGATCCTGCTGGCGGGCTGCAAGACACTCATGTACGGACTCTCACTCGGTGCGTTCCGCGGCGGACCGGTATTCCCGGCGATGTTCGTCGGCGCCGTCCTCGGCATTGCGATGAGCGGACTGCCGGGCATGAGCTTGGCGCCGGCCGTCGGGATGGGTATCGGCGCGATGTGTGCGGCGATGCTGCGGCTCCCGTTGACCTCCGCACTCCTGGCCGTCGTGTTGCTCGGCGCAGACGGCGTGACGGTGACCCCGCA
The DNA here is from genome assembly GCF_000383535.1 of Nocardia sp. 348MFTsu5.1. NCBI lineage: Bacteria > Bacillati > Actinomycetota > Actinomycetes > Mycobacteriales > Nocardiaceae > Nocardia > Nocardia sp. 348MFTsu5.1. The sequence goes on from NZ_KB911509.1 coordinate 292,883, forward strand.
GGTGGTCGTCGCCGTCGCGGTTGCTTTCGTATTGATCAACGTACTCCCGGCTTCGGTTCCCGCCGTCAAGAAGAAGGCTGAAAATGCCCAGTGATCACACCCTCGAAGATGCGGTGGCCCTGGCCCGTGAGAACAACGGTCTCGCCGTGGTCGCCACCCTGCGCGAGAATGGAACAATTCAGGCGTCGATGGTCAATGTCGGACTTCTTCCCCACCCGAACACCAAGGAACAGGTCCTGGCTTTTGTCACCTACGGAAAGGTCAAGCTGAAGAACCTGCGCGCCCGCCCACAGGTCACCACCACTTTCCAGCAGGGCTGGAAGTGGGCCACGGTGGAAGGCGTTGCCGAAATTGCCGGTCCCGACGATCCGCAGCCATGGCTCGACGACGAGCGTCTGCGCACGCTTCGTCGGGAGGTATTCGTCGCTGCCGGTGGGACACATGATGATTGGGACGAGTACGACCGCGTGATGGCCGAGCAGGGCCGGGCTCTGGTGTTCGTACGCGTGGAACGTGTGTACAGCAACTGAACCCGGGCCGGCGATGCCAAACAATTGGCCAGATAAACGGTTGTTGCGCAGAGGTATTGAGCATTCGTAGCTTTTGTTACGCGCCACGCTCTTGTCAGAGTTATTGAAACACCGGCCGCACAAACTCGATTGTCATATTCTCGAAGAATGTCGATCGCGCATGGAGTCGGCCCAACGTTGGACGATCTTCGGCCGATTATGCCCTCGACCTCGAGCACCTTCCCGGTCTACGCCGACCTGGTGGACAAACTCGTTGCCCCCGAGCCCGGCCGGGACCCGGTTGTCGCCCACGCCCTTGCCGTGGCGTCCGGGTACGCGTATTCCGACGGCACCACCATAGCGACGATGATGGCGAGGATGGGGCTGCCGGAAAGCCAGTGGCTGGGAATCGAGATGACTGTCGATGCGATGTTCATCAGGTCAACCGCCTACCTCATCCAAAGCGCAGACGGCCGCGTCGTGATTCTGGCTTATCGAGGAACCGAACCGACGAACCTGGTCAGTTGGCTGACCGATGCCGATGTCTATCCGGACAAGATCACGATCGATTTCGACAACCCCGACGACCCCACCGAAGAAGCACGCCAATACGACGTCCACGCCGGCTTCTACCGCAATGTGCGCGCGACTCGGTTTGAGATAGCAAAAGCACTCAACCGAGCGCTCCGAGGAGAGTCGATCCGTCCAGGACCACCACCGCAATCCCGATTTGAATCCGACGACCACTCCGACGAAGCACCGACGTCAGCCTCGGACTCGGCCGGCCCGATGCCGAACCGGATGGAGACCCTGTACATCACCGGCCACAGCCTCGGCGGCGCCATGGCGTCGATGCTCACCGTCATGGTGCGGACCCTGGAACCCTATTCCGAGATCGCATCAAAATTGAAGGGCACCTACACATTCGGCGCACCAATGATCGGTGAACCAGCATTGGCACGCGCATCGGAACGGCGCCCTGACCTCGGGCCAATGGTGTACCGCTATGTGTACGACCGCGATCCGGTCCCGCAGCTTCCCCCAACCGTGTCCGGGGAGTTCGCGCACTTCGGATCCGAGCGGCGCTACCGGATCGGTGACGGCTGGGCCGATGTGCCCAACAGCACCCAGGCCTCAAACCCATTGCGGGTGATCGAATCCTTCCTGGCATTTGCTGCCCGTCAATTCAGCGTTCTGCGATGGATACCGTTCCAGGTCTCCATCAACGACCACCTACCGCACAACTACATCACCGCGATCACTCCGCCCGGCGTGCCGAACGAGTTCGGCGATGCCATGTTCGCCGACGAGTCCGTTTCTCGCGGGCCGTGGGGTCTCCCGTTTCTGGGTTGATCGCCCGCACGGGCGGATGACTCTCCAGTTGCGATCTCATTGATTCAAACCGACAACGACGCTGACCCGCAGGCCAGCGCGTCCTGGTGACGAAATCGTCTGCAGCAGCGAAACTCTGGGTACCGTGCCTGACAACTGCCTGGTAAACCTGATCAGATGTGCAACACGCTCAGCGCTCGACCCACAGCGCCCCGAACGCTGAGCGGTACCGGCAATCTATTCGCGGGGTCGAACTTCGCCCCAGGTATTCCAGTGCACGACGGCTTCGACCGGCTGCCGCTTCGGTTGTGCCCACCTGCCCCGAGCCGGGTAGCCCAGCGGGATGAGCGCCATGCTCAGCGCGTCGGCGGGCAGTCCGAGCAACGTCCGCAGTTCCTCTTCGTGCGCGACATGAAAACTGGTCAGGGTGCTGCCGAGTCCGTGGGCGCGGGCTGCCAGGGTGAGCTGTTGTACGGCACCGTAAATCGACGCTCCCAGTCGCGGATCCTGCGAGTCGGCGGCGTTGCGCAACACCGGAATAACCCACACGGGCGCCTCCTGAATGTGATCGGCCAGGTGCTCGGTTGCGCGATAGGCCGCAGGACTGAGCCCGGTATCGGACGGGGCCGCACCCAACACTTCCTCGCGCCGAGGCCCGTAGGCGCGCTGCCAGCCTTCCCGATACCACTGAGCGACCTGTTCTTTGATCGCGGGATCGGTGACGACAACCCACCCCCAGGCCTGACGGTTGCCTCCGGTCGGCCCCCGAGTGGCGGCATCGAGCACATCCCAGAGCACGTGCTCCGGGATCGGCCTCTCGGACAGGTATCGGCGCGCAGGGGTGCTCTGCAGTGCCTCGAGAAGCCCGATCGAATCGGGTTCGGCAGATGGACGAATGGACGGAGAAGTTGACATGGCACCGAACACTACTCACACCGGACCCACAACGAAAGAGGCACGGGGTCTTGGGGTCTCGGGAAACTGGTCCAACGGTGCGGGCTCACTGCTTGTCGGACTCTCACTGCGCAGTGGCGGAACCAGTCCCGGCTTACTCGCCGACCGGATTCAGACGGCGGAAGCGGCTGGACTGAACTTCTTGGTCTTCGGCGCGCGCGATCCGGAGTCGACAACAGAACACGAATTGCTCAGCGCCGTCGAGGTTGCGGCCTACGCGACGGCACTGACCTCCGCGATCGGCCTGGTTGCGGCAATACCGACCACCCACGCCGAACCATTCCACGTCTCCAATCAACTCTCGAGTCTCGATCGGGGAAGCAACGGCCGGGCGGGCTGGATTGCAACAATCGATATCTCCACCTCATGGGCACAAGCCTTTTCGACCTCGGCACCCGATATCCGCACCGCGCAACGCGAGGCCGCGGCAGTCATCGACACCACCCGCCGGCTCTGGGATTCGTGGGAAGACGGCGCCCTGCTCGCCGACGCTCGTAGTGGTCGATTCCTCGATGCGGACAAGATCCACTACATCGACGGCACCGGTGAGTTCTTCGATATCAGAGGTCCGGCGCTGATGCCGCGGCCGGTGCAAGGGCAGCCGCCCGTATTCGCACCGGTTGATCTGGGTTCGGCCGGCGTGGATGTCGCACTGGTGTCAGCGGGGACCGAGCTGGAACTGATCGGGGCAGCAGAACGCGCTCGCAGTGCAGGCACAGCCCGCGTGCTGGCCGAGATCGTTGTCTCGGACCGCAGCGAGTCCGCAATCCATGATGAGCAGCGGTTACATTGCCGCAGCGACGATTCCACGATCCCGGCGCTGCTTGATCGGCTGCGCCATCACGTCGACGGAGTTGTGCTCTACCCCACCGAACCCGATGCGCAGCTCCCGTCGCTGCTGCGCGACGTGGCGCCCGAACTCGAAGCCTCAGGCCTACTCCGAAGACCACGACCCGGCTTGACGTTGCGCGAACAGTTCGGGCTTCCGCGGCCGCGGAGCCGCTACGCCACAACACATCTACAGGAGACGGGAGCGCGTCGATGACCACCTCGGACGATCAGCGACCGGACGCCAGACTGCATCTCAACGGGTTCTTTCCCTTCGGGCCGAACTACGTGTGGGACGAGGCGGAAAGCCCGGAAATCTACTACCAGTTCGAAAGTTTCGCGCAGCTGGCCCGCACAGCCGAACGCGGGCTGTTCACCGCGATCTTCCTGGGAGACAGTCAACGTCTACGCGAACATCTCGGACGGATCACCGACACCGTGGTGACTGGGCGCCCCGATCAGTTGGTTCTGTACTCGCATTTGGCAGCGGTCACCGAACGAATCGGATTCGTGGCGACACTGAATACGACGTACAGCGATCCGGTCGACCTGGCGCGGCGCATCGCCACCGTCGACCTCCTCAGCGAAGGACGAGTCGGCTGGAACCTGGTGACCACCGACAACGCCTGGACCGGTGAGAACTTCCGCAAGGGCGGATACCTGCGCAACGAAGACCGGTACCGGCACGCGCTCGAATACCTGACCATCGCACAGCGGCTCTGGGATCAGCAGTCGGTGGACTTCCACGGCGACTTCTACGACGTCGTTGCGCAGCCATCGGTCCCACAGAGCCCCCAGGTGCATCCGGTGCTGTTCCAGGCCGGCGAATCCGACGAGGGCCGCGACTTTGCCGCCCGCCATGCCGAAGCAGTGTTCTCCCGCTACCTCGCACTGGAACCGGCACTCGAGTTCGCCGGCGACCTGACCCGTCGTCTGCACGCCTACGGCCGAGGACGTGACGAGATCAAGATCATCCCTGGCGCGCACATCACCCTGGGCGACACGACAGCCGAAGCGCATGACAAGGCGCGCTGGTTCTACGAGAACACCTGGACCGACCGGCGGATCATCGCGGTGATCGAAAGTGTGTGGGGTCGCGACCTTTCCGACCATGACATCGATGGACCTCTACCTGCATTCGATCCGGTCAAGGCCGACCAGACGACCACCCACGGAGTTGTCAACAGCCGTGATAGGCCGCTACACACCGCGAGACAGTGGCGGGAGCTCGCGCAGGATCGCGGACTGTCGATTCGAGGATTGGTGGCCCACCTGAACAAGACCGTCGAGTTCGTCGGCACCCCGGACTCTGTGGCCGACGAATTGACGCACTATGTGCGATGCGGCGCCATCGACGGTCTCAACCTCACGCCCAACTCTGTGCCTGGCGGATTCGACGACGTCGTCAACCGACTCGTACCCGAACTGCAGAACCGGGGCAGCTATCCCGACGCATACCCGGGATCAACACTTCGCGAGAACCTCGGGCTCCAGGCACCTGTCGCACATCGGCTGCCGGACTTGAACATTCACACAAAGGACCATTACAGCATCGGCGCCGGCATCTAACGAGGCGCTGCGACCAGATTGGCGCAGTCGGTCACAGCGGATCCACAGCTTCCTGCCAGTGGAATTGCCGGGACCGCTGCCATTCTCGGTGGATGAGATATGACACGCCGGTTCGTGTGGTGCCCCGATGGTGGCGGGATGCGTCGGTCATCGGGCTCTGGGCGATCCCGATGTTCGTCATCGCCCTGTGGGTCTCGAACGGTGGCCTCGCGCAATTCACCTCCGCCGCGGACGGCTTCACATCGCTGGGCCGACTCACCGGGTTGGTCGCGTCAGCGCTACTGCTGATCCAGGTCTTCCTGATGGCACGGGTGCCGTGGATAGAGAAGGCATGGGGTCAGGATGAGTTGACCCGGCTGCACCGGGTTGTCGGATTCACCTCATTCACCTTGCTACTGGGTCATGTGGTGTTGATCGTGATCGGCTACGCCAGTGCACAGCCGCACCTGATCTGGTCCACGATCGTCGACCTCACCCTGAACTACCCCGGCATGCTGCTCGGGATCGCCGGATTCGGCGCGCTCTGCATGGTCGTGGTGACGTCTTTCAGGGTGGCGCGGCGTCGCCTCCGGTACGAGTCGTGGCATCTGATCCACCTCTATGCCTACCTCGGCGCGGGTCTTGCTCTGCCACACCAACTATGGACGGGCCAGGACTTCCTCGCCTCCCCCGTTTCCACGGTGTTCTGGTGGACCCTCTACGCCGTCTGCCTCGCCGCTGTGGTGGTATTCCGGTTGGGACTACCACTGTGGAGGTCGACGCGAGAGCCGATCCGGGTGCTCGATGTTCGTGCCGAAGGTCCCGACGCCACCACAGTGACCGTCGGCGGCCCGGGCGTCAAACACCTCCGCGCGCAAGGGGGTCAGTTCTTCCAATGGAGGTTCCTCGACGGACCCGGATGGACACGGGCACATCCGTATTCGCTGTCGGCCGCACCCACTTCGTCAACCCTCCGATTCACAGCAGCTCGGGTCGGCGACGGGACGGACGCGCTGGGTGCACTACGACCCGGCACACGGGTACTCGTCGAGGGTCCTTATGGTCGGATGCACCCCGGGACCCGCACCAACCAACGGGTGCTGCTCGTCGGCGCAGGTATCGGAATCACCCCGATGCGGGCGCTCCTGGAGTCGCTGCCCCAGGCGCCCGGCGACGTGATGATCATCAATCGGGTTCGATCTGACACGGAGGCGATCCTCGCGCACGAAATCGATTGCCTTGCCGATGAACTCGGCGCGCAGCACCATGTGCTGGCCGGTGGGCGTATCCACGGCCGCGCCAGTTGGTTACCCGAGACCGCTGCGGCGTGGGACGACGCACGGGCGCTGCTCGGGATCTGTCCCGACGTCAGCCACCGGGATGTCTACGTCTGCGGTCCGCCGGCCTGGGTGCACGCATTCAGCAAGGCTGCCGGTCGCGCGGGAGTGCCGGCCGCCAATATCCACGTCGAACTCTTCGAGCTCTGAAAGGGATCACCCGAAATGCGTCGAATCACCATGTGGCTGTTGGTCACTGCCACCGTCTTCGTTCTCCTCTTCTCGTACCACACGTCAACCGACAGCGGCGTCGGCACGGGCACAGCCACCTCGGTCGCTGCACCCATCACCGCACCCACGACGCCGGCGCCCGGCACCGCCGGGACCGATTCCCCGTCGAGCGACTCGAGCCCCAACACCACGGACACGACGACATCGGCCGCCCAGACCTACACCGGAAGCAGTGTCGACACCCGGTGGGGACCGGTCCAGGTGCGAATTGCCGTGGCGGACGGGCAGATCACGTCGGCCACCGCGGTGGTCTACCCACAGAACAACCACCGCGATCAGGAGATCAACGCCGAAGCCGTGCCGGTCCTGGAACAAGAGACCGTCACGTCGCAGAGCGCGGACATCGACATGGTCTCGGGTGCAACTGTCACCTCCGACGGTTATATCCAGAGTCTGCAATCTGCCATCGATCAGGCGAGGCTCGGATGATCACGACTCGCGCGTGGGTGGAACAGATCATGGGTATGCCGATCTCGGTGCATGTCCGCGCGTTCGACATCGATCGCGCGGAGATCAGGCACGCCGTCGAACAGGTCTTCACCCACCTCCGTCGGGCCGACTCGGTGTTCAGTACATATAGCCCCGACAGCGACCTGATGCGCTCGCGCCACGGCCGGGTCGCAGCCTCCGACCTGGACCCCTGGATCGGGAAGGTCGACAAGCTCTGCCGCGCAGCCACAGGCGCGACCGGTGGACTCTTCACCAGCGACCTCCTCGGACCCGACGGAACCCGCGGTTGGGACCCCACCGGCCTGGTCAAGGGATGGGCCGTCCGCGACGCCGCCGAGCACCTGCGCGGCATCGACCACATCGGGTTCTCCATCAACGCCGGTGGTGACATCGTCTGCGGACTGGGTCGAGGGAGCACCGCACTCGCGAGTCCCTGGCGCATCGGCATCCAGGACCCGAATCGGCCCGACATCATCGCCCGCGTCGTCGACGTCGTGGACGGGGCCCTTGCGACGTCTGGCACCGTGGCCCGCGGCAACCACATCATCGACCCGCGAACCGGGGCGCCGGTACGACGTCGCTCGTCGACCACGGTCATCGGTCCGGATCTGATGTGGGCCGACATCTGGGCCACAGCAACATTCGTCGACACCGCTGCAATGACCGACCGCCCCGAATGGAGTGCGTACACCCTCCTGTTGCTGTGACTGGCAGAAGCACGCGCTTCAGTCACAAACACGAGTTCGCACGTGCGCTTGTGACTGCAGCATGTGCCTCTGCGCCGGGGAGCGCTACCGGCGCGTTCAGGCTGATCAGGTGTTCTTGCGGGTCAGCGCGGTGACCGCGCGCGCCATTGCCGCGGAGTGGCGTCGAACCGGTCGCGGAACCACCGGGAGAAGTTGCTTGGCGAAGCGAATCCGAGCAACTCGGCGACCTCGGTGAACGAGTGGCGCCGGCCCTCGACCAGGTGCCGCGCCAAGTCGGCTCGGGCGTCGTCCAGCACGGCGGTGAATGTCGCGCCCTCCGAGGCGAGACGGCGGTGCACGGTGCGCCGGTCGACGCCCATGCTGCGGGCGATCTGTTCGATTGAACACCGTCCCGTCGGGAGCAGCATCTCGATCAACTCCCGCACCCGCGCGGCCGTCCGCGGCTGCTTGTCACCGGAGCCGTCCGGTGGGAGCACCCGCTGTACATAGGTCCGCAGCTGCGGGTCGGACATCGCGTTGGGACGGTCGAGGTCGCTTTCGTACAGCACCACACCGTCGAACTCGTGGTCATAGCGCACCACGGCCGGAAACATGCGCCGGGCCGTTGTGGTGTCGGCGGGCTCGGGATGCCCGAAGCACACTGCCAGCGGCCGCCAGTCCGGGCCGAGAAAGCCGCGCAGCAGGCCGAACAACACCCCGACGGCGAGGTCGACGGACTGGCGGTGTGTCTGACGTGTACCCAGGTCGAAATCGATCCGCACAGAAGCGATTCCGTCCGCGGTGGTCACTCGGGTGTGCAGCACCTCGTTGTACATGCTCTCGTGCCGGATCAGCACTTGCAGCGCGCTGCGCACGTCGGGCTCCTCGCGCAGAACCAGGCTGAGCGGGCCGAGGTGCGACAGCCGCCGCAGCTCCGCCAACCGCAGGCCGAGGTCCGGCCGCCCGGTCTGCGACGCGGTGCGCTCGAGGAGCTCCACGACTGATTCCGCCGGCACCCACCGATCCTGCGAACGGACACCGCCCGGGTCCAGGCCCGTCGAGCGCAGTAGCGCTCCCGGGTCGGCGCCGAGGGTACGCGTCAGCTCGACGTAATTGGCCAACGCGGCGTACCGCACGAGGGGCTTCACGACACCTCCATAGATGTGAGGCAGATCTCCTCATGTCCCGATTTGAATAAAACTCCGTCCCGCGAGGAATAGTTTACCCCCTCCCCAGCGCCGTAATGTCATCTACATCACATCCGGCACAACGGCCGGCAGGCAGGCAGAAAAGGACACACAGTGGCAACGCAGACGGACGCCAAGGCAATTCGCTTCTACGAGACCGGTGGGCCGGAGGTCCTGCGCTGGGAAAGCGTTGAGGTCGGCGAACCCGGTGTCGGTGAGGTGCGGGTACGTCACGAGGCTGTTGGCCTGAACTTCGCCGACACCTACTTCCGCACCGGCCTCTACCCGTCGCCGCTGCCCGCCGGCATGGGCGTCGAGGCATCCGGTGTCGTCGAGGCTGTCGGCCCGGACGTTGCCGGGTTCGCGCCCGGCGATCGCGTCACCTACACGGGCAGCCCGCTCGGCGCTTACAGCACCATGCGCGTCATGCCCGCCGAGCACCTGATCGCACTGCCGGACGCCATCGACTTCGAGACCGCTGCCGGCATGACCATGCGCGGGCTCACCGCCGCCTACCTCATGCGCCGCATCCACACCTACAGTGCGGGCGACACGATCCTGCTGCACGCTGCAGCAGGCGGTGTCGGCCAGATCGTCACCCAGTGGGCAAAGCTGCTGGGTCTCAACGTAATCGGCACCGTCTCGACCGAGGCGAAGGCCGAGATCGCCCGAGCCCGTGGCTGCGACCACGTCATCCGATACCGCGACGAGGACGTGGCGACGCGAGTCCGGGAGCTCACCGACGGAAAGGGCGTGCCGGTGGTGCTCGACAGCATCGGCGCGACCACCTTCGGATCCTCGCTGGACTCCCTCGCCCGCCGCGGCCTGCTCGTCTGCTTCGGCACCGCATCCGGCCCGATTCCGCCGATCGATGCCATGCAGCTCGCGATCAAGGGTTCGGTGTTCGTCACCCGCCCCGCCCTCGCCGACTACATCGCGGACCCCGCCGAACGCGCCGAGCTCGCCGGTGAACTGTTCGACCACGTCGCCGCCGGCCGCATCACCGTTGAGATCAATCAGCGCTACGCGCTCGCCGACGCCGTCCGCGCGCACACCGATCTCGAAGCCGGCATCAGCGTCGGTTCGTCCGTACTGACCGTCTGATCACCCACCCAGCAACCAGAAATTCGAGGTAACGCCATGACCGCAGCGACCCGAACATCACAGACAGTGATCCGCGCAGAGCGCTTGACCGCCACCCTCGGCGCCGAATTGTTCGACATCGACCTCGCCGAAGTCGCGCACGACGACGGACTGTTCGAGCAGTTCCGGTCCCTTCTGTTGGAGCACAAGGTGCTGTTCGTGCGCGACCAGCCGATCAGTCGGGCCGATCACGTGGCGCTCGCCGAGCGATTCGGCACGCTGGAGGACCACCCGATGGCGGGCTCCGACCCCGACCATCCCGGCCTCGTGCGCATCTACAAAGAGCTCGACAGCCCGGCCGAGCACTACGAGAACGCCTTTCACTGTGATGCCACCTGGCGGGAGAACCCGCCGATGGGTTCGGTGCTCCGGTGCGTCGAAGGTCCGGCCGTCGGTGGCGACACGATCTGGGTGGACATGGTCGCCGCCTACGAGCGCTTGCCCGAGAACATCAAGGAGCGCATCGCAGGTCTGCGGGCACGGCACAGCATCGAGTCCTCCTTCGGTGCCGCGATGACGCCCGAGAAGCGCGCGGATCTTCATCGCGCGTTCCCCGATGCCGAGCATCCGGTGGTTCGTACACACCCGGAAACCGGTGAGAAAGCGTTGTTCGTCAATGCGTTCACCACGCACTTCACCAACTTCCACACCCCGGAGAACGTGCGCTTCGGGATCGACTACGCCCCCGGCGCGGCGGATCTCCTGCGTTACCTGATCAGCCAGGCGACGATCCCCGAGTTCCAGGTGCGGTGGCGGTGGACACCCAACAGTTTTGCCATCTGGGACAACCGTTGCACCCAGCACTACGCGGTGCAGGACTACTGGCCCGCCGTCCGCCGCATGGAACGCGCGGCCATCATGGGCGATCGCCCTTTCTGAACACTCGTTCGACCCAATCTTGTTGCAGCCCAACCCAACCCAAAGGATATTTCCCATGCATTTCCACGACGACGCACTGTTCCCCGAGGTCCAGGACAAGCTGGTCATCACCTGCGCCCCGTACGGTCCCGAATGGGAGATAGACGACTTCCGCGAAGACCTGCCGCTCACCATGGAGGAGCACGTGCAGCAGGCGGTCGACTGCTACGAGGCCGGCGCCACCGTTCTGCACATCCACGTCCGTGAGATGGACGGCAAGGGCAGCAAGCGCCTCTCGAAGTTCAACGAGTTGCTCGCCGGCCTGCGCGAGGCCGTGCCGGACATGATCCTCCAGGTGGGCGGCTCGATCTCGTTCGCACCCGAAGGCGACGGCAAAGACGCCAAATGGCTCTCGGACGACACTCGGCACATGCTCGCCGAGCTGGATCCGAAGCCCGATCAGGTGACCATCGCCATCAACACCAGCCAGATGAACATCATGGAGCTGATGACCGACTCCGACATCGCCGGCACGTCCATGACTCGCCCCGAACTGTCCGACACCTACCGCGAGATGACGGTGCCCGCGGGCCCGGCATGGGTCGAGGAGCACCTGCGTCGCCTGACTGCCGCGGGCATCCAGCCGCACTTCCAGCTCTCGTCGATCCCGCAGCTCGAGACCGTCGAGCGGCTGATCCGGCGCGGCAAGTACATGGGTCCCTTCAACGTGACCTGGGTAGGCATCGGCGGCGGCTTCGACGGCCCGAACCCGTACAACATCATGGAGTTCGTCAAGCGCGTGCCGGACGGCGCGATCCTCACACTGGAGACGCTGATGCGCTCGGTACTCCCGGTGAACACAATGGCCATCGCGATGGGCCTGCACGCCAGGTGCGGCAATGAGGACACGCTCTGGGGCCGCAAGGGCGAGAAGATCAAGTCCGTCGACCAGGTCAAGCAGCTGGTCCGGATTGCCCAGGAATTGGGCCGCGAGGTTGCCGACGGCAAGGAGGCTCGCGACATCTACCGGATCGGCGAACAGTACTCCAGCGTCGACGAAACCCTCGCCAAGCTCGGCTACGCGCCGAACCGCCTGCCCGGCCAAGTCGGCTTCACCGGTCACGCATAGACCCGCGACGGAATCCAAAGGACACCAAAGAAAATGACTGCCATCGCACCTTCGCTCGGCGAGTCCACCACGGCGCCGACGTCCGAAAGAGTTTCGCCCCGTAAACGTCGGATCTACCCATGGATCGTCTTCGCGCTCGCGTTCGGACTGTTGCTGTCGGACTACATGTCCCGGCAGGTACTCAGCGCCGTCTTCCCGTTTCTCAAAACCGAATGGGCGCTGGCCGATTCGCAGCTCGCGTCGCTCACGTCCGTGGTCGCACTGATGGTCGGTTTGCTCACGCTGCCGATTTCGATCCTGGCCGATCGGTGGGGTCGCGTCCGCAGCCTGGTTCTGATGGCGGTCCTTTGGAGCGTCGCCACCCTCGCCTGCGCCCTCGCCGGCAGTTATGAGCACATGCTCGTCGCTCGCTTCCTGGTGGGCGTCGGCGAGGCCGCATACGGAAGCGTGGGAATTGCGCTGGTACTCAGCGTGTTCGCGCCCAGGGTGCACGCCGCACTGGCGGGTGCATTCATGGCGGGTGGATCGTTCGGCTCGGTGATCGGTGTGGCCTTGGGTGGCGTGATCGCCACCAGCCTCGGTTGGCGTTGGTCCTTCGCTGCGATGGCCGTATTGGGCCTGATACTCGCCGCCGCGTTCAAGCTGCTGATCACCGAACGCCGGGTCGCCAAGTACCAGGTGCAGCGGCCTGAGGCGGATGTGGTGGTGCGGCGCGCACCGTTCTCCAGCCTCTTCACCAATCCGGCGGTGCTGTGCGCCTACGTCGGCAGTGGCCTGCAGATGTTCATGGCCGCGGTGATGCTTGCCTGGCTTCCCAGCTTCTTCAACCGCACCTACGACCTGGTACCCGGGCGCGCAGCGGTGGTCGCGTCCGCATTCGTTCTGCTGATGGCCGCGGGGATGATCGTCTGCGGTTTCATCGCAGATCGGTTGAGCCGCAGCGATATCACCGGCAAGTGGACGGTCGGCGTGGGGTACTGCGTGATCGGCTTCACCAGTCTCATGATCGCATTCCGCGTCGAGACCGGCCCGACCCAACTGGCATTGCTCGCCATCGGCGCGTTCTTCTGCGCCGGTTCCTCGGGCACCACGGCGGCAATGGTCGCCGGTCTGACCCACCGGTCGGTACAGGCCTCGGGCATGGGCACTCTGACCCTCTCCAACAACCTGCTCGGCCTGGCGCTGGGCCCGATGGTCGTCGGCATACTGGCAGACCACCTCGGCCTGCTCGGCGCCCTCCAGTGGGCACCGGTGGCTTACATTCCCGCGGCCGCCGCCATGGTCCTCGGCAAGCGTCTGCACCCACGAGGCCTGGCCAAACTCCGGGCCCTCGACGCCGCAACCACAACCAGGGCGGAGCAACACTCATGACCGAATCGACCGTCACCGTGGTGATCGTGCCCGGCCTTCGCGATCACGTCGCCGAGCACTGGCAGACTTTCCTGGCCGACAAGCTCGACAACACCGTCACCGTTCCGCCACTCGAGCACGATAAGCTCAGCCGCGTCGCCCGGGTCGCCGCGCTCGACGAGGTGGTGAACTCCGTCGACGGCCCCGTGGTCCTGGTGGCCCACAGTGCAGGCGTCATGACGACGGTGCACTGGGCGCAGGAAGCGACCCGCCGCATCGAAGGTGCCCTACTGGCCACCCCGGCCGACGTGGAAAATCCACTGCCCCAGGGGTATCCGACCACCGATGACCTCGAACGCGGCGGCTGGAACCCCATCCCCCGACGACAACTACCCTTCCCGAGCATCGTCGCCGCCAGCACCAACGACCCACTTGCCGACCCGCGCCGGGTCGCCGACATGGCACAGGCGTGGGGCAGCCGTCTGGTTTCCGTCGGCGCGGTCGGCCACCTGAATCCCGCAGCCGGCTACGGCCCGTGGCCAATGGCCGAACAACTCCTCGGCGACCTGATCGACGCGCGACAACAGGTTGTTCTGTGAGTTGAAGTGCAAGTCGCCGCCAGCCGTGGCATGTGTACCCGGTGCCTATCGACAACCTTGTCGGTAGGCACCGGTCGCATCACAGGGTGCTCGGGTCGCCGTGGCGTCGCCGGTGAATCAGGAATGCCACCCAGGCGATTGCGAACACACCCATCAGCCCGAAACCGGCGTATTCCAGATCGATCGCGGCCAGATGTTCGGTTAACACGTCCGACAACCCCAACGCCTCCCGCGCCGTCGCAGCCAGAATGAGTGTCCCGATGGCCAAGGCGGATACGACCGACATCGCGGTGACCACGTGGTTGAACCGGGGGGCACGCTCATCGTCGGCAGCGCGTGCATACATGCGCATCATGAAATACCCGTTGAGGGAGTCACCGAGGGTCATCCCGGCTGCAAAACACAACGGCAGCGCGACCGCGTAAACGGCCGCCGCCCCCGAGGCCACGGTGGTCGCGGTGAGTACGAGCAAACCGATGAGCGTCGCGGTGTCGAAGCCGCCACCGAAGGCGAAACCGATCAGGTACATGTGTCGGGGCCGACGGACCCGGCGTAGCGGTGCAGCCATGAGACGGGACATCACCGTGCCGGTTTCGGCCGACGAGTCACCCTCGCTCTGTAAGCGACGTGTCCGGCGGATGCCGGCCAGGTTGAACGCACCGATCAGTACGAGGAATCCGCCCGAGACAACCCCGCCGACAATGCCGAGCGTGCCGACGACGGGATTGCCTTCGGCGAGCAGCGCCCCGGCAGAGCTGGTCGCGACTATGACGCCGATTGACATGAGCAACACGACAGTCGAATGGCCAAGGCTGAACGCCAACCCCACACTCGTCGGTCGCTGTTTCTCACCGACGAACTTGCGCGTCGCGTTGTCGATCGCACACAGATGGTCGGCGTCGGCGAAGTGCCTCACGCCGGCCAGATATGCAGTCACCGCGACCCCGGCACCGAGCACGTGTCCGAAGCCTGACATCGCCGCGAGTCCGACCAGCCCGAAGCCGACGATGTGCAATCCGATCACGACAGCCAGCGTGATCATCAGCCGCGTTCGTTCGGTGCGGTGCTCGCCGCCGGCGGAATCCGGCGCGGACCGCACGGTTGGCGTCTCTAGGTGGATCGGCATCTGCTGCATCCGTTCTCAGTGGAGGGTCGGCGAGCATCCATCCAAACACCCTCTCTCCCTTAGGGTGTTGCATCCACCGGGTGAACCTTGGCCACTACACATCAGCGCCTTTCGATGTCGATCAGCTTACTGCGGGGGGTGAGTTGGTACAACGGCTGCGCAGACTCCGCCTGTTGTGTCCCACCTCACCCCCGCATACCCTGGAACCCACCCAACGAACGGCCACCCATGCACGAAATGGCCATCACGCAGAGCGTCGTCGATGCGGTGTGCACCCACGCCGCCGGCCGCCGCGTGCTCGCGGTCAACCTCGAAGTCGGCACTCTCACCGCGGTGATTCCCGACACCATGCGGTTCTGCTTCGACCTCGCCGCCGAAGGCACCGTCGCCGCGGGCGCCCAGCTACACATCGACATGCCCAAAGGCAGAGCCCATTGCAAGACATGCGATCAGGACTTCGAGCTCCCGGATCCGATCCTGCTCTGTACGAACTGCGGAAGTGCGAACGTCCGGGTCATTTCTGGGCGTCAACTGCAGATCCTCTCCATGGAAGTGAAGTGACCCGATGTGCGCCACCTGCGGCTGCGGCAATCCCGAGGCACCCCCGACGACCCATGAGCACGAACACGGCCACGACCACACCGAGACCATCACGCTCGAGCAGAAGATCCTGGCCAAGAATGACGAGCTCGCCGAGCACAACCGCGCTCACCTGGCCGAACGCAATATTCTCGCGTTCAACGTGACCAGCTCTCCCGGCGCGGGCAAGACAACCCTGCTCGAGCGAACCATCCGCGATCTCGACCGTCCCATCGCCGTCATCGAGGGTGACCAGGACACTCTCATCGATGCGGACCGGATCACCGCCGCCGGCGCCGACGCGGTCCAGATAAACACCGGCGCGGGCTGCCACCTCGACGCCGACATGGTGCATCACGCGTTGCACGACCTCGACCCCGCACCCGACTCCGTCCTGTTCATCGAGAACGTCGGCAACCTGGTCTGCCCCGCCCTCTTCGACCTCGGTGAACACTGCAAGGTCGTGATCATCTCGGTCACCGAGGGCACCGACAAGCCACTCAAGTACCCGCACATGTTCGCCGCCGCGGGCCTGGTTCTGATCAACAAGACCGACCTGCTGCCGTACGTCGATTTCGATCTGGACGCGTGCTCGGCCTACGCCCGCTCGGTCAATCCCGGCGTCGAGATTATCCCGGTCTCGGCGACGAAAGGCGATGGCCTGCAACGGTGGTACGACTGGATCGCCGCGCGTACGAGCGAAGTCTCGGCTATCGCCCGTTGACAAGACCATCCACCCGGAGTAGAGAAAAACCTAGCCCTGCACAAGTGGGCCGAGGGTCGACTCCGGCAGGGCAGGGGCCATTTCGCCCGGTCCCGGAAAGCTGCAGCCCATGCCCAGCGAGGCAGCAGTCAAAGCGGAAGAGGTTTTGATCCATGTCCTGTGGATCAACGCCGGTCTGAGTTGTGATGGCGATTCGGTGGCGCTGACTGCCGCCACCCAACCGAGTGTCGAGGAGATCGCGCTCGGCGCGCTCCCCGGACTCCCGAAGATCGCCGTCCATTGGCCGCTGATCGACTTCGAATGCGGACCTACCGGGGGAGCCGATGACTTCCTCGAATGGTTCTTCAAGGCCGATCGCGACGAGTTGGATCCGTTCGTACTGGTGGTCGAGGGGTCGATCCCGAACGAACAACTCCACGACGAGGGCTACTGGTGCGGGTTCGGCAACAACCCCGCGACCGGGCAGCCGATGACCACCAGCGAATGGCTCGACCGTCTCGCGCCGAAGGCCACCGCCATCGTCGCCGCCGGTACCTGCGCCACCTACGGCGGTATTCACGCCATGGCAGGCAACCCGACAGGTGCGATGGGTGTGCCCGACTACCTCGGCTGGGACTGGAAGAGCAAAGCCGGAATCCCGATTGTTTGTGTCCCCGGCTGCCCAACCCACCCGGACAACCTGTCCGAGACACTCACCTATCTGCTCTACATGGCGACCGATCAGGCGCCGATGATCCCGCTGGACGACGCTCTTCGTCCGAAATGGCTGTTCGGTGCCACCGTGCACGAAGGCTGCGACCGGGCCGGCTACTACGAGCAGGGCGATTTCGCCACCGAGTACGGGTCACCCAAATGCATTGTGAAACTGGGCTGTTGGGGCCCGGTCGTCAAATGCAACGTGCCCAAGCGCGGCTGGATCAACGGTGTAGGCGGGTGCCCGAACGTCGGTGGCATCTGCATCGGTTGCACCATGCCCGGTTTCCCGGACAAGTTCCAGCCGTTCATGGACGAACCGCCCGGCGGCAAGTTGTCCACCGCCGCGTCGGGACTGTACGGAACGGTGATCCGCAATCTGCGCGACATCACGGGCAAGACCGTGGACAAGGAGCCGCGCTGGCGGCATCGCGGCACCGAGCTCGTAACCGGAGCCACCCGCACCTGGTAACACCGAAGGAAGGCACGATGACTCAGATCATCCCCGAGCCCTCGCAGATGAACGCGGAACCCGGTGCCCTCGTCGAAATGGCGTGGGATCCGATCACTCGTATCGTCGGCAGCCTCGGCATCTACACAAAGATCGATTTCGACAACAAGGAAGTCGTGGAGTGTAAGAGCACATCGTCGATCTTCCGCGGCTACTCGATTTTCATGAAGGGCAAGGATCCGCGCGACGCGCACTTCATCACCAGCCGCATCTGCGGGATCTGCGGCGACAACCATGCCACCTGCTCCTGCTACACGCAGAACATGGCTTATGGCGTGCAGCCGCCGCACCTCGGTGAGTGGATCGTCAATCTCGGCGAAGCTGCCGAATACATGTTCGACCACAACATCTTTCAGGAGAACCTGGTCGGCGTGGACTTCTGCGAGAAGATGGTCGCCGAGACCAACCCCGGCGTGCTTGCCAAAGCGGAGAACACCCAGGCACCGCACGCCGACGCGCACGGGTATCGCACGATCGCCGACATCATGCGCGCTCTCAATCCCTTCACCGGCGAGTTCTACCGCGAGGCACTGCATGTCAGCCGCTACACGCGAGAGATGTTCTGCCTGATGGAAGGCCGCCACGTCCACCCGTCCACGCTGTATCCGGGCGGGGTCGGCACGGTCGCCACCATCCAGCTGATGACCGACTACATGACCCGGCTGATGCGCTACGTCGAGTTCATGAAGAAGGTCGTGCCGATGCACGACGACCTGTTCGATTTCTTCTACGAGGCGCTGCCCGGCTACGAGAAGGTGGGCCTGCGCCGCACGCTGCTCGGCTGCTGGGGTTCGTTCCAGGATCCGGAGTTCTGCAACTTTGCCTACAAGGACATGGAGACCTGGGGACGCAAGATGTTCGTCACCCCGGGTGTCGTGGTCGACGGCAAGCTGGTGACCACGTCCCTGGTGGACATCAACCTGGGAATCCGGATCCTTTTGGGCTCTTCATATTACGACGACTGGTCCGATCAGGAGATGTTCGTCAAGACCGATCCGCTGGGCAACCCGGTGGACCGGAGGCACCCGTGGAACCAGCACACCAACCCCAAGCCGCAGAAGCGCGACCTGGAGGACAAGTACAGCTGGGTGATGTCGCCGCGGTGGTACGACGGCAAGGACCACCTCGCGCTCGACACCGGCGGCGGACCGCTGGCGCGGCTCTGGTCGACGGCGCTCGCGAATCTCGTCGACATCGGCTACGTCAAGTCCACCGGGCACAGCGTGCAGATCAACCTGCCCAAGACCGCACTGAAGGGGCCGGTCGAATTCGAATGGAAGATCCCCGAATACGGCAGCAACACCATCGAACGCAATCGCGCACGGACATACTTCCAGGCGTACGCGGCGGCGTGCGCACTGCATTTCGCGGAGAAGGCGCTCGTCGAGATCCGCGCCGGGCGCACCAAGACGTGGGAGAAGTTCGAGGTACCCGACGAGGGCATCGGCTGCGGGTTCACCGAGGCGGTGCGAGGTGTGCTGTCGCATCACATGGTGATCCGCGACGGCAAGATCGCGAACTATCATCCGTACCCGCCGACCCCGTGGAATGCGAACCCGCGCGACAGCTACGGCACGCCGGGTCCGTACGAGGATGCGGTGCAAGGACAACCGATCTTCGAGGAGAACGACCGGGAGAACTTCAAGGGCATCGACATCATGCGCACTGTGCGCAGCTTCGACCCCTGCCTGCCCTGCGGTGTGCACATGTATCTCGGCAAGGGCAAGACGCTGGAGATGGTGCATTCGCCCACCGGGTCACCCACCGGAGAGTGACGGCGTGACAACGCCTTCGAACCACGCCGACGATGATGGCAGGTGGCGCGAGGCCGGGGACCGCATAGCGACGCTGCTGGATGCGAGTGCGTCCGGTGGCGCGCTCGCGCGGGAGCGTTCCGAGAAGTTGGTACGCGAGGTCGTCGACCTCTATGGCGCAGGTCTGCAACGCATCACGTCGTTGATCGACCCCGAGCTACTTGTCAAAGACGATCTCGTTGCGAGCCTCCTGCTGGTTCATGGCTTGCACCCACATCCGGTCGAGCGCCGGGTCTGCGACGCACTGGACAGCGTGCGGCCCTACCTCGGCTCGCACGGCGGCGACGTCTCACTCGTCGAGGTGGCCGGTGACGTGGTGCGTCTGGAGCTTCGCGGCAGTTGTAAGACCTGCCCGTCGTCCTCGGTCACGCTCGAACTCGCCGTCGAGGACGCGGTGCGCGCCGCGGCACCGGAGATCACCTCGATCGAAGTGGTTGCGGCCGAACCGGAGTCGGCCGTCATCGGGACGGATTCCCTGTTCGAGCACATCCGGCACGAGCACCGCGACCATGCCTGGCACGCGGTGCCGGAGGTGGCCGCACTCGCGCCCGGCGAAGTCGGTGGGTTCGCGGTGGACGAGACGGTATTCCTCGCCTGCCGGGTCGGTCCGGACCTCTTCGCCTACCGCGACCACTGCCCGGCCTGCGACGGCAGCCTGGCCGGATCCACGCTCGACGGCGGCATGCTGAGCTGCACATGCGGTGCCGGATTCGACGTCGTGCACGCGGGCGCCGGGATCGCCGCGGGGCACCTCGATCCGCTGCCGCTACTCGAACGCGACGGCGTGCTCTCGCTGGCAGGAGTAGCGGGATGACGACGCCGTACGACGTGCTCGCCAAGATCCGGGACGGTCGCCAAGCGCAACCACCCGGGGAGCGATGCGAGATGTGCGCCGAACAGATCGCCGACGAGCATCAGCACGTCGTCAATGTCGCCGGCCGTCAGCTGATGTGCGTGTGCCGGGGCTGCTACTTGCTGTTCACCGACGAGCACGCCGAACTGCGCTACCGGTCGGTTCCGGATCGGTATCTGGCATTCCCGGATGCGCACGTTGACTTGGCCGCGCTGCAAATTCCGGTGGGGCTGGCCTTCTTCTTCCGCAACTCGGCGCTCGGCCGGATGGTCGGGTTCTATCCCGGTTCGGCAGGGGCGACGGAATCGGAGTTGTCGCTGGATTCCTGGGACTCGGTGCGCACCGCCGAGCCACGCGTCGATCTGCTCGCCGACGATGTGGAGGCGCTGCTGGTCCACGACAATGAGTGTTACCTGGTGCCGATCGATGCGTGTTACGAACTCGTCGGCCGGCTGCGCATGCTGTGGCGCGGATTCGACGGCGGGCAGGAGGCGAACGAGTTCATCGATACATTCTTTGCCGGGCTCGCCGAGCGGGCGAAGGTGACGCCATGGCCGAGGTGAGCTTCGCCGTAGTCGATGTCGCGCCCGAACAGTACGCGGTGACACCCATGTTGACCGCGCGGGTGGCGGTGACGGCATCGTCCCCGGTGCATGCGATCGCGCTGCGCGCCCAGGTCCGTATCGATCCTTTGCGGCGTGGCTACTCCGACGCGGAGGGCGAAGGCCTGCACGACATGTTCGGGCCGCGTGAGCGCTGGGCCAACACCCAGCGGACGTTCCTCTGGCAGCACACAACCGCGATGGTGCCCGGCTTCACCGGCACAACCGATGTCGCGATGCCGTTGGAATGCACCTATGACTTCGAGGTCACCGCGTCGAAATACCTGCACGCGCTGCGCGAAGGCACGGTCCCCCTGCAATTCCTGTTCAGCGGAACGATCTTCGTCACCGGAGATCGGTTCGCCGTGCAGCAGGTGCCGTGGGACCGAGACACCAACTACGACCTGCCGGTCGCCGTCTGGCGCGATCTCGTCGCACAGCACTACCCGGACGCCGGCTGGGTGCGGCTGCGCCACGACAACATCACCGCGCTCGCCGGATACAAGTCGGCGCACGGGTTGCTTTCGCTCGACGAGGCCATAGAGAAGCTGATCGCGAACGGAGACCCGCGATGAGCGAAGCAGCCTGGGAGCGAGCGCGCACCATTGCCGACGCGGTGCTGTACGAGGGATACCTGCTCTACCCGTACCGCGCCGACTCGATGAAGAACGTCGCCCGATTCCAGTGGGGTGTGCTAGGCGGCGACGAGCCGGATTCGATTGCAGCGCAGTTCATCTGCACCGGGCGGATCACGCTGTGTGTGCGGTTCCTGCAACTGCAACACCGCGGGGTCGAGCGTGCGGGGCCGGGCGGGTTCGAGCCGGTCCGGGAACTGAGCGCACGTGGCCGGACCTGGCTCACCTGGGACGAGGGCATCGAGTGCGAGTTGCACTTCGGGCCATTCGAGGTCGCCGGGCTGGACCAGACGATGCCGCTCAACGTGCCGGGCGGGCGCGACATCGAACCGGTCGACGGTGGACGATTGGTGCGCACCCGCGAGCCGATGACCGGAGTACTCGTCGTGCGCAGCGAACCCGACGGCGACCTGTGGCGGGTCACCCTCACAGTGCGCAATCGCGATGTGGCACAACCGATGATCGGCACCCACGTCATCGCCGAGGGCGAGTTCGTCTCGCTACTGGAACCACCGCCCGAGGCTGGGTCCGCCGTTGCCAAGTGTACCCAGCACCGCTGCTTTCCCGTCCTGGCCGGCAAGCCCGGTGAGCACGACCTGCTACTGATCTCGCCGATCATCCTCTACGACCATCCCGAGGTCGCCGAACAGAGCGAGGGCGCACTGTTCGACGCGACCGAGATCGACGAAATCCTCACACTCCGGGTCATGACGATGACCGACGAGGAGAAGGCGCTGGCCCGCGCCACCGATCCGCGCGCGGCCGCGATCATCGACCAGTGCGACGCCATGACGCCCGAGGCGATGCAGCGCCTGCACGGCACCCTGCGCGAACCGCACTCGCTGATCCCGGAAGTTCCGGACGGCATCGACTGGTGGGACCCCTTTGCCGACAACGCAGTCCAACCCGACTCTGACGCGGTGCTGGTGAACGGTGTGCCGGTCGCGAAGGGCAGCAGGGTGCGTCTGCATCCGTCCAGACGTGCCGACGCACAAGACCTGTTCTTCGACGGCAAGACCGCCCGGGTCACGTCCGTGCACGAAGACGTCGACGGGCACAAGCACGTCGCGGTCGTCGTCGAGGACGATCCGGCAGCCGACCTGCACGACTGGTACGGCCGTTACCTGTACTTCGCACCAGAAGAAGTCGAACCGATAGGAGCGCAACCATGAAACTCGTCGGTGAGTTCGCGACATTCACGGCGGTAGTCGTCGTCGTGCTGGGTGTGGTGATCGGAATCAAGTCGATCCCGGACATTCAGCGGTACCTCAAGATTCGCCAGATGTGACGCGAATACTGGTCGCCGGTATCGGCAACATCTTCCTCGGGGACGACGGATTCGGGCCCGAGGTGGTACGCCGCGCGACCGGTTCGGAGCGGGACGGTGTGCGGATCGAGGACTACGGGATCCGTGGCATGCACCTGGCCTACGACCTGCTCGACGACTGGGACGCGCTCGTGCTCATCGACGCGGTGCCATCCACCGGTCACCCAGGTGCATTGCGGGTGTTCGAGGCCGACCACGAGACGCTGCCCGGCACACCCGGACTCGACGCGCACAGCATGGACCCGTCGGCCGTCTTCGCGAGTCTGCGCGCGCTCGGCGGCAGTCCACCACGCACCGTCGTCGTCGGCTGCGAGGCGGCAGACGTCGGCGAGAGGATGGGGTTGAGCGAACCGGTGTCGGCCGCGGTCGGTCCCGCTGTCGAGGCGCTCGAAACCGTCCTCGCGGACCTGGCGGGCTGAGCCATGTGCCTCGGAATCCCCGGCCGCGTGGTGCGAATGCTCGACGGCTACGGCGACATGCTCGCGCTCGTGGACGTGGGCGGCGCCGAGCGCAAGGTCAACGTCGGCATGCTGCCGGAGGAAACCTTCCGACCCGGCGACTGGGTGATCATCCACCTGGGATTCGTCGTGGAACGAACCGACCGCGCCGGTGCCGAAGCCGCACTCAGCGGACTGAACCTGATGGGCCGAGGCGAGCCGATATGAACCGGGTGCGGCGAAGGATCGAGGTGCGCGGCGTCGTGCAGGGCGTCGGCTTCCGTCCATTCGTCTACACCACCGCCGCCGCGCTGGGGCTGACCGGATCCGTGCGCAACGACCCGTCCGGCGCCCTCATCGAAATCGAAGGCGATGCAGCCGATCTCGACTCGTTCGAACACGCACTCGGCAGCAGTCCACCGCCGCTCGCCGTCATCGAATCGCTGACGCGGCGAGATCTTCCGCCGGCCGGTGGCACAGGTTTCCACATCGCCGACACCACCAGGGACGGCAACGCCCGGACCCTCGCGTCTCCCGACGTCGCCATGTGCGCGGACTGCGCTGCCGAGCTGCGCGATCCCACCAACCGCCGCTACCGGCATCCGTTCGTCAACTGCACCAACTGCGGACCACGGTTCACCATCATCGCCGCATTGCCCTACGACCGGCCGAGCACCGCGATGTCCGGGTTCGGTATGTGCGCCGACTGCGCCCACGAGTACGCCGACCCCGCCGACCGCCGCTTCCACGCCCAGCCGATCTGCTGCCCGAACTGCGGGCCGACACTGCACTTCGGCGAGCTGGTGGGCGAAGCAGCACTCGCGGCCGCGCGAGACCTCATCCGCGACGGAAAAATCCTCGCCGTCAAGGGGATCGGCGGCTACCACCTCGCCTGCGACGCCACCGACGACGACACGGTCGCGCGGCTACGCGAGCGGAAACAGCGCGGGGACAAGCCGTTTGCGGTGATGGTGCGCGACCTGGACTGCGCTCGAACCCTGGTCGAGATCGACGACGAACGCCTGCTCGCCGGAGTGCAACACCCGATCGTGCTGCTGCCCCGCCGTCCGGACGCCCCGGTCGCCGCGGCGGTCGCACCGCACAACCCCGACCTCGGCGTCATGCTCCCCTACACCCCGTTGCACGAACTGCTGCTCGAAGACCCCATGCCGGACGCGTTGGTGATGACCTCGGGGAACCTGGCGGGCGAGCCGATCTGTCACACCGACGAGGACGCTCGCGTGCGGCTGGCGGGGCTCGCCGACGGCTTCCTGCGCCATGACCGCCCGATCCTGGTGCCGTGCGACGACTCCGTGCTGCGCCCGGAGTTCCCGCTCCGGCGCTCTCGCGGTTATGCCCCGCTACCCGTGGCACTTCCGGTGCCGGTGGTGCCGACACTCGCGGTCGGCGGCGACCTGAAGAACACGTTCGCGCTCGCCGACGGCCGCTACGCCTGGCTCAGCGGACACATCGGTGACATGGACGATCTGGCCACCCTTTCGGCGTTCGCCGCGGCCGAGCAGCACCTGGAACAACTCACCGGCGTCGCCCCGACCCTCCTGGTCGCGGACGCACATCCGCGATACCGCTCCGCCCAGTGGGCCCACCGCCATGCCGGTAGTCGGCCGGTTCGGACCGTGCAGCACCACCACGCCCACATCGCTGCTGTCATGGCCGAACACGGACTCGACGGTTCGCAGCGCGTCACCGGATTCGCGTTCGACGGCACCGGCTTCGGACCGGATGGCGCGGTCTGGGGCGGTGAGGTGCTACTCGCCGACTACAAGGGATTTCACCGTCTCGCCCATCTCACTTACGCTCCACTCGCCGGCGGCGACCTCGCCGTTCGCCGGCCCTACCGGATGGCGCTCGCGCACCTGCGCGCCGCCGGGGTCGCGTGGGACGAGGACCTGCCGGCGGTGGCAGCGTGCCCGCCCACCGAACGCCGGGTGCTGGCGCACCAACTCGACACCGGACTGGGGTGCGTGCCCACGTCCAGCATGGGCCGGTTGTTCGACGCGGTCGCCGCGCTCGCGGGAGTCCGGCAGGTCTGCGACTACGAAGCCCAGGCCGCGATCGAGTTCGAGGGCATCGGTCGCGGAATTGTCGCCGACGGGTACGAATTCGGCATCGGGACAGATGGTTTCGACCCGGCCCCGATCCTGCGCTCGATCGTCCACGACGTGCGGAGCGGAGTGCCACCCGGCGTCATCTCCGCGCGATTCCACGAAGCCATTGCTGCGCTGATCGTCGCACTCGCCGAGAGCGCCGGTCAGCACACCGTTGCGTTGTCCGGCGGTGTCTTCCAGAACCCGACGCTGCTGCGCCGCACGACCGCGTTGCTGATGGAACACGGGTTCGATGTGCTCACCCACCGGCGTGTGCCGCCCAATGACGGCGGGCTCGCGCTCGGACAAGTCATGGTCGGAAACGCGAGTTAGGAGGTCGCTATGTGTCTTGCGGTACCGGGCAGAATCCTCAGCCTCGAGGACCGGGACGGCACGCTGATGTCGGTGGTCGACTTCGGCGGCGTCCGAAAAGACGTGTGCCTGCAGTACATCCCGGACGCCTCCGTCGGCGAGTACGTGATGGTGCACGTCGGCTTCGCGATCCAGCGGCTCGATGAGGAATCCGCTATTTCGACTCTCGCCGAGTTCGAACACCTCGGCGTGCTGAAGGAAGAGTTCGGCGACGGCTTCGAGATCGCGGCCAAGCAGGCCGGTCTGCCCTCACCGACTGAAGTGCCCCAGCCGAACGGAAAGACGGCATCATGAAGTATCTCGACGAGTTCAGCGATCCAGATCTGGCCCGCAAGCTGCTCGACCAGATTCACGCCGCCACGGACAAGCGATGGTCGATCATGGAAGTCTGTGGTGGGCAAACACATTCGATAATCCGGCACGGGATCGACCAGTTGCTTCCGGATGAGATCGAAATGATTCACGGCCCGGGTTGCCCGGTATGCGTCACGCCGCTGGAGATCATCGACAAGGCGCTCGAGATCGCGGCGCGGCCGAACGTGATCTTCTGCTCGTTCGGGGACATGCTGCGCGTGCCCGGCAGCAGCAAGGACCTTTTCCGGGTCAAGAGCGAGGGCGGCGACGTCCGCGTCGTCTATTCGCCGCTGGACGCGCTCAACATCGCCCGCGACAACCCGGACCGGCAGGTGGTGTTCTTCGGTATCGGGTTCGAAACCACCGCTCCCGCCAACGCAATGACCGTCTATCAGGCCAAAAGACTCGGGGTACAAAACTTTTCGCTGCTGGTCTCGCACGTTCTCGTGCCACCCGCGGTCGCTGCCATCATGGAGTCACCAGACTGTCGGGTACAAGCCTTCCTGGCCGCCGGACACGTGTGCTGCGTGATGGGTACCGCCGAATACCCGCCGCTCACCGAGAAGTACCGGGTACCGATCGTGGTGACCGGTTTTGAACCGCTCGACATCCTGGAGGGTATCCGCCGCACCGTCATTCAGCTCGAATCCGGACGCCACGAACTGGAGAACGCCTATCCGCGCGCGGTCCGGGCGGAGGGCAACGAACCGGCGAAGGCGATGCTGGCCGATGTCTTCGAAGTCACCGACCGCGCCTGGCGGGGCATCGGGACGATTCCCCGCAGCGGCTGGCGACTCGCCCCGAAGTATCGAGAGTTCGACGCCGAGTACCGCTTCGCCGTCGAGGACCTGCACACGGCCGAGTCCGCGATCTGCCGGTCCGGTGAGGTACTGCAGGGCCACATCAAACCACACGAGTGCGCCGCATTCGGCAAAGAATGCACCCCTCGAAATCCGTTGGGCGCCACCATGGTTTCCTCGGAAGGCGCATGCGCCGCGTACTACCTGTACCGACGGCTCGAGGTGACCCATGCCTGAAGTGTCCATCGATGCTGCATCCATTGACCCGGGGGCGTGGGTCTGTCCCCTGCCATTGCGGGATGCGCCGAACATCGTGATGGGTCACGGTGGTGGCGGTGCCATGTCGGCCGAGCTCATCGAGCACCTGTTCCTGCCCGCGTTCGGTCCCGCCGCCGACGCCGCGCTCGGTGACTCGGCGGTGGTCGAGGTGGCGGGCACCCGGCTGGCGTTTTCCACCGACTCGTTCGTCGTACGCCCACTTGTGTTCCCGGGCGGCAGCATCGGCGACCTCGCCGTCAACGGTACGGTCAACGATCTCGCGATGGCGGGCGCGCAGCCGCTGGTGCTTTCGACCGCGTTCATCCTCGAGGAGGGCACTGCGCTGGAAGAGATCGCGCACGTCGCCCGCGCGCTGGGCACAGCTGCACTCGCCGCGGGCGTCAAGCTCGTCACCGGGGACACCAAGGTCGTCGACAGCGGACACGGCGACGGGGTGTACGTGAACACCGCGGGGATCGGGCTGATCGACCCGCGTGCCGATATCCGTCCCGACCGTGCAACCGCGGGTGATGCGGTGCTGATCAGCGGTGACATCGGTGTGCACGGCATTGCGGTGCTGAGCTGCCGGGAAGGACTCGAGTTCGGCACGACCGTGTCGAGCGACACCGCCGCGCTGCACGGATTGGTGGCGACCATGCTGGACACCGGCGCGGACGTGCATGTGTTGCGCGACCCGACCCGCGGCGGAGTGGCCGCAACGCTCAACGAGATCGCGAAGGCCGCCGGCGTCGGGGTGGAACTCGACGAGCGGATGCTGCCGATCCCGCAGGAGGTCCGCGACGCGTGCGGGCTGCTCGGACTCGACCCGCTCTATGTGGCCAACGAAGGCAAGCTCGTCGCG
The DNA here is from genome assembly GCF_000383535.1 of Nocardia sp. 348MFTsu5.1. Classification (NCBI taxonomy): domain Bacteria; kingdom Bacillati; phylum Actinomycetota; class Actinomycetes; order Mycobacteriales; family Nocardiaceae; genus Nocardia; species Nocardia sp. 348MFTsu5.1. The sequence goes on from NZ_KB911509.1 coordinate 321,079, forward strand.
TTCGTCCCCGCCGCAGACGCCGAACGTATTCTCGACGCGATGCGGGCGCATCCGCTCGGCACCCGCGCGACGGTGATCGGCAAGTGCGTCGCGGAGCATCCGGGCATTGTCGTGACCCGCACCGCGCTCGGCGGGACACGCGTGGTGGATCTGCCGGTGGGCGAGCAACTTCCGCGGATCTGTTGAATGAGCATGTCACCGCGCGAGGGCCACGAGCTGTTCGCCCGGTACGCCTTTCCACCCAACGAGCTCGGCTACTGCGGGCCGGAGGGAACCGGTCTCGACGAACTCGCGGACCGCGCACGAGAGTTCAACGGCGCCTGGCCGTACCTGGAGGCCATCGCGGCCGCGACCGGCGCCGACCCGCTTGATCCGGCTGTGGTGCGCACCTACTGGGTCGGCGGCCCGCTACTCGACGATCTCGATCCCGATGCGCTACTCAACCGGCTGCGCTCCGCATTCGCCGGCCAGGCGACCGGGTTGCTCGCGGACGTGCCGTCCGCGACCGCACACCACAGCTTTCATGTCTGCGTGGTGTACCCGTGGGTGCGATTTTTCGGACGTGGAGATGCGTCGACGCCGCTGCGTGTGCTGCAGTCCTGCCGGATTCGCTGGGGGGCGGTGCAGCGAGTCGTCGGCGATGAGGTCGAGTTGATGTCGGCACCGCTCGAGTACGACGGTCGGAGCTTGGCGCTGGGCAGACCGGCGACGGAGGTCGTGCGGTGGCGCAGGGGTGGCTCCGCACTCACCGCCGCGCCGGTCGAGGGCGACGTGGTCTCCGCGCACTGGGATTGGGTGTGCGGGCAGCTCGGCGCGGCGGACGTCGAGGCGTTGGAACTGGGGACAGCAGCGACACTCGATCTCGTCAATCGGTGGCTAGTCGGTTAGCCGGAGATCGCCGGCCATACGCTGCCGCGCCACTAGCTTTCACGAGAATCCTCGGTCCCAGCATCTTCGTCAGTGGACTGGACCTCCTCATGTTCGAACGATCCAGCAGGACGATCGGCCGGACCGCCGCCCGGTCCGTCGGCCCCGGTGTCCCGTGAGCCCGGCTCGCCGCGTTCGGATTGCGGCTCGGTTTGCAGATGCTCGCCCGGTTTGTTCGACATCATTGCCTCCACCGTCGTCCCACCACCTGGTTGGCGGCGGGTATGGCGATTACCCGGCTGCGGCGCCGACCAAACCGCGCGAGCTTGTCGTACACCGAAGACGCAAAAATCCGGTTCTCGATGAGAACCGGATCTTCTGGTCAGAACCTCTCTGACCTACATAATGTGGCCAGAGTCGGGATCGAACCGACGACCTTCCGCTTTTCAGGCGGACGCTCGTACCAACTGAGCTACCTGGCCGAACGAAACCCAGGCGAACCTGAATACCTAGTCGCAATTACTTGCGACCCTGACGGGACTCGAACCCGCGACCTCCGCCGTGACAGGGCGGCGCGCTAACCAACTGCGCCACAGGGCCTTGCAGTGCTTTGCCATCGTCACTGGCAATGCGTACCCCCTACGGGATTCGAACCCGCGCTACCGCCTTGAAAGGGCGGCGTCCTAGGCCGCTAGACGAAGGGGGCCGGTGTTCCCCGTATGGGAGCTGAATCAGAATATGACACAGATGCGACAAATCCCAAATCCCCTGTTCAGGTGCCATTTCCCGGCATGGAGGGCTCCCTGGGCCGGATTTGCCACCCGCCACCGGGAGTACAGCGTGTGGAGGGTCCAGACCTAGCCCGACCCCAGCCCACCCCGGCCTGTGTTCAAGATCATACTTTGCCCCGAGGCGCCTGCCCGGCCGCGAGTAGGCTGAAGCCAGTCGAACCTCATAGCTCGCGGAATCCCGTTGGTCATTTTCGGCTCGTAGCCGAATCAGGCTGATCACCATGAGTGCACCTCCAATCCGTGCAGCTGCTCCACACCAACGCGTCTTCGCAGACCTGCTCAATTACCACCGATCTCGCCCCGATCAGTCCAGTGACGCCACGCCGGTGGTCACCGGCATTCAAGAGCAAGAACCCGAACTGGTCACCGGCGACCTGCTTGCGGAGTGGGACGTTCTCTTTGTCGCAGATCTGGAAGGGCTTCCCGACAAGAATCTCGGTGACGTCATCGCGCGCCGGACGCTGCGGCGGGCACGTCATTCGCGCACAACCATCACGACTCCGGATTCGCATCCGATCATCCTGCTGGCGGACGGCGTCTCCATGTCAAGCGTCAACGACGTCTGGACCCACGCCCTGCTCGATCACGGCGCCACGCTGTCGGACGTCATTCACCACTACCAACAACCACAGGAGTAGTCATGCTCGAACGTCTGGACCTTCCACCAACGGCTCGCCGACTCGACAAAACTCTGACCGAGTATTCCAAGGACCACGAGTTGAGTGCCGAGATGACACCGGTACTCGAGTTTCTGCGACGCGAAATGGTCGAGGCAGTAACGACTTTGGAGAACGACGCCATCATCAGCCGAGGACGCTTGGTGACGCGAGTCGAACCCGCCCCCAGCATGTGACCTGAGCCGGTCGCCGACCGGTGGTCACGACGAAAGAGGCCCGACCGGATGTTCCGGTCGGGCCTCGATCGATCTCAGTGGTGACTCGAAGCCTTACTTACTCCAGGACAGGGAGTCCACCGCGTATGCCGCTGCGAGGTCGATCCGCAGCCAGCCACCGTCAGGGCCCGACTTGTCGAGCGGGTAACCGGCCGGGATGGCCGTCCGCTCGAGGATGGCCAGACGCTGCGCATTGGTCAGGTTCGGGAACTTGGTCTCCAGAAGGGCTGCGGCATCGGCCGGAATCGAATTCTGCTGATCGGGTGCCACGCGGGGCAAACCGTAGGTCATCAACTGCCGGTGCTCCGCGACGGCCTGCTCGGTCGTCAGGTACGGGGTGTCGGCAGAGATGAACTGCGTCAGCGGCACTCCGACAGCCTTCTCGAGTTGCTCACGCAGCTGTACGCCGGCGTCGTCGATGAGACGATCGAACGCCGGGTCGGTGAGGCGCGCTGCGGCGAGATCCATCGCCATCAGGCGGCCACCCATGACATCGAGCGGGTAGTGGACACCGAGAACGACGCGGCCGAGACCGATTTCACCGGCGCGGGCGATGATCTGCGGCCCGAGTTCCGGTAGCCACGATGCCAGGAGCGCGCCCTTCCAGTAACCCTGGCTGCTGTGGCCCGACGGGTACGATCCGTTCGTCTCCAGTTGCGCGTACAGGTCGCCACCGGGACGGTCGTAGTGCTTGATCTGGGCCGGAGCCGCCACGAATGGGCGCGGATTGTCGAAGTACTCCTTCTCGGGGAGCGTTGTTGCCGAGGGCAGTCCGGTGCGCGCGAGCTCGCCTTCGGCGAGTGCGGCAACCTTCGGCAGCTTGCCGGCGTCCAGCAGATCGAGGAACACCGGGCCGAGCTTTGCGCCGAGCGCAACCGATAACGAGATGAGGCGGTCGTCGTAGTTGATGTCGATGGCGTCTTGCTGCGCCGCCGGCGTCGCGTCGTTGTTGATCCGCACGACGGTCTGGAGGTTCTGCGCAATCAGGGCAGGATTGTTGTCGTTGAGTGCGGTGAAGCCGTCGAGCACCGGGATATACGTGCCGCCCGGCGGGAAATCGGACGGGTACGGACCGACCAGCTCCGCCGGACTGAACGCTTGAGGCGCAGTGTCCGCGGCGGCAACCCCACCACCGATGGGAAGAACGAGCGCTACGGTCGCCAGCAACGTCAAGGCGAGAGAGCGTGAACGAGAAATCGACATGCTCGGAATAGTTCACGAATCCGACAACTCGCACAAGTTCCATCACCCCCGATCCCGAAGCGCGCAGGACGAATTCCGAACGATCACCCCGTGTTCGAAACGAATTCACTCGGCGTAAAAGTGACTATCCCGAGTGTTTCCGCGGATCGGGGAACCCGAGCGCAACGTATCCGGGAGCACGCTTACGCAGGGAGGAAGCCAACACTGGTGTGTGCTCGTCGTGGTAGTCGTGGACTATCGCCGTTTCTTTGCCGGGAAATGCCCGGATGACCCGACCGACGTACTGGACGAGGCGATTCTTGAAAGTGATCGGAGCGGCAAGGAACAGCGTGTCGAGCGCAGGGCAGTCGAACCCTTCGCCGATGAACGAACTCGTTCCCACCACCAGGAGAGGTGGATCCTCGGGTGAATATTCAGCGAGTTGGGTCAAGATCTTCTGCCGATCAGCTGACTTCATTCCACCGCGGAGAACTATGACCTCGCAGCCCGCTTCGTTGAGTTTGTCGATGATCGCGGTGAGGTGACTCACCCACGTCGTGAGCACAAGGACGTTGCGGCCGTTTCGATGGGAAGCCAAGACATCGGTAACGATCATCTCGAGCCGGTCCTCGTCTGCAACCAGAGCTCGATAGATCTCAGCCATCCCACCGGGCTGACCGGGGTCTGCGGCACCCGAGTATCGAAAGCGGGTGGCATGAACATGCAAGACCGGTTGTGGAGGTTGATGTTGGTCGACGGCGGACAATTCGCCGGCGACGGGAGCGGACACCGAGATCTTGTTGGTGCCGAGTTGGTGATAGATGAGGTCTTCGAGTCCGTCGCGCCGTTCGGGCGTGGCCGTCAGGCCCAACCAATATCGAGCCGGAATCTGCTGGAGCACATCAGAAAATGCTGCAGCGGCGACGTGATGGCACTCGTCGACGATGACAAGTCCATACCCGTCGGCGAACTCCTGAGCGTTTCCCCGTCGCGCGAGTGTCGGTAACAAGGCAATGTCGACAACGCCCGTGATCTTCGAACGTCCTCCACCGATCTGGCCACATTTCACCCCCAGGTGAGTCAGCAAACGTTGCCGCCACTGGTCGGCCAACGCCTTCCTGTCGACCAGGATCAATGTCGAAGTGGCCCGCTCGGCAATCACCGCGCAGGCCATCACCGTCTTGCCGACGCCGGGCGGCGCGATCAGCACCGCAGTGTCCTCCGCCACCGATTCTCGGACTGCCGCAACCTGCTCTGGTCGCAGTTCGGCAGCAAGCACGAACGTGTGTACAGTTCCGAGGACTCGCTGATCCTCGATGCGAAGTTCACTGCCCGCCGATTCCACGATCCGGCTCAGCAGAGCGTGCAGACCACGCGGCAAAACTAGGTCTCCCTCGACGGTCTCGTCGTAACTCCTCAAGAATCGTGGTGTATCCCAGGTACTTCGGCGGGCTCGCTGCCGAGCGTAGAACTCCGGATTCAAGATCGACGCGGCATGCTTGACTGCCGAGATCATTGCCGGACCGAGATCGACCACGGACAGGCGAAGACGCGCCCCAAAGGATGCACGGATGATCGCGGCAGGCCGCGGCACGATCTTCGACGACGTCGGCAATTGCAGGCTCCGCACGCGGCGACCGACTCTCGGATCTGGAAGTTGCCGCGCCAGCGCCGTAACATCTTTCACCGAAAGCCTAGCGACCGTCGACAGATAAGCCCATTGGTCGTCGAATGGCTCGAGTGTGGTCGGGTCCAAAAACAATGTGGTGCCGTGCAATCGACGCTTGCCGTGCAACGGCGCAGCAATCAGATTCCCCATCCCACGGCCGGTGTGAACATCCTGGGACGGGAAGAGTCGGTCGTAGCTCGACAGACTCATCGAACCGCGCAGTTGAGTTGCTTCGTTTATCAGACTGGTGGCGATCCGCCGACCCATCGACGCCGACACCGCATCGGCGAAAAAGATCCATACATGCGCACCCCGGCCCGATTGTGAAACCTCGAGTGCGGCCGGAATTCCGTACGCACGAGCGGCTTTCAGATATGCGAGGGCATCGAGCATCGCGGAGTCACGGTCGAAATCCGCGGCCACCCACCAGCACGTGTCGTTGTCGGCGAGCGGATACAGCCCGATGTGGTGATCGCCGCGCAGGTGAGCGGCCATAACATCGGACGTCAGTGGAAGGTATGGGGCCTCGGCGCGACTCATACCCTTACGCCAGCGACCTTCGATCGCTGGCATCCATCCCGAGCGACCGTCACGGCGGTTCTCCCAGCGGACAGCGTAAATGTCGGTGCGACAACGGAAGAGTCCCGCGTAGAACGCCACCTTCGCCGCGGGCGGCGAACCCATGTTGACCGGACCCGACACCGCGTCGGCCAGAGCCGCTTGGTCGGGATCGACAGCACGGGCTTGTGCCTCGCTCAACTCGAGTAGCCGGCGCAACCTGATGTTGTCCGCGCGGAGCGTCGCCAATTCACCCGGAAACCGTTCCTCCACATGCCGAGTGTGCCGACTTATTGAGCGCTATGCCACCTCACAGAGGCATCAACTGGCGGAACGCGCGCAGAAGGATGCTGCACAGCGGTGAGACTTTCGACCTGACGCACTATGTGAGTTCTTCGACGGCTACAGCAAACGTGGGGGTGAAACTCCGGAGCGCCTCTCTCAATTCACCCAGTGTTTTTGGCGGCCAATGATTGCGCTGGACAACCGTGATCATGGCTGCCAACACGCGGTTGTGATCCAAGGCGAGTTGGTCGAGTAGGAAATCATCAGGATGGACCGCCTCGATGCCATACGGTGACAGAGCCCGTGGGGGAAAGTCTTTGAGATTTGCGGTAACGATCATTGCCGCACGCGAAATGACCGCTGCAGCGAGCACATGGCGATCCTTCGGGTGGTTGGTCATGGTGTCGATGATTCCCAGGTATCCGGCACAGTAGTCCTCAGCATGCGGGAATGCGCGTCGCATATTTGTGACGCGGTGTGACGCCTGGGCGGCGGTCGCGTTGAACTTCTGAACGAGGTTGCGTTCAACTTCGTCAAGGAGTTCTGCTGACCAGACCGGCGTGAACAAGTCGTCGTCGGCCAGAGTGAGCAACAGGTTGTTCAGATTTTGCGGCAGCATCACGCACGCGTCGAGAACAACCCGAAAGGTGTTGGCCATGCCCTATCGCGTGGACACGAACCCTGAACCGCTGGAACCTGATTCGGTCGCACCCAACTCTTTCAAGGCGCTGGTCCGACGCCCCTGGAGATCGCGCTGATAGGCCAGAACGTGAGTGAGTTCGACGCGACGGTGGCGTCCGGGAGCCGTGAACGGGATCTCTCCGGCTTCAAGCAGTCGCACCAGAGTCGGGCGCGTGACGCCAAGGATGTCGGCGGCTTCCTGCGTCGTGAGTAATGTCCGGTGCGGTTCGACGGTAACTGCAGTGCCCCGAGACAGATGTTGAAGCACATCGACGAGGACCTGCCGCAGCGGCTCGGGGAGGGCGGCGGAGTGTTCACCAGCGGTTATCGAGACGGCGCGATCCTCGGCAAGGACTGCGAGAATATCAATGAGTTGGTCAGATTCCTGCGGGCCGGAGGCGGGCAACAGGGTTCGTTCCATCAATGCGGTCATACCAAAGCGTAATTCGAAAAAAACGAACACGCAAGACCGAGCTTGACCAACGAGGGGTTGAGCCGAGTCGAAAGAACGAAGGCACTTGCGGACGCCGGGTTCTTGACCCGGGCTCAGATCCTCCTATCGGACTACCGACCAGGTAAAGCAGTCGTATCGTCATCTCAGCCAGTCAGCACAACACCGGAGGTGCCGAAGTGTCCGGGCAGAACTCATCAGTGCCGACAGCTGCCCGACCCGAGATGACCGGACATGTGATCGTCTGCGGCTTCGCCGGAATCGGTATGCGCATCATCGACCAGCTGGTCAGTTCCGGCGAGAAGGTGACGTTGGTGGTGCGGTCGGTCGAACCGGCGTTGGATGCGGCCGTCGAGCGCTGGCAGGTCCCATTTCACACCGCCGTCGTCAGTGTTGCCGATGCTTTGAAAGAAGCAGGAATTGCGACCGCAATCGCCGTGATCTGCGTCGAGGAACGTGAGCTGTGGAATCTCGAGACTGCACTGATAGCCGGCGAGATCCGGCCAGACCTGCGGGTGATCGCCCAAGTCAGCAATGCCACCGTCAGCGGTGCCATGAACGACGCGACCACACCCGGATTGGTCCTCGATCCGGCGGACCTCGCCGCACCCTCCGTCGTGGAGGCATGCCTCGGAATCACTGTGCACAACTTCGATATCGGCGGTCACAGCTTTGTGGCCGCCGATCTCGAGGTGACGACGAACGCCACCTTGCGGACACTGTTCGGCGACCTTGCCCCGGTGGCGGTGGTTGGCAAAGAATCCGAGCACGGATCTGACCTGATCGCCTGTCCGGGCCGCGACCTCGCCGTCGCTGCCGGCGACTACGCCACGATGATCGGAACTCCAGAACAGTTCGCCGCCTTGAAGATTCCGCTGATCAGCGGCGAGGAACCACAACCTCGCACCTCAAGTGGTCCGCATATGTTCAACCGGATCGCCGGAGCTTCCCGAGGCTTTGTCGAAGACGCGAATCCGAACTTCTTCCGCATGGTGGGAGTGCTCGGTCTCCTACTCGTGATCTCGACCGCGGTCCTGCGCTTCGGATATCAGAGACCCGGGATGACCGGTCTGGATGCCGTGTACTTCAGCACCGAGACCATTGCCACAGTCGGCTACGGCGACTTCAACTTCGCCGATCAGCCGACGTGGCTGCGCATCTGGTCGATTCTGCTGATGTTTGCCGGCGTGACCACGACCGCCATGATCATGGCATTCCTTGCCGAGCTCCTCATCACTCGCCGCCTCTCTCAGTCACTCGGCCGCCGAAGAGCCCGATACATGAGCGGCCATGTGGTGGTGATCGGCCTGGGAGCGTTCGGGATTCGCGTGGCGCGAGAACTGAAGGCCCGTGGGCGCGATGTCGTCATCATCGAGCGCTACGCGGACAATCGGTTCATATCCACCGCACGGCAGCTCGATATCCCGATCGTGATCGGCGATGCCACGGTGTCGGAGACCCTGGTCGATGCCAGGGTGGACCGCGCGGCGGCGGTTGCCGTCTTGACCAGCGACGACATGGTGAACATCGAGACCGGTATCGCGGTGAAAGGAATCCTCGGACCGCGCTGGCTCGATCGGTCCGGCACCCCGGGCGTCCCGGTGGTCCTCCGGGTGTTCGACCGGCCGCTGGGCGTCGCGGTTTCGAATCGCTTCGGATTCCGCTACGTCCGGTCGACTGCGGAACTCGCGGCCCCGTGGTTCATCGGTGCAGCACTCGGGCTGGATGTGTTGGGCACCTTCTCAATTCGTACCCAATCCTTCATGATCGGGCTGGTGCATATTGCCGCCGGCGGTGGCCTCGACGGGGTGGCGATGAGCCAGTTATCGGCGAACACCCGGGTCATCGCGATCCGCCGGGCGGCAACTGGTCAGCTGGAATACCCGCCGCGCCGCGGCACCAGCTTCGCGGCCGGCGACGATGCGTACGTTGTCGGGCCCTACGAGGAACTCCTCCTCGTCCTCGAACATGAGCGAGGCGTGTCTGTGTGAACCCCGCCCGTCACGGAAAGAACTGGCCTACCACCGTCTCGGTGATCCACTCCAGCCTCCGGCGGCGGCAGGCACTACCGCCGGGAGATCGCGGCGGTCTGGAATTGAGGGATTCCTTCAACGCCACGGCGCTGATCGGTGCTCTACGGATTGAAGGCTATCCCGAGCCAGTGCCGACAGCGGGGATCGTCGGCAGCGGCAGAGACCCGGTGAGGGCCAAGGCGTTGTTGATGCCTTCGCCGACTGTGTTGGCGAGATCGGTGGCCACCGCGGGGTCGAGCGTCGGAAACCGAGCCGGGGTGGGCGCCCACGGCGGGATGCTGCGGTCATAGCCCTGGTCCACGATCACCTTGGCGGACGGTTCGACCACATCGATCGCCGACTCTGGCACCCCCAAGCTGCGCGCCGGACCGAACAATGGCAGGTCCTGCGTCTCAAAGAAGTAGTAGTCGGTGTCGCCGTGGGTGCCTTGGTAGGCGGGAGATGTCGTCGGGTCGGGAGGCAGACTCACATCGAACCCGTACGCATGCACATAGACGGTGCCCAGAACCGCGTTCAAGTCGGCGACAAGATTGAGCGGATACAACGGGAAATCGGCGAAGCCGTCATATTGCCGGTTGATCTCGACCGTCTCGAACTGGGTGTCGGTGGCTGCAGGGCCATTGAAAGACCAATCGAGGATCGGGAGGTGAAGGTCGGGGAACCTGGCAAAAAGGCCCCCGTTGGGCAGATTGGGATCAGCGCTCACCAAGAAGTCGATATCGGGGGCCTCGGTTCCCGCCGGGTACTGCGCGGCGAGCTTGCGCTTCTCCACGTTCGCGACGACTGCGCCCTGCGAATAGCCGGTTATCACCAGATCGTCGTTGCCGTTCTCGGCCATCGCCGCCTCCAGATCGCTGACCCCTTGCTCTACCGACCGATCGAAGGTGAGGTCGAAGAGCCCCGAGAGCTTCCACAACGGCTCGTCGGGCCACGCCGGACCATCAAAACCGAAGATCGGGGGCCCGAGCGAGAACAGGACGAGGCGAAGGAACCCGGTGAGGGGCCAAGCCTCCTGGGGGGCGGTCACTGCGACGGGCTTTATGTTCTGGTGCGGATGGGTCGGCTCGATGAACTGGTTCATCGCAGCATCGATCAACGCGGCGTCAGGCGTTGGGACGGTGGTCCCGCCCATGATCAAGGCCGTTTTACCAGGCAGCGATACGTCCGAAGACGCCGACGCCGACGCGGGCGACAGCGGCAGAACCGTGGCCATCACCACCAGCACCGCGACACCGATCGACACGCTCATCCAAGTGGAAGTCAAACGGAGACTCCCGAGTCGCGGAGCGATCAGACTCGAACCAATCATTTGCCGTTCACCCCCTCGCTGCAACTACGGTGCGGGGATCGTCAGCAGCGGCGACAACCCCGAGAGGGCCATGGCGTTGTTGACGCCCGCACCAACTGCGTCGACAAAATCGGTGACCACCGACGCCGGGTCGAGCGTCGGGAACCGCGCCGGGGTGGGCTCCCACGCCGGGATGCTGCGGTCATAGCCCTGGTCCACGATCACCTTGGCGGACGGTTCGACCACATCGATCGCCGACTCTGGCACCCCCAAGCTGCGCGCCGGACCGAACAATGGCAGGTCCTGCGTCTCGAAGAAGTAGTAGTCGGTGTCGCCGTGGGTGCCTTGGTAGGCGGGAGATGTCGTCGGGTCGGGAGGCAGACTCACATCGAGCGAGTACGCGTGCAGGTAGACGATGCCCAGAGCCGCGTTCAAGTCGGCGACGAGGTTGAGCGGATACAACGGGAAATCGGTGAACCCGTCGTACTGCCGGTTGATCTCGACCGTGTCGAACTGGGTATCGGTCGCTGCCGGGCCGTTGAACGGAAAATCGAGGATTGGAATGTAGACGCCTGCGAACCGGGACATCAAGCCGCCGTTGGGCAGATTGGGGTCACCGCTCAACACGAAGTCGATATCGGGGGCCTTGGTTCCCGCCGGGTACCGCTCGGCCAGCCGTTTCTTCGACACGTTTGCCACGCCCGCGCCCTGCGACAAGCCGTAGATCACCAGATGGTCGCTGCCGTTTCTGGCGATCGCGGCGTCCAGATCGGCCGCCCCGACCTGCACTGATTGATTGGCGGTGAGGTCGAAGAGCCCCGAGAGTTTCCACCACGGTTCATCGGGCCACCCCGGACCACCAAGCCCCCAGAGGCTCGAAGGACCCAGCGCGAGCCCGGCGAGGCGGCCGACCCCGGTGGCGGGCCATAGCTCCTGGGGCGTGGTGACCGCGACGGGCCTTATGTTCTCGTTCGGATGGGTTGGCTCGATGTACTGGTTCATCACAACGTCGACGTACGCGGCGTCGGGTGTCGGGATGGTGGTACCGCCCAAGATCAAGGCGGTTCTGTCAGCAGGCGATTCATCTGCCGACGCCGCCGACACCGGCAGAACCGCGGCCATCGCCACCAGCGTTGCGACACCGACAGACACGCTCATCCAAGCGCCGGTCCGACGAAGATTCTTGACTCGCGGCGCAAATAAACTCAAGCCAGACATTTGTCGCCCCACTCATTTGCAACTACGGCGCGGAGAAATCGCGTTTCTCGCTGTCCTGCGTCAGCCGCCCCATGTGGGACCAAGTCAGCTGATGGTATCGCTGGATCGCAGCGACCACCCCGATAACTTCCAGACCGGTTTCAGCAGGTTTCCAGCTGCGACAGCCAAATCTGCTCCAAAAGTGAAAGGCACCTCGCCGGAGGACGAAGTGCCTGGTCACGCTGGTGCCCCCTCTCGGGCTCGAACCGAGGACCTGCGGATTAAAAGTCCGTAGCTCTACCAACTGAGCTAAAGGGGCAAGCTCGCCGAACCCACTGGGTTTCAGCGCGCTACGGAGTTTACAGACGCACCCACCGGAGACGAAAACGGGGCAGCACACACGGTGAGTCAGGTACCTCCGAACATCGGATAGGTCAGACGAGTTCGGCTTCCACGGTCTGGCGATCGCGCGCCGGGTCGGTGCCGAGGACATATTTCGGTTCGGTGTGCACAGCGGTTGTTCCCCCGGCCACCCGAGCCTTTGCTTCCTCGAACTCCGGTGTCGATCCCATCGCCGCGTACAGACCATTGAGCGACGTCCACACCGCGGTCCGGCGGGCGGTGCGCTCGAGAATGTTCGGCGGCTTGTACATGACCAGTTGAGCCGCCCAGCTCGGCATGGTGTCGCGGATGGCCCAGTCGACGGCACCCTGGATCGGGTCGGTCAGGTTGATCCCCGTGGCCATCGCGTTGCCATGGGTCAGTCCCAGCCTCGGCAGATACGACTCCAGACAGTCCAACGTCTCGGCCTTGGTGGTCGGCAGATCTTCGGCTCCGAGGGCGTGGCCTACGCGCACGAACTCCCCGTAGTAGCGGTCGAGGGCCTTGCCGCGCAACGGCCGCGGATGATAGATCTCGTGCGCCGTCGCAATACCCCAGACGACCGTCGCATAGTTCCAGCGCAACCACTCCGGTTCGTCGGCGTCATACGGCAGCCCATCGGGGCGTGTCCCCTTGATGGTGTGGTGCATCGCCCGGACCGTCGTCGCGAGCCGCTCCGCGGTGTCGGTATTCCCGTACGCGGTTCCGATGAAGAATGCGACCGAATGGCCCAGCCGAACCGGGATCCCGGCCGGGTCGAGCCGGCCCGTGGAGTGACCTGACTCGTCCTTGCCGATGAGCCTGGAGTGATGCATCCCCATCCAGAAGATGCTCGGGTCGAGACGCTCGAGGTATGAGGCGCACTGCAGCCCGAAGATCAGGGCCGGGGTGTGCGAGTGGACGTGCCACACCGCACTGTCGGGACCGAACCAACCTGGATCACCCTCCGGGCCGGCGAACTCCATCCCTCGGAAATAGTGACTGCGGATATCTCGGTCGAAGCGTTGATTGACCCAGTGGCCAGCAATTTGATGAGGCAACGGTGGCAACATCGAGCATCCCCTCCAATGTGTGGATACGTATGTGACCAGAATATGCTCTGGTGACGCCTGTGACCAGAAGATAGAAAAACGACTTCCGGCGGACGTATGCTGCGGACATGTCGACCCCCACCCGCTGGGCCGGTGTGCCATTGAGCGACCGCCGCACCGAGCGGCGCGCCCTGCTCGTCGAGGCCGGCTTCACCCTGTTCGGCGCGGGTGGCGAAGCCGCCCTGTCGGTTCGTTCCGTCTGCCGCGAATGCGGTCTCAACACCCGCTACTTCTACGAGAGCTTCACCGACACCAACGACCTCCTCGGCGCGGTCTACGACGACGTGGCGACCGGCTTGGGGGAAGCCGTCGAGCAGGCGATCGACGCGTCGGCCGATTCCATCCGCGACCGGATGGCGGCCGGTATCCGAGCGGTGCTGGGCTTCAGCTCCGCCGACCCCCGCCGCGGCCGGGTCCTGTTCACCGATGCCCGGGCCAACCCGGTCCTCATCTCCCGACGAGCCCTCACCCAGGACATGTTGCGAGACATCGTCCTCCTGGAAAGCGGACAGTCCCACCCCGACTCCAATCCGATCGCGGCCCGGGTCGGAGCGTCGATGTACACCGGCGCGATGGCCGAGCTCGCCCAGGACTGGCTCGCCGGAAACCTCGGTGACGATCTCGACCTCGTGGTCGCGCACGCCGTCCGGCTGGTCCTGAAGGCCATCCACCCATAAGGACTCGCGGGCATGCCGGTTTCGATAATGTCGTTCTCATGTCTGATTCAACACTCGCCAATGAGCAGGACACCCTGCTCAAACTGCTTGCCATCGAAGAGATTCGGCAGTTGAAGGCCCGTTATTTCCGGATGCTCGACACCAAGGACTGGGACGGGTTCGCCGCAGTGTTCACACCTGACGCAATCCTCGATTCCGGCGCGTGGACGATCACCGGGTCCGCCACCATCCGAGACAGGGTCTCCGCCTCCCTCGAAGGCATCATCACGGTGCACCACGGCCACACCGCAGAAATCACCGTCGACTCCCCGACCACCGCACACGGGGTATGGGCGATGGCCGACGAACTCCACGCCGGCGGCAACCCCGAGAAGGGTCTCACCGGCTCCGGGCACTACCACGAGGAGTACACCCGGACAGACGACGGCTGGCGGATCAGCCGCTCGAAGCTGACCCGCCTGCACATCGCGCCGCTGCCCGGCGGCTTTCACGTCGCGATACCCGGCGACAACTGAGAACCGGGTCCACACACTCCGGGCATAGGCACATCCGGAGAAGTTCGGGACGCTGTCGCGGGACGGCGATGAATTTCAGGGAACTTCAGGGTCCTCCCTTATAGATCGACACCTTTTTTGGGTCCAAACTGGAAAAAGTCGATTAAAACCGTCCCAAACGCCGTTGCCCCCGGAGGCCGACATGGACCGTTATGCCGCATTCATCATTCGCCGCCGCTGGCTGGTCATCGGAGGCTGGGTGGTGGTCCTCATCGGCGCGATCTTCGCCGCGTCGATGTGGGCCGGCCCCACAACCACATCGTTCACCTCGGACACCCGGACCGAAGCCGGCCGGGCCGCTGAGCTCCTGGAGCAGGCCGGCCAAGAGAAACAAGCAAATGCGACACAGATAGTCATCGCCGCACCCGAGATCGACGGTGGTGTGCGCAATCCCGACGTCGAGGCGCAGGTGACCGCACTCGTGAGCGACATCACCGCCAGCTCCCCCGACGTGACCGTCACCGATCCTTACGGCCCGCAGTCCCAGATCTCGGCCGACGGCCGAATCGCAGTGGCATCACTCGACGTCGGGACCGGAACCGATGCCGAGGTCCAGGACCGGATCGACGACATCAAGGCAATCGCCGAGGACAACCAAATAGCCGGAGTCGACGTCGAATTCAGCGATCCCAGATTCGACGATGCCCCACCGAATGGAGCGGCTGAAGGTGTCGGTGTGCTCCTCGCCCTCATCATCTTGCTGATCGCATTCGGATCTGTTGTGGCGGCCGGTCTTCCGATCGTGTCGGCACTCTTCGGCATCGGCGTCGGTGCATCGGTGCTGTTCCTGGTGCAGAACTTCATGGACATCCCCAACTTCGCGATCTCGGTGACGCTCATCCTCGGAATCGGCGTCGGCATCGACTACGCATTGTTGATCGTGACCCGCTACCGATCAGGCATACACGACGGACTGGATGTCAACCAGGCCGTCACGGTCGCCATGGTCCGCGCCGGCCGGTCGGTCCTGTTCGCCGGCGGCACCGTCATCATCGCGATGGGCGGCATCCTCCTTTCCGGAGGCAACCTCGGCCCAGCCCTGACGTTTGCCGCGATCGCCGGCATTCTCGCCACGCTCATCGCGTCGCTGTCGCTGCTACCTGCGTTGCTGGCCGTCATCGGCACGCACATCAACAGCTTGTCACTCCACTGGCTACGTAAACGCAAAGGCAAAGACCCCAACAAGGCACTCGAAGGTGTGTGGGCGAAGAAGTGGAGTGCCCGGATTCAGCGGACGCCGTGGGTTGGCGTCGCAGGCGCGGTTCTCATCCTTCTCATCCTGTCGATCCCGGCATTCCAGCTCCGACTCGGTTTCTCCGATGCCGGCAACCGGCCCACCAGTGCCACCACCCGCGTCGCCTACGACTACGTCACCGAAGGCTTCGGCGTCGGCGCCAACGGCCCACTGATCGTGGTCGCGGACTACCCGGCGGGCACGAATCCGCAAGCAGAACTGGAGACGTTGCGCACGGCGATCGCGGCCGACCCCCAGGTCGCCGAAAACGGTGTGGCCCCGGCATTTCAGGTAGGGCAAGCCGACGGCAAGGACATCTCGATCATTCAGGTGAACCCGGTCAGCGGTCCACAGGACGAGGCCACCACGGAATTGGTGAACCGTCTTCGCGACGAAACGATCCCTGACGCACTCGGTCCCGATTCGGACGTCACCGTCCAGATCACCGGCCTGAGCGCCGGATCCATCGACTACGCGGAGGTGACCCTCGACCTGCTGCCGTGGACCATCGCCGCGGTGCTGGCCGCCGCGTTCATTCTTCTGGTGCTGGCGTTCCGGTCGATTGTCGTCCCGGTCAAGGCGGTCATCGTCAACGTCCTGTCACTCGGCGCGGCCTTCGGCGTGATCGTCGCGATCTTCCAATGGGGCTGGGGTGCAGGAATATTCGGTGTCGGACGAGCTGGGCCGATCGACAGCTGGGTTCCGATGATGCTGTTTGTCACCGCGATCGGACTGTCGATGGACTACGAGGTGTTCCTGGTGTCCCGGATCAAGGAACGGTACGTACGCACCGGCAATGCCACCACGTCGGTTGCCGAAGGTCTGGCCAGCACGGCCCGCGTGATCACCTGCGCGGCGCTGATCATGATCTGCGTGTTCCTGTCGCTGGTGTTCCTGCCAGACCGCAGTCTGAAGATCCTGGGTGTCGGCCTGGCCGTTGCCGTGTTCATCGACGCCAGTGTCGTCCGGTTGCTGCTCGTCCCGTCGACGATGGAGATATTGGGCAAGGCAAATTGGTGGTTCCCGACATGGCTCGAATGGATTCCACGGCTCGACGGCATGCATCAGGACGAAGACGACACAACTCCGGCCGAGGATCCACGGGTCAGCGATAAGCTCAACCGGTGAGATCAATCGAACCGCTGAGCGCGCCGGTTGGTGCTGCGGAGGCGTTGCGCCGCATCGCTTTCCTGCTCGAACGGTCCCGCGAGGGCACCTACCGGGTCGAGGCCTTTCGCAAGGCACTCAAGGTTGTCCAGAAGATCCCACCGGACGAGTTGCGAACCCGGGTGTCCGGCGGGAGGTTGACCGAGATCAGCGGCATCGGAAAGTCGACCGCCGCGGTGATCACGCAGGCATCCGGCGGTGAGCTACCCGACTACCTGAAGTCTTTGCAGGAGAAGAGTATCGAGTCCCTGGCATCGGGTGGCGTCGATCTCTACGCCGCGGCCCGCGGCGATCTGCACTGTCACTCCGATTGGAGCGACGGCGGATCCCCCATCGACGAGGTGCTCCTGTCCGCGATCGAACTCGATCACAGTTGGCTGGCGCTGACCGACCACTCCCCTCGTCTCACCGTGGCCAACGGACTGACCGCCGAGCGCCTCGCCGAACAGATCCGGGTCGTCGACAAGATGAACAGCGCACTGGGCGACCGGTTTCGGCTGCTGCGCGGCATCGAGGTGGACATCCTCGACGACGGATCACTGGATCAGACCGAGGACATGCTCGACCAGCTCGAGATCGTCACGGCGTCAGTCCATTCCAAGCTTGCGATGGATTCCGGTCCGATGACGCGGCGGATGGTTGCCGCCGCCCGCAACCCGCATGTCAACGTGCTCGGACACTGCACCGGCCGGCTGGTGACCGGCGGACGTGGCAAACGCGCGCAGTCAAAGTTCGACGCCCACAAGGTATTCGAGGCGTGCGCGGAGTCAGGCACCGCGGTCGAGATCAACTCACGACCCGAACGTGTCGACCCACCCGACGATCTCATCGAGATCGCCATCGACCTCGGCTGCCTGTTTGCCATCGATTCCGATGCCCACGCACCCGGCCAACTCGACTTCAAAGCGCTCGGCTGCGAACGCGCCGAGAGGCTGGGGATCGATCCCGACCGCATCGTCACCACGTGGCCACTTACACGACTCCTCGAGTGGGCGGGCGGGTAATCGAGAATTCCGATTTTCGACGCAGATTGGCCGATGCCGAGTTAATGTCAGACCCGACGCTGCGCCCCATGACGACAAGTCTGGTTGCGATTCAGTTGAATTGACGCCAACGAGCGTGTCTTCGTCCACCACCGGGTGAGCCTTTTGGGGAGCATTCGAGTCCGACGGAGGCACGCTCGACGGCCCAAAGTCGTCAATGCATCCTCCACGATCGTTCAAATACCAGACATAGGCCTTGCGACCGACCGCCCATCCCACTTGGAAGTAAGGGTAGGCTATGCAATGATCTGGTGGCCGCAGAACGCGGAACACACACGACACGAGGGGTACCCGATGACAGACCTATTTCCCGCACTCACCCAGTTCCTGGACAGCTTCTACGTGTTCGGTGGCGACTTCATCAGCCTCACGATCAACATCGTTCTGTAGTTTGACCGAACCATCGGTTCGAGCTGTGACACAGCCGGCTTGACGCCGAGGAGCGTGCCTTTGTCCATCACCGGGTGAGCCGTCGAGGAACATTCGAGCGGACAAAGGCACGCTCGGCGGCTTCCGGGCGAACCACCCTAGTTTTCTACCGCGATTTCTGAGCCGAGCGCATATCCAGGGGCCATCGGCAACCTGTCGCCGCTCCAGAATCGACCGGGGTCAAACCAATTCGAGCGTTTCTCGGTCTCGAGCAGACCCATCGCCTCGTATGTCATGGCCACGACCTCGGCACAATATGCCGTCTCGAGTCCCGTTTTGTCGTCGTTGACATCTCGATGTCTGCCGATTCGCTTGCGCAGAGTTTTGTCCAGAACCGGTACACCCTTGGTGATCTCGCCGACCGTGGGCACCCGCCCCTTGAACCACCGCCCGGCCAGCCTGGCGGTGGTGGGAAATGCGGTTCCGTCCATCCGGGCGATCACCTTGAGCAGCAGATCCTCCTGCTCACGGCCCGCCATCGGGGTGATCTGACGGATCCAGCAACGCTGGCCGTACTTCTCCATCCACTGCAGCGCGGCCTCACGCGCGTCATTGAGCTGGACGCCACGATGATTGCTGCCGGTCCACATATCTGTCAGTTTGTTGCCGAGTTCGGCATGCCACATCAACGGGGGCAGGTCCTCGAGCACCACAGCCATCGCCACGTGATTGACGGGACTGTTCGTGAGCGCCTGGATCGCGCGGTCAGGCCCGGACTTGCCCCGAAACAGCCACACGTCGCCCGTACGGGTGGACTCGAGCGCTTTGTCGAGGGAAATCGCCTCGGTCCTTTTCGGATGCACAACCGAAAGACTAAACGCCGCGGTCATCGGCAGCGCGCCGATTGCTCGGCGGCTATTGTTCGACGTGTGCACAGTGCGTGGAAATGGGTCGGACTCGCGGGTGTTGTCGGGGTGGCCGCAGGCGGCGTGCTGGTCGGGCGAGATGTCCGCCAGCGGAATGCATATACGCCCGACGACATCAGGGCCCGCCTCCACGAGCGCTACGAGAAAGTGCAGCCCGACGACGACTCCACCGAGGCCTGAGTTCGGTTCATCCGGCCGATACGGCACAGTGAAGTGATGAGCGGCGACACACAGGCGAATCCGGGTTCCAGGTTCTGGGAGAGCGGCGATCCCGAATCGATCCGCGCCACCATCGTCGCCACGCTGGATACGTTCGACCATCACACCGCAGAGCTCAACGGCGCCCGAGCGGCAGCGGTGGTGCTCGCGGTGACCAGCCGCGACGGCGAGTACGGCATCTGGCTCACCAGACGACCGTCACGAATGCGAGAACATCCGGGCCAGTTCGCCCTGCCGGGTGGGCGGATCGACGAGGGCGAAGACTATGCCACCGCCGCACTCCGTGAGCTCCACGAAGAGCTCGGAGTCGACGTCGATCGCGCAGATGTCCTAGGACGCCTCGACGACTACGTGACCAGGTCCGGATACGTGATCACACCGATCGTCTGCTGGGCTGGGCCCGACCGCGAGACAAACCCGAATCCGGGCGAAGTGGCTCGCCTGTTCTTCATCCCGATGAACGACCTGCAGGTGACACCGCGGTTCATCGCCATCCCGGAATCAGAACGTCCGGTGATCCAGATGCCGCTGGTCGGTTCGTTGATCCACGCCCCCACCGGAGCAGTGATGCACCAGTTCGCCGAAGTTGTCCTCAGTGGGCGCAGCACCCGGGTTGCCGACTTCGAACAACCGGTGTTCGCTTGGCGTTGAGCGCCGCGACCAGGGTCTGAGTACCGCCAGGTTTCCACCACTTCGACACCGGGTAGGAGTACCGAGTGACATCACCATCGAAGGTCTCCACCGCACGGTCGACAACACGGGCATTGCCCCGCCCGTGCGGTCCGCTGTCGTCGGCGCTCATCGCTGCGCTGTCCGCCCCGGCATCGTCGAGCAGCCCGATCTCCGTCGAGACCGTCGACTGCGATCCCTACGGTGTCGACCTGCAACTCGCGCTGTACATCTGCTACGAGCTGCACTATCGCGGGTTCACCGACGTCGACGACGACTGGGAATGGAATCCTGACCTGCTTCGGTTCCGTGCCGAGCTGGAGCATCGGTTCTCCACCGCACTCACCGCCGACGTCAACCCCGCCGGCGGCGCGACCGAGGCCGTCAACGCGCTGCTGACCGAGCCGGCACACGGCAGCGGGCCCTCGTGGTTTCTGAAGGACACCGGCACGTGGGATCAGATGCGGGAGTACTTCATCCATCGCTCGATCTACCACCTCAAGGAAGCCGACCCACACGCGTTCGCGATCCCGCGGCTCACCGGACAGGCCAAGGCCTCATTTGTTGCGATCGAGTTCGACGAATACGGCGGCGGCCACGGAGAACACGTGCACCAGAAGCTGTTCGGCGATCTCCTGGAGGCCGCCGGCCTGGATGCCGACTACCTTGCGTATCTCGAACAGGTTCCCGGTGAGTCCCTGGCGCTGGTGAACCTGATGTCGATGTTCGGATTGCATCGCAGTCGTCGGGCAGCGACGATCGGCCACTTCGCGGCCACCGAGATCACCTCGCCGCCAGGGTCGGCGCGACTGGTGCAGGCGCTCGAACGCCTCGAGGCCCCCGACGCCTGCGTGCACTTCTACCGTGAACACGTCGAAGCCGACGCCATGCACGAACAGGTGGTGCGGCACGACGTGATCAGCGACCTGTTGGACCGCGAGCCCGAGCTCGAAGCAGACCTGGTCTTCGGAGTCGCGGCTTTCCTGTATCTGGAAGACAAATTCGCCGATCACCTGATGTCGTGCTGGAGCGAAGGCCGCACCTCGCTCATCACACCCGAGCGCTGATCACCGGGGCGCGTCGACGAACGTCAATCTGCCTGAGTCAATCTGCCTGACTCGTCGAGCTTTTCCGCCGATGACTGGTATCGCAGAGCGGGAAGTTCTTGCTGCGCTTGCAGGCGCAGATGGCCACCATGAACCGGTCGGACTCGACGACCCTGCCGTCGGGCATCTCGATGCTCACCGGCCCCTCGACCATGAGTGGTCCGCCCGCCACCACCCGGACCACGCGTCGATCAGCCGCCGAGATCATGGCCCGAGCCCGCCGACTTGTCCGCGCGAATCACACAGAGCTCCTCGTAGCGTCGGCCTGATTCGAGCATCCCGACCGCTTCGAGCCACCGGGCATTCGCGGTCAACACCGGCCCGAACGGAATGCGCAGACGTTCGACAACACGCGCATGCAGTCCGCCCGCACGCAACATCGTCAGCGATCGTTCGACATCGGCGAATTCGGACTGGACCAACAGCATCGTCCCGTCATCCGACAACAGCTCCGGCGCGACCAGGCACAGCGGGTCGAGCACCGAACGCCCGTCGTGGCCACCATGCCAGGCGCGGGACAATCCCACCTTCGGTGGCAGGGCGTTGCTGTCGGGGACGTAGGGCGGGTTGGACACGACAACGTCGTACGGCCCGAGCGCGAGTGCCTCCGGCAGCGACCCCTCTCGCGCATCGATCTCCACGCCGCACACGGTCGCGTTGTCGATGGCACAGGCAACCGCGGGTGCCGAGATGTCAAAGGCCACGACCTCGTCGGCACCCAGGAGTGCGGCACCGATGGCCAGGATCCCACTGCCCGAACACAAATCCAGCACCCGACGGCCCGCGACGAGATCCCGCTCGGCCATCGCCGTCAGCAGCAGCCGTGAATCATCCTGGGGTGCATACACGCCGGTGGGCACGCGCAGCACATCGAACACCGTTGCCACATCAACGATCGGTGTTGTCGGCAGTGGCTGTGTTGCGACCATCGGTCAGGCTCCTCGCGTCGATCTGCGGTAGGTCGACCCACCACGGTCGGCGCGGTGGGTCTTGCGGCAGAAGATTCCCTGTCATCTCACGTTGTAAACACAAACGCTGTCACGCCGTCCGCGCTGAAACCAGCAGACACCCAAACCGCCTGGCACAGACGTTTGTATCAGCCGGCGAATCCTTTGTACGATCGCGGACGAATCGGTTGCGACCATTGTCGGTCGACCGGGATGGGCACGCGGGATGGCAATCGAGAGCAGCAACGACACCGAACAGAAGGAACCGGTGTCGGCGATCGACCGGTATTTCAAGATCACCCAACGCAATTCGACGCTCTCCCGCGAGATTCGCGGCGGCCTCGTCACCTTCTTCACGATGGCCTACATCGTGGTGCTCAACCCGATCATCATCGGCGGCGTTCCCGGGAACTCCAAGAACGCAGATGTCCTGGGCAACGTGCTCCCGATGGCCCAGGTGGCGGCCGTCACGGCACTGGTCGCGGGCATCATGTCGATCGTCTTCGGACTTGTCGCCAACTATCCGTTCGCGATCGCCGCCGGTCTCGGCATCAACAGCCTGCTCGCGGTGTCCATCGCCCCGCAGGTCACGTGGCCTGAGGCGATGGGCCTGGTGGTGGTCGACGGCATCATCATCGTCCTGCTGGCGATCACCGGCTTCCGGAGTGCGGTCTTCCGGGCGATCCCCGGCGAGCTCAAAGCCGCGATCGCAGCCGGCATCGGTGCCTTCATCGCCTTCATCGGATTCGTCGACGCCGGATTCGTGAAGCGCGTCCCGGACGCCGCCGGCACCACCGTGCCGGTGAGCCTGGGCATCAACAATTCGATCGCGACCTGGCCGGCCCTGCTCTTTGTCTTCGGCGTCCTGTTCATGGGAGTCCTGGTGGTGCGAGGCGTCCGGGGTGGCCTGCTCATCGGCATCGTTGTCACCACCATCCTCGCGATGATCGTCGAGCAATTCGCCGATCTCGGGTCGTCCATCGCCGACCCCCAGGGATGGAGCCTCAACATCCCGGAGATCCCCGGTTCGATCGGCGAAGTACCCAACCTGAGCCTGGTCGGCGATGTCGACGTGTTCGGTGCCTTCGTCCGCATCGGCGTCTTGTCCGCGTCGGTCCTGGTGTTCGCGCTGGTTCTGTCGAACTTCTTCGACGCCATGGGAACGATGACCGGACTGGGCAAGGAAGCCGGACTCGCCGACAAGGACGGCAATCTGCCCAACATCGGCAAAGCACTGGTCATCGAAGGCACCGGCGCCATCGCCGGCGGTGTCGGCTCGGCGTCGTCGAACACTGTCTTTGTCGAATCCGCCTCCGGTATCGCCGAAGGTGCCCGTACCGGCCTGGCCAACATCGTCACCGGTGTGCTGTTCCTGATCGCCATGTTCTTCACACCGCTGTACTCCGTGGTTCCGCTCGAAGCCGCGGCTCCGGCCCTCGTGATCGTCGGTGCGATGATGATCTCCCAGGTCCGCGACATCGACCTGACCCGTTTCGACTACGCGCTGCCGTGCTTCCTGACGATTGTGGTCATGCCCTTCACGTACTCGATCGCCAACGGCATCGGCGCCGGATTCATCACGTGGGTGGTCATGGCCACCGCCCGCGGCAACGCCCGCACCATCCACCCTCTCCTCTGGGTCGTGGCCGCGGTCTTTGCTCTCTACTTCGCCAAGGAACCGATCGAAAACCTCATCGGCTGAGACCCCCGCATGCTGGACGAATCTGTTGCAACCAGCAAGATTTTTATTTAGTTGGCTCTGTGCAACTAAACTGGTGTGGTGCGGAATGACGAAATGACCCGGGAGCAGAAGGAGCCACGCACGCTCCCGGCGATGTTCTCCTCCCTCGGGGTGCGGAACTACCGGTTGTGGGCGAGCGGTCAGGTCGTCTCGCTGACCGGCACCTGGATGCAGCGCATTGCTCAGGACTGGCTCGTGCTCGAACTGTCCGGCGGCAGCGGTGTCGCGGTCGGCATCGTGATGGCCCTGCAGTTCGGCCCGACTGCCGTCCTGTCACTTCCCGCCGGCGCCCTCGCCGACAGATTCGACAAGCGCAAGCTTCTGATCGGAACACAGCTCGCGATCGCGGTGTGTGCCCTGATCCTTGGTGTGATCGATGTCAGCGGAGCCGCGAATCTGCCCATCGTCTATGTGTTGGCGTTCGCGCTCGGGTGTATCTCGGCGATGGACGCCCCGATCCGGCAGTCCTTCACCATCGAGATGGTCGGACCCGACCAGCTACCCAACGCCGTCGCACTGAACTCGCTGACGTTCAACACCGCCCGCATCATCGGTCCGGCTCTCGCGGGTCTGCTGATCACACTGTTCGGCACCGGTCCGGTGTTCCTGATCAATGCCGCCAGCTCGGTGGCAGTTCTCGCCGCACTCTTCGCGATGCGCAGCAGGGAACTCGTCCGCAGCGCTCGTTCGGTCACCGATCGCTCGATCCGCAGCGGTCTGCACTATGTCCGGCGCAACCGCCACATCATGGTGATCCTGGCAACGATTTTCATGGTGTCGACGTTCGGCCTGAATTTCCCGTTGTCGCTCTCACTGCTCACCGCCAACACTTTCGAAGGCACGGCGGGCGGGTACGGATTGCTGGCAACCATGCTGGCGGTCGGCACCCTGGCCGGTGCGCTCGTCGCGGCCCGGCGCACCAAACCCGCACGCCTTCGGCAGTTCTTTGCCGGCGCCATCGCCTTCGGAATCCTCGAAGTGGTGGTCGGGCTGATGCCCACATTTGCGCTGGTGGCGGTGATGCTGATCCCGGTCGGCGTCGCGAACATCATGTTCAGCACAGCCGCGATGAACATCATGCAACTGTCGGTCGACTCGGACATGCGTGGCCGTGTGATGGGCATCTACATGCTGTGTTTCCTCGGCGGAACGCCCATCGGCAGCCCGCTGCTCGGCTGGCTCGCCGAGGTCACCGATCCCCGCATGCCCCTGATCGTGGGCGGCATCATCAGCGCGGTCTCGGCCACCCTGTGCGCGATCGCGCTCTTGAAGGTCACCCATCAACGGCCCACGTTCGACCACGGCAAACTGAGCTTGTCCACCACCGAATCCGTCGGCTGATCCGCTCGTGGCGAACGGTGGAGAATTCACCCCCACCGGTCACCGATTCAATGCCATCCTGGGTGAATGATCGATGTCGAACGACCCAAGCTCGAGGGAAACGTAGCTGTCGGCGAAGACCGGCGCATCGGCTTCGCCGAGTTCGGTTCCGCCACCGGCCGGGCCGTCTTCTGGTTGCACGGCACGCCCGGTGCCCGACGACAGATCCCGATCGAGGCCCGCGGATATGCCGAACGCGAAGACATCCGGATCATCGGCATCGACCGTCCCGGCGTCGGATCGTCCACACCGCACAGCTATGAGTCGGTCCACTCATTCGCCGACGACCTCTCCACGATCGCCGACACACTTGGCATCGACCGCTTTGCCGTCATCGGGTTGTCCGGTGGTGGCCCGTACGCACTGGCGGTGGCCGAGGCAATGCCCGAGCGGGTGGTGGTCACCGGCATCCTCGGCGGTGTCGCACCGACGCACGGCCCCGAGGCGATCGACGGCGGAGCGATGGAAATCGGCAAGATACTCGCGCCACTGCTACCGACGATCGGGATGCCGATCGGCCGGGTTCTGAGTTCCTTTGTCCGCGTGGCCCGCCCGATCGCCGGACCCGCCATCGGGCTCTACGGCCGTCTCTCCCCCGTCGCCGACCGCGAACTCCTGCAACGCCCCGAGTTCAAGGCCATGTTCCTCGACGATCTGCTCAACGGCGGCCGCAAGCAGATGGAGGCACCGTTTGCCGATGTTGTTGTGTTCTGCCGTGATTGGGGCTTCTCGGTCAGCGACATCACAGGGCCGGTGCGATGGTGGCACGGCGATCACGACCACATCATCCCATTCGCCCACGGCGAGCACATGGTCCAACTCCTATCCGACGCCAAACTCATCACCATGCACGGAGAAAGCCACCTCGGTGGACTGGGCATGGCCGTCGACATCATCGCCGAACTGATGGATGTCTGGGATCAGCAGACCCGAATCCTCATTCCCTGAACGGCCGTTGCTCCAGTCGGCGCAGCGCCCGCAATTCGTAGGCCGCGGGGTCTGCAGCGCTGGGCCCGGGCGCTGGGCAAATGAGTCCCTGCACCAGCACCGGCATCGGACGGGGTCGCGGTCTGCGCCGCATCCCCGTCCGATCGCCGGTGCCGCGAAGTAGTCTGGTCACAAGAACCGATCGATGCCTCGACCGAACAGGGAGTGAACAAATGTCCGACTGGGTGCACAAGATCAAAGAAGAAGCCAAGGAATTCCTGGCGTCCGCCGAACAGGAACTGACTGTGCTCGAAGGTGTCGACGGTGTGGATCCCCTCGACCATCGCCTCGACGACGAGGAAACCCCCAAAGAACCGGCCTGATCACGGCGTTATCGGCACGGTCGACGGTGATATCGGCACGGTCGGCGGTCCGGTCGACGGTGATATGGGCACGATCGGCGGTCCGGTCGACGGTGATATCGGCACGGTCGGCGGTCCGGTCAGGCCGGGTAGGGCAGGGGCGCACCGCCGCGCTGGTCGAGCATCACCGTCATCACACCGATTTCCTCGGACTGTTCCTTGACCATCCCGGTTGCGGCGCGCCTGATCTGAGGATCCCCCACCTCCTGGGAGGCATGGGCAGCCATGTCGATTCCGCCCTGGTGATGACGGATCATCAACTGCAGGAACAATATCTCCGCCTCGACGCCTGACGCGTTGTGTAGGGCGGTGAGCTCGTCGCCGGTTGCGGCTCCCGGCATCGCGGCCGGGGCCGATCCGGTGTGACCGTGGCCGTCCTGCGTCATCCAGCTCATCGGCTGATCGCTCTGCAGCGGCGCGTCCAGCATCTGCAGCCAGCCCGTCATCTGGCCGATCTCACGCGACTGGACGGCCTCGATCTGATCGACCACTCCCCGCACGTCGGGCGCACTGTCGGCCGACATCATGTCCGTCATCATCACGGCCTGCTGATGATGCGCCGACATGTCCTGTGCGAACCCGATGTCCACTGCAGTTGCCGACGTCTGGGACCGGGCGGCGGTGTTGTCGTCCGGACTGATGGCCAGGCCGAGGCCGAGTCCGATGATCAACGTGATCACCAGAACCGAGGCAGGCCACCACCAGCGACGCAGAGAAGATTCCGTCACCGCGGTGGATAGATCGCGGGATCCAGTTGCAAGGTCATGAACCCATTGTCCATGCACGTCACCCACAGTTGGTTCCCGTGGAACTCCGGTGGTGACAGACACCAGTCGGCCGAGAGGTCGCCACCGGCAAGGCGACTCTGGTCGTTGATGATCCCGTCGGTCGGTGCCTGGCCCTGCAGCACAGCCCGCGCGACCGCCAGCGTGCCGATGATCGGCGGGGCGATGATCGATCCTAGGAGCGCATGGAACGAGTTGGTGAGCTGCCAGTGCTTCCCCACCTGGGCCGGCGGGTTGAAGTACGCGATCTCCGAGAAGTGGTCGGGATCGCTGATGTCGAACACCCGGACACCCGACTGGATCCAGCCGCAGGCCATCGCGGTCGGGTTCACCGGCCGGTCGATGGAGCAATAGTGGGCGTCGTAGCCGAAGGCACCGTTGGACGTGGTGCTCTGAGCCCACCGGTTCGCATTCTCCGGAAGATTGATGGCAAGCTTGATCGCATTGCGCTGCTTCAGGTTTGACGAGTTTCTCGCATCGAAAAGTTTCACCCCGCCCGAGCCGCCTTCATCCACGCTGAACACGTGTGGTTGACCGTTGTACGTGGCGTATATGGAGTGCTGTGTGATCTGCCCGTCCGCCCACAGCTTTTCACCGATGTGTGGCATCAATTCCGGCACAATGGTCCGTGGCTTTCGATTCTGCACCGCCGACACGTCGATGACCGTCAGTCCGAACAGGTTCGCCAGATAGAGAGTGTTGCCATCGGGCGAAAATCCCATGCCGTGGGCTTCGATTCCGGTGATCCCCGACCAGACGACCATCGGGTTACGCGGATCGGTGAGATCAACGGCGCTGAGAACTCCCGGCGCGATTCCGGATGACCAGTAGGTGTTGCCATCCGGCGAGAAGTCGCCCTCGTGAGTGGTGATCGGAACCGGCATGTTCAGTTGCGACCCCGCGCCGGTGTTGAGCAGCCGCGGATGGGCGCAGTCCTGCGAGATGTCGTAGACCGAGATGTAGCCCGCACCTTCGAGTATCGCCACCCCGGTACCGACCAGCAGGCCCCGTTCTTTGTTGACCTTCAACGTTTCCCACGTGCCACCGACCATCGCCGGTTCGGTCAGGACGGCGCTCAGGACCGGCGCGCCCGGATTCGAGGCATCGATGACCTGAACACCCGCATTGGGTCCTAGGAAGTTTGTCGGAAATGTCGACCCGGTGTACGAGCAGGTTTTGTAGGTGGCGCTGACGATGCCGGCGCCCTGCCCCTGGTACTGCCCGATCAGGTCGATGTTGCAGTTGTAGCCCTGGGTACTGCGCCCCGACTTGCGGTCGGCGAGTGGGACCTCACCCTGGATCCCGGTTTCGACCCGGTCGCCCTCGCGGCACGAGGCCGGCGCGACCGCGGTCGGCCAGACGTCGGTGAGGTCGTTATATCCCGGCGGCGCTGTGGCCACGGCCGGACCGGCCACCGTCAAAGTGGCCACCACGACAGCCATCGTCACCGCAATACGACTCACGGCCCGAACAAATACATCCCGCGACACAGTGTCCCCCTCCGGACGCAGCACCTTGTGCTGTCGCGGAGAGTACCGTCCTGACCTGCCCCGAACGCGGGTTTTGCCGATTTCCGCGATATGCCAGTCAGTCGATGACGGGCAAGCTGTCGGCCACCGCGGTGAGTTCGTCCGCCGTCGTGGCGGTGTCGACAGCGGAGATTTCGATGTACAAGCCCGGATGGGAATCGACGGTCAGTCCGATCCAGCGGGGAGCCCCGGCGGGTTCGCCGACCACCGCTCGACCACCCTGCCAAGTCGTGCTCCGGACATCCGACCACCCGCGTATCTCCGACATCCGCGATTCGAGCTGTTCCGGGCTGACATAGAAATCCGTCCAGAGGTCGTATTCGGTGCCGTCGACCTCGAGCGCGCAATGGAAGCCACCCTCGATGAACGGTTCACCCGAACCTTCACTGGCAGTTCCCTCTTCGGCCGGCAGGGCATCGAGACTGGTCTCGCACACCATTCCGTTCCAGCCCTCTTCGGAGGGCGAGGCGGGCAGCAGATCGGACACTTCCTGCGCGGGTATCGCGAGCAGTCCCCAACCGGTGCCGACTTCGACCGTCGCCGACGCCGACGGAGCCGATACCCGGCCCTTGTCGTCGACCGCACGCACGGTGTACTCGACACTCGTCGTACCCTGCGGGGCGATTGCCGAGCCGTCGGTGAACTCGCTATCGGGACCCGAATAGACAACCTCACCGCCACGACTCAACAAGAACGACGAGGCGTCCGAATCCGCAGACCAACTCACCTGCACCACACCGCCGTCCGGTTCGGCCTTGACGCCGGATGGCTTGGCGACATCGCCCGAACCGCCGACAAAGTAGGTGACCGCCAGCGCGATCACCAGCGCCACCACCGCACCGACCACCACCAGTGGCCACGCCCAGCGCTTCACAGCGGCAGCCTGTCGATCACGGCAGCGGCATCTGCGTCCTTGCCGTTGTCCACGGTCACCGCGACGTCGTAGTTCTCGCGGTCGGGGTCATCGAAAGCAAAGATCAAGGTGCCCGCCCATGCACTGTTCGGACCGTCGCCCTGGTAGAGCGTCCCGCTGGCACCCTGGTCGGTGGTCACCTGTGACGTCTTGAGCCCCAGGCTTTCCAGATAGTCGTCTCGGTCTTCTTTGGACGGGAACTCCCGGAGCCGCACCGAGTAGGCATCTGCTGTCGCAGGGCACACGATGGTGCCGGTCTTGGGAATCTCGGTGTCGATCGATCCGACGCCACCCCGGCAGGCCTCCTTGGTAAAGGTGTCCGTGGACACCGGGCTCGGACCGACGATGTCGGAGAATGCTGCTGCCAGCTCCTCGACTCCGTGCCATTGCTGTGTCACCACAACCTCTCCGCTGGCCGGACCGAAAGGCGAGGCCTCATCGCCACCGGAGCGGGCCGACACCGAATACGTATAGACACCTGGCAGTGGCATCGGCTGCGAATACGTGGGTTCGCCACCGACGTAGACGATCGTTTCGCCTTGGCGCAGCACGTATTCGGAGGCGCCGTCGACCTCAGGCCAGCTGACGTCGACTGTGCTGTCGCCGACCTCGGCGCTGGGTTGTTCCGGCGTGGCGAGCGCGTCGCCGCCACCGCCGAACACCAGCAGGCCCACCACAACTCCGATGACAACGGCAAGCGCCACGATCGGGCCGGCCATCACCGCAGCCCGGGTGAACCACGGCGACTTCTTCCCCGGCGCCCCTGAGGGTGTCGGGGTGAACGGTACGAACCCCCCTCCCGGCGGACCTCCCGGCGGCGGCGTCGACTGGGTGTGATTCGGGTACTGCCCACCGGCCATCTGTGGACTCGACGGCGACGAAGGCCCCCCGGCGGGCGGTCCACCCTGGTAACCCGAACCGGCACCAGAATGTCCCGGATTCGATTGATACGGATTCGATTGGGGCCGAACGGGATTCGCCGTCGGCGGATACGTGACCGCCGACGTTGCGGGAAGCGAACCGCGATGGTCGCTGTGGGACGGACCCTGTTGCGGCGGAGTCACATTCGCGGGTACCGGCGTGAAAGCGTGTTGCGGCAGCGTGCTGTGCTGCGCCCCACCACCCTTCAGTGCCTCCTGCGCGGCGTCCGCCAGTGAACGCCCTGAGTTGAAACGATCGGCAGGTTTCTTGGCCATCGCCCGTGCGATCACCGCGGCCATCGCCGCCGGCACCGCGGGGTTCGCCTTGGCCGGATTGGGCGGCGCGTTGAACATGTGGGCCGCCATCAGGCCCTGGCTCGTCGGCGCATCGAATGGTGCTGTTGCCGTGAGGAGTTCGTAGAGACTGCAGCCCAACGCATAGATATCGGCGTGATGATCGATGTCCTCGCCACCCACCTGTTCGGGCGCGCTGTAGCGCAGCGTTCCGACCGTCATCCCGACCGACGTGAGATGGCTCTCGGTCTCTTGCGCCATCCGCGCGATCCCGAAGTCGGTCAGTTTCACCGCATCCGGGTTCATCGGATCGGATCCGGGGGTGATCAGGATATTGCCCGGTTTCACGTCGCGGTGCAGCAGACCCTTCCGATGCGCGTAGTCAAGACCGTCGGCGACCTTCGAGATGATCGTCACCGCCAGACGCGGATGCAGGGGTCCGCCCACGAGCATCTGGGCGGCATCGGTGCCCGGGACGAACTCCATCGCAATCCAAAGTTGGCCCTCGTGGGTACCACGATCGAGCACATTCACCAGGTTGGGGTGGCTCAGCGGTGCAACGAGATCGGCCTCGCGCTCAAAGCGCGCCCGGGTATCAGCGTCGCTGCCGTACGTGCTGTTGAGGAGCTTGATCGCGTCGGCACGCGGCAGCCTCGGATGCTGGGCCTTGTAGACCTCACCCATCCCGCCGCGGCCGATCAGTTCCAGGATCTCGTAGCCGCCGACGTACGAACCGATCGCCACACTCATTGCTGCTCGACCTTTCTTTACCCGCGATCTCCGGGTCACCCGCCGGCGGCGAGACTGGATCGATCTTATCGACCGGGATCGACGGCACACCAGAACAACGTGGGCGATTAGTCCATCTGACCGATCAGGAAAAATTCTCCCGTTCCACGGATTGAGCACATACGCTTACTCCATGAAATCTGCCGGAGCCCGGATTCTCGCCTGCGCAGTGTTGGCCGGGGCGGCACTGCTGACGACTCCGGCGGTGGCGTCGGCCGCCGGTGGACCCACGACCATCTGCACGGCTGATGCTCAGCTCGCGGGGGCACAGACCTACGTCGCCGCACTGATAGATCCTGCTCGCGCGTATGACGTACCGCTGGCCGACGATGTCATCCGATTCGAGAATGGATTGCAGACCGGTTTCTCGGGGGCGTCCATGAAAGCCGAACTGGCCGCCCACCTGCAGTACGCCGGCATCACCGGCATCGACAACGCGACGTGGAGCCAATACGGCCATCTGGTGCGAACGGTGTACGACCTCGACTACGGGTTCGCCGGCGTCGATGTGGCCGGTGCCACCGTCGACGAGATATTCGCCTTCGACGATCACTGCCGGATCAAGCGGATCGACGCGACGATCACAGTCGACCTCGCCTGATCGGCGTCAGACCGACACGATGCTCGACCAATAAGGGGGTAAAGGCTAGATGGCGCATTTCACCAGGGCCGAACTCGAGTCAGAGTTCAGCAAGTTCAAGGCGGTCAACGACGCGGTCGCGGTCGACCGGGACTGGAATCGGTGGGCAGACCAGTTCACCGAGGACGCCGACTACGTCGAACACGCACTGGGCACATATAAGGGACGCGAAGAGATCCGGGCCTGGGTGAACAAGACGATGGGCCGCTTCCCCGGCAACCACATGGCCGGATACATCTCGCTGTGGCATGTGATCGATCCGGACACCGGCCGGGTGATCTGTGAGATCGACAACCCGATGCGCGACCCCGGCGACGGCAGCGTTTTCACGGCCACCAACATCACGATCCTGACCTACGGCGGTGACGGTCTGTGGGCCAAAGAAGAGGACATCTACAACCCCGCAGAGTTTGCCCAAGCCGCCAAAGCCTGGTGCAATAGAGCACAGGAACTGGGGAATCTGACCGACGAAGCCTCCGAATGGCTGATCAAGTTCGGTAAATATGTCTGAAACTCCGTGTTAGGTGCACCACAATCCGACAATGTCGGGTAACACTCACTTATGCGGGCACGACGCCCCTGAGTACCGGAAACAACAGGTGTGGCGACGCATTTACATCCCCAGCGCGCCGCGCGAGCACTTGGGTGACGGATAACGATCCCTTACCCTGAAGCCTTACATCCTAGCCTTCCTGGAGGAATATCTGATGGCACGCGAGTTGACCCAACTTGAGCTGTTGAAGGAACTGTCACCGGCGGCCGAAGAAAACGTCAACCGGCACCTGCGCACCACCAGGGATTGGCATCCCCATGACTATGTGCCGTGGGACGAGGGCCAGAACTTCGCCGCTCTCGGTGGCGTCGACTGGGATCCCGAGCAGTCGCAGCTCGACGAGGTCGCCAAGGCGGCGATGGTCACCAACTTGCTGACCGAGGACAACCTCCCGTCCTACCACCGCGAGATCGCCGAGAACTTCTCGATGGACGACGCCTGGGGACACTGGGTCGGCCGTTGGACCGCCGAAGAGAACCGTCACGGCATCGTGATGCGCGACTATCTCATCGTCACCCGCGGCGTTGATCCCGTGGCGCTCGAAGAGGCCCGCATGATCCACATGACCAACGGTTACTCGCCGCTGGCCGCTGCCGGTGACCGCGCCGAAGAACTGGGCGAAGAGGCTGCCGGCATCCTGCGGTCCGTCGCGTACGTGACCTTCCAGGAACTGGCCACCCGCGTCTCACACCGCAACACCGGCAAGGCCTGCAACGACCCGATCGCCGACCGGATGCTGCAGCGCATCGCCGCCGACGAGAACCTGCACATGGTCTTCTACCGCAACATCTGTGCGGCTGCGCTCGACCTGGTCCCCGATCAGGCCATGAGGGCTGTCTACGAGATCGTGTCCAACTTCCAGATGCCGGGCGCCGGAATGCCCAACTTCCGGCGCAACGGTGTACTGATGGCCAAGCACGGCATCTACGACCTGCGTCAGCACCTCGAAGAGGTCGTTCAGCCCGTTCTGCGCAAGTGGAACATCTTCGAGCGCGACGACTTCGGCCCCGAGGGCGAGAAGCTTCGGGAAGATCTCGGTGCGTTCCTCGAGAAGCTCGAAGCCGACACCGTCAAGTTCGAGGAAATGCGTGATCGCTCACTGGCGCGTGAAGCCG
The DNA here is from genome assembly GCF_000383535.1 of Nocardia sp. 348MFTsu5.1. Taxonomy (NCBI): domain Bacteria; kingdom Bacillati; phylum Actinomycetota; class Actinomycetes; order Mycobacteriales; family Nocardiaceae; genus Nocardia; species Nocardia sp. 348MFTsu5.1. Next base: position 355,364 of record NZ_KB911509.1, read on the forward strand.
CCAAGCGCGAAAAAGCCGCTGCCGCCTCCTGAAACAGAAAACTGCTGCGCTGACCGCCTTACTGACAGAAACCACGACCCCGGCTCACGAGACGGGTCGAGCTCCGGCTTCGCCTTCGTCTCCGGCGACGGGTCGAGCTCCGGCTTCGCCTTCGTCTCCGGCGACGGGTCGAGCTCCGGCTTCGCCTTCGTCTCTGAAGATCGGGTCCATCGAGCTGTCCAGCCCGGTGGTCCTCGCCCCCATGGCCGGGGTGACCAATGTTGCCTTCCGCACGCTCTGCCGCGAACTCGAGCTCGCCCGCACGGGCACCGTCGCCGGGCTCTACGTCTGTGAGATGGTGACCGCTCGCGCGCTGGTCGAGCGGCATCCGGTCACCATGCACATGACCACGTTCGGCCCGGAAGAAAACCCCAGGTCGATGCAGCTGTACACGGTTGATCCCGAGTACACCTATGCCGCCGCGAAGATGATCGTCGACGAGAACCTCGCCGACCACATCGACATGAACTTCGGCTGCCCGGTCCCCAAGGTCACCCGAAAAGGTGGCGGTTCGGCGATTCCGTACAAGCGCCGCCTGTTCGCGAACATCGTCGCCGCAGCGGTCCGCGCCACCGAGGGCACTGACATCCCGGTCACCGTGAAGTTCCGGGTCGGCATCGACGACGACCATCACACGCATCTCGACGCCGGTCGCATCGCGGCCGCCGAGGGTGCGAAAGCTGTTGCGCTGCATGCGCGTACCGCGTCACAGCGCTACTCGGGCAGTGCCGACTGGAATCAGATCGCCCGCCTCAAGGAACACGTCACCGATGTTCCGGTCCTCGGCAACGGCGACATCTTCGAACCCGGCGACGCCACCCGGATGATGTACGAAACCGGATGCGACGGCGTGGTCATCGGACGAGGCTGCCTGGGCAGGCCGTGGCTCTTCGCCGAATTGAGTGCCGAATTGAACGGAACTCCGGCACCCCAGGCACCAAATCTCGGAGAAGTGGCGCAGATCATTATCCGGCACGGACAACTTCTCGCGGACCATCACGGCGAGTTCAAGGGAATGCGGGAAATCCGCAAACACGTCGCCTGGTATCTCCGCGGTTTCCCCGTCGGTTCGGAACTGCGGCGCGGGATGGCCTTGGTGGAAACTGTCGGGCAGCTGGCCGACCTCGTGGGCCAATTGCCCGCTGACGTGCCGTTCCCCGATGACGCACACGGTCCACGTGGCCGCCAGGGCTCACCCTCGGCCGTGGCACTCCCCGAGGGCTGGCTCGACGACCCCGACGACGAAGCTGTTCCCGACGGCGCCGAGGTCATGCATTCAGGCGGCTGAATCCGCCCGGACATGGCAGCATCTTTCGTAAACTTCCGGTTCACGCTGTCGTATTGACCGGCGCTATGCACCTTCACAGCCCATCTGTGGGCAATGCGCCTGTTTTCGTCAGTATCATCGAGACGGCGCCGTGCCCGCTGAGTGTTTCAGCCGGGCCTGAAATACAGCCCGGCGCCCAGAAGGCTGAAGGAACATGAGTGAGCGACGACGAACTCCGGGCACGCACGTCCGAGGAACGCCGCGATGAGATTCGCCGCCGGCTCGGCGCGCCCTCAGACGAGGTGCTGCGGGAGCCGACCAGCCGCGAGCTGACAGAGGGCGACCGCAATCGGGTGACCGTGCGCGAGCTGCTCAATCGGATGAACGCAGCGGCCGGCTCCGACGACACCCCGGATGCGGGCGAAGAGACCACGTCGAACACTCCGCCCCCGAGCCCGCGGGCCCAACGCGCCGCGACGCCGAACACTCCTCCTCCGTCTCCGCCGACGCAGTCTCCGACTTCTCCCCCGACTCCGACATCAACACCCCCGGCTACGACGCCGGCACCCACGTTCCGGCGACCCCGCCGCGTGGGCCCCGCCGAAGCGCCGACCGAGCAGATCATCGGTGCCGGCGAGCCACCGGTCACTGCCGACGACGCCAAGACCGAGGTCATCCCGGCCACCCCCGCGGTCACCGAGTACATCCCCGCCGTCAAGGCACCGGCGCCGATCCCGGACTTGTCCGACAACGGTGACGCCACCCGGTCGCCGCGTTCGGTCACCCCGGGCTCAGACACCGGATCGCGCCGCAAGCACGCCGCGCCTGCCAAGGAGCGCGACCACAAACAGATGTTGCACCGCGCCACCATCGGTGGGCGGATCCTCATCGCCCTGGCCTGCGTGTTGGCGCTGCTTGGCACGGGCGCGGTCTGGGGCTATCAGAAGGTCAAGGACAGCAACTGGAACACCGTCGAGGCGGTGAACCCCGACAACGAAGAGATTCGCGACAAACAGCTGCAGACCGGTGACGAGACCTACCTGATCGTCGGTACCGATACCCGATCCGGACAGAACGGTACGGTCGGGGCCGGCGACGCCACGGAATTCGAGGGCAGCGCCCGCTCGGACACCGTGCTCTTGGTGAACATCCCAGCAGACCGCAGCCGCGTTGTCGCGGTGTCCTTCCCCCGTGACCTACAGGTCGACCGACCCGAATGCGCCGGCTGGAACAACGACGACGGCCAATACACCACTGACGTGGTTCCCTCCGAAACCCAGGTGAAACTCAATAGTGTCTACGGCGTCGGCGGTCCTAAGTGTCTGGTCGACACGCTCACCACGATGAGCGGGCTGAACATCAACCACTTCATCGCGATGGATTTCTATGGATTCGAGCAGGTGGTCAACAAGATCGGCGGTGTCGAGGTCTGTTCGACAACGCCGCTGGAGGACTACGAACTCGGCACCATCCTCGCCAAGCCGGGCAAGAAAACACTCAAGGGTTCCAAGGCACTCGACTACGTGCGTGCCCGCAACATCGAGACAGAGGGCAACGGCGACTACGGGCGTATCAAGCGTCAGCAGTTGTTCATGTCCTCGCTGCTGCGCGGGGCACTGTCCAGCCAGGTCCTGACCAATCCGGCCACCCTGAACGGCATCATCGACACCTTCATCAAGTACAGCTACGTCGACCAGGTCAACACCGACGACCTGTTGCAGCTGGGCCAATCGATGCAGGGACTCGACGCCGGTCGCGTGACATTCCTGACGGTGCCCACCTCCGGCACGGCCGAAGACGGTTCCGGCAACGAGATCCCCCGACTCGATGACATCGACGCGATCTTCGACGCGATCATCAACGACATGCCGTTGCCCGGCGAGAAGACCGAAGCCCCCAAATCGGGCACCACGACGCCGAGCACCACAGCGACAACCGCGCCCAAGCCCGAACAGGTGACAGTCGCCGCGCTGTCGCCGTACTCGATCTCGTTGCGGGTGCTCAATGGCACCGGCGTCGGCGGTGTCGCCGCCGATGCCGCCAACGAACTGGCCGGCCACGGCTTCGAGATCTACGGCGTCGCCGATGCCTCGGAAAACCGGACCGACACGGTGGTCCGCTACGGTCCCGGCCAGCAGGAAGCCGCGGCCACCGTGGCGCAGATGTTCCCCGGCGCCACGATCCAGGCTGATTCCACGGTCAGCTCAGGTGTCGAGGTCATTGTGGGCAGCGATTTCTCCGGCACACTGGGCGAGGTTCCGGCAGAAGGTTCGCAGGCCAGCGTCCGCGAGTTGCCGCGGGATTCCAATCCCGACGAGCTCCCCAACGACCTCACCGTCACCAACGCCGGCGACACCACCTGCGCGTGACCGGGGTTGTCGAGCCCGATTGAATGGCCGGCGTTCATTTGCAGTTCACCACGTGACAACCATTTGCCCCTTCGATGGCAGTACGGTGGGCTTATGCGTAGTGCGTACATTGAGCAGATGGCAGAACTGAATGCAGTTCTGGGACAGATGTGTGAGCTGGCGGGGACCGCGATGGAGCGTTCCACCCAGGCCTTGCTTCAGGCAGATCTGACCGTGGCCGAGGAGGTCATCGGCGCCCACGAACAGCTGACGGTCCTGTCGACCAGGGCCGAAGAACGCGCGTTTGCACTGCTCGCCCTACAGGCGCCGGTCGCCGGTGATCTGCGGGCGATCGTCAGTGGGTTTCAGATCGTCGCCGACGTAGAACGAATGGGAGCGTTGGCACTCCACGTCGCGAAGGTGGCACGTCGGCGGCACCCGGCCAAAGCCCTCCCGGAGGAGGTCAACGGATACTTTGCCGAGATGGGCCGACTGGCCGTCACCATGGCCAGCAACGCACGCGAGGTTCTGAACACCCAGAATCCGGAAGACGCGTTGAAACTCCAAGATGACGACGATGCGATGGATGATCTGCACCGCCACCTGTTCACCGTCCTGATGGATCGCGAATGGAAGCACGGCGTTGCCGCCGCGGTCGATGTCACGCTCCTCGGCCGTTACTACGAGCGCTTCTCGGATCACGCCGTGCTCATCGGCCGGCGGGTGGTCTTCCAGGCCACCGGGCAGACCCCGGAACAGTTCACCGAAGTCTAAGACCCGACCTACCCCGTTCAGCGACCGTCCGCGGCCCTGATCTCGGCGATTCGATCGGCGAGCTCGGCCGCGGTACGGAACCGATCACTGTGCGGCGCAAGGCATTCCGACACCAGATCCCGTTCCGCAGGTGAGAGTGCCGCACTGAGCTTCGGCTTGGTCGACTGCACCGTCCTGATAGCCACCAGCGGCTGCATGTCCGGCAACTCTCCGTACAGTCCTTCGCCGGTCATCGTTCGATGGATGGTCGCCCCGAGCGCCCAGAGATCCGTTGCCCGCGAAGGTGTTTGGCCAACCAGCATATCGGGATCCGCGAACTCCAGAGTGGCCGATGATCCGACGCCACTGACCGCGGTCGCCGCTGTGATCACCCGCGCCAGGCCCAGCGCACTGAGAACTCCCGTCGGACCGTCGCCGTCTCCGCCGATCATCACGTTGGCAGGTTTGATGTCGCCGTGAACCAGGCCCGCTTCGTGCATGTCGTGTGCGCCCCGCGCGGCGCCTTCGAGCACAGCCAGGGCCTGGTCGCGTTGCAGCGGCATGGCCGGTGCCGCCATCGATCCCCCCGGGATGTAGTCCATCGAATACATGAACTGATCACCCAGCGCCACCTCGATCAACCCGAGCAGATACTGCGAGCGCACCTCGGAGAATGTCCGGAGTTCACGGACACCGCGATGGAATGCATCCTCGCCCACCGGGTTCGAAAAGACTTTCAGGGCAACATGTTCGACGTCGAGTGCCAGCCGGTCCGGCGCCTGGGCGAGGTAGCACACCCCGTGACTGCCCGCACCGAGCGCACGAATGATCCGGTAATCGGCGACCGCTGCGGGCGATCTGCGGGCATCCGATCCCGACGGCGAATCAACGAACATCGCTCACCCTCCCGTGTGGAGACTCGAACAGCAGCGATCGACTGCCAACCTGCAACTGCGAACCCGGGTAGAGCACAGCTTCCTGCCCGCGCCGCAGCGTGATCCAGCCCGGCGCTCGCGGGTACCGGACATAGGTGCCGTTCACGGAGCCGGTATCGATCACCCGGACCTCCCAATCAACAAGGCGCAGTTCACAATGCGCCCGCGACATGGATCCCGACGTGTCATTGATCCGGATCGGGTCCAACGGTCCGATTCCCCCGGCGGCCACGCCGCCGCGCCCGGCGACCATCGGCTCGGGGTCGCGGCCGATCAACAGGTCACCGGCGACAACGTACGTGGAGCCGTCATCGATCACCAGCAAACCCAGGGGCGGACGTGGACCCTGCACCAACGCGCCGGTACGCCGGTCGATCCGGATACCGCAGCGGGTACACACCGGTAATCTCGGATCGTTGATATGTCCGTTGGCACAGAGCAATCCGTGGATCTGAACCTTCTGATCACGAGCCGACACTCTCGAGTTGCCGACTTTGACGGGACGATTGGCGACGTCAGTCGGGGCCGAAGACAGCGCGTCGTCCAGCACATCCTGCGGAGGAACCAGCGTCGGTTCGGCGACACCCTGCCGCAGCTTCCCGGGTTTGCGCGGACCGCCGACAATGGGCAGTGGGCTGCGGGTACTCTGCGTGGCCTCATCCAGATCGTCGAGGCGAACAGACAAAATCGGTGGTACCAAACGTGTTTCGGCATCGCTGCCGGTGGCACCGACCATCAGTGGCGTCGAGTCGGCCGCATCGACCACCGGCGAGGTCGCCGGAATCACGTACACCGCACTGTCTGTCGATGGCGACGCCGACGGCCACAGGATCATCCCGGCGCCCGGGGCAGCGCCCTTCTCCAGGGAGAAGATGTGCGACGGCGCAATCCCGGCGGCACCGATCGGTCCGCCGGCGAGCGGGTCCGTCTCGTCGATCGTGACCGCGATCGCGTAGAGGCTGCTGGGGTAGCTGCGCTGGACCAGGAACCCGGAGTCGGCACCGCGCACCACCTCTGGCGATGCGAGTTCGGTGACATACATCCGGGCGGTAGCACCGCCGTAGAGAAATACCTCGAGCCCACCGTGCTGATCGGTCGAGATGACCGCGAAGCCGGGGCTGCTGTCCTCGTTGGCCAGCAGCCACTTGGTCAGCGAACGCAGCCGCGAACCTTCCGCCCGGGACTCCCCCAGCGGTTCGGTGGCGATCCGCGCGAGATCGGTGAGTGTCGCACTGGTTTTCATCGGATCGGCAGCGATGAGAAGCAACGAGGGCCCGCGCCGGAGCGCGATGCCACGGCCAGGCAGCACGCTGACCGGATGATTGACCGTCACTCCCCCATCATCGCTTATGACGCCGGCAATGTTCCGGCTCGGGCCGGACGGCAGCCGTTCGGACTATCCGAATCGACCGGAGATGTAATCTTCCGTCGCCTTCTGCGACGGGTTGGAGAACATCGTCTCGGTGTCGCTGACCTCGATCAGCTGACCCGGCTGGCCGACACCGGCGAGGTTGAAGAACGCGGTCTGGTCGCTGACGCGTGCAGCCTGCTGCATGTTGTGCGTGACGATGACGATGGTGAAGTCCTTCTTGAGCTCGTTGATCAGCTCTTCGATGGCCAGCGTCGAGATCGGGTCGAGGGCCGAGCAGGGCTCGTCCATCAACAGCACCTCGGGCGACACCGCGATGGCGCGGGCGATGCACAGACGCTGCTGCTGACCGCCGGACAGACTGCCGCCCGGCCGGTCGAGACGATCCTTGACCTCTTCCCAGAGGTTCGCGCCACGCAGGCTGCGCTCCGCGGTCTCATCGAGCTGCTTCTTGTCACGCAGGCCCTGCAGCCGAAGTCCGGCGACCACATTGTCCTTGATCGACATCGTCGGAAACGGGTTCGGGCGCTGGAACACCATGCCGATGGTCGAGCGCACCGACACCGGGTCGATGCCCTTGGTGTAGATGTCCTCGCCGTCGAGCAGCACCTTGCCCTCGACGCGAGCACCCGGGGTCACCTCGTGCATGCGGTTGAGCGTGCGCAGCACTGTCGACTTGCCACAACCGGACGGACCGATGAAAGCCGTGATGCAGCGCGGCGGCACTTCCAGGCTGACGTCCTTGACCGCGTGGAAGGCGCTGTAATAGATGTTCAGGTCTTTGATATCGAGGCGCTTTGCCATGGATCTGTTCTTTCGTTCGCTACGAGCTGGTGACGTCGGGGGGTTGGGTGTCGCTTCAGTGTTCGTCAGAATTTCTTGGGCGAGAACAACTTGGAGACGAGCTTGGCGCCGAAGTACACGATCGCCACCAGGATCACGAGGGTCAACGCGGCGCCCCACACCGTGTCGAGGGCACTGGGGCCGTTGTTGTACTGCTGCACCATCATCAGAGGCAGCGACTGCTGGTTTCCTTCAAACGGGTTGGTGTTGATCACCTTCGTCGAGCCGACCAGGATCAGCACCGGCGCAGATTCACCCATCACCCGCGCTATCGCCAGCATCACGCCGGTGACGATGCCCGACAGTGCGGTGGGCAGAACGATCTTCGCGATCGTCTTCCACTTCGGCACGCCGAGCGCGTACGAGGCCTCCCGCAGATCCTGCGGGACGATCTTGAGCATCTCCTCGGTGGAACGAATCACGATCGGGGCCATCAACAGCACCAGCGCCAGCGAGACCACGAAGCCGGACCGCGGCAGGTCGAGCGTCGTGCGCCAGACGGCGTAGATGAACAGTGCTGCGACGATCGACGGAACACCCGAGAGGATGTCCACCATGAAGGTGGTGATCCGGGCGAGAGCCGAGTTGTTGCCGTACTCCACCAGGTAGATCGCCACGAAGATGCCGATCGGAACCGCGATGATCGCAGCCAGAGCGGTCTGCTGCAGCGTTCCGATGATCGCGTTGAGGGCGCCGCCCCGCAGCTCTGACTTCGTCCACCACTCCGCGTCGAGGATGACTTCCAATCCTCGGGACACCAGGGTCCAGACGAGCCAGATCAGCGGAATCATCGCGATGACAACCGCTGCAGTGACCAGTACCGCGGCGCTCTTGTCGCCGACCTGGCGACTCTTCTTGACCGGGGTGAAACCCGACGGTGTGCGTTTGACCGGTGCGGTACTCGCGTCGAGGGTGGTCATGTCACTTGGCCTTCTTTCCGCTGATGACGGCCCGTGCCGCAGAGTTCACGATGAAGGTCAGAACGAACAGCGCCAGGCCGGCGGAGATGTACGCACCGGTCTTCGACGGTGAGTCGAACTCGGCGGCGTTGTTGGCGATCTTGGTCGCGAAGGTTTCGCCGCTCTCCATGAGGTTGAAGTCGATCGGGCCCGCGGTCGAGATGATGAGCAACAGCGCCATCGTTTCGCCGAGGGCGCGGCCCAGGCCGAGCATCGACCCGCTGATGTAGCCGGAGAACCCGAACGGGATGACCGCCACGCGAACGACCTCGAACTTCGTGGCGCCGAGTGCCAGTGCCGCCTCCCGGTGGCCAACCGGGGTCTGTACGAACACCTCTCGGGTCACGGACGTGATGATCGGCAGGATCATCACCGCCAGGACGATGCCGGCGGTGAGCATCGTGCCACCGGTCGACATGTTGCTGACCTGACTCGGTTCCTGGAAGAACGGCAGGAATCCGGCGTTGTCGACCAACCATTCGTTGAGAGGTACCAACGCTGGTCCGAGGACCAGGATGCCCCACAGGCCGTACACGATCGAGGGAACCGCGGCCAGCAGGTCGATCACGTACGCGATGGGACTGACCAGCCGTTTGGGGGCGTACTCGGTCAGGAAGATCGAGATGCCCAGTGCGATCGGCATCGCCAGGATCAAAGCGATGAACGACACGATCAGGGTCGCATAGAGCAGGCCCAGGATGCCGAACTTCATGTCTCCGGGGTCGGTGGACCACGGCCCGGAGTAGGTGAAGAAATTCTCTTCGTTCTCGAGCAGTGAGGGGACCGCCTGGACCACCAGGAACAGCGCGATCAATCCGATGATCACCGAGATGAGGATGCCGGAACCCACCGAAAGAGTCCGGAAGATCCTGTCTCCCAGTCGAATCGCCGAACCGTTGGTCTTGATTTCAGACCCGTGTGGTTCTGTCGGCCCATTGCCGGTGGTGGTATCTGGCTGAGTCGTCGAGGAGCTCATAGGCCCTTTCGCACTCGTCGTATCGTCAATCTCTGTCATCGTTTTCTACCGCTGTTTCTCTACGGTCGCCCTCACCTGCTCGATCAGGACAGTGCGTCGATGGACGTCTGCAGCTTGGCCTTGAACGCCTCGGGCAGTGGGGTGTAGCCGAGCTCGGCCAGGCCCTCTTGGCCCTGGTTCAGAATAGTCGTGAAGACGTCCTTGGTGGTCGTCGCGATGTCGCCCTCATATCCCTTCGAGCACACGATCTCGTACGTCGTCAGGAGCAGCGGGTATGCACCCGGCTCTTTCATCGCGAACAGTGAGTCGGTGTCGACGACCAGGTTGTTGGAACCCGGATCCTTGAAGGTGACCCCGTCGAGCGCCTTGGCCGATGTATCGGCGGTCAGCTCCGTCGCGCCGGCGCCGAAGTCGATGCTCGCGACACCCAGCTGGTTCTCCTCGGCGAAGCCCCACTCGACGTAGGTGACCGATCCGGGGGTCTTCTTGACGGTGTCGCCGACGCCGGTCGACTTGGCCGCGGCCGAGCCTCCCTGGCCCTTGAACGCCTTGTCATGCTCGTACGGCCAGGCATCCGGAGCCGAATTCTGCAGGAAGCGCTGGAAGTTGTCAGTGGTGCCCGAGCTGTCGCTTCGGTGCACCGGCACGATCGGGGTGCTCGGCAGAGTGACGCCCGGGTTCAAGGCGGCGATCTCAGGAGCGTTCCAGGTTGTGATCTTCGAGTCGAAGATCCCGGCCAGCACGGTCGGGTTCAGGACGAGATTGTCGACCCCGGACAAGTTGTAGGCGACGGCAACAGGTCCGGCGACCATCGGGAGGTTCCAGGCTTCGTTGCCGCCGCAGCGGGTCTGGGCCTTGGTGATCTCGTCGTCTTTGAGGGCCGAGTCCGATCCGGCGAAGTCGACATCGCCGCTCAGGAACTTGGCGACGCCGTCGCCCGAACCCGAACCCGTGTAGTTGAGGACGTTGCCGCCGTTGTCGGCGACGATCGGCTGGAAGTGCTCCATCGCCTTCTGCTGTGCGGTCGAACCTTCACCGCTGATGGTGCCGCCGCTTTCTTCGCTGCCACACGCAGACAGAACCAGAGCCGCAACCGCAGCCGCAGCCGCACTGACGAGCGCAGCACTTGACTTCATTCTCACCGAAGACTCCTCCATGACTTTCCGTGACATCTCGCGATTCGAGCAGTCACCCCGACGCTCAAAGCGTCACTCGTTGAAAGCTAGAGGTCGGTCATGTCTGGATTACCTACGCGCGGTGAACCGCAGATGAATACAACATCGGCCCGCGAACGCTTCGCCCGCAGGAGAAATTCGAGGTGGCCATTCACTGTTCATCTTCGTGTCACCTGGACGACGACCAGTGATTTGCCCGACACCTGAAATTCGGTCAGCCGTAAGCCACATCGATCGCGTATTGCCCGAATCCGAGCTTCCCGTACGTGTTCAGAGCTGCGGTGTTATCACCTTCGACGTAAAGCTCGACTTCGCCGAGACCCCGGTCGGCAAGATAATGCAGCCCGGCGAGAGTCAGGAGTCGACCGAGCCCCCTGCCTTGCGCCGCGGTGTCGACTCCGACGATGTACACCTCGCCGAGTGACTCCGCGTGAACTTTGGTCCAGTGGAATCCGAGTAGCCGGTCCGGATCAGCGGCATCGAAGGCCAGGAACAGCCCGGCCGGATCAAACCAGTCCGAGCCCGTGCGTTCGTCGATCTGCTGCGATCCCCAGCCACCCTGTTCCGGATGCCAGGCAAAGGCCACGTTGTTGACCCGCAGGATCTCGGCGTCGTCGGATGGTCCGGCATACGTCCGGAGCACCAGATCGGCGGGAACGACCAGCTCGGGTAAGGCCGGATCCGGCAGTGGCCGGCGCAACTGCAGCAATTGCCGCTTGGACGTGAGTCCGGACGCCGCGGCCAGCGCTTGCGCCGCGGGCAGATCGCCGTGGGCCCAGACCCGGACATCGCCGGTGACCCGTGCGAGCGTCTCGTCCAGCAACCGCCTGCCGTGACCCCGGCGGCGGTGGACCGGGTCGACCACGAGCTCGATCATCGCCGGTTCGCCGTCTCGCGCCGGTGTCACGTTGGCGTACCCGACGATCAGTTCGGCGTCGGCGACGGTGACCTCGACGACGCCCGGGCGACCGACACCTTTGACGGCCTGCTCCCCCAGCGGCGCGACGCCGTCAGCCAGTGTCGCGGCCTCGAGAATTTCTGTGATTCGCCCGGTGAAATCCGGACTGCCCATGTCAGCTCCCATTGTTGCTGGAACTGAACTCCGGATCCGGGTACTCGACCTCATCGGGGCCCGCCAGATCACCCAATTCGGTTCCGTCCGTGACATTTTCATTCGATTCGGTGGCACGACCACCACGGCTCGGACGCACCGCCTTGTAGCCGACGTTGCGCACGGTGCCGATCAGCGCCTCGTGCTCGGCACCGAGCTTGGCGCGCAGACGTCGCACGTGCACGTCCACGGTCCGGGTGCCGCCGAAGAAGTCGTAACCCCACACCTCCTGAAGGAGCTGCGCGCGAGTGAACACCCGACCCGCATTGTGCGCGAGGTACTTGAGCAACTCGAACTCTTTGTACGTCAGATCAAGGGGCCGTCCCCGCAACCGCGCGGTGTACGTGCCCTCATCGATGACGAGGTCACCGAGCGTGACCTTGCCACTCGCTTCTTCCGCGGTGACACCCCGACTACGCACCACCAGCAGGCGAAGTCGCGCATCGAGTTCGGCCGGCCCGGTGTCCGGCAGGAGGAAGTCGTCAAGACCCCACTCCGAGTTCACGGCGACGAGCCCACCCTCGGTCAACACAGCAACTACGGGCACCGATGAACCCGTACTCCCCAGCAGCCGGCAAAGCCCACGCGCGGCCGCTAGGTCAGAACGCGCATCGACGATGGCCACGTCTGCGTTGCCGGCTTCCATCAGCGACGACACCTCGGTGGGTGCGACGCGGACGGTATGAGCCAGCAGTGACAACGACGGCAACACAGACTCAGGGGTGGGATCGGCTGTCAGTAACAAGAGATCCACAAACACTCCGATCTCGGATGTACGTAATTATGTACGCTGCCTTACCAACGTGTGCGAGACAGATGTCAGAATAGCGCCAAACCGGTCGTCGCCCGTTAACAAGACCCCCGATACCAGCCGATCCGCGATCGTCAACTTTGTGGCTGCTGGGGCAAAGTCCACGTAAAGAAGGGTTTCGGTGCGCAAACTGCTGGCCGGGGTGCTCATCGTGGTCCTCGCGGCGGTCGGAATCGATTTCGCGACCGCCGCCTACGCCGAACGTCACTACTCACGAGCCCTGCGCGCCGCCTCTGAACTGGAGTTCGACCCGGAGGTGACAATCGCGGGGTTCCCGTTCATCGCAGCTGCCCTGAGCGACGAGTACGACCGGATCGGTATCACCGCCAGGGGCACTGACCTGGGAAATGACCGTCGAGGGGACCTCCGCTCGAATCTGTCCGGGGTACATCGGGCCGGGGGTGCGTGGCTCATCGGCGAACAGACCGAGTTGCGGGTCGACAAGGTGAGCGGCTCGCTGAAGATCGATTCGGTGAACCTGGGCCGCTTCCTGGGCATCGACGACCTCACCGTGACAACCCCGGCACCCGAGGACAAGGCCGGTGGAGGCGGCCCGGGCGACGGCATCCTTTCTGCCAGTTCCGGCATCATTCTGACCGGGACGGTCACTTTGCCCAAAGTGGGTAATCTCCGTCACAGTCAGGGCTCCGACAGCCGAAAAGTAAGTGTGTCCGCGGATCTGTCGATCCGCGGCGGCGCGCTCCGGGTCGACGCCACCGGCATCTATTCGGGCTCCGCCGACCACGTCGACTCAGACCTCTCGCCGCTGCAGGTGCCCGCCGTGCTGGCCCAGTTCTCCAAAACACTGCCGGTGCTTCCACTCCCCTGGTCGCTGCCGGCGTCATCGGCGGCGACCGAGGGCAGTGACGTCGTTCTCTCCGCCGATCCGCAACCGCTGGTTGTCACCGCGGACGACTTCTGGCAAGGGCCTTGAAAAACCCCCTGGCAAGGGCCTTGAAAAGTCACCGGATGTCTGCGGTAGTCTGGCGCTCATGCAACTGGGCCGTGAGTTGATGCTCACACGTCGCCGGGCGATCGACTTCTGTCGTATCGCCAACTGTTGCTGTCTGAGCCGGTAGTCAACGGGCTTTACACAGTCTTTCTGTGCCCGTATGCCGGCGTGCCCCTTGGCCAGCCCACTGCTTTGTCCAAGGCGATCACCTCACGTCACCCAGCAATTCCCGATCTGTCTCGATCACCGCACAAACCCTGAACGCAATACCCCCCTACGAAAGGAAAACCATGGCTCGCTCCGATGTCCTGGTCAGCGCCGATTGGGCTGAGCAGAACCTGAAGGCCGACAAGACCGTCTTCATCGAGGTCGACGAAGACACCTCGGCCTACGAAGGTGGCCACATCGAAGGCGCCATCCGTCTGGACTGGCGCAAGGACCTGCAGGACGGCGTTCGTCGCGACTTCCTCGACCAGGAGAAGTTCTCCGCACTCCTGTCGGCCAAGGGCGTTTCCAACGACGACACCGTTGTCCTCTACGGCGGCAACAACAACTGGTTCGCCGCATACGCGTACTGGTACTTCAAGCTGTACGGCCACGAGGACGTCAAGCTGATCGACGGCGGCCGCAAGAAGTGGGAACTCGACGGCCGCGAGCTGTCCAAGGACGAGGTCACCCGGCCGGCCGCCACTTACAAGGCCGAGGCACCCGACACCAGCATCCGCGCATTCCGCGACGAGGTCATCAACGCCATCGGCAACAAGAACCTGGTTGACGTGCGTAGCCCCGACGAGTTCTCGGGCAAGATCCTCGCACCGGCCCACCTCCCGCAGGAGCAGGCTCAGCAGAAGGGTCACATCCCCGGAGCCATCAACATCCCGTGGAGCACCACCGCCAACGAGGACGGCACCTTCAAGTCCGACGAAGACCTGGCAAAGCTGTACGCCGACAAGGGATTCGACGAGAGCAAGGAAACCATCGCTTACTGCCGTATCGGTGAGCGCTCAAGCCACACCTGGTTTGTGCTCGATCAGATCCTCGGCAAGAAGAATGTCAAGAACTACGACGGCAGCTGGGTCGAATACGGCTCACTTGTCGCCGCCCCGATCGAACTGGGAGAGAGCAAGTAATCATGTGTGCTGCGCCTAAACAGGGTCAGAATCTGCCCGCCGGTGTTGATACCGAAAAAGAGACCGTGTTGACCGGTCAGGTGCTCGACACCGACGGCAACCCGGTGGCCGGCGCTTTTGTGCGTCTGCTCGACGGAACCGGCGAGTTCACCGCCGAGGTTGTTGCCAGCGGTACCGGCGACTTCCGCTTCTTCGCCGCCCCCGGAACCTGGACGCTGCGTGCGCTGTCGTCCACCGGCAACGGTGACGTCACCGTGAAGCCGGAAGGTGCCGGCGTGCACGAGCAGAACGTGACCGTCAGCAAGTAAGACCTACAGCTCTACGAAGGCCCGGTTCACCTTTCGAGGTGGACCGGGCCTTCGCCATTTCCGCAAACGCTCCACCTGTACGAGGACGCTCCGCCTACATGTGGAGCGTCCTCGCACAAGTGGAGCGTGCGTGGGATGTTTCTGGTCGCACCGGCAAAAGTGAGGGAATCCCCACACGCACGGTCGTTTCGGGGGGCGTTAGAATACTCAGGTGGTCACATTCTTCGAGGTTTTGTTGGTACTGGCGAGCGTTCTGATCGTCTGGTTCGGTCTTTACGTTCTCTACCGGCTGGTCACTGACGAATCGTGACCCGTTCCGGCAACGAGGCGGTCAATCAGGCCGCCATCAAGGCCCAGGAAACCGGCAGCCGGAACATTCCGGCGCTGCCTGACTTGCCGCTGCCCGACGACACCGCCAACCTCCGCCAGGGTCCGGATCTGCATCCGGGGCTGCTGGCGTTGTTGCCGTTGGTCGGGGTCTGGCGCGGTGAAGGCGAAGGTAATCACCCGGAGACCGGTGATTACCGGTTCGGCCAGCAGCTGATCATCAGCCACGACGGCCAGGACTACCTCAACTGGCAGTCCCGCTCGTGGGTCATCGGCGAGGACGGCGACGCGGTCCGGCCCGACTTCCGCGAGACCGGCTTCTGGCGGATCGGTGACGATGACGTCATCGAGCTTCTTCTCACCCATGCCGAGGGCTGGATCGAGCTCTTCTACGGCAATCCCCTGAACCAGACGAGCTGGGAGTTGGCCACCGACGTGGTGATCAAATCCGCGTCAGGTATCAAGGCCGGCGGCGCCAAACGTCTCTATGGTCTCGTCGAGGACGGTGACCTCGCGTACGTCGAAGAACGTGTCGACAGCGACGGCGATCTGGTGCCCCGCGCGTCTGCCAAGCTCAGCCGCTACGCCGGCTGAACGTCCGCCGCAGCCCGGTAGCCCGCCGACAACTCGTCCCGCAGCACCGCCCGGTTGGGCTGCCAGCCCAGCCCTGAGGCGCGCAAGGGCTCGCCGACCACCTGATCGAGGAGCAACGCGTCCGCGAACGCGGTCCCAAGGCGTGACCTGGTGTCCTCTACGGTCGTCGGGATCAGCGTCGCCCCGGGGTGTGCGGCCCGATGAAGCTCGGCCACAGACGCGGTGTGGCTGACCCCGATCAACCTTCCGCCCGGATTGCCCTGCAGCGCAAGAACATACAGTTGCGCGAGGTCCCGGACGTGAACCAGTCCCCAATGCGCAGAACCGTCACCGACGAGCGACACCTGCCCCGAACCGGCACCGGGGGCGTCGACGATGACGTTCGGGATGCCGCCACCTTCGCCGTACACAATTCCTGGTGCCACGATCGTGGCGGCCACCGCCCCGTCGAGCAGCCGGCGTTCCTGCGCCACCCGCCAAGCGACGATGGCCGGGGGGTCGAGCGGAGAATCGTCCACGATGGCTGCGCTCGAGCCCCACAGCCAAACACCGCTGGTGTGGACGTATGCCTTTCCGGTCCCGGCGAACGCGGCGATCACGGCATCGATCACCGCCGCGTCGAGTGCGCCGCTGGTGGCGTCGCCCGGGCTCGCGGTGTGGATGGCACCGTCGGCGTCAGAGAGAAGGTCCCGCACCCTGGCAACGTCGAACAGGTCGACGATCTGCGCGTCAGCACCTCGCCGCCGCACGGCGGCGGCAGCCTCCGCCGAGCGCACCAGCGCAGTCACAGCCATGCCCTGGGCGATCAATTCGTCGAGGATCGCTCCCCCGATGTAGCCGGTCGCGCCAGTCAGCAGAATTTTCATGTCAGCACCTCTTGTCGGTTGATTATTGCCCTGTGATCAGGACAGTATCCGCGAGATACTGGTGACTTCAACGTGCCATACTTACCCGATGGAAAGCATCGAGGCCACCGGGGATGTGCTCAAGCCGAACTGCCCGAGTCGCATGGTTGTGGAGCGTCTCGGAGAGCGCTGGACTCTGCTCGTCCTCATCGCTTTGCGTCGCGGACCGGTTCGATTCACAGCGCTGCGCGAGATGATCGGTGTGGTGACCCCGAAAGTGCTGACGCAGACGCTGCGCGGACTGGAACACGACGGGCTGGTCCTTCGCACGGTCTACCCGGAGATCCCACCCCGGGTGGAATACCAATTGACCGGACTCGGAATCTCGTTGATGGATCCGGTGGACGCGCTGCGGCAGTGGTCGGAGACGAACGGCCTGCACATCGTCGCGGCCCGTGACGCTGCCGACCGTCAGTCCTGATCTCGCTCGGTAACAAGGAATGCACGACCCCGCTCGGACAGTTCGTAACCGACCGGGAGACTGTGCGTGAGGCCGAGGTTCTTCAACTTACGAACGTCGAGTTTGAACGGATCCTTTTCTCGGCCAACCATTTCCGCGAGTTCGATGGCACGTCGGCCCGGATTCCGTTCGATCAGCCCAAGGGTCTCGCGAGTCCACGGTCCGCACGGACTGCGAACATCGAACCGATCCAGTCGGGTCGCGATCTCGGCGACGTCCTCCGGGCTCAGATGATCATCTGTTCTGAGCGCGATGCGAGGGTCCGGACCCGCCCATTCCAGGGCGATCCGAAAGACCGGATCGGTGTCGTTGCCGCGGAATCGTTTTCGTAGCGCGGCCACGGATTTCTCGCCCGCCAGCCCCGCCTCCTCGCCGGTGATGACGTCCGGGCCTACTTCGTCGACGGCAGTGATCCGGATCAGGCCGGCCGGACTGATGAACACCTCGCCGGTCTTCACGCGCGCGACCTTCCATCGCCGAAAGGCCAACGACACGGTTCCGTTTTCTACGCCCGCAGCAATGGCCACCGGGAGGATCACGGGCTCGACCTGAGCGGCTTCATGGAAGCGAATCTAACACCGTCGAACGGGGCAGACCCCCGCACCACCCGCAAGGCAGCGGGTATCCGGCCAGGACGAGGCCAGAGAGGTACGGGGGTCCGGTGACCAACGTGGATTCAGCTTGATACCGATTGGGGTACAAGGCAATCCACCAATCGGCCGGTTAGCTGATGGTCACCTCACGTGTCCTAGAAATCAATTTCAGACCACCTCCTTCCTCGTGTACGGACGAAGCTACTCCCGGTTGCGGGCGTCGGCAACCGGTTTTTCCGACGGCAATATTCGACGCAGGTCGATGACCGTGTCGGCACGGTGATCGACCGGCAGACGATGGGTCACCACCACCACGGCCCGATCCGGCCCAACCAGCACCGCGTGGGCTGTGTCGAGCAGTTCACGCTGCAACCGATCGGAATCGACGCGGTCGAGGTTCTCCCCCGGCTCATCGAGCAGAAGTATCGGCGCCTTGTTGATCAGGGCTCGCGCAAGCAGCAACCGACGACGCTGACCGCCGCTGACCGAGTCGGCACCGGCATCAAGCGGGGTGTCGACGCCCTGCGGGAGCCCGGCGACCCATTCGCCCAGTCCGACCCGGTCGATCACATCGGCGATCATCGCATCGGGGGCATCGCCCCTCGAGACGAGCAGATTCTCGCGAACGCTGGTGGTGAAGATGTGGCCGTCCTCGGCGAAGTAGCGGATGGTGTCGTCGTTGTTGCCGGGCCGCGTGACCGTCCCCGCCACCGGCGGCAACAACCCGGCCAGAGTCAGCAACAACGTCGACTTTCCGCACCCGCTCGGACCGACGATCGCGATCCGCGATCCCGGTTCGATGTCGAGGTCGACGCCGTCGTCACCGCCGAACACCTCCCCGCCGGGCCACCCCCAGCGCAGACGGCGGGTCACCACGGTGTCCCGGCCGGTGCCCACGGCCGCGGAGTGCGGGGGTTCTTGGAAGTCGCCGGCGCGGTCGATCATCGCCATGATCCGCCGAGCGGAATTGCGACTTCGCTGAAGTTGCATCGCCGCCTCGGTCATCGGCCCCGTCGATTCGAACGCGCTCAGGGGCAGCAGGATCAGCACGCCCAACGCCATCGGAGAGACACTGTCTGCCAATCCGATCCCGACCAGCGCGGCGGCCAAGACCGATATCCCGACTGCCAGCGGAACCGCGGCACTGGCCCAGGCGCCTTGTGTGGCACCGCGATCGGCCGCCTCGGTGGCTTCGGATTCGGCGGCTCGCGACTCGTCCAGCAGCGCGTCACGCCGCCCGGCCACCGACAGTTCCGCGGCGTGGTCGAGCAGGGTCATGATCGCGCCGGCGTTCCGGGTCTGAGCTGCGGCCTCGGCTCGCGCGGCCATCTGCGCTCCCCGGACCGCCAGCCACGGGGCCACCACCCCACTGACCAGCAGCGCGATGGCCAGCACCAGCGCCGCCGACAGCGAGACGAACGCCATGATCGCCACCGCCGCTCCGGATACGACAATCGACACGCCGATCGGGATGATCGCCCGGATGAGCGCATTCCCGATCTCGTCGACGTCGGTCCCCGTCCGCGACAGCAACTCTCCGCGGCGCAGTCCCACCGAATACCCGGCAGGCCCGCCGGCGAGCGCCAGATAGAGCCGACTGCGCGCCGTCGACATCGCATCGAATGCCAGATCGTGCGTGGCGAGTCGCTCGAGGTATCGAAACAGTCCGCGGGAAATACCCAGGGCCCGAACCGCTGTCACCACCACCGACAGCGAGAGAACCGGCGGCATCTGCCACGCCCTGGTGATCAGCCACGCCGACAGTGCCGCCAAGGCCAAAGCACTACCCGCGCCCAGGATTCCGAGCAACAACGACCGCGCGACCGGTCCGCCGCGCAACCCCAACAGACCCAATGCCCGCCAGAGCGGATCACCGCGCAACCCCCGATGCGCAGAAGTGTTGTCAGTGTTCGACATATGTCACCCCGGCCACTTCGACGATGTCGTCGGCAACAGCGAGCATCGCGGGTCGGTGCGCAACCACCACGACGGTATCGCCGGCCGCGGCCCGCGATTGCAGCGCACGAGCCACCGCCAATTCGGCGTCGGCATCGAGGTGGGTGGTGGGCTCGTCCAGTAGCAACAGTGGTGCGGGCGAAGCCAGTACCCGGGCCAGGGCGAGGCGCTGTCGTTGTCCGGCGGACAGTCCCACACCTCCGCTACCCAGGACCGTCTGCCAGCCGTCCGGCAGTCCGGACACGACAGCGTCGAAACCACTGGCCCGGCAGCCGAAATCGCGGTCACGCGGGCTCACCGGCCCTGTCATCTCGAAGTTCTCGGCCACTGTTCCGGGAACCAGCACCGGATGTTGGGGCAGCCAGGCCACCTGCTCCCACAGCGTTGCCGGATCGAGCTCGGCAACCGGAACATCTCCGATGATGACCGACCCTTCCTGGGGCCACTGCAGACCCAGGATCGCTGAGAGGACCGTCGACTTTCCGGCGCCATTCGGGCCGGTGAGCACCGTCAGTCGTCCGGGCGTGATGGTCGCGGACAGATCGTGCGGCGCCCAGCCGTCACGGCCGTGCACACCCAGCCCGGCGACCATGATCTTGGCTCCGGCCACCGCGACGGACCGGTTCCCCACCGATCGTTTGACCGAGTCACCCTCGATGATCTCGAACACCTCACGCGCGCTGGCTGTCCCGGCCTCCGAATCGTGGAACTGCGCGCCGGCTGTCCGTAGCGGCAGGTACACCTCGGGCGCGAGGATCAGCGCGAGAACACCTCCGTAGAGACCCATTTCGCCCTGCACCAGACGCAGGCCGATGCTGACGGCCACCAAGGCGACACTCAGCGTCGCAAGGAGTTCGAGTACCGCACCGGACAAGAACGCCACCCGCAGGGCCTGCATTGTGCTTCGCCGATGGGCCTGCCCGAGTTCGCCGACGCGGGCGGCCGGCTCGCGCTCACGCCCCATCGCACGAAGGGTGGGAATGCCCGCGATCAGATCGAGGAGCTGAGAAGACAAGCGGCTCATCGCCGTCAGTCGGTTGGCCGTTCGATCCCGGGTCAATCGACCGATCAGAATCATGAATATCGGGATGAGAGGCAGTGTCACGACAACGATGACGGCAGACGTCAGGTCCGCCATCGCCATGACCACCACCAGCACCGGGATGGCAACCACCGAGAGCAACAGCGCCGGGATGTAGCCCGTGAGATACGGGCCCAGCGCGTCGAGTCCATGCGTGAGTATCGTCGCGAGTCGATTGCGCCGTGTCAGCAACTCTCGCGGCGGTGTTCGTGACGGATCCGACACCGCGGCAAGGGCTTCACCGCGTAGATCTGAGATCACCCCGGCACTGGCCCGGTGCGCGTACCGGTCGTGGACGTACACCGCGGTCACCCGTACGACGATGGCCCCGGCCAACGCCCACAGGTGCCAGGCCTGAGCATCCAGACTTCGCCGATCCGGCGACACGATCAACTCGGACAGGATCGAGGCGACCATCGCCGCGGTGACGATCACACAGATCACCTGCGTGACCGCCATCAGCACCGTCAGCACCAGGTACCGGCGCGACGTCCGCGAATAGCGCCACAGCCGTGGGTCGATGGGCGGCCCGGACGCCGATGACGCTTTTGCGCCGGTCACTTCGACGGCTCGACCACCTTCGGCCTGCGCATCGGCAGTCCGATCGACGGCGGGATCTGGCTCGTCGAAATACGATTACGGAACACCCAATACGTCCAGCCCTGGTAGCACAGCACGATCGGGGTGAAGATCGCCGCTGCCCAGGTGATCACCACCAGCGTGTGATGGCTCGACGCGCTGCCTTCGATGGTCATGTCGAAAGCCGAATCGGTGGTGGACGGAATCACATTCGGGAACATCGATCCGAGGATCAACACGACCACACCGGCGATCGCGAAACAGGTGGCGACAAAGGCCCAGCCCTCCCGACGCAGGTACGCCAGAACGGTGGCTGCGATGATCGCCACGGCGGCAACCGCCAGCGCGATCCACGTCCAGCCCTTGCCGTAGGCGATCTGGGTCCACAGGCCCCAGACAGCGGCAACCACCGTCGTCGGAATCGCGATCGCGAATGCCGCTCTCATCGACTCTCCTTGCAGATCACCGGATGTCTTGAGGGCAAGGAACACCGCGCCGTGGGTGGCGAACAGCAGTGCGGTCGCCACGCCGGCCAGCAGAGCATAGGGCGAGAGCAGATCGAAGAAGTTGCCGGTGAACTGTTCATCGGCGTCAATGGGTAAGCCGCGCACCAGGTTCGCGAAGGCGACACCCCACAGGATCGCCGGCAGCCACGAACCCAGACCGATACCGACATCGGCCCACCACCGCCAGCGGGGGTCGTCGATCTTGCCGCGCCATTCGATCGCAACCACGCGGACTATCAGACCGACGAGGATCAAGAAAAGCGGTATGTAAAAGGTGGAGAACATCGTTGCATACCAGGCCGGGAACGCCGCGAACAGCGCTCCACCGCCGGTGATCAACCAGACCTCATTGCCGTCCCAGACCGGACCGATCGTGTTGATCATCGCCCGCCGACGGGTATCCCCGGGGACCCCATTCTTCTCGCGACCGAGGAAGGGCATCAGCATGCCGACGCCGAAGTCGAAACCCTCGAGCACGAAATAGCCGAGGAACAGAACGCCTACCAGGCAAAACCAGAACTCTGCCAGACTCATTGCTCTCCCTCGGTCCCTCAGTACGCGAACGACAGTTGTTTGGGCTCATCGGATTCCGGCCGGTCCGACTCCGGCCCGTCCGGACCGTTGATCGGTGGGCCGGCGTCCGCGGACGTCGGACCTTCGCGGGTGTACTTGCGGATCAACATGAACCAGATGACCCCGAGTGCGCCGTAGAGCAAGGTGAAAATGATCAGCGAGGCGAGAACCAGATAACCCGAATGCTGGCTCACACCCTGCTGCACCGTGAGGTGGATGTCCTCCAGCCCGTTTGTGTCACCCTGCGACGACGGATTGGGGACCACCATCCAGGGCTGCCTGCCCATCTCGGTGAAGATCCAGCCCGAACTGTTGGCCAGGAACGGCGTCGGGATCATCCAGATGGCAAACGTTCCAAACTTTTTCGAATCGGGTATCCGGCCGCGACGCATCAACCACAGCCCGGCCAGAGCCAAGGCCGCCGATCCCAGCGCCCAGCCGATCATCGCCCGGAAGGACCAGTACGTGACAAACAGATTGGGCTTGTAGTTGCCGGGACCGAAGTTGGCGACATGCTGGGCCTGCAGTTCCTCGACGCCGAGCAACGTCGAGTTGAAGTCGCCGTCGGCCAGGTACGAGAGCATGTTGGGAATCTCGATGAGGTGTGTCACCGATTCACAGTTGTTCTGCGTCCCGATCGCCAGAATGGAGAAACTGGCCCCGGTTTCGGTGGTACACAACGACTCCGCCGACGCCATCTTCATCGGCTGCTGCTTGAACATCAGCTTCGCCTGCGCGTCACCGGTGATGGCGAGCGCCACGCCGCTGATGATCATGATCCACAGCGCCAGGCGAGTGACCGGGCGATACAGCGTTCTCGCGTCGTGCTCGAGTTGATCGGCGGTCTTGCCGTTCATCGACGGTTCCGGGTCGTCCGCGACGGCTACCGCCGACGATCCCTCCCGCGCAGTCACACCGGCGGGCACAATCTCCCGAAGCTTCTGGGCCCGTCGCATGTTTCGGACCATCCACCAGATTCCGATGGCCGCCACAAATGTGCCCGCGGTGAGGAACGCGCCGGCGATCGTATGCGGGAAAGCCGCGAGCGTGGTGCTGTTGGTCAACACATCCCACAGGCTCTTCAGCTCGGGACGCTGCTTCTCTGCATTCCACTGCGCCCCCACCGGATGTTGCATCCACGAGTTGGCCGCGATGATGAACCAGGCCGAGGCGTTGACACCGATGGCGACCATCCAGATCGTCATGAGGTGCACTTTCTTCGGCAGGCGGTCCCACCCGAAGATCCACAGTCCCAGGAACGTTGATTCCAGGAAAAACGCCACCAGTCCTTCGAGGGCCAGCGGTCCGCCGAAGACATCTCCGACGAATCGGCTGTACTCGCTCCAGTTCATCCCGAACTGGAACTCCTGCACGATGCCGGTGGCCACACCGAGTGCAAAGTTGATCAGCAGCAGTTTGCCGAAGAACTTCGTCGCCCGAAGCCACTGTTCTTTACCGGTCACCACCCAGACCGTCTGCATGATCGCCACCATCGGCGCCAAACCGATCGTCAGCGGGACCAATATGAAGTGATAGACGGTCGTGATGCCGAACTGCCATCGGGAGACGTCGAGTGCGTCCATGTTCCCTCATTCGCCGGGGTTCTACTACGTTCAGTAGTAGTTCAGGCTACGCCGTCGATCATGGGCCCTACAAGCGAAAATGCACGCTTTCGGTGTGCCGGTGGCCACGTTTGGCGAGGTTGGGCACAAGGCCCCTCACCCGTGGGACCTCAGGCCCGGGAACGCCCTTCATGACAGGTCGGCGGCATGGGAGCGCAGCAATCGACAGGCTTTGCGCGTCGGTCAAACGCGCGCAGCCACTGCGGACCTCGACCGTCTCACCGACGCCAAAAGACCGCATGATCTAGAAAATAGTGCACGCAACCAAATTGCGAGCATTCAACGCGATAACTGCGAATAAAGAAATCAGAGCGTGATCATCACGAACCCGGTTGATTCACGCTTACCCGATGGCGCGGTCCACCAACTCCGAGAAGTCTTGTGGCCGATCCGGAGTCGCCATCGTGTACCCGTTCAGCTCGATGACCCTGGTGGCGAGGGTAATGCTCGACAGCAGCCAGACCGCCTCGGCGCAGACAAGATCCGCCGGACTCAGGGGCGCGATCTTCGTCTCCCACCCCTCTTTTTCAGCCTGGGCGAACAACGCCTGCTGTGTGGTGCCTTCCAGAATCCCGGATTCCGGGGGCGGGGTCGTCAGCGTCTCCCCCTCGACCACGATCACGGTTGATCGCGGACTTTCGAGGATCAGTCCCTCACTGCTGGTGTAGATCACGTCGTCGGCACCCTGCTTCGCGGCGTATCGCAGGGCCGCCATGTTCGTGGCATAACTCAACGTCTTTGCACCCAGCAGCTGCCAGGGTGCCGCGGCGGCCAGATCCACCGAGTAGCCGCGAGTAGCGGTGATCACCTTGACGCCGTGCTCACGTACATGCGCCGCCCGCTCGGCGACCGGGCCGACCGTCAGATATTCGGTGGCGCCGCCGCCGTCACGGGTCAAACCGGTCTGCTTGCCGGCCTTCTTCTCGACGACGGATCCGGCCGGCGCCGATTCGCGGCCACGCGAATAGACGAGCCGCATCAGGCCTTCTGCCCCGTCGTTCTTCTCGGTCCAGACACGGGCGCCGATGGCGATGGCGTCTGCCCACTGCTCCACGTCCGGCTCCGGCAGGTCGAGTGCTCTGGCGCTGCGCGACAGCCGCTGCAGATGCAGATCGATGCAGCGGGCGGTCCCGGAACGGACCAGCAGAGTCTCGAAGACTCCGTCACCGCGCACGGCGGCGAGGTCGTCGGCGTGCAGGATCGGCACGTCCGGGTCGAGAACAGCACCATCAACAGTCACCAGAATTGGTTGAGCCATAGCGGCAAGGGTAGCGAGCACACTCGTACCATTGGGAAGGTGACTGACTTGTTGGAATCATTACGCCCCTCAGGAGCCGTCGGCGGCCTGGAAAATACGCCGGACGAATCCGTGGCCTGGCATTTCGGTGACCCGTTCGGAGAGCAGCGGGCCGCAACCACATCAGCGGCAGTCGTCGACCGTTCCCACCGCGGTGTCATCGCGCTGACCGGGGACGAACGACTGAGCTGGCTGAACACGATCTCCAGTCAATTCGTCACCGACCTCGCGGACGGTCACAGTGCCGAAAACCTGAGTCTCGACGGCAACGGCCGGGTCGAAGACCACTTCGTACTCACCGAACTGGACAAGACGACCTGGATCGACACCGAGGGATCGCGAGCAGAACCTCTCGCCGCGTTCCTTCAGAAGATGGTCTTCTGGGCCAAGGTCGAGGTCGCTGCTCGCCCCGACCTGTCGGTGCTGACGCTGATCGGCCCCGCCACGCGCACCGGGGCGATAGCGCACCTCCTGCAGATCCCGAACGAAGCCACCGTCTACGACGCCGGAAAGCTGCCCGACGGTGGTTTCTGGCGGGTGATGCCCGCCCTGGGTGAGCACGCATCAATCGAAACGATCGACTTGATCGTCCCGACCGACCAGCTCATCGAATGGTGGTCGAGCCTGACCGCGGTCGGCGCCCGGCCCGCCGGCATGTGGACGTACGAGGCACTGCGGGTGCCGTCGTTGCGGCCGCGGCTGGGAATCGACAGCGATGAGCGCACGATCCCCCACGAGGTCAACTGGATCGGTACACCGGACGAGTTGGGCGCCGTGCACCTGAACAAGGGTTGCTACCGGGGCCAGGAGACAGTCGCCCGGGTCCACAATCTCGGCAAGCCGCCGCGCCAGATGGTTCTGCTGCACCTCGACGGCAGCGCAGAGCACCGCCCCGCCACCGGTGATCCGGTCACCGTCGGTGGTCGCGCCGTCGGTCGTGTCGGCACCGTCGTCGACCACTTCGAGTACGGCCCGATCGCGCTGGCGCTCATCAAGCGTGGAATCCCCTCCGACACCCAACTCGACATCAGTGGTGCCAGCGCCGCGATCGACCCGTCTTCGGTTCCGGCCGACGACCGCGTCCAGGCCGGCCGCGCCGCCATCGACAAACTGAAAGGCCGGTAAAGCGTGCACCACACCCTGGCAACGGGCACGGTGCTCGCCGTGTGCGCCGTCCACGAGGAACATGCGCTCGCAGGTGGTGTCGGACACAGTGCGATCGACAAGAGAGCGGTCGACGGTCATGTTGACGTCAACGAGCTCGGTCTCACCATCGACCATGTCTGCGACACCAAACACCATGGCGGAATCGATCAGGCCGTGTACGCCTACGGCGAGGACGAGGCCCGGCGATGGGCCCAGGAACTCGGTCGCGATCTCCCCTACGGATGGTTCGGCGAGAACCTGCGCATCGCCGGTATCGAGACGACAGATGCCACCATCGGCGAGCGGTGGCAGGTAGGGGACGACCTCGAACTCGAGGTGACGATTGCCCGGACTCCGTGCCGCACATTCGCTGATTGGGCCCAGGAAGACCAGTGGATCAAGCGTTTTTATGCGCGGGCAGATGTGGGCTGTTATCTCCGCGTCGTGACACCGGGGCGGGTCCGCGCCGGGGATCCCGTGAGGGTCGTCTCCAGGCCCGATCACGGGGTACTCATCCGGCATCTGATCACCGGACCCGACCCGGATTCGCTGGCGAAGTTGCTCGCCATCGCGGACCTCCCGGCGAAGGTCGTGCGGGACGCGAAGCGATGGCACCGCCTGGCGAAGAGGTGATTCGCCAGACGTCCGGGCCACAGTATTCCGAGCGAAATCCGGTACCCGGAATGTAAATTTTCGCCACCGGCGGACAAGCTGGTCCGCATCACCCCTTCGGGCACGGTAGACTCTGATTCACGACCATATTTGTAACCACAGAATGGGGCCGCCACACGTTTGGCCGCCCCTTCATTGCGCGAGGGGGTCCCCAATGGGCCGCGGCCGGGCGAAGGCGAAGCAAACGAAAGTTGCTCGTGAACTGAAGTACAGTGCACCGAACACTGACTTCGACCGCTTGCAACGAGAGCTGTCAGCCAGCGAATCATCAGTTGACCCGAACGATGGGATCACTGACGATCGATGGTCAGATGAAGATGGGTGGCGACGGGCCTAATGGCCGTCGCGGGTCCGCGACACACGGACCCGACCACCCTTTTTCCAACAGCCCCCTGAAGCGCACCACCTCAGGCGGGCTGTTGGCGCACCCCCACCGAGGCGAAGTTCCGGTGTCCTCGCCTCTGGCCCGCAGGCCCATCCGAGCCTGATCGGGAACACAGTTCCAAACACAAAGGTTCGGCCGACGTGATCGTCGGCCGAACCTTTTGGGGTTCGTGAGGTCGTCAGAACCTCGGGTGCTCGCCCATCAGTTCGGCGACGCCGTTCTTGGCACTCTTGCCCTGCTCGGCCTTGGTCAGATGCGACTTCTTGATCGATCCGAGAACCCAGCAATCCAGGTGACGTGCGGTGAGGACCGCCAGCGCACGATCCGTGTCTTCCGGAGCGACGACGGCGACCATTCCGACACCCATGTTGAAGGTGCGTTCCATCTCGGCGCGCTCGACACGGCCACGGTGCGCGATCATCTGGAAGATCGGTGCCGGTGACCAGGTACCGCGGTCCAATTCGGCCACCAGGCCGCCGGGGATGACCCGGGCGAGGTTGTCCGCCAAGCCGCCGCCGGTGACGTGTGAGAACGTGCGAACGTCGGTTTCGGCAGCCAGCGCGAGGCAGTCCTTGGCGTAGATCCGCGTGGGTTCGAGCATTTCCTCACCGAGGGTCCGTTCGAACTCCTCGACATGACCGCCGAGATCCATGTGGCCCCACTCGAGCAGGACCTTGCGGGCCAGCGAGTAGCCGTTGGAGTGCAGGCCCGAACTGCCCATCGCGATGACGACGTCACCGGGACGAACGCGGTCCGGAGACAACACCGAGTCGGCCTCGACGATGCCGACGCCGGTGGCCGACAGGTCGTAGTCGGTTTCACCCATCAGGCCCGGATGCTCTGCCGTCTCGCCACCGAGGAGGGTGCAGCCGGCATCGACACAACCGTCTGCGATGCCCTTCACCAGTTCTGCCACGACTTCGGGCACAACCTTGCCGACCGCGATGTAGTCCTGCAGGAACAGTGGTTCGGCGCCGCAGACGACGAGGTCGTCGACGACCATGGCAACGAGGTCACGGCCCACGGTGTCGTGCTTGCCCATCGCCTGCGCGACTGCGATCTTGGTGCCCACGCCGTCGGTGGACGACGCCAGCACCGGTTCGCGGTAGCCACCCTTGAGTTTGAACAGGCCGGCGAATCCGCCGAGGCCGCCCATGACTTCGGGACGCAAGGTGCGCTTGGCATGCGGGGCGAACAGCTGTACCGCGCGCTCGCCGGCATCGATGTCCACTCCCGCCGCAGCGTAAGAGGCGCCGCCAGGCTCGTTGTCGGTCATCTCGCGTCCGGTTTCCGTTCTCGAAGGTCGGCAGGAAACTCCTGCCGGGGCGGTGAATTATCCGGCTTCACGCTACCCGAGCGTGGTGTAGCCATTACTGATGGGCGGTTCGATATCCGCGGGCATGGACATGCATCTACCCGAGCCGATCTTCGCCCATCCCCGGTCACACCGGATGTCGAACCGGTGAAACTGGACGGTTTGCGCTGGTGAACCCGTCGCTCAGGGACGCCGGACAGCGCTGGCGTTGTCGTTCTCCGCCATGACGTCCTGATCTGTTGCTGCCTTCTTGAGCATTGTCTCCAGAACGGCTTTGCCCATGGATGTCTCGCGTGGCAACTCGATCGGATAGTTGCCGTCGAAACAGGCAGAACACAGGTTGGCAGCCGGTTGCTCGGTGGCCGCCAGCATTCCTTCGGTGCTGATGTAGCCCAGCGAGTCCGCGCCGATGGCATGCCGGACACCCTCGACCAGATGCTCTTCGGAGTCGGTGCCGTTGGCGATCAGTTCGGCCGGCGACGCGAAGTCGATGCCGTAGAAGCAGGGCCAGCGCACGGGGCTCGATGCGATCCGCACGTGCACCTCGGCCGCACCGGCCTCGCGGAGCATCCTGACCAGCGCACGCTGGGTGTTGCCCCGGACGATCGAGTCGTCCACGACAACCAGGCGCTTGCCCCGGATGACCTCTTTGAGGGGATTGAGTTTCAGCCGGATTCCGAGCTGGCGAATGGTCTGCGAGGGCTGGATGAACGTCCGGCCCACGTAGGCGTTCTTCATCAGGCCCTGGCCGTACGGGATGCCCGATTCCTGGGCATATCCCACCGCGGCCGGCGTACCTGATTCGGGAACCGGGATCACCAGGTCACCGTCGGCGGGGAACTCACGGGCAAGGCGACGACCGATTTCGACACGCGTGGTGTGCACCGACCGGTTGTTGATCACGCTGTCCGGCCGGGCCAGGTACACGTACTCGAAGACGCAGCCCTTGGGCGTGGCCTCGGCAAAACGACTGCTGCGGACTCCGTCGGCGTCGATGGCCAGGAGTTCGCCGGGTTCGATCTCGCGAACGTACGAGGCGCCGACGATGTCGAGTGCCGCGGTTTCGGACGCGACGACCCAACCACGATCAAGACGTCCCAGACACAGCGGACGAACGCCGTGCGGATCGCGGGCGGCATAGAGCGTGTGCTCGTCCATGAAGGTCAGGCAGAAGGCCCCGCGCAACGTGGGCAGCAGTTCCATCGCGGCCTGTTCGAGCGTCGAATCCGCGGCGCCGTGTGCAAGCAACGCACCGACGACATCGGAGTCCGAGGTCGCACCGCCGAGGCGGCGGGATTCCATCAGACCCAGTTCACGCGCCTTGCTGGCCAGGTCCGCGGTGTTGACGAGGTTTCCGTTGTGGCCCAACGCAACACCGGTACCGGCGGCAGTGGTTCGGAAAATGGGCTGCGAGTTCTCCCACGTTGTCGACCCGGTGGTGCTGTACCGGCAATGCCCGATGGCCACATGACCCTGCATCGCTCCGAGTGTCTGCTCATCGAACACCTGAGAGACCAGACCGAGGTCTTTGAAGACCAGGACCTGGGAGCCATCGGCCACGGCGATGCCGGCAGCCTCCTGCCCTCTGTGCTGCAAGGCATAAAGGCCGTAATAGGTGAGCTTTGCCACATCCTCACCCGGTGCCCAGACACCGAATACACCGCATTCTTCGCGCGGTTCATTCTCTGGCTCGTCGGGATCTAGCAGGTTCTTGCTGTTGATCGACAGCTCGGTCACAAGCGCTCCCAATTGTGGGCCGGTGGAGGGCGTATGCGTGAGTCTACGGGCACAGGTTTAACCATTGCGAATCGTCGCGGCGTGTCGTTGCCCGAACTAACGAGTTTGGCGTGTCACAGCCGCAGCAATGGCAGCCAATGAACGATCTCCCCGGCCCGGCTTCCCGACGCCGACACCCTGCCATCTGCCAGTGCACCGCCGAGATCCAGTTGTCCGGTGGCCAGCTGTAGCCAGGTGCGTGGATCGGTCTCGACAACGTTCGGCGGGGTTCCACGCGTGTGCCGGAGACCCTCGATGCACTGAACAGCCACAAACGGGGGCACCCGCACCTCGACCGAGCCACCCGGCGCGAGTTGCGCCAGGGTTCGCGCGGTCATCCGGACGGCGTCGGCGATCTCCTGCCTCGTCGGCTCGGCGGCCTCGGGGTCACGCAACCACGGCGCCACGATTTCGACGGCTGTTCGCATCACGGCCGGATCTACGGACTTCTGAGGTGCCACGAGCACATCGTCGCAGCCCCGGGCGATACCCTCACAGCCACCACCCATGAGGAGCAAAGCCATCAGCGCCACCCTGCACGCCGCCGGACTCACTGCCGGGCACGGCGAACGAACGTTGTTCTCCGACCTCGACCTCACGGTGGCCGACGGAGACGTCTTCGGCCTGGTCGGTGCCAATGGCGCCGGTAAATCAACGTTGCTGACACTTCTGGCGGGAGTCGGTTCAGCGGACTTCGACGGGACCATCACGCTGAGCCCGCCCGACGCCGAGGTCGGTTACCTCGCGCAGGAGGCGGAGCCGACACCAGGAGAAACCGTCCGCGAGTTCCTCTGCCGACGAACGGGCGTTGCACACGCACAGTCGACGATGGACGCCGCGGCCGAAGCACTGGCCGACGGCGGCGACGACCTCTACTCCCCCGCCCTGGATCGCTGGCTGCATCTGGGCGGCGCCGACTTCGATGAGCGCGCCGACCAGGTCGCCGCGAACCTCGGCCTGACCGTCGACCTCGATCTGCCGATGTCGGCGCTGTCCGGCGGTCAGGTGGCGCGGGCCGGCCTCGCGGCACTGCTCCTGTCGCGGTACGACATCCTGCTGCTCGATGAACCGACCAACGACCTCGACCTCGACGGCCTCGCGCAACTCGAGGAGTTCGTGTCGAGCTCCCGGACGCCGATGGTTGTCATCAGCCACGATCGCGAATTCCTGGCGCGCACTGTCACCGGAATCGTGGAGCTCGACCTCGCCCAGCAGCAGGTCTCGGTGTATTCCGGTGGCTACGAAGCGTTTCTGGCCGAACGCGAGGTCGCCCGCCGCCACGCTCGTGAGGCCTACGAGCAGTATGCCGACACCAAAGACGCATTGACCGATCGTGCTCAGATGCAACGCAATTGGATGGAACACGGCGTCCGCAACGCTCGCCGCAAATCCAAGGACAACGACAAGGTCGGCAAGGGCCTGCGCCTGGAGTCCACCGAGAAGCAGGCATCGAAGGCCCGCCAGACCCAACGTCGCATCGAACGTCTCGAGGAGGTCGCCGAGCCGCGCAAGGAATGGGAGCTCCGGATGGAGATCGCGGCCGCACCCCGGTCGGGGACTGTGGTTGCGACGCTCAATGAAGCGACGCTGACCCGTGGCGACTTCACGCTGGGGCCGATCAGCACCCAGATCGACGCCGGTGACCGGATTGTCATCACCGGCGCCAACGGATCAGGCAAGTCGACCCTGTTGTCACTGCTACTCGGCGCCCAGGCCCCCGACTCAGGTTCTGCGTCACTGGGCTCCGGTGTGCTGGTCGGCGAGGTCGATCAGGCCCGGGGATTGTTCACCGGCGACACCGCACTCGCCGAGGCCTTCGGCGCCCAGATCCCCGAACAGACCGACGCGGACGTCCGAACCCTGTTGGCCAAGTTCGGATTGAAGGGGCATCACGTCACCCGCTCGGCCGACTCGCTGTCGCCCGGTGAACGAACTCGGGCGGCGCTCGCCCTGTTGCAGGCACGCGGCGTCAACTTGCTGGTACTCGACGAACCCACCAACCACCTGGATCTGCCCGCCATCGAACAATTGGAACAGGCCGTTGAATCATTCTCCGGCACAGTCCTTTTGGTCACCCACGATCGACGGATGCTCGCCACCGTCCGAGCAACACGCCGCTGGCAGCTGGCGGACGGCAGGTTGACCGAGACCCTGGCCTGAGCTGTCGGGTCGTTCACCCGGTGTTCGCTTGCGCTCCGGTTTCGATATCTGTCAATATCGAATTATGTCGAAACCGGAGTTGTCGTTGACCGAGGTGTCCGCCTGTGCGGTTCAGCCGCTGGTGCGTGAGCCGCTGTCGGTTGACGCTGCCGCTGATCTGGCGCCGAAGTTGAAGGCACTCGGGGATCCGGTGCGGTTGCGGTTGCTCTCACAGATCGCCGGCCACGCCGGCGGAGAAGCGTGTGTCTGCGATCTGTCGATCGGGATCGACTTGTCGCAGCCGACGATTTCGCATCATTTGAAGGTGCTGCGAACTGCTGGTCTGCTCGAGTCCGAGCGCCGCGCGTCGTGGGTCTACTACCGCGTCGTCCCGGATGCGTTGCAGCAGTTGTCGTTGCTGTTGGGCACCGGCATCGTGGCCGCGGACGTCCGATGAGCACAATCCCGCTGGGCCGGCGGTTGCTCGCCGAGTTCGTCGGTACCGCGCTGCTCGTGACCATCGTGGTGGGGTCCGGGATCGCTGCAGAACAGCTGTCGCCGGGCGACATCGGGCTGCAACTGTTGGAGAACTCGACTGCAACCGCCTTCGGCCTCGCGGTACTGATCCTATTGTTCGGACCGGTGTCCGGCGCACATTTCAACCCCGTGGTGTCGGCGGTGGACTGGGTGCTGGGCCGCCGCGCCGGGACCGGTCTGCCGGCGGCCGATGTTGCGGCCTACACGGTTGCGCAGATCGCGGGCGCCGTCGTCGGAGCGGTGCTGGCGAACGTGATGTTCGACCTGTCGGCATTCCAGATCTCCGACAAGGACCGGATCACGTCAGGTCACCTGGTCGGCGAGATCGTGGCCACAGCCGGGTTGATCGCGTTGATCTTCGCCCTGGCCCGCACCGGCCGACATGCCCTGTCCGCTGCCGCGGTCGGCGCCTACATCGGTGCCGCGTACTGGTTCACCTCGTCCACCTCGTTCGCCAACCCGGCTGTCACGATCGGGCGCGTCTTCTCCGATACGTTCGCCGGGATCGCGCCCGGCTCGGTTCCCGGGTTCATCGTCGCCCAGATCGTCGGCGCATTGATCGGCCTCGCGTTGATCGTCGTCCTCTATCCCGACGTCGCGAAAACCGCCGGCAACGTTGTTGTCCCGCATCACGATCATCCCGCCAACTCCTAACATCTGACACACGACTGAAAGAGGCTCCTTCCCATGGCATCAGCGACCCCCAGTGTGTTGTTCGTCTGTGTCCACAACGCCGGCCGCTCGCAGATGGCCGCGGGTTTCCTCGCGCACCTCGCCGGCGATGCGATCGAGGTCCGCTCCGCCGGCAGTGCCCCGGCCGAAACCATCAATGCTGCGGCTGTCGAGGCGATGGCCGAAGTCGGTATCGACATTTCGGCGCAGTCCCCGAAGATCCTCACCCCCGACGCCGTGGAAACCTCCACGGTTGTCATCACCTTGGGCTGCGGCGACGCGTGCCCAGTGTTCCCGGGTGTCAGTTACCGCGATTGGGCGCTAGAGGATCCGGCCGGTCAGGGTATTGATGCGGTCCGCCCGATCCGCGACGACATCAAGGCTCTCGTCGAGGATCTGATTGCCGAACTGGTTCCCGCTCTTGCAGGAAATGGCCGATGAGCGCACCATCAGTGTTGTTCGTGTGCGTGAAGAACGGCGGCAAATCGCAGATGGCCGCCGGGCTCATGCGCCAGGTCGCCGGTGACCGTGTCGAGGTGCATTCGGCCGGAACCAAACCCGGCGCCGCCGTGAACGCACTGTCGGCTGAGTCCCTGCTCGAGGTGGGCGTCGACATCTCCGATCAAACTCCGACACTGCTCGATCCGCAGCTCGTCGAGGGGGTCGACCTGGTTGTCACGCTGGGCCGCGAAGCTCACGTCGACCCGATCCCGGGCACTCGATTCGAGAACTGGGACACTGACGAACCCTCTGATCGGGGGATTGACGGTATCGAACGGATGCGGCTGGTCCGCGACGACATCGCCGCCCGCGTCACCGACCTCGCCGCCCGGCTCCAGAACACCCCGAGCACCGAACATCAGGAGATCCGTTGAGCACCATCGAAGTATTCGAACCCGCCCTGTGTTGCAGCACCGGTGTCTGCGGCGAGGACGTCGACCAAGCCTTGGTCACCTTCTCCGCAGATCTGGACTGGGTCCGCTCTCAGGGCGGCGACATCGCCCGGTTCAACCTTGCCAGTGAACCGTTGGCCTTCGCGCAGCGCGAACCGGTCACCGCGTTCCTCAAGCTATCGGGCTCCGAGGGGTTGCCGTTGGTCCTGGTCGACGGGATCACCGCGCAGACGGGCCGCTACCCCGACCGGGCGCAGCTCGCGAAGTGGGCCGGCCTCAACACCCCGGTCACCGCTGCTGCGCCGACCGGGATCACGATGCTCGGCCTGACCGAGACCACCAGCGACGCCGGCGCATGCTGCGCTGACGACGCCGCGAACTCGAACTGCTGCTGAAAAGGATTGCCCGACATGAAGTTTCTCGACGACCCGCCCCGCTTCCTGTTTTTCACCGGTAAGGGCGGGGTCGGGAAGACCTCCATTGCCTGCGCCTCGGCGATCGCCCTGGCCCGCGACGGTCGCAAGGTGCTGCTCGTCAGTACCGACCCGGCCTCGAACGTCGGTCAGGTGTTCGGCCTGAGCATCGGCAACACCATCACCCCGATCGCGGCCATTTCCGGCCTCTTCGCACTCGAGATCGACCCCGAGCAGGCCGCCGAGGCCTACCGCGAACGCATCGTCGGGCCGGTCCGGGGTCTGCTGCCCGACGCCGAGATCGCCTCGATCACCGAACAACTCTCGGGCTCGTGCACCACCGAGATTGCTTCATTCAATGAATTCACCGCCCTGCTCACCGACTCCGACGGCATCACCGACGGGTTCGACCACGTCCTGTTCGACACCGCTCCGACCGGCCACACCATCCGGCTGCTACAGCTGCCCGGATCGTGGACCGACTTCCTCGACGACGGCAAGGGTGACGCCTCGTGCCTGGGTCCGCTCGCCGGGCTCGACAAGCAGCGCACCATCTACGCCGATGCCGTCGCCGCTCTCGCCGACCAGAGCCGCACCCGACTGGTCCTGGTCGCCCGGGCGCAGCGAGCGTCGATCGCCGAAATCGCCCGCACCCACACCGAACTCGCCGATATCGGACTCACTCACCAGTACGTCGTTGTCAACGGAGTCCTATCGAATCCCGATGGACACGATGCCCTCGAAACGGCGATCCACGACCGCGAACAAGGCGTCCTCGCCGCGCTGCCGGCGAACCTGCGGACGCTGCCTATCGACGAGGTCGACCTCAAACCCACCAACATGGTCGGCATCGACGCTCTGGACTCGCTGTTCACCGCATCCACCGCCGGGGAATACGGAGCCGCACCCGCCACCGCGCTCGGCGAAATTGTCGATCGGCCGCTGTCGGCGCTGGTCGACGAACTCGCCGCGAACGATCACGGCCTGATCATGTGCATGGGCAAAGGCGGAGTCGGCAAGACCACCGTCGCCGCCGCGATCGCCGTTGCCCTGGCCGGCCGCGGCCACCAGGTGCACCTGACCACCACCGACCCCGCCGCACACCTCGCCGACACGCTCGACGGCAGCATCACCGGCCTCGAGGTCTCGCGCATCGACCCCGCCGAGGCCACCGCGACCTACCGCGACCGTGTCCTGACCACCAAAGGCGCACGCCTGGACGAGCAGGGCCGCACCACCCTGATCGAGGACCTCAAATCCCCGTGCACCGAGGAAGTCGCTGTCTTTCAAGCCTTCTCGCGGGTCATCCACGAATCGCGCCGCACGTTCGTCGTCGTTGACACCGCCCCGACCGGACACACCCTGCTGCTGCTCGACGCGACCGGTTCCTACCACCGCGAGATAGCCAGGCAGATGGGCGAGAACACAAACTTCACGACGCCGCTGATGCGGCTGCAGAACCCACAGGAGACCAAGGTCATCCTGGTCTCCCTCGCCGAAACCACGCCCCGGCTCGAAGCCGCGGGCCTGCAAGCGGACCTCGAACGCGCCGGCATTCACCCGTGGGCGTGGGTCGTCAACAACTCCCTCGCCGCCGCGCACCCGACATCGGCACTGCTCCAACGCCGTGCCGCCGCCGAGGTCGTCGAACTGACCGCCATCACCGATCGCGCCGAGCGGTACGCCGTGGTCCCGATGCTCGCCGAGGAACCGGTGGGCGTGGTGGCTCTGACCGCTCTCACTGGTTCGGCTGTTTCCGGAGTGTGAGAACGACGGCGATCACACCGTTCGTTTCCGCCACACCATTGACGACGGCGCCTCGGCCGTGCTGAGTACCGACGAAGGGCTGCGCAACAGAAGTTGCCGGTGCTGGCGCATCTGTTCGACGTGTCCTGACCTGGACCGAAGCCGATACCGGCCAGAGAATGTGCTACTCCGGCTGAGCTACAGGGTCGGGGGGTATGTAGCTCAACCGGAGTTATCTGGTTTCATCGCGGCGGCGATCTGAGGCGTTACACCGTCATCGAATGAGCCTGATGGCCTTCTCTCGGCCGACCTATGAACTGCTCAGCAGCAGGCCGCGGCGGTACTCGGCGCGGGGTCTGCCTCCGTGGAAACGGACGTGCCGCAGCACACCGCGGACTGCTCATCGTCGTGAGAATCGTTGTCGGCCAGCAGCTTCGGGCTCATCCCGAAAGTGTCTGAATCGGCGAGGACGGTGTAGACCTCCCACTTTTCACCGGCCGGGCCACTCACCCACACCTTGTCTTGGGTGGCGAAGCAACAGGTCGTGTTGATCTGTTCCTCGGTGAACAGCCCTTCCTCGCTGAGCCGGGCGATCTCGGAACGGACTTTGTCGCTGGACTCCACCTCCACACCGAGATGGTTGATCGTGCCACCCCGGCCGGGGTTCTCGAGCAGCACCAATTTGAGCGGTGGCTCGACGACCGCGAAGTTCGCGTATCCCGGCTTGCGTTTGGCCGGCGCAACATTGAACAACTTCGAGTAGAACTCGACTGCCTGATCCAGATCGTCGACGTTGAGTGCCAGTTGTATACGGGACATGTGACTACCTCCACCTGTGAGACATATATCTAACTTCCTGCCGATGCCCAGAATGCCAACCTCTTAGACATATGTCAATAAGGCGGCCTGAATTGGGTGAGCCCACCTGCGTCGAATCAGGTGGGCGCCGGCGCGACGTCCGGTACGAGCCGGGGTATCAGGCGAACGTAGATGACCATGCCGATGACTTCGACGAATGTCTGGGTGACGACAACTGCGGCAGCGAGTTCCAGGCCGTCGGGCAGGGCCAGGGCCAGCGGTAGTACCACCAGTGAGTTGCGGGTGGCGCCTGAGAACACGATGGCGCGGCTCCCGCCGACGTCGAGTCGGAAAGCTGCGGCCAGGGCCCTACCGGCGAAGGCCATCACGATCAGGAAGGCGATGTAGAACGGGATGACCGCGACGACATCGGCGAGGTTGTCGTCGATGGCGGGTATTTGGGAGGCGACGACGATCGCGAGGACGGCGGCCATCAGGGGCACCATCAGGGTGCTCGCAGCGGCGTACACGGTGCGGCCGGCGGGTTTGCGTGCCGCCCAGACTTGCGTGGCCCACGCCAGGATCAGCGGGATCATGATCAGTACGAGGAACGCTTCGAGGAACGGGCCGACCTCCACGATGTCGGCGAGCTCTGGGCCCATGAACAGCAGCAAAAACAGTGGTAGCAAAGCCATTTGGGCAATCAGCAGCAGTGGTGTGGCGGCCAGCAGGCGTTCGCTGCTGCCGCCGGCGAGGCGGGAGAACACGATGACGTAGTCCACGCAGGGGCACAGCAACACCAGCAATACGCCGACCCGGATGGCCTGGTCGGCGGGCAGCAGGAAGAACATGGCCGCGACCACCAGCGGAACGATGACGAAGTTGATGACCATCGCAGCGGAGAGGAACCGGGCATCGCGAATTGACCGGGCCAGGTCGGCGACGGGCACCTGGAGGAACGTCACATACAGCAGTGCGCCGAGGACCGGGTTGATCGCATGCTCGAGTGAAGCGCTCAGGCCGGGAGCGGTCAGCCCGATCCCGGCGCCCGCGACCATCGCCAGTAGGTAGATCACCACCTGATGCTGTTCCATCCGATCATCCAGCCCTAGCGGTGGTTTCAACTCGGGTCTCCTTCGAGGTCTTCGTTTGAACCTTCAACCCGACTCGAAGGTCAAGCCTGACGAGAGGGTCATTCCACCCGGGATCGTCGCCGCTTGATCTGGGGCTTCCAGGTCGAATAGGCCAGCGCTGCGAGAGCGGTCGCGGTCTGGTCGCAGAATTGCTCGTGATCGGCGAGGCCTACCGTCAGAGCCCGGAGGGCGGTGGTCGCGACGAGAAAATCGAAGACTGCGTCCGATCGGTGATTCAAGGCTTTCCCTGGCATCTCAGGCAGATAACCGCTCAGCAGGTCGCGCATCAGGACCCTGACGTCGTGCTCTGATCGGTTCACGAGGCGGCCGTAGAGATCTTCCTCCTGTTGATAGGCCGACAGCAATCCCGGAATCGCCGCTCGTGACACGGGATTGGCGAACTGGTGCAAGAAGATCGACGACCACGCCCGGAAGTCTTCCCAGAGGTCGCCGGTGGCCTCCGGGACCACGCCCGGCTCGGCCTTCCCGAACGCGGCGTCCTCGATCAACGCTTCCCGGCGGGCCCATCGGCGGTAGATGGTCGGCGCCCCCACCCCGGAGCGCCTGGCAATCGCGGCAATCGTTGTCGACTGATAGCCCACCTCGACCAGCAACTCTCGCGTCGCCTGGAGCACGTCGACATCCTTCTGCGGATCGCGTGGGCGACCGGGAGGCGGCTGGGTATTGGTGGTCACCTCATGAAAGTACCGCAAATCCATTCTTCAATTACGTTTCATGCTCTAACGTATATCCAAACGCCCCCAGAGCAAGGAGACCAGTGCCGTGTTGACACCGAATGACGAGATCCTGGCCCACCAGCTGCCGACCACCTTCGACCACGTGTCGCAGAGTGATCTGCGCTGGGTGGAACGCGTGGTGATGTACGGATTCGACAAATCCGGCGATATCAACGTGATGACCGGGATGGCCCGTTACCCCAACCGCAACGTGACCGACGCCTATGCAATGGTCACCAAACGCGGCGGCGAGGCCAAGGTGGTCCGGATGTCCACCACACTCAACCCTCAAACCGGTGGACTCGGCGAATACAACATCGGCCCGTACACGTACACGATCGAAGAACCGTTGCGCCAGGTGCGAACTCGGGTGGCCCCCAACGATCAGGGCCTGAGTCTGGACCTGCGCCTCACGGGGCAATTCGACACGTACGAGCAGACCGCCGCGTTCCATCGCGTTCGCGGGCGCGTGTCCGAGGATGCCCGCCGGTTCTATCAGAACGGTGTGGTCGAGGGCTGGATCGACATCGACGGTGAGCACATCGAGATCGATCCGCAGCGATGGTGGTTCGGTCGGGATCACTCCTGGGGGATCCGCAACGGCGGCGGCGGTGGCAGCCTTTCCGAAGGCACCGAACTCCAGCCGGGAGAACTACCCGAAGGTGTCCTCTACTACATGGGAATCTTCCAATTCGACGACGAGCTGGTGCATTTCGCGCAGCGCGAGAACAGCGACGGGTCGAGGTGGCAGTTCGAGGGTGAACTCCTCTACCCCACCGAGTCCGGTCGGCCGCACGCGACGATCATCGATGTCGAACACGACCTCAAATTCCGGGAGGACGCCCGCGTCGTGTCCGGCGGAACGTTCACGATCATCCGCGGCGACCGATCGACGAGCACCATCGAGGTGCACCCGATGACCGACTTCTGGCCCGGACTGGCCGGCTACGACCACTACAACGGCTATGCCAGCGGCTACTACCGCGGGGACAACTTCCTCGACGGATTCTCCGTCGATACCAACAACCCAGAGGCTTTGGCGCCGGTGCGGATGCTCAGTGAAACACTCTGCGAGGTGAGGATGGACGGCAGGGTCGGCCACGGATTGGTGGAGATGGTGTTCATGGGCGCATACCCGCGCTACGGATACACGGGCTGGTGACGCCATGACGTCCGCATCGCCTTCGCGGCTATCTGCCGACCAACTACCGCAGGCACTCGAAGCTGTACTCCGCCAAAGGATCCCAACCGCACACGCCGCCACCATCTCCAACTGGAGACCTGCCGAACAGGGCTTCTCCACCGAGACCTACCTGTTCGACCTCGTGGGAGTGGAATCATCGGACGCGACTGCGGCCGGCACTGCGGGATTGGTCTTTCGCCGACCACCCGACTTCGCGGTCCTGCCGGACTTCGATCTCCGGCGGCAGTATCTGGTGATGCAACGTCTCGCCAATTCGCCGGTCCCCGTACCGAAGACGCGATGGATCGACGCAGAAGGCACCGATCTGGGAACGCCCTATTTCGTGATGGACCGCATCGACGACGTCATCTCGGTCAGTGATGTCCCCTCGTATCACCAGGAGGGCGTCTACGCCGAGACCGATGACGACGGCCGGGCCCGGCTGTGGAACGGGTGCGTGGATCTCATCGCGCGGGTACACCAGATCGACACCGCCGAAAGACGTTTGGGATTCCTGGATCTACGCAGGTTCGGCACGACGCCACCGCAGCGCCTGGTCAACTTCTTGCGGTACGCACTCGACTGGGCAGGCGATGGCAACGCGCTGCATCCGGGTCTGGCGCGTGCCCTCGACTGGGCCGACAACCACATGTATGAACCAACGCGAGTCGCGTTGTGCTGGGGCGATTCACGCATGTCCAACGTCCTCTATTCCGGCACCGACCATCATCCGGTCGCAGCGCTCGACTGGGAGATCGCGTACCTCGGAGACCCGGGCGCCGATCTGGCCTGGATGTTCCTGACAGATTGGGTCAGCAGCCCACTCGACGAGCACGCATCATTGCACGGGACGCCCTCGCGTGAAGAGACACTCGAACGCTACGCGGGTCTGACCGGATGGCGGCCGACCAACATGTTGTTCAACGACGTCACCGCCGCGCTGTTGCTGGCCGTGCCGCTGATCAGGCTCAACAAGAAACTCAACCTCGAGGGGGTCGATCTCGCCGACATCTGTGCACAAAGGGTCGCAGTGGTTCTGGACGGGAGCTGACCACGCCAAACGACCGGAAACCCACGTCGCCCCTTGTTCGCATGGCACGATGGGACGATGGGCACGGAGGTCGACCACCGCGATTTCAGCCGCGAGGACAGACGGCGCTTTCGCGAGCAGGTGGGACGCTGCACCGAGGCGGTGGCCCGCATGCTCGCGGATGGCCTGTTCACCGATCAGGGCAATCCGCCCGAACCCTTGCTCGGAATGGAAGTCGAGCTCAATCTTGTTGACCGGGCGATGAATCCGGCGATGTCGAATGCGGTAGTCCTCGAAGCGATCGCCGATCCCGACTACCAGACCGAACTCGGACAGTTCAACATCGAGATCAATGTGTCCCCGCGACCCTTCGTCGGCGCCGACACCGTCTCACTCGAAACAAGCCTGCGTGAATCACTCAATCAGGCCGACGCCAAGGCCGCGAGCATCGGCAACCATCTGGTGATGATCGGCATGCTGCCCACCTTGCGGCAGGAACACTTTGCACACCAGTGGATTTCGGCAAACCCACGCTATGACCTGTTGAACCAGCAGATCTTTGCCGCACGTGGTGAAGACATCGAACTCGACATCACCGGCGTCCCACTGGTACCCGGTGAGATTCCCGATCGGCTCCAGACATCGATCGATTCGATTCTGCCCGAAGCCGCGTGCACGTCACTGCAACTACATCTGCGCGTCGCCCCGGAAAGCTTTGCCGATCATTGGAATGCCGCTCAGGCGCTGTCCGGGGTTCAGGTGGCGCTCGCCGGCAACTCGCCGTTCCTGGCCGGATCCGCCCTGTGGCACGAAAGTCGTATCCCGGTATTCGAGCAGGCCACCGACACCCGACCCCAGGAGCTCATCAACCAAGGTGTCCGTCCCCGGGTCTGGTTCGGGGAACGTTGGATCACAACGATATTCGATTTATTCGAGGAGAACACTCGCTACTTTCCCGCCCTGCTACCAGTGACGACGGAGGACGATCCGCTGGCCCAGTTGGAGGCCGGCGAGATACCGGAACTGACCGAACTCCGCATGCACAACGGGACCGTGTATCGCTGGAATCGACCGGTGTACGACGTCATCGACGGGCAGGCACATCTGCGGGTGGAAAATCGCGTACTCCCGGCGGGTCCGACCGTCCTGGACATCATGGCCAATGCCGCCTTCTACTACGGCCTGCTGCGTGGGCTCGTCGACGCCGATCGGCCGATCTGGTCGCAGATGTCGTTCGATGCCGCGGCCGAGAATCTTCACGCAGCGGCTCGCGACGGCATGGACTGCCAGTTGTACTGGCCGACTGTCGGCTGGGTGCAACCCGATGAGCTGGTGCTCCGACGGCTACTGCCCATAGCCGAAGAAGGTTTGGCCGCATTCGGCGTCGCATCCGACGTTCGCGATCGGTACCTGTCGATCATCGAGGGACGCGCGGTCACGCTCCAGACAGGTTCGGTGTGGCAACGCTCCTGCGTCGCCGCCCGGGAGGAGGCCGGCGACAGTCGCGAGGTTGCACTGTCCGGAATGCTCAGCGAATACATCGAGCGCATGCACGACGGCGCTCCCGTCCACACCTGGGATCTCTAGACCCACAGCGGTTCAGCCGTGGGCAGCGCCCACGACTGCGGCGCCATTTCGTCGCCAGGCACCGGGCGCCTCCCCGACATCTCGCTTGAAGGCCCGGTTGAACGCAGATTCTGACTGATATCCAACAGCATTCGCGGCCTGCGCGACACTGAGCGAACCGCTCTGCAGCAATCGGGCAGCGAGCTGGAGGCGCCATCGAGCCAGGTAGGTCATCGGCGGCACCCCCACGTAGGTGGTGAACCGATCGGCAAAGGACGAGCGGGACATTGCCACCTCGTGTGCCAGCTGTTCGAGCGTCCACGGCTCGGAGAACCGGCCGTGGATGAGTCGCAACGCTGAACCGACGTCAGGATCGCGGATGCCGGCCGCCCAGTTGCGGGTGTCTGCCGGCAATTCGTCGATATGTGACCGGAGTGCTTCGACAAACATCAGCTCGGACAATTTTGCCAGCATCGCCTCCTGCCCGGCGTTGTGACCATCGCTTGCCTCGATGGCTG
Organism: Nocardia sp. 348MFTsu5.1; assembly: GCF_000383535.1. Lineage (NCBI taxonomy): Bacteria > Bacillati > Actinomycetota > Actinomycetes > Mycobacteriales > Nocardiaceae > Nocardia > Nocardia sp. 348MFTsu5.1. The sequence goes on from NZ_KB911509.1 coordinate 399,492, forward strand.
CGTCGAGGAGTCGCGTCATCCACCCCCAGCTACGACTCGACACGGGGGCGTGGACCATCCTGGGCAATGATTCGAGCAACGGGTTGAACGGACGCCTGTCACATGCGAAGTAGCCACACACGATCCGGCAGCGCTCAGCGTTCGAGTCGCCGTTGATGTCGATGACAAACGGCAGGGCTTCGGTCAGCGGCCGGTAATAGCGAGACAGGTCGGGCTGCCCGCAGAGGCCCGGAGCCGACGCGAGGAGGTGTGCCTCGCCGCTGGAGACGATCACCATCTCGCCGGCCCGCAGCATTTGCGCGGGCTCGGGTTCGTCGACCGTTTCGACCCAGCAAGAGCCGTGAGTCAGGACGTGGAAGGCGATCAGGTGCTCCGCTTCCGTGGCGATCTTGGCAGCGATCACATCGGTCGGCGGACTCTCGAGAACAAAGGGCGAGCGGGCATCGACGTCGAAGTACACCGCACCGGTCAACCGCACAGCGAGTAAAACGTCGGATAGGACATCCATGACGTGACTCCCGGACGATCAGACAACACTTCTGGACGTGCGGCACAAGCTGATCCGATAGGCGGACGTATGGGCAAGTCCTTCGGCGCCTCGGGCATTCCCAGACGTAACCGCTTTTCGTACCGTCAACTTGACAGTCTCCCACCATGTCAGCCCGTACATAAGGAGTGCACCAAATGTCCCCCAATGAAGCCACCCCGGATGCCGTCATCTCCGAGCTTCGCCAGACCCTTCGCGGCCCGCTGATCGGTCCCGACGACACCGACTATGACGAGGTGCGGAAGGTCTACAACGGGGCCATCGACCGACATCCGGCGGCCGTCGCCTGCGTCGCGGATGTCGCGGACGTGATCACCGCCGTCAACTTTGCGCGACGTCATCAGATCCCCCTCGCGGTACGCGGTGCCGGCCACCACGGTGCCGGGTTCAGCGTGTGGGATGACTCCCTGGTGATCGACTTCCGCACGCAACGCTCGACCAACGTCGACCCGACAGCCCGAACCGTACGCGTGGACGCCGGGTGCACCTGGGGCGACGTGGATCACGCGAACGGCGCCTTCGGCCTGGCCACCCCGTCTGGTTTCGTCTCCACAACCGGCGTTGCAGGACTGACGCTCGGCGGTGGAACCGGCTATCTCACAAGGCATCTCGGTCTGACCGTCGACAACCTGCTCTCCGCCGACGTCGTGTTGGCCGACGGTTCCTTTGTGACCGCAAGCGCCGAGAGCCATCCTGACCTGTTCTGGGCGCTGCGTGGCGGCGGCGGCAACTTCGGTGTGGTCACCTCGTTCACATTTCGATCCCACCCGGTGGGTGAGGCCGGGGAGGTCATCGGCGGGCCGATCCTCTACGACATCGCCGACGCCGAAGAGGTCTTCAAGTGGTACCGCGAGCTGATTCCGACACTGCCCGACGACCTGAACGGCTGGATCGGCGTTCTGGAGGTCCCGGGCGGTCCACCCTTCCCCGAGGAGTTGTGGGGCCGAAAGGTCTGCGGGATCGTATGGTGCTATTCGGGGTCGCACGACAAAGCCGACCAGGTGCTGGCGCCCATTCGGGATTTCGGCTCACCGCTCCTGTCCGGCGTCGCGCCGATGCCGTTTCCCGTGCTCCAGAGCGCATTCGACGGGCTCCTTCCCAAAGGGTTGCAGTGGTACTGGAAGGCCGACATCTTCGAGGAGATCACCGACACCGCGATCGGATATCACCGTCAGTACGGCGAATCCCTGCCGTCGTCCCTGTCGACGATGCACCTCTATCCGATCAGCGGCGCCGCGGAGCGTGTTGCCACGGATGCAACTGCGTTCGCCTACCGGAACGGCGGGTGGAACGGAGTCATCGCCGGCATCGATCCCGATCCGGCCAACCTCGGAAAGATCACGGAGTGGGCCAAGAACTATTGGGAGGATCTGCACCCGACGTCCGCCGGCGGTGGCTACGTGAACATGATGATGGACGAAGGTCACGAACGCGTTCAGGCAGCCTATCGCGGCAACTACGACCGGCTCGTCGAGGTCAAGCGGAAGTATGACCCGAACAATCTCTTTCGGATCAACCAGAACATCGTGCCGGCGTGATCCCCCGCCGGGACGGCTATCTTGCAGCGTTCTTGATGAACCCGGCCCTGGGCGTTTGTATGCGACGGTAAGGCGTGATCAGAGCAGTTCGTGCAGGTCAATAGCATTGTTAGCGTTGGCCAGTCATGGCGTGGAAGCTACTGCGGACGCTCTGCGGACGAATAACAGAATCGGCCAGTAGCCGAGATTAGCAGTGCGCGGGCGTCCGGCGCTGCAATCGAACCGCCATCGACATCGCGACCGAGGCGGAACAGGTCTCTTGTATCGATTGCGAGCCCGCCGTCTTCGGCAAGCAGATCCACGTCCGGATCCTGGCCGCGGAGTAGCTGTGGCCGGTTCGCAGGGTTCCGGTCCTTGAACTGATTCACGATGTACCACCTTGCATTCGGCGCCTCTTTCGCCTCGAGAATATATCGTTCGACGAATCGCCCGAGTTTCTGGAGATCAGTCGGAGAGCCGCCCTTGGAATATCCTTTGATCTCCGCGAGCGCGATCCAACCGTCGCTGTCATTCGCAGTGCGAACTCGCAAATCCTCTAACTTCTCCCTTCCCTCGGATAGATCCCGGTTTTCAACATCGAACCCGAGGCGTTCAAGCGTCGCGGCGACAGCAACTACGAGCGGTGCACCGGTACCACTCAGGATGAGTCGCTCTCCTTCATCGACCCTCGCCTGCATTTTCTCCAACTCTGACTTTGCGTCCGCAATCTGACCTTCCAACCGATTCGTCGCTTCGGCTAACTCGTCTGCTATCTCGTCGATTTTCCGCGCAAGATTTTGCTCAGACCGCATCATCCATCGCTCGTCCGACGTCCAGTCGGGTCCGGGAGGAAACCTGGCCGGGTCAAGTTTCGACCACCGCTCGAGCGCGTAAAGCAACCAGAGCCTTACATATTCAAAATCGACTTCGAAGCAAGGAAGGTAGATAATCTCTGCTGGGCCCGCGTCCGGGTTGTAGATCGCCGAATGCCATCTACCATCGAGATCCTGCGTAAGCACAGTCGTCTCGGACGTATCGCTACCCCAGTCGAACGGGCGCACAGTTCCCCGGGGAACGGCGGATGCTCGCACTCGAGGCAATATAGTTGATTTAACAAGTTCTTTCAATTGACTGTCGAGCGAGCTTGGAATCTCCACTTCTTCGCCGTATGTATGAACCTGAGAGAAACTACGTGTCGAGTTCTCCTTCCGGATCCCGCCCGTTGGAGTACCTCCAAACTGGAGCAATCGAAGGTGATCGCTGCTCGCCCCAAGCCACGGAACATCGCCGAACGAAATCACGGCGTCCCAGCTCTCCCAACGGAGCGAGGGGCCCCTCCCACTCACATTTGCATGGGTGTGAACGGCGCCGGCGTACTGCCGGACTACATCGCAAATTCCATCGTCAATCTCGCTGGCAGTGAAGGAAACGACGATGCGAGGAGGGTCGGACTCGTCATATACGGGCATGACGTAAAAACATACTCTAATCGCGGACAATCACTGGTCAGATCCGGTTCGCACGTAGAGGCCCCTGTATAAAGGCTGACTCCACCGACCGCAGGGTCGGGGCACGGATCGCGTCGAATGTTTGAAGGGATGTCGCGGCGCCACACAAACTTCACCGGCCCTGGAAATCTGACCACCCCCAAATACCATGACTCACGGTAGTCAAGAAGGAATTACTTGTGAGGCATAATAGGCTCTGAACGGCCATTTGCGGGGTATCAGCACGTTTCCAGGGGATCGCCTGACAAGTCGCAACCGGGCCGAACCTGCCGGCCACGCCAGGACGCACAGACCGAACGCCAGAAGCGACGCCAGAAACCCTCTTTCCAGGGTGTAAAAGCCGGGGAGAGATCTTTCTCGACTACCGAGGAGTCAAGGGTTTGGGGTGCCTCCGATATTTCGAGGGGGTGCTTCGGCGGAAATGGTTCCCCGATCGGTGAGCCACCCGTTCGGCGCGATGAACAGCGGTTTCGCTAGCAGTGGACCGTCGGCGTGGTCAAAGCGATCCCACCCGAGGGACGACCAGAAATCATCGCCGCCTTCACTGAAAGCGACGAGCGTCCGGTCTAAGTACAGCGCTGCGATTGCCTGGACGGCCTCGCTGGCGATTCCTTTTCGGCGGAACGGCTCCGCGACTTCGATGAACACGATTTCGAGCGCCTCGGCACCGAGCCATGACGCGACGTCGTAGGGGACGTCGTCGGTATTGTCGAGTTCGACCCGCGCGACTTCGACTCCGTCCTGTTGGACCTCCAGGCACCACGGATCAGGGTCCTGATGCCAAGTTCGATCCGACCACCAAGCCCGCGTGAAGCCCTCGTCATTTCCGAATGGTTGCCAGTTGTAGAAGTCGTCACGGTCTGTTCGGCGTTTTTCAATGAGATGAAGCGACACACGGTCGATTATCGCAGAACACCCCGCGCCTGTGGGGGCTGCGGAATGTTCTGTGTTGGCGCTGGGCGGCTGGTGGTGCGGCGATCCGGGTCGTCTCCGCCGTTCCCATGCTTTCCTGATCGGCTCGGTTTAGGAGTTCGGGCCGGGGTGAGTTTTGCGCCGGGTCTGTCGGGTCAGCGGAACCAGGACGCTTCTTCGGTCAGGTTGCCGTCGCCTTCTTAGTCGTGTCCGACCTCGCTGACCGGGATCACGTTGGCCGGCATCGATGCGACGACTTCACTGAGTGCACCGTCGTTGCTGACGAGGGTGATCCGGTGCCCTTGCGGTGCGGTGGGATGTGGTGGCCGTCAGCAAGACGATGGCCATAGCTCGGCAGCATTCACGCTGACCACCTATACCCACCTATGGCCCAAGTCGGATGACAAGATCCGGGCCGCTGCGGCTGGCCTGATTACGACGGTCAATTCTCCTGCGGCCGCTCTGCGGACGCTATAGCTGCTGGCCTGGGGAAACACTCACCGTGCAGCGTTCTTGATGAATTCTTCAACTCCTGCAGCAGGTTTGGTGCCACCGAAGTAACCGCCGCGCACATGCCTGCGCTGGGTGTTGTCGTCGGTGGCCCGAGCCGCGGAGTGCCAGAGGTAGGCGTCGTGGAGGATGACGTCGCCGCGTTCGGCGTAGATCCCGACTTCGCCACGGATCTTCTCGAAACCCAGCGGCATCTCGAACGGCGGCTTGCGGCCGGTCCGTCCTCCCGAAGGTTGCGCGGTGTCGGGTACAGAGACGCCGTTGACGTTGCGGTACGGCGCCGGGGTGTCCCAGAGGTGACTGCCCGGCACCACCCGCAGGAACCCATTGGCCGGACTGGTGCCGTCGATGTGCAGTGTGAATGCCGTACTCGGCCACACCTCCAGGCTGGGACCCGACTGCCAGTCCGAATGCCAGCCGATCCGGGTGTAGCCGGACTCCTTGCCGGGGCGGGCATCCTGATAAACGACCCCGTACTGCTCGTGATCGCGCAGCCAGCTGTCCGGGCCGAGCAACCGGCTCATGACGTCCCTCATCACCGGGCCGGTGATGGCGGAGTCGACCGCAGATGACACTTCACTGACGTATTCGACGTAATTGGCGAACTTCTCCGCCTTGGCCGCCTCATCGATGAAGACGGTGGACCCATATCGGGAATCCAGGTCGCCGGCGACCACACCTTGCTGCGCGGCAACGCATTCCGCTTCGATGGTGTCGACGTCGGACTCACTCAGGACACCCCGCAGGGTGGCATATCCGTACATGTCGTAAAACCAGACCAGGCCGTCGAGATCGTCGGGACCGAATACGCCGGGTGTGGAAAGCGGTGCTGCCATGAAAAAAACTCTAGGCCTGCGGCGCCGATCCGTCAGCGCAAGTGCGCTCGATCACTCGCCGAAGAACATCTCGACAGCCGAGATCGATCCCCGCCTGGTCCCAAACACAAAGAACCCCACACCTTTTCGATCGCCGAGCTTCAGGGCGACGGCAACGGTGTCACCGGCCGCCAGAAGTTTGTGCGCCTCGACCCCAAGGAGTTGTCCGACGACGCATTCGACATCGCCGGTCTCATCACCGAGTACCACCAACTGCGCATGGGGATCGAGCAGTCGCCGAGCACCCCGGACATCCCCGCGCGATGCCGCGTCGAGAAAGTTCTCGACCGCCGACTTGGCCCCTGCGCCCACACGCCGGAAACCCTGTGCAAACCCGAACGTGCCCCGGATCCCCTGATTACGGAGCAGCGCCAGGGTCAGCTTCACCCCGACCGGCCCCGCGGCCACACCGCATCGCATGAATTGCGTGATCATCCCGGGCAGTTCCCAGAAAGCCGCCAGCCGGGTGATGCGCAGGGCACCGTCGGACTCCTGCAGGTCGTATCTGATGAAGACCGGCACCCGCAGCGTCACCTTGGGCGACATCTCGACTTCGAGTTCGAGGTCACGGATCACCGAGTGCTCCCCTACGACGTCGACGTCGCGATGAAACGTGATGTTCCGGGGACCGATGAACGTGTCGTAGAAGCGCTCGATCTCGCCGACGCCCACGTGCGCCCGCGATCCCACCGGATCATTGACGGTGCCGACGTCGACGAACAATCCGACCCAGGCGTCGCGGTCGTGGACACCCGCGGCCGCCGGTGAGCGTTCCACAAGTGCAAGCATCCGGTCCCGGCCATACGTCGCCATCGGTCGCCATCACCTTCCGCAAAGTTAGAACGTGTTCTATTCTACTCAAAGTAGAACACGTTCTAATACCGTAGGCGATGGCCCCTGGCCACAAATCGAAAGTGATCGAGATGAAAGTTGCTGTAACCGGCGCCGCCGGGTTCGTGGGACGCAATCTGGTCGAGCAGCTGGTCAGACGCGGTGACACCGTGGTTGCCATCGACCGGCAACGCCCGGCGGCCACCCCCGACATCGCGGCAGTCGAGTGGGTCGGTGCCGACATCCTCGATCCGGCATCTCTCACCACAGCATTCGACGGTGTCGACGTCGTCTATCACCTGGTCGCGGTCATCACTCTGCGCCACAACGACGAGAATGCCTGGCGGATCAACACCGAGGGCGTGCGCAATGTAGCCGAAGCCGCCCTCGACGCGGGGGTCCGCCGGATGGTGCATTGCAGCTCGATCCATTCGTTCGACCAGTACCTGTGCGGCGGTCAGATCAGCGAGACGTCGGTGCGATCCGCGGATCGTGCGCTTCCGGTGTACGACCGCTCCAAGTGGTCCGGCGAGCAGGAGCTGCACCGGGTCATCGCCCGCGGTCTCGACGCCGTCATCTGCAATCCGACCGCGGTGTACGGTCCCGCCGATCACGCACCGTATTCGCGGATCAACGGCATGCTGCGCGACTCCGCGCGCGGTCGCGTTCCCGCGCTCATCACCGGTGGCTTCGATCTCGTCGACGTCCGCGATGTCGCGGCCGGACTGATCCTCGCCGGCGAACACGGCGTCTGCGGCGAAAACTACCTGCTGACCGGCGAGATGGTCGAGATGTTCGACGCGTTCCGGATGGTCGCTCGCGAAGCCGGACGGCGCGGGCCCGCCCTGGCGTTCCCGATGCGCTGGGTGGAGGCGATCCTGCCGGTGGCCGAACCGGTCTGCAAATTGTTCGGTTCCGACCTGGTGTCGAAGGCCGCACTGGGCTCACTGGGGGCTCAGCCCTACGTCGACGGAACCAAGGCGCGCCGCGAATTGGGTTATGCACCACGACCTGTCGCCACCACAATGCGCGACTACGCCGACTTCCTCGTCGGCGCAGGACAACTCGAACGCCGGCGGCCGATCACGTTGCCGCGACGGGCAAAAGCTTTCGCCTGACACCCCGCCCACCCGAATTTGCACCGCCCACCGGCAATTGTCGGTGGGCGGTGCGATTTCGGGTGGATGAGGGCCGATACGACCGGATCAGTCCTTCGTCACCAATCCACGACCGGTGATCTGCGGGAGGTCGAGTGCGGTGAGAAGCCCGGGCGCAGCATTCACCACGGCTTCCACCGCGTTCACCAAACGCATTGCGGTGACCAGCATTCCGGAGTCGTTGTGGTCGCCGTTCTCACCGTGGTGGACGAAGTCGACGGTCATCACCGGGTCGCCGGTGATCTCGATGCGGTAGCAGCCGTCGCCGTTGCTGGGTATGGGCCAGTCCGGCTGAGCATCACGCTGCGTGCGGGTGACATGTTCGAGAACCACTCGGGGAACACCGTTTACAGTCCCGATCACCTCGAACCTGACGGCGGCCATCGTCCCCTTGGCGATATGGCAGGAGGCGATGTCGTAGTCACTCTCTGCCGGCCGGCGGTCGATCTTCTCGATCAGCGGCTCGTCGAGGGTGACGTCGAGGCCGGCTGCGAGTTGTCGCACCACCGGACCCCAGGCCAGGGACAGGACACCGGGCATCCACAGCATCGACTCGGTGTCCATCGGTTTGCCGAATCCGAACAGCTCGGTCATGGTCATCGGTTGGTAGTACGTCGCATAGTCGGCAATCTCCGCCACGCGTAGTTCGTCGATCCGCTTCGACAACGATGTCATCGCCAGCGGCAGAACATCATTGGCAAATCCGGGGTCGATGCCGTTGACGTGCAGGGTGGCATTGCCCGCCCGCGCGGCGCTGCGGATCCGCTCGTTGAGTTCGTCCGGGAACACGCCGTCGGGATAGACCAGCGCGACCGGTCCGGACGAGACGACGTTGACGCCGGCCTCGAGGAACGAGATGAGGTCGTCGATCGCCTCCATGATGCGGTCGTCGGTCATCGCGCCATGGACGATGCAGTCGGGACGCAGCGCCAGTAGCGCTTCGGTGTCGTTGGTGGCAGCGAGACCGAGGTCGCGCCCCAGTCCGGCCAACTCGCCGACGTCCTTACCGACCTTGTCCGGGTTCGACACCCAGACCCCGACCAATTCGAGTTCGGGACGGGCCAACACCCCGGCTATCGCCAGCTTTCCGATGGTTCCGGTGGACCAGACAACAACACGCAACGACACCACAGACCTCCGTACGCAGGAAACTAGAACACGTTCACCCTAGCCCGCCCACACCCGAAAGTGTGCCCTTTTGGCGAACAAAACCCCAGGTGGGGACCGCCAAAAGGGCACACTTTCGGGTTTAGGAGAAGAGTTTGGGAAGCGTTCCCTCGAAGGCCTCACGCAATTCGGTGAGTGGGATGGTGAAGGCATCCTGGACTTCGACGGAGTCGCTGCCCTGGTCGACCACACCGATCCGGGCCCACGGGAGCTGCCGGGCGTCGAGCATTCCGCAGAAACGCACCTCTTCGGAGCGTGGCACCGCAACCAGGACGCGGCCCGACGACTCGGAGAACAGCCAGACAAACGGATCGGCGCCCTCTGGCAGCACGATCCGGCATCCGGTCTCCCCCGCGAGCGCGGCTTCGATCACGGTCTGGGCGAGTCCACCCTCGGACAGGTCGTGAGCAGCCGAGACCAGACCGTCGCGCGATGCGGCGGTGAGGATTTCGCCCAGGAGACGCTCGCGCTCGAGGTCGACGGCCGGCGGCGTGCCACCGAGGTGATCGTGGGCCACCTGTGACCAGATCGATCCGTCGAACTCGTCGTGGGTGTCACCGAGGAGGATCAGCGTCTCGCCGATCTCGGTTCCGAAACCGGTCGGGATGCGCCGACGGACATCGTCGATCACGCCCAGGACACCGACAACCGGTGTGGGCAGGATGGCCGTCGCACCGGTCTGGTTGTAGAAACTGACGTTGCCGCCGCAGACGGGAATGCCCAGTTGCGCACAACCATCGGCCAATCCGCGGACGGCCTGCTGGAACTGCCACATCACGGCCGGATCCTCGGGCGAGCCGAAGTTCAGGCAGTTGGTGACGGCCTTGGGTGTGGCACCGCTGACGACCACGTTGCGGTACGCCTCGGCCAAAGCCAGTTGCGCGCCACGGTACGGATCGAGGTAGGTGTAGCGGCCCGAAGCGTCTGTCGCCAAAGCGATTCCGCGACCGGAGGATTCGTCGACGCGGATCATGCCGGAGTCGGCATGCTCGGCCAGCACGGTGTTGCCGCGAACGTAGCGGTCGTACTGCTCGGTGATGAACCGGCGGCTGCACAGTGCCGGCGACGAGATCATCTCCAGCAGCGTTGCCCGCAGTTCTTCCGGGGAGGACGGACGCTTGAGATCCTTTGTGCTCGAGGCGATCACGTCGTCCTGCCAGTCCGGCCGGACGACGGGGCGCTCGTAGACCGGTCCATCGTGGGCGACGGTGCGCGGCGGCACGTCGACCACGGTCTCGCCGTGCCAGGTGATCTCGAGATGCTCGCCATCGGTGACGTGGCCGATGTCGGTGGCCAGCACGTCCCACTTGCGGCAGACCTCCATGAACGCCTCGACGTTCTCGGGGGCGACCACCGCACACATCCGCTCCTGCGACTCGCTGGAGAGGACCTCGGCCGGGGTCATGCCGGTGGCCCGCATGGGCACTTTTTCGAGTTCGATGTGCATGCCACCGTCGCCGGCAGCAGCCAATTCCGAGGTGGCACAGGACAATCCGGCACCGCCGAGATCCTGGATACCGATCACAATGCCGGCCTTGTACAGGTCGAGGCAGCACTCGATGAGTACCTTCTCGGTGAACGGATCGCCGACCTGCACCGCAGGCAGCTTCTTCGGACGGCCACCACCGGTGTCGTCGAAAGTCTCCGACGCGAGGACGGACACGCCACCGATACCGTCGAGACCGGTCCGGGCGCCGAACAGGATGATCCGGTTACCGGCACCCGACGCGAACGCCAGGTGCAGATCCTCGACCCGCATCACACCCGCACAGAGCGCGTTGACCAAGGGGTTGCCCGCGTACGACGCGTCGAACACGGTTTCGCCGCCGATGTTCGGCAGGCCGAGAGAGTTGCCGTAGCCACCGACACCGCGGACCACACCGTCGACCACCCGGCGGGTGTCGGGAGCATCGGCCGCGCCGAAGCGGAGCTGGTCCATGACCGCGATCGGGCGGGCACCCATGGCCATGATGTCGCGGACGATGCCGCCGACACCGGTGGCCGCACCCTGGTACGGCTCGACATACGACGGATGGTTGTGCGATTCGACCTTGAACGTGACGGCCCAGCCGTCACCGATGTCGACAACACCCGCGTTCTCGCCGATTCCGGCGAGCATCGACGACCGCATCTCATCGGTGGTGGTCTCGCCGAAGTAGCGCAGGTGCACCTTCGACGACTTGTACGAGCAATGCTCGGACCACATCACCGAGTACATCGCCAATTCGGCGGCGGTCGGGCGGCGACCGAGAATCTCACGGATCCGCTGATACTCGTCATCCTTCAGACCCAACTCACGGAAGGGCTGCGGCTGATCGGGCGTATCGACGGCGACGGAAACGGTATCTACGTCTGCACTCACGAGAACAGTCTAGGCGGTACCACACCAACCGCTGACCATGCCGTCTCGGCAAGCGGTCGACGCCACCGTTCTCGGCGGTCCGGCGCCCCGATCCGGCGAACGCCGGTAGTCTGTCCCTCGCGCGCCGGGGGTGGCGCGCGGGGGCAATGACGGGGGTCATTCATGAACAACGGACCAGCTACGCCGGGTTCTCGCTCGGCGGTCGCCAAGGCGCGTCAGCTCTTCGACTTCGCGGTGCGCTCATTGGGCATCCGGGTCGACACCGAGGAGTACCCGCCCGACCGGGACAAGGCCACGCTCGCATTCACGCGGGCCACCGAGTGGGACCCCACCCTCGCGGACGCCTGGCTCGGGCGGCTCGCCTGTGGCGACAACTCCCCCGCCGTGATCCTGCAGTTGTATCGGGCCCGCGCCACCATCGGCGCCGAGCAACGACGACTCGGACTACCAGCCCGCACCCTGTCCGGACGTTTCTCGACCGGCCTGTACATCGACTATCCGCTGGCCGACCGCACCGAGGCCATCGCCGCCTACGCCGCCACCCTCATCACCGGCGCCGACCATCAGGGTGCCGAAGATGCGCTCGACGAGGCTGCTGCCACGGTGGTCGGACGAGCGCCCATCATCGACTACCTGCGAGCGAGCCTGCACTTCAAAACCCAGCGCTGGCCCGATGTACTCGCGTCGCTGTCCGAGTCGGCCTCGTGGTCCGACGCGTATATGAATGCCGGCGCCGATCTCATGGCCGGGTCCGCATGTGTGCAGATGGGCTTGTTCGCCGAAGGGATCCGCCGGCTCGAGGCTGCTCAGGAAGGCCCGATCCCGGCAGTGGCCACCGCGGCGACGTTCACCCACGGCCTGGCACTGCGCGAACAGGGTTCCGAGGCCGCGGCCCGCCAGCGGTTCGAAGCCGTCTACTCCCGCGACCCGGCGTTCGCGGCCAATGCCAAAGCCCTGTCCGACCCACGATTCCGGCTCGTGATCACCAGCGCCGAAGACATCGAAGCGCGCACTGACAAATGGGATCCCACCTCTGTCCCCGACACGTCGGGCCTTGGCGCGGACGGTGGCGGTGATTGCGATCTACTGGCGGCGGCACAGGCCGAACTGGACGAACAGATCGGCCTGGAATCGGTCAAAACCCAAGTCGCCAAACTGAAGTCCGCGGCAACACTGGCCAAGATCCGCGCCGATAAAGGCCTCGCAACCGGACCCCGGAGCCTGCATCTGGCCTTCACCGGGCCACCCGGCACCGGCAAGACGACCATCGCCCGCATCGTCGCCAAGATCTACTGCGGCCTCGGGCTGATCAAAACCGATGCGGTGGTGCAGGTTTCGCGGCGTGACCTGGTCGGTGAACACCTCGGTAGCACGGCGATCAAGACGTCCGAGGTGATCGACCGTGCGATGGACGGCGTGTTGTTCATCGACGAGGCCTACACCCTGATCCAGAGTGGCCTGTCCGGCGGCGATGCGTTCGGACGAGAAGCCGTCGACACCCTGCTCGCGCGGATGGAGGACGACCGCGACCGGCTGGTTGTCATCATCGCCGGGTATGACGCCGAGATCGACCGGCTCCTGTCGGCCAACGAGGGCATGTCGTCCCGTTTCGCCAAACGCATCCGATTCGACTCCTACAGTCCACCGGAGCTGGCCGGCATCGCCGAACTCCTTGCCCGCAAGCGTGATTCGGTCATCAGCCCGGAGGCACTGCAGGAACTGGAGTTCGCCTGCGGCCCGCTCTGTCACCAGATTCAGCCGGACGCGTCCGGCGGCGGGCGCCGTTCCATCGACCTGGCCGGCAACGGGCGCTTTGTGCGCAACGTGGTCGAGAGCGCCGAGGAAGAACGGGAACACCGGCTCACCAGTGGCGCAGTCGACCTCACCGACCTCGACGACGACGCGCTGATGCGGATCGAGGTCGCCGACATCCGGGCTGCCCTGGACAACGTCCTGCGGTCTCTTCAGCGTCGGCCCGCCTGAGCGATCAGGCCTGGCGCGTGACCTCGAGGATCGTCTCGGCCAGTTCCGGCCGGCAAATGATCAGGTCCGGAAGAAAGACGTCGCGCTGGTTGTATTCCAAGGTCAGCCCATCGGCTCTGCTGCACCACAGGCCCTGCGACTTCGCGACCGCCACCGGCGCCGCCGAATCCCACTCGTACTGACCGCCGGCGTGGACGTACGCATCGGCTTCACCCCGGACCACCGCCATCGCCTTGGCACCGGCCGAACCCATCGACAACAATTCGCCGCCGACAGCGGCAGCCACGGCCTCCGAGAACGCCGCCGGACGAGTACCGCTGATCACCACCCTGGGTCGATCTCCCCGCGGAGTCGCGGCCAGACCATCGGCAGGTTCGATGGGCGCACCGTCGTTGACGTACGTCACGCCGAGCGCCGGCAATGCCACTGCACCCACCGACAACGCCCCGACCCCGGTCTGGCCGTCACGTTCCCAGAGGGCGACATGCACCGCCCAGTCGGTATGGCCTTCGGTGCCGTACTCCCGGGTGCCGTCGACCGGGTCGACGATCCACACCCGGTCGGCCTCGAGTCGGACAAAGTCATCGGACGATTCCTCGGACAGCACGGCATCGTCGGGACACAAACGCGCCAACTCTTTGAGCAAGAACTCATTCGCCCGGAAATCGCCTGCATTGCCGAGCTCTTTGCCGGTCAATCCGGAGGTGGCCCGCAGGTCGAGCAGCAACTCACCGGCGGCTGTGGCCAACCGGCCGGCCAACTTGAGGTCGTTCGAGTCAACAGTCACACGCCCAGGTTACGGCGAATCGACTCGGCGACATCCCTTGGCGCACCGTCCGTGGGCGTGATGACCACGTCCGGATCGGCCGGCCGCTCGTACGGCGAGCTGATCCCGGTGAAGTGCGTGACCTCTCCCCGGCGCGCCTTGGCGTACAGCCCCTTGGGGTCGCGCTCTTCGCAGAGGTCGAGCGGCGTATCGATGAACACCTCGTAAAACGGGATTCCGCGCTGCTCGTGGATCTCTTTCGCCCTTTGGCGCTCCGCCGCGAAGGGGCTGATCAGCGACACGATGGCGACCGCGCCCGAGTCGGCGAACATTGCAGCCACTTCTGCGGTCCGGCGAATGTTCTCGCGGCGATCGTCGTCGCCGAAACCGAGGTCGGAGTTGAGACCATGGCGCAGATTGTCGCCGTCCATCAGGTAGGCCGGGCGCCCCTCGGCGACCATCGACCGCTCCAATTCCACTGCGATGGACGACTTGCCCGCACCTGACAGGCCGGTCAGCCAGATCGTCGCACCCTGGTGAGACCGCTGCTCCCTGGTCACCGACGAGCTGTGCCAGACCACATGGGAGTCACGGCTCACCGGACCGTTGATCATCCCGGCGCCGACGGTCTTGTTCGTCGCCTCATCCACCAGGATGAAACTACCGGTGTCCCGATGCTGACGATAGGCGTCGAACATCATCGGCTGCGCGGTGCGCACCGTCACCCGGCCTATTTCGTTGAGCTGCAACTCTTGCGAACTCCCGTCCCGGTGCAGGGTGTTCACATCGAGGCGATACGTGAGGTCTTCGATGACGGCCTTCGACTCCCGCGTGGAGCTCTGCAATGTGTACCGGTTTCCGGGTTTCAGTGTGGTGTCCTCGGAGAACCAGCACACCATCGCGTCGATGTCACGGCCGACGTGCGGCCGGTTGCCCGGGCGGGCCAGCATCTCGCCGCGGCTGATGTCGATCTCGTCGGTCAGTGAGACGGTCACCGCCATCGAAGCAAACGCCTCGTCGACCTTCGCTCCACCCGGACCCCAGATCTCCGACACCGTGGTGCTGAACCCACCGGGCAGCACCACGACCTCGTCGCCGGGTTTGAACGTGCCGCTGGCAATCGTGCCGGCATAGCTGCGATGGTCCGAACCATCGGCGAGCTGCGGCCGGATCACATATTGGACGGGCAGGCGCGCGTCGATGAGGTTGTGGTCCGATGCGACGTGGACGTCCTCCAGATGTGCCAACAGCGAACCTCCTTGGTACCAGGGAGTATTCGAGGACGCGTCCACCACGTTGTCGCCGAGGAGCGCCGAGACCGGGATGAAGCTCAGATCCCTGACGTCGAGTTTCGCGGCGAACAAGGCGAACTCCTCACGGATCTCGTTGAACCGGTCCTCCGACCACTCGACGAGATCCATCTTGTTCACGCAGAGCACCACGTGCGAGACGCCGAGCAACGACGACAAAAATGCGTGGCGCCGCGTTTGTTCGAGAACACCCTTTCGGGCGTCGACGAGGATCAGCGCCACATCAGCCGTGGATGCACCGGTCACCATGTTCCGGGTGTACTGCACGTGCCCCGGGGTGTCCGCGATGATGAATTTCCTTTTGGGAGTGGAGAAATAGCGGTACGCGACATCGATCGTGATGCCCTGTTCCCGCTCGGCACGCAGCCCGTCGGTCAGCAGAGCGAGGTTCGCGTATTCATCTCCACGCGCGGCGCTGGTCCGTTCGATGGACTCCATCTGATCGGTGAAGATACTCTTGGAGTCGTAGAGCAACCGTCCGATGAGCGTCGATTTTCCGTCATCAACGCTGCCGGCGGTAGCCAAGCGCAACAACGCCTTTCGACCGCCGATCACCGTGCTGGCCGCGAGACTTTCGTGGTCAACAGTCATCAGAAGTACCCCTCCTTTTTGCGGTCTTCCATTCCGGATTCAGAGATCCGGTCGTCGGCCCGGGTTGCCCCGCGTTCGGTGAGCCGGGTCGCGGCGACCTCGTCGATCACCTGGTGGACCGTGACTGCATCGCTGAGAACACAGCCGGTGCAGGTCGCATCCCCCACTGTCCGAAATCGCACCTGCTCGGTGTATGTCTTCTCCCCAGGCCCCAACTCCAGGAATTGTGTTCTCGCCAAAAGCATTCCGTCCCGGGCGACCACCTCGCGACGATGCGAATAGTAGATGCTCGGCAGAGCGATCTCCTCGGCCGCGATGTACTGCCAGATGTCGAGCTCGGTCCAGTTGCTCAGGGGGAATATCCGGATGTGCTCACCTTTGTGATGGCGTCCGTTGTAGAGATTCCATAGTTCTGGGCGCTGTGCCCGCGGATCCCAGGCACCGAACTCATCCCGGAAGCTGAACACCCGTTCCTTGGCGCGGGCCTTCTCTTCGTCGCGACGCGCGCCACCGAAGACCGTGTCAAAGGAGTTCTCCCTGATCGCGCGCAGCAACGCCGCGGTCTGCAACCGGTTACGACTGGCCCCCGGCCCCGTCTGTTCGACCACCCGGCCGGCGTCGATGTCATCCTGAACCCTCGAAACAATCAGCCGGACACCGGTTTCGGAGACAACCCGATCCCGGTAGTCGATCACTTCTTCGAAATTGTGGCCGGTATCGATGTGCATCAGCGGGAACGGAACGGGCGCCGGCCAGAAGGCCTTGCGGGCGAGATGGAACATCACCACCGAGTCCTTGCCCGCGGAGAACAACAACACCGGGCGCTGCGCAGTAGCGGCGACCTCCCGAAAGATATGCACCGACTCCGCTTCGAGTGCGGCGAGATGTGTGAGCTCGTACCTCGTGTTCAACACCGTGATGACCTTCCGCCCTGGTGTTCGATTCCCCGCGGGCAAGACCCGCGGTGTTGACATGTCGAATATTCGACACTAGCGTTCGACAATATGACATCGACGGTAGATGACGGCAACGGGGCCGGTCAACCCTCGCCACCGACACAGCGGGTGGTGCGGACGATCGAACTGCTGGCATCCAGCATCGAAACACCACTGTCGCTCGCGGAGATCGTCCGGCGCACCGGGTCGTCGCGGGCCACCGCCCACGCCGTGCTGGCGCAACTCACGCGCGATGGCTGGGTGACCCGCCACGACGGAAACTTCAGCATCAGCGCCGGATTTGTCGGGCTCGTTCAGCGGGCCGAACGCGGTTTCCCCCTGCGGCGGCTGGCGGCCTCGGCGTTGCAGGACATGGCAGACACTCTGGACATGCCGGCTTTCCTGGCCGAGCGCACCGGCGAATCGATCACGGTGACCGATGTTGTCGGCACGCCCGAGCTCGCGTGGATCAAACCCGGCCGGCGCATCCCACTTCGCCCTACCGTCTGCCGGGAGTTCGTGGCCTGGTCACCGGAGAACGCGATCACGCGGTGGGTTGATGCCGCACCCGCCGGGGCCCGGAGCCGGCTCCGCGACGTTCTCGATTCCATCCGCGAACGCGGCTACGCGGTCGAACGAATGACCCCGGACCATGCACAGATGGTCGACACCCTTGCCTCCCTGAGGGATTCACCGGTGTCGGACTCATTACGCTCACGCGTCGACGGTCTCCTCACGGAACTGACAACGATCGACTATCTGTCAGAAGAAATCGTCGGCCGGGTTGCCGTCGTCACCGTCGGCGCCCCCATCTTCGACGACACCGGCGCAGTGGTCGCGTCCATCGTCGCCGTCCCCAATCGCGAGATGCCTGCCGACGAACTGCAGCAGATCGGAAAGGCCGTCGTCGCAGCTGCTGATCGCGTCGGGGAAGCCCACATCCGTCACGGGTTCAACGGCGCTTGAGAAGGGCCTCACCACGCGCATCGGTCAGTACCCCGTCGGTCACCTGATAGACCGAATCCATCTTCGCGAAGTGGGTTCGATCGTGAGTGACCAGCAGGGTCGCCGCTTGATGGTCCCGGACCACACCCACGATCAGATCGATGATGGCGGCGCCCCGTTCCTGATCGAGGGCACTGGTGGGTTCGTCCACCACCAGCAGCCCGGGATCGTTCATCAGGGCCCGGGCCAGATTGACGCGTTGACGTTGGCCACCGGAGAGCTGTCCGGGCTTCTTGTCCCGCTGGTCGATCAGCCCGACCGCATCCAGCAATTCCATCGCCCGATCCCGTGCCTGCCGCCGACGACGACGCGGCACCACCAGGGACTGTCCCAGATGCGCAGTCACCTCGAGCTGTTCCAGTGCGGTCAGCGACGACACCAGGTTCGACTGCTGGAACACGAATCCGATCTCGCCTCGACGCACCGCCGCAGCATCACGACCCGACAACTCGGTGATATCGGTCCGGCCTTCGCCGGTCCACAGGTAGACATGACCGTTGTCGGGGCGGATGAGTGTCGAGGCCACCGCCAGGAGACTTGATTTTCCCGAGCCCGAGGGGCCGGTGATCGCGGCAATCTCGCCGCGGCCCAGACGCAGTGACACGTCATCGAGGGCGGTGACGCGGCGGGCTTGTCCGTCGGCGAAGGTGAGTATGACGTGCTGGATGTCGAGCGCGATGTTCATCGGGTACTCCCCAGGGCAGTGAGTGGATCTGTGGTGGACACGAAGCGGAGCGCGAAACCGGCGCCGAGCAGCCCTAATCCGATGAGTGCGGCCGCAGGCACGATGGTGGTGGACGCGTCGACGACAAAGGGGACCGCGTCGCCCATGACCTGTCCGGCGCCCACGGTGATGGCCAGTCCGGCACCGACACCCACAACGAGGACTATCAAAGCCTGGCCCAACGCATCGCGAACGAGCGATCCGGTGCTGGCCCCAAGGGCTTTGAGAACAGCGATGTCCGGGGTCCGCTGAATGGTCCAGACCGTGAAGAAAGCACCGATCACCAGAGCTGAGATCGCAAACAGCATCACGGTCATCAACGTCAGGGACATGTTCTCGGATTTGTACGAACCGATCGCTTCCAACGAGTCCGCCACACTCGTCGACGTCGTCCCGGCGGCCCTGTCGACCGCATCCACGTTCGAGATCCCCGATACCGCGAGAACAGTGGCGCCGGTGGTCTGGTTCAACGCCTGCCAGTCGGTGAAACCGATCCAGACCACGGGGCTGTGGCTGAACCAGTCGTCGCCGCGGACCGCGCCGACGACGAATTGTTTGCCGCCAACGGTGACGGTGTCCCCGACTCCGGCGTCGAGGTCGGATGCTGCGGGTTCGCTGAGCACGACGGTATCGGGCATGGCCGGCGCCCGGTCCCCGACGCCGTCGTCGGCCCCGATCACTGCCACCGCTGCCGTCGATCCGCCGTCAGACATTGCCTTGGCGCGATTGATCCCGATCGGGTCGACCTCACCGCCGGCCCGTGTCCAGGTGGCAATCTGCTCGATGGACACACTGGAATCGTCGAAGGACGGATCCTCTCCTGAAAAGACCACAGTGTGAGCGGTGATCGATTCGATGGCCGATACGTTCTGGTGGCGCAGCCCAGCGGTCAGGCCGCTGAGAAAACTGGTGAGCACGGCCACCATCACTACGACGAGGGTGATGAGCGCGAACCTGCCACGCGCAGCGCGCAGGTCCCGGAGAGCGACGAACACCAGCATTCCTTTCATCGACGCCACGTTGTTGCGGCCTCGAGTTCATCGTCGCGGTGACGGGCGATGCCGCCATCGCACGGAAGCGCCGGTCCGTGCAGGTCGAACGATGGATGCGCTGCTACTTCTTTTGATGGATGCGCAGGAGTGATGGTTGTTTACGCTCGAAGACGTGCGCGACTCGTCCCTGACCCCTGTGTTCGCCGGCCTGCAGAACGCGCTGCATGTGCTGATCGTCGCGCTGAGCATGGTGGTTCTTCTGCGAGCCCTGCTCCTCGATGAACCGCATCAGATGGCGGTGGTCGTTCTCACGCTCGGGTTCATGGGTGCGTATCTCGTCGGTGTCGTGGTCCGGTTGGGGCGACGGGGACGAGGCGTGTGGATCGCCACTCTGACGCTGTTGTGGCTGGTCCTGATCGTGCATACACCCGATGCCGCCTACATCGCGTTCGGACTGTTCTTTGTGTACTTGCGGGTCTTGCCCCCTCGGTGGAACCTGCTCGCGGTCGCCGCGGCGACTGCTCTCGCGATCGTCAGTACCGGGGTGCATCGGGGCTGGTCGGTAGCCGGGGTGGTCGGTCCGGTGATCGGGGCCTGCGTCGCCGTTGTCATCGGCGTGGGCTACCGGACGCTGTATCGGGAAGCCAGAGAACGTCAACGACTGATCGACGAACTCGTCGCCACCCGGGAGGTTCTCGCCGCCCAGGAACGTGCCTCCGGCATACTCGCCGAGCGTGAGCGGCTGGCCCAGGACATCCACGACACCGTCGCGCAAGGGCTGAGCAGCATCCAGTTGCTGCTCCATGCCGCCGAACGGGCCGACCCGCAGCACCCCGCGATCGAGAAGATCCGGATGGCCCGCGACGTCGCCGCCGACAGTCTCGCCGAGACCCGTCAGCTCATCGCCGAACTCACTCCGGCGGCGTTGGAGGGGCAGACATTGGGGTCGGCAGTGCGTCGGATCTGCACCCGGGCGCAGTCGGAGACGCTGGACGTGCACACCTTGGTCGAGGGCGAGGCAGCGCAGTTGCCGATGCCGATCGAGGCGGCGCTGGTGCGGATAACGCAGAGCGCGATGGCAAACGTGGTCCAGCACGCGCAGGCGACGAGGGTCCAGGTGACGCTGACTTACAGTGACGACGTGGTGTCACTCGACGTCGTCGACGACGGGATCGGATTCGATGTGCGAATACTCGACCAGGACCCGTCCGAATCGTTCGGTCTCAATGCAATACGACGACGAGTGGAACAGCTTCACGGTTCACTCGATCTGGAGTCCGAGCCCGGACATACCGCACTGGCGGTCTCGTTTCCGATCGCCGCAGTGGAGACCCCACGATGATCCGCTTGCTGTTGGCCGACGATCACGCGATCGTGCGGGCGGGTCTGCGTGCGATCCTCGAAGAGAGCGACGACATCGACGTGGTGGGCGAGGTGGCGACTGCAGAAGCCGCGATCGCCTACTGCACCACCACTGACGTGGATCTGGTGTTGATGGATCTGAGGTTCGGTTCCGGCACCTCGGGAGTCGAAGCCACGGCAACCCTCCGCGACCTTCCGAACGCACCAAATGTGTTGGTGGTGACCAACTATGACACCGACAGCGACATCCTCACCGCCATCGAGGCCGGCGCCTGCGGCTATCTCCTCAAAGACACTCCACCGGCCGAGCTACTCGCCGCGGTCCGGACCGCTGCCGTCGGCCAGAGCGTCCTGTCGCCCGCCGTGGCATCCAAACTCATGACGCGGGTTCGCAAACCCGAGTCGTCGCTCAGTCCCAGGGAAATCGAAGTCCTCGGGCTCGTCGAGGCGGGGATGTCGAACCGGGCCATCGGTAAGGCGCTGTATCTCAGCGAAACAACCGTCAAAACGCACCTGGTCCACATCTACGCGAAGCTGGGTGTCAATTCCCGGACCTCGGCGATCGCGCGGGCCCGGGAACTGGGAGCCATCTGATTCGGCGCACCAGTCGGAAGACACTCTGATCAACGGCCTTGCTTGCGCCTCCAGAATCGGCGCCGCCGAAATCGGCGACACCCATCGGCCTCACAGAGCGCACAGTCGGTGCCTGGTCGGAGGTGCTCATGAGCAGCCTCCGGATGGCCACAAACACACTTCACGTCCGCCGAATAGAACCTTGCCATCACATCACCACCAGACGCGCGCCCGAGCCCTTCAGGCGTCGGCAAAGCATATGTCGACAGCGGAGTTCGGTGGTCGGAAACAGGGCGTGACCATCACCGCGGGTTTACCAACCAAGCATTTGCTAGGTATGGTGTTCGGTGTGACGATCCCGAGCCCCCTGAGCGCTGCAGAACTAGGCCCCGACACCTCGCCGGTGGCCTACGACGTTGTCGGTGCCACGGCATACATCACCCTCAATCGACCTGAGTTCCGCAATTCCCAGAACTCGGTGATGACCTACTCCCTCGACGCCGCCTTCGGACGCGCCGTCGACGACGCCGGCGTCAAGGTCATCGTCCTGCGCGGCGCCGGGAAACACTTCTCCGCCGGCCACGACATCGGCACGCCAGAACGCGATGTCCACGTCAAATACCCCAACACCGCCACCCTCTACTGGGACCACACCGACCGTGTCGGCGGTGACCAGCGACTGGCTCGCGAGACCGAGGTCTACGTCGGGATGTGCCGGCGCTGGCGGGAGATCCCGAAGCCGGTCATCGCCCAGATCCACGGCGCCTGTATCGCGGGCGGGCTGATGCTCGCCTGGATCTGCGACTTCATCGTCGCCTCCGACGACGCGTTCTTCTCCGATCCGGTTGCCCGGATGGGCATTCCCGGTGTCGAGTACTTTGCCCACGCATTTGTCCTCGGCCCGCGTCGTGCCAAGGAGATCTTGTTCACCGGGGAACGTTTCGGCGCGGCCGAAGCGCTCGAGTGGGGCATGGTCAACCATGTTGTCCCGCGTGATCAGCTCGAAGCCAAGGTCGAGGACATCGCCGAACGGATCGCCCAGATGCCCCAGCTCGGGCTCGCGCTGACCAAGAAGGCCGTCAACATCTGCGAGGACCAGATGGGTCTGCGCAACGCGATGGATTCGGTCTTCGGCTGGCATCACTTCGCGCACAGTGCGAATGCCGAAACCATGGGCGGAGATTCGCTGGGTGGCATGGATGCCAAGTCGATGAAGTCGAGCGCCGACAAGCAGAGCTCCTGATGGATCTACTTTTCGATTCAGCAGCCGACGAGTTCCGCGCCGAGGTCCGTGGCTGGCTCGCCGACAATGTTCCGAAAGAGCCACTGACTTCAATGGACACTGCCGAGGGCTTCGAGGAGCACCGACGCTGGGAACGCCAGATGGCCGACGCCCGGATGTCGGTGGTGAGCTGGCCCGTCGAATACGGCGGGCGCGACGCCCCGCTGTTGCACTGGCTGATCTTCGAAGAGGAGTACTACCGCAGCGGCGCGCCCGGCAGGGTCAGTCAGAACGGGATATTCCTGCTCGCACCAACCCTTTTCGAGCACGCACACCCCGAGCAGCTGGCCCGGATCATGCCCCGGATGGCGCGGTCCGACGATATCTGGGGTCAGGCGTGGAGCGAGCCCGAGGCCGGCAGCGACCTGGCATCGCTGCGGTCGACCGCCACCCGCACCGACGGCGGATGGCTCCTCAACGGCCAGAAGACCTGGAGTTCGCGCTCCAGTTTCGCCGACTGGGGCTTCGGTCTGTTCCGATCGGATCCGGATTCGGCCCGCCACAAGGGCATCACGTATTTCATGTTCGACCTGCGGAGCGATGGCGTCACGGTGCGACCGATCAATCAGCTCGACGGCGAAGCCGGTTTCGCAGAACTGTTCTTGGAGAACGTCTTTGTCCCCGACGATCCGGGCGCGCCCGGCGATTCCGGCGTGATCGGCTCGGTGAACAACGGCTGGAAGGTCGCAATGAGCACCGCCGCCAACGAACGTGGACTCTCGCTCCGCTCCCCCGGGCGGTTCCTGGCCACCACCGATCGGCTCCTGGCTCTGTGGAATGACACCGATGCCACGGCGCGCAAGGAATTCGGTGATCAGGTCGCCGATGCGTGGATCGGAGCCCGGGCCTACGAGCTCTCGACCTACGCCACCGTCAGCCGGCTCGCCGAGGGTGGCCAGCTCGGAATGGAGTCATCGATCAACAAGGTGTTCTGGTCGCAGTGGGACATCGCCACCCACGAGACCGCACTCGATCTGCTCGGCGCGGATGCCGAACTCGCGCAACGACAGCCATCCGGCGATTGGCTGGGTGGATACCTGTTCTCGTTGTCGGGACCGATCTATGCCGGCACCAACGAAATTCAGCGCAACGTCATTGCCGAACGCCTGCTCGGCCTGCCGCGAGGGGAACGCTGACATGAGATTCTTACTCGAAGAAGAACATCACGACCTGGCCGCATCCATCGATTCGATGCTGGCCAAATCCGATCTACCCGGCGTCATCCGCTCCTGGAGTGACGGTGACACGAAACCCGGAGAGATCGTGTGGTCGAAGCTGGCGGAGACCGGTGTCAATGCCCTGTTGATCAGTGAAGATCATGGCGGAATGGGCGCGGGGGCCATCGAGATGGTGGTCGCGGCGCATCAACTCGGCCGGTATGCGGTACCCGGACCGGTTGCCGAAACCATTGCCGCAGTGCCGATTCTGCTGGCTGATGCCGGGGCCACCGATCGCTTGGGGGCCTTGGCCGAAGGCGAACTGGCCACCGTTGCCCACCCCCCGCTGGTGCCGTACGCCGTAGATGCCGCGGTGGCCGGGCAGGTCTACCTTGTTGACGACAACACCCTCAATACCGGTGTCGCCACCAATCCACGGCCATCGGTCGATCACACGCGTACGTTGTCGTCGGTGGACATCGATGCCCCGGTGGGGACGGTGGACCCGGTGCGGGGCTTCGACTTCGGCGCACTCGCCACTGCCGCCCAACTGATCGGGCTGGCCGACACCATGCTCGCCCTCACCGGCGAATACGCGAAGACCCGCAAGCAGTTCGGACGGGAGATCGGCTCGTTCCAGGCGGTCAAACACCATCTGGCAGACGTGGCCGTCGCAGTGGAGATGGCGCGGCCGTTGATTCACGGCGCCGCCCTGTCATTGGACGGCGCCGTTCCCGAACCGCAGTTCGTATCCCGCGATGTCTCGGCGGCCAAAGTTGCTGCCGGCCAAGCGGCCTATCTCGCGTCCCGGGTCGGACTGCAGGTGCTCGGCGCGATCGGCTATACCCAGGAACACGACCTGTCGTTGTACCTGACCAAAACTCGGGCACTGATCACCGCCTGGGGTACACCCGCCGCACATCGGGCCCGGGTATTGGAGGCGATCACCGTATGAGCATCCATTCCCCCGGCATCGACACCGAAGAGCAGTCGGCACTGCGGGATTCGGTCGCGAGTCTGCTGCGTCGAAGCGGCGACTCCTCGGCGGTACGTACGGCGATGGCGTCGGAAGGTCGGACCGACCGTGCGCTGTGGTCAACACTGTGCGAACAGATCGGGGTCGCCGCGCTGTCGATCCCCGAAGAGTTCGACGGTGTCGGCGCGACTCTGAACGAGACCCACCTGGTGCTCGAAGAACTCGGCCGCGCACTGTCCCCGGTCCCCATGCTCGGATCCGCCGTGCTCGCCACCCAGGCGCTGCTGCTCAGTGGCGACACCGACATCTGCGCCGCCACGTTGCCCGCTCTCGCCTCCGGTGAGAAGACGGCCGCCCTGTGCTGGGCGAACGAGGCCGGGTGGGACCGGCCCGGCGTCGAGGCAAACGCCGGAATCCTCTCCGGCACCTCCCACTATGTACTCGACGGCGAAACAGCCGATGTACTTGTTGTTCTGGCCCGCACCGGTGGACATGTCAACCTGCACGTCGTCGACGCGACCGCAGACGGCATCACCCGCTCGGCACGTCCGACGATGGATCCCACCCGACCTCTGACCAGCATCACGTTCGACGACGTCGACGCGACAGCCATACCCACACCGGCTGATCTGGCCGACCGGTTACGCGCCGTCGCCTACGTCGCGCTGAGTGCCGAACAGGTCGGCGCGTCTCGGGCCGCGCTTGATCTGACGGTCGAATACACCAAGTCCCGCAAGCAGTTCGGTCGTGTCATCGGATCCTTCCAGGCTCTGAAACATCGGATGGCGGATATGTACGCGCTCACCGAAACCGCACACTCGATCTCCTACGCAGCGGTCGACGCATTGGTCTCCGGTTCCGACGACGCCCTGGATATGGCCGCCGCGGCACGCGTGTACTGCTCGGATGCGTTCTCACACATCACTGGCGAGACCATTCAACTGCACGGTGGAATCGGTATCACCTGGGAACACGATGCCCACCTGTACTTCAAACGGGCACATGGCAGCGCACAACTCTTCGGTCAGCCACATCAGTCACTCACCCGTTTGGCCACAGCCGCCGGCCTCTGACACACCCACGCAGCCCACCGCCACTCAACCCACCGCCCCTCCGTCGAGCGTGCCGAACGCGCCGCCGAGCGTGCCGAACGCGCCGTCGAGCGTGCCCTTATTACCGCCGAGCGTGCCGAAAATGATTGCGCGCCTGCAACTTCGGCACGGTCAACGGTGCGTTCGGCACGCTCGACGGCGTTTAGGGCACGGTCGGCGGTGGTTAGGCGGGCGTGTAGACGCAAATTTGCGTCCGACCTCAGTAGTCACTCACCGATTGGCCACAGCCCGGTACCTGACGCAGCTGAACAACCCACCGCCACCTCCGTCGAGCGGGCCGAACGCGCCGCCGAGCGTGCCCTTATTACCACTGAGCGTGCCGAAAATAGTTGCGCGACTGCAACTTCGGCACGGTCAACGGTGCGTTCGGCACGCTCGACGGCGTTTAAGGCACGGTCGGCGGTGGTTAGGCGCGTGTCAGCGGACGTGTAGGCGCACGATTGCACGCTCGACGTGATCCGCGTCCAATGGCGGCTCGACGATCGGTTCGGCACCGGGGCGCAAACCGGCGAGAACGAGAGCGAGGTGGCGCCGCCAGGCGGTATCGCTGACACCCCTGGTCGTTTCGATGACTCCGCGCAGTGCCCAGAAGGTGAGATCCACATCGGACTGGGCGGCGTCCTCCCGGATTCGTCCGTGATCCTTCGCTGATATCAGCAGCTCGGACAGGATCCGCCGGTACTCCAATTTGAGCACCTCGGTCTCCTCGTCATTCCACATGCGCGAAATACACCCCCGTTGGGATGCCTGGATCTCCCCGGTTCCATACATGACCTGCTCGAGACCGGATCCGTCGGTCACCGCGAGAGCTTTGGTGGCAAGTGCGACCAGGTCGATCAACAGCTGCCGGACGAGTTCGCTGATCAGCGCATCTTTGGTGGGGAACCGGCGATACAGCGTGCCGGTTCCGACGCCGGCAACCCGGGCGATCTCGTCGACGCTCACGTCCAGACCGCGCTCGCTGAACACGGTTGCTGCCGCATCCAGCAACCGCTGCCTGTTTTCGGCGGCATCACGTCGCAGCGTTTTTTCTCCGCCGACTGCCTCGCCAACACTCACGTCGGACCTCACTCGGATTTGTCACCCGACAGAGTACCGCCGGCAACCATCGCGAGCTCAGGATGCGAGAGCTCCGCAGTTTCTTCGCGATGGGTCTTCTTGTCTCGCGTCAACGCCGGAATGAACAGAGCGGCCACGGCGGCGAGGCCGCCGGCTATGCCCAGCATCATGAAACCATTGGTGTATCCGGCTTCGGTCGGAAGCCCCGACGACGATGCGCCCGCGGCCACCACACTGGCCATGAACGCCGCGCCCAGAGATCCACCGATGGTGCGGATGTTCGCATTCATACCGCTGGCAACGCCGGTTTGTTCCGGCGGCACCGCAGCGACAACAACATTCGACATCGCGGCGAATGCCAGGCCGAAACCGATGCCGGCGATCGACATCGCCACGATGATGTCGATCTCGGACGAATGCAGAAATGCGATGATGAAGTAGGACGATGCGGTGACAAGCGATCCGACGATCAACAGATTCTTGGAGCCGAATCTGGCCGCGAGCCGGCCGGAGAAGAGCCCGACCGTGAGCATTCCAATCGCATTGGGCAGCAACAACAGTCCCGAGTGGGTGACCGAGGCTCCGAAACCGTATCCGGCCGAACTGGGCGTTTGCAGGAACTGCGGCAAGAAACCCAACCCGGCATACATGCCGATACCCATCAGCAGTGCGACCAGGTTTGCGGCCCACACGCTGCGGATGCGCATCATCTTCATGTCGATCAGCGGATTCGACGAGCGGGATTCGGCGAAGATCCACGTCGCCGCCACGATCGCTGCGGCCACGATCATGCCGATCACCTTCGGCGAGCCCCAACCCCAGCTGGGCGCCTGACTGACGGCCAGCAGTAGCAGCACCAGCCACGAGGACAACAGGAATGCGGTGAGCCAGTTGATTTTTCCCTCGGACCGTATCGGAGACTCGGGAACCAGGAAGAATGCCGCCAAAGCGGCGACGCTCGTGATGATCAGCGGAATCCAGAAGAGCCATCGATAACCGAGAGAGTCGACGATCGGTCCCGCCAGCACGGTGCCGGCACCGGCGCCGACGGAGATGAGTGCAGCGATCAAACCCACAGCCCCTGGCACCTTCTCCTTGGGGAACTCGTCGCGGATGATGCCGAATGCCAACGGCAGGACACCACCGCCGATTCCCTGGACCGCCCGAGCGATGATCATCACCGACAACGACGTGGCCAACGCGGCCAGCAACGAGCCGGCAGCGAGCGCGACCAGCGCGATCACAAACACTCGCTTCTTGCCGTGCATGTCACCGAGGCGACCCATGATCGGGGTGAAGATCGATGCCGACAGCAGATACGCGGTCAGCACCCAGGTGACGTTGGTCTGGGTGGTTCCCAGCGCTGCCTCTACAGTCGGCAAGACCGGCATCACCAGCGATTGCAACAGCGCGAAGGCCGAGACACCCACGGTCAGGACGGCAAAAGTCACCTGATGATGTGTTCGGGTGGGCGCGGTTTCCATTCATTCTCCTGACGACAACAAGCGGAGAAATCACTCCGGATACCGGGACAACTTAGCATCCGAAGCGGAGACGGCGCTCCGCATACCGCGATATCAGCAGGTCATCAGGATGACACCGTCGTGGACGACCCGGGTTCGGTCAGGTGAAGGCGGCGTTGACCTGCGCCTCGGTGAGGCCGTAGTCCTCCAGGGAGTACTTGTGAACCGGCTTGCGGTCGCCCGATTGGCTCTCTTCGTCCAGTGCACGCATCGCCGCGACCGCGCCATCAGTGAGGTCGATGTCGAACGTCCGATAGATGTTCTCCATCGTGCCCATCGGATCGGCGCGGAAGTCGCGGAAGTCGACGTCGATGAATTGGGCCGGGTCGTACTTGGCACGTGCGGTGTTGAACTGACGCAGCCCTCGCGACCACAACTCCAACTGCGACTGGCCGATCAACTCACCTTTGAATACCGTCGACCACCCGTCTCCGGCGGCCTCGGCCAGGCTGCACATCGACGGGATGATCGTCGCCGGTGGCCGATGGGTCTGGATGATCAGCGCATCGGGATAGACGGCCATCAGTTCGTCGAGTGCGAACAGGTGGCTGGGATTCTTGAGAATCCACCGATGGTCCGGCTCGTTCACACCGATCAACTGCAGGTTCTTCTTGTGCCTGACGTAGGCATTGACCCAGTCCTGCTGCTGCAGCCACTGCGAGTATGTCGGCAGGTACGACAACGACTCGTACGAGATCGACTTCATGGTCTGCCGGAGCAGCTGCCAGCATTCTTCGACGTCGGACGCACTCATGTAGTGCAGACCCATGAACTCGGGGTTGGCGACGTGGTGCTGCTCGAGACCCGACTGGATCTGTTGGAACACCGGATTCGACTCCCACGTGTCCCGTGGTGGACGCGGCTGCGGGAATTCGGCGAGCCACATCTCCAAACCCTGATGTCCCGGATCGACAGTCAGCATCCGGTGCAGCGCGGTGGTACCGGTTCTCGGTAGCCCGGTCACAAAGATCGGCCGGTCAACGGAAACCGACGCGTACTGCGGGTTCGCCTTCCACGACGCTTCACTGAGTAGCCGGGCCACCAGGGCCCCGCGCAGGAAGAACCGATTCATCTTGCTGCCGAGTTCGGTCAGCCCGGCATCGCGTACATACGATTCGAGCAACACCCCGAGTGCCTCGGTGAAGTCGTCCTCGCCGAAGTCGTCCAGCCCAACCGCTTTGGTGGCCGAAGCCTTGAGGTCTTCGACTGTTCCGACATCCGTTCTCGTGCTCACAACAACTCCCTAGACGTGGTACTCACCGCAGTTGACATCCAGCGTCTGGCCGGTGATCGCGCTGGCCCAATCCGAGGCCAGAAAGACTGCGGCCCTGGCAATCTCATCGGGTTCGGGCAGTCGCTTGAGATCCGACTTCGACGCCGTCTGCTCATAGACCTGCTCGGGTGTGATGCCGTACTTCTTCGCAACCTCACCGAAATACCACTTCAGCTGGTCGTCCCAGATGTAGCCCGGCGCCACGGTGTTGACCCGGATACCTTTGTCCCCGAGTTCGGTGGCCAACGTCTGCGACATCGCCAGCAAAGCCGATTTGGCGAGCTTGTAGCTGCCGTACCGGGGCTCGGAGTGGCGGATCACCATCGAGTTGATCATGACGACCGACCCCGACGTCTTCTCGAGTTCATCGGTGAACGCCTTCGTCATCCGCAGTCCGCCCACGATGGTGAGATCCAGACTGGCCCGGATGTGATCGAAATCCGTTCGGGCCAGCGGTTTCATCGATGGCAGTGCAAAGGCATTGTTGACCAATACGTCGACTTTCCCGAACTCGGCCACGGTCGCGTCGACGAGTGCGGTGACAGCGTCGTCGTCGGTGATGTCCGTCGGAACCTGCAACGTGACCCCGCCGGTGGCGGAAATCTCCTTCGCCACCTCTTCAAGTCGCGACGCGGTGCGGGCTGCGAGTACAACCTTGGCGCCGGCGGCGGCCGCCTGCAAACAGATCGACCGACCCAGCCCGGGCCCGACACCCCCGACCACAACCACCTTGCCGTCGAGCAATCCACTTCCCGCAGTTGTCATCCCAGCATCCTTTGTCCAAAACCTCGTTGGCGCTCGGCGATCCGCGCCTTCCACTCGTCATCGGTGACGACGTTGGACTCGTGATACGGCAGATGGGCAGGCACATCGGCGATGTCGATGATCGCCACCGACGGTCCGTCCGAGGCTGTCAATGTCCGATCGACCCGCTGCCACCGGAATTGCGCAATCCCGCGCTGCCGTCCGGTCGTCTCGATCCAGTTGGCGATCCCCGGGTTCTGCGCACTCACCACCAGGCGAATCATGCCGTCGGGGTCGACCTGCGCCTGCGCGGCATTCAAGCTGGTCTGGTGATTGACGTAGTCGAGGGAGATATACCACAGGCTGCCGAGCTGAAAACCCTGGTACGGCGCATCGGATTTCGGGACAGTGATGAGCATCGCCTCATTGTCGGCGAGCTGATAGTGCCCCACCGACGAGAACTGGGTACTGAGTCCGCCGGGCGTCAGCCGGGGTTCGGTGAGTGTGTTCACCGGAAGGTCGAGGTAGAACCACTTGGGAAAGTTGAACCAGGTGTTGATCCGCGACAACAGCATCTTGCCGGCGATCTGGTAGCGACGGGTGATCTGCGCGAGGTCCGGCTCCTCGGGTGCGGTACCAACGGTGTCGACCCGCTCGATCTGGATCGAACCCTTGCGCTGCTCCCAATTGTTGTAGACCTCGCGAACCGCCAGCATCGACGAACCCTCGCCGAGGACAAAGTAGTTGGGTCCGGGATCGGATTTCGGTGGCCCGAATCGCAATTCGAATGAGCCGTCGGCCTCGATCTTCAGACGTCGATCATCGAAGGCATCGTCGCCACCGGGAACGTTGGTCGACGTGTAATCGCCCTTGAGGACCTGGAAACTCAGATCTGCTGTGTCACCGCGCGTTCCGGTGATCCGGTACTCGGCGTCGGGAACCACGTTGGCGTGGTAGTACAACGTGTCCGGGTTGTCGAGCCCCATCTTGGCGTACGGCCCCGTGGACGTCACGAGGTACGGATGACTCTTCGCATGCGCCCACGCCATCTGCAGACTCGCCTTGATACTGCCGGCCAGATAGTCGAACCCCTCGGCCAGATCCTGGTCGTTCTGAATGAATTCCGCTCCGGCGATCATCTTTTCGGCTTCGGCGATCGCCTCCCGGAAGGGACCGGTCACATCGGGGGCGAATGGTTGTGTCATCTCTCTCCTTTGAGAACCGGGGGAACCTAGTGCCCCAAGTCACTAGAGCCAGGTGTCGTCACCGTTCCAGGTCAGGAAGTTCTCCAGTTCGGCTTGTGCCGGTGTGACCCGCGGATGTTCGGTGGACAGGTATCCGCCACGGTAGAACAATAAGGGCTTGTCCTGCAGCAGTTCTCCCAAAGTGTGGACTCGCCCGATCGCGATGAAGTGATCACCACCGTCATCGACCCGATCAAGGGTGCAATCCACCCACGACAACGAGTGCTTGATGACCGGCAGCCCCAGTGGCGAACTCTCCCATTCGATGCCGGCGAACTTGTCGTCACCGGGTGCACCGAATGCGGCGCTCACGGACTGCTGGCTGTTCGACAGGACGTTGACACAGAACTTCTTGCTCTGCTCGATGGCCTTCCAGCTGCGCGACGACTTCATCGGGCAGAAGAGCACCAGCGGCGGATCCAGGGACAACGCGGCGAACGACTGGCAGGCGAATCCGACGGGCGAACCGTCGTCGGTCACTGTGGTGATGACCGTGACCCCGGTGCAGAACTGTCCCATGGCCGTCCGGAACTGCCGGGCATCGAAATCATCGGTCCCGCGCGGGCCACCGGACATGGGACGCGCTCCGCCGTCGGCTCCGTCTCCAGCCATGTCAGGCGTTCTTGAATCCGATGGAGAAATCATGTCCCCACAGACTGACGGCGGTGCTTTCTCGGGCGACCCAGTCGTGATCGTCGACCTGGCGTCCTTCACAACCGAATTCGACGTCGAATCCACCCGGCGTCTTCATGTAGAACGAATACATCAGATCGTTGACATGGCGGCCGAGTGTTGCCGACATGGGCACCTTCTTGCGAAGTGCCCGATCATGCGCCAAGCCGACGTCGTCGGTGTTCTCCACCTCGATCATCAGGTGCACGATCCCCGTGTCGTTCGGGAACGGCATGAATGCCAGGCTGTGATGCCTTGGGTTGCAACCGAAGAACCGCAGCCACACTGGCGGGCTTCCCGGCTCGCGCCCCGCGATCTCCGCGGGGAGACGCATCGAGTCCCGCAGCCGGAATCCGAGCACGTCCCGATAGAACTCGAGCGACGCGTTGTCGTCGTCGGTGGTCAGCACCACGTGACCCAGGCCCTGTTCCCCGGTGACGAACTTGTGTCCGTATGGGCTCACGATTCGCCGATGTTGCAGCGCCACACCGTGGAATGCCTCGAGGACGTTGCCCGAAGGGTCCTCGAAGACGATCATCTCGACCACCTGACGGTCGGCGAGTTCGAAGTCCTTGGCCTCCCGGAACACCACACCCGCGGCCGACAGCCGATCCCGAACATCCTGCAATGCAGCAGCATTCGCGCATTCCCAGCCGGAACTGGCCAGGTGGTCGCGATCGGCCGGCACGATCACAAGCCTGGCCGGGAAGTCGTCCATCCGCAGGTAGAGGGCACCTTCAGTGGGTCCGCTACCTTCTGACATGCCGAGGACCTTGAGTCCGTAGTCACGCCAGGCCGCCACATCGGTGGCGTCGATACGCATGTACCCCAGAGAACGGATGGGGCCCGAGTCTTGCGTCATCGTCGATCTGCTCCTTATGCGAGAGTTTGCCGGGATCACCTGTCCTGTCAGACCATCGTGTCGCCGATCGGGATGCCGAACTCTCCGTTTCCGAATGCGACGTATGCCCTTTCGGCATCATTCGCGGCATGGACCCGGCCGGCATGGGCATCACGCCAGAACCGCTGAATGGGTGTGTCGAGGTCGAGCGCGTGTGCACCGGAGTTCTCGAAGAGCCGATCGATGGACGCGATCGACCGGCCGGTCGCGCGGACCTGATCGCGGCGGGCCTTGAGCCGCAACTCCATCGGAATCTCGTCACCGGCCAGCAGCAGGTCGTATTCGGCCTGCAGGTTGCCCGACAACTGCGACCAGGCTGCGTCGATGTCACTGGCGGCCTCGGCGATCCGCACTTTGGCGAATGGATCGTCCTTGGCCTTCTCTCCTGCGTACGCCGCCCGCACGCGCTTGCCCTGATGCTCGACGTGAGCCTCGTAGGCGCCGTACGCCATACCGACGATCGGTGCCGAGATGGTGCTGGGGTGGATTGTCCCCCAAGGCATCTTGTAGACCGGCGCGGTGTTCTTCTCCAGACCCGGGGCTCCACCGGTGCTCATCGCCCGGAAGCTCAGCATCCGGTGGCTGGGCACGAAGACATCCTTGACGTCGATCGTGTTCGAACCGGTTCCCTTGAGGCCCACAACATTCCAGACGTCCCGGATCTCATAGTCGGAGCGCGGGATGAGGTAGCTGACGAAGTCGACCGGCTTGCCGTTCTTGATGACCGGTCCGCCGAGCACAACCCAGCTGGCGTGGCCCGATCCGGACGACCACGCCCAGGATCCGTTGACCTTGTATCCACCATCGACAACCTCACCCATACCCATCGGCGCATACGACGACGAGATTCGCACCGAGGGGTCGTCCCCCCAGACGTCTTCCTGAGCCTGCTGTGGGAACAATGCCAGATGCCAGTTGTGGACTCCGATGATCCCCGCGACCCAACCGGTGGACCCGCACGCGGATCCGAGGCGGCGCACGGCTTCGTAGAAGGTCACCGGGTCGACCTGGTATCCGCCCCACTGCTCGGGCTGCAACAGCTTGAAGAAGCCGATGTCTTCCAACGAGGCAATCGTCTCGTCGGGGATCTGGCGCAGATCCTCTGCTTCTTGTGCGCGTTGCGCGATCTCGGGTAGCAGGGCACTGATCTTGTCCAGTACCTCTGCGCCTGCCTGGCTGCGGTCACTCATCGAGCAACTCCTCGCTGTCGTTCCACGTCTACTCAAACGAGATTAGAACACGTTCTCATTTATGTCGAGTACTGCGGGTTTACCAGCTTCTCCTGCGCCGTTCACGCGGATTCACTGGCATAAAACCGCACACTTTTGTAACATGTTCCACTAAGCGTCTGCGCTTAAGGGCGGGAAGCACCAGAACGTGCCGAACAGGGCAGACAAGCGAATGTACGAGGGAGCAGCAGATGACCGACATCGACGGCGGCGCGATCCGCGAGATCGACACCGGAACCCCACCGACCCGTTTCGCGCGGGGCTGGCACTGCCTGGGCTTGCTGTCCGACTATGACGACGGAAAGCCGCATTCGGTCAACGTTTTCGGTACCAAACTGGTGGTCTGGGTATCCGAGGGCGAGCTGAAGATCCTCGATGCGTACTGCCGGCACATGGGCGGTGACCTGTCTCAGGGCTCGATCAAGGACGGCAACATCGCCTGCCCTTTCCACGATTGGCGGTGGAAGGGCAACGGCCGTTGCGCCGGAGTGCCCTACGCAAAGCGCGCACCCAAGCTGGCCAAGACCCGTTCCTGGCCGGGCATGACCCGGAACGGACAGGTCTTCGTCTACAACGACCCAGAGGGCAACCCGCCGCCGGACACCGTTGTGATCCCCGAACTCGAAGAGCTTGGCAGTGACGAGTGGACCGGCTGGACCTGGAACAGCATTGTCATCGAGGGCTCCAACTGCCGCGAGATCATCGACAACGTGGTCGACATGGCGCACTTCTTCTACGTCCACTACGCATTGCCCGACTACTTCAAGAATGTTTTCGAAGGCGAGACGGCCGCGCAGTACATGAACTCGCATGGCCGGCCGGACATCGAGATCGGCACCGGCTACGCGGACACCCGCCTCGAGTCGATCGCCGCCTACTACGGTCCGTCCTACATGCTCAACCCCATGGTGCAGTACTACGGCGGTTTTGCCATCGAGACGATCCTGACGAACTGCCACTACCCGATCGACAACAACTCGTTTGTCCTGATGTACGGCGTCATGGCCAAGATCCCCGAGGGTCTGACTCCGGATCAGACAGACAAGATGGCCAAGAAGATCACTGCCGGAATCGAAGTCGGCTTCCTGCAGGATGTCGAGATCTGGAAACACAAGAGCCGCATCGACAATCCGCTGCTGGTGGAAGAAGACGGCCCGGTCTATCAGCTACGACGCTGGTACGAGCAGTTCTATGTCGACATCGCCGATGTCACCGAAGAGATGACGCAGCGCTACGAGTACGAGATCGACACCACCAAGGCTGTCGAGAACTGGAACCTCGAAGTCCAGGAGAACCTGCGACTCAAGGCCGAACAGGACGCCGCAGATCCGGTGTCGGCGAACTGATGGTCGATCGGTCATGACTGCGGGCTGGTCGAAGGCTCCGGATTTCCCAGATCCGGAGCGTCGGGCTGCAGTCCACGCCGCCACCTCCCGGGACAAGGAGCACTATCTCCGCGGCGGCCTGACCGAAATCGAGTGCCGCACATGCCATGCGCAGGTGCTCGTCAAGAAGTACAGCCCCCATCACACCAGCGTTCAGTGGAACAAAGAGGCACGCGAGCACT
Source organism: Nocardia sp. 348MFTsu5.1 (assembly GCF_000383535.1). Lineage (NCBI taxonomy): Bacteria > Bacillati > Actinomycetota > Actinomycetes > Mycobacteriales > Nocardiaceae > Nocardia > Nocardia sp. 348MFTsu5.1. The sequence goes on from NZ_KB911509.1 coordinate 435,858, forward strand.
GCCCCGAACTCAAGGCCATTCGTGCCGAAGGCGGCAACCCGGCGATGCTGCCGACGTGCCCACGCCTGTCGGCGAGTATCGACCACGGGGTCAGCGAGGGCATCGTCCCAAGGGAATCACCCGACGTCGACCCCGACGGCTACTACTGACTTCACGATCCACAAACAAAACACCGTCCACGCAATCTGATTGCGTGGATGGTGTTTTCAGATGTTCGACGTAGCTACTGCTGTCCGTACGGGGGCTGCTGACCTCCGGGGTTCTGCCCGGGATTCTGCGGACCCGGGTACTGCTGACCGGGGTTCGGTGGCTGTCCGTACTGCGGGCCGGCTGGTGGCTGTCCGTGCTGCGGCCCGGCAGGTGGCTGCCCATACTGCGGTCCGGCAGGCGGCTGCCCGTACCCACCGGCAGGAGGCTGGCCGTAACCCTGTTGCGGCGGCGCGTAACCGCCGGGCTGCTGACCGTAGCCCTGCGGCCGGCCCTGACCACCGGGCTGTTGCGGCGGCGCGTAACCCGGTTGCCCCTGGCCGGATCCGGGGGCGGCCGGGGTACCGGGCTTCGAGGTCAGCGCGAGGTAGGTGGCAAAGGCAGAAACAACAAGGGCGGCAACCGCACCGAGGGTGACCAGCCACAGGCCCCATCCGGCGTCACCGATGCCCGAATCGTCGCCGACACCTGCATCACTGTCGAACACAGCGCCGGCCGGGTCGAAGAGGAACACCAGCGTCATGATGACGGCGATCAACGCGAACACGGTACCGGCGACGGCCGCAATACCGGGAAACTTGTTGACGATCAGGGCAGCACCGGCACCGGCGACGAGCAGACCGACAACGATGGTGTAGATGCCGGGAGCGGTGGTGTCTTCCTCTGTTCCCTTCTCGGCCTGTGATTCCTCATCCGCAGACAGACCCGCATCGTCGCTGAAGTCGAATGAAACGGAGCCGAAGCCGGTGACCGAGACGCTGTTGCCATCTTCGGTGTTGGCGGCCCAGCTGAAAAAGCTGAACAGCACCATGATCAGGCCGGCGACCACGAGTCCGATACCGGTGAACTTCAGCGTCGGGTTGCCCGATGATGGGGCCAGCAAAGCAGTCGTGACGGACTTCTTCTGCCCGGCCGGAGCACCAAATGACGGCTGGTGACCCGGTTGCTGCGGCGGCTGGTATCCGCCTGGCTGTCCCTGATTCGGCTGACCACCTGGTTCGTTGGAAGGATATCCACCGCTGTTTCCGGGTGGCGGTCCGTACGTCATGGTGTACCCCTGCTCTGTCGTCCGCCCGCGGGCAGCGGGCATTGATGTCGGGCATTGATGTCCGAACCGATCGTAACGCCCCACCACCGGTCGCTGACGGAACTTTCGGTTGCTGCTCTGGCCGTGTCAGATCTGGGTCACTCGCTGTCAGAGGCCCGGTGGCGAGGCGCCGGAGGGGTATTGCGCCGCAGGGGCGGTAGCCCGCGATCGGGACCCGCAGTCGAAGTGGAACGTCGAATCGGTGGGAACGGTGTCGAATCGCTGTGGAAAGCGCGCTGGTTCGGGCGCGGTGCCCCGGCGTAGGGCTGTCGACGAACTGGTTTGGCCGCGGTGGCGGGCGACCTGTCCACAACCGGCGGCGGTGTGCTCCCCAACACCGTCACGGTGGAGTAAGCGGATACCGCCGCGGCCACACACGCACCCAGCGTCACCAGCCAGAGACCGGCAGCGGCATAACCGATTCCGGCATCACCGGTGCCCTCGAGCACGGCCGATCCAGGGGCGAAGAGGTACTCCAGGGAGATGAACACCGCAATCAGTGCCAGCACGGTACCCGCAAGAGCACCTATCCCGGGATATCGGTTGATCAACAACATCACCGCCGACGCAAGTAGGAGAACTCCGAGGGCAGCGGTGACCAAGCCCGGCGACTTGCTGTGTTCGTCCAAATCAGCGGTCGCCTTGGTCGCCCCGCCCAGCGCCTGGGCCCGTTCGGCCGAGATGTCGAGGGACACTGCGCCCATACCGGTCACGGAAATACTGAGATCGTCGTCGGAGGCCGATGCCCAGGGGAAGAAGCTGAAGATCACCATCACGAGTCCGGCGACGGCCAGAGCGATGCCCGCGGCCCGTAGCCGCGAGTCACCCAACCGTGCGGCGAACAACCCGCTGCCGCCCGATTTTCGGCTCCTCGCACCGAGATCGGCACCTGTCCGGTCATACGTCATCTGCGCCCTCGTGATCAGCTCGCACCACAGCCGACTCACTCCGGAGTCGCCAATTCGGACAAATCGTAGCCTGCCCGCCGCCACGACCCGCCGCTGAGCGACGATGCGCTACAAGAACACCGGCGACTTCGGGTCCGCAGGCTCGCCGCTCCGACTACACCCCGGCGTTGGCGTCCTGCTTCTTCTTCAGTTCCAGAGCGATGTCGATCAGCTGATCTTCCTGGCCACCAACAAGTTTGCGGTTTCCGGCCTCGATCAGGATGTCAGCAGCGCTGACGCCGTACTTGTCGGCATGGCCTTCCGCATGCTTCAGGAACGAGCTGTAGCAACCCGCGTAGCCCATCATCATCGACGGACGATCGACCAGACATTCCGTGGGCATCACCGGCCGGACCACGTCCTGCGCGGCGTCCGCGATCTTCATGAAGTCGACGCCGGTGGTGATGCCGAGTTTGTCGCAGACCGCGACGAATGCTTCCACCGGAGTATTGCCCGCACCCGCACCGAACCGGCGGACCGACCCGTCGATCTGCTGGGCCCCGGCCCGCACGGCGGCAACCGAATTGGCGACAGCGATATCGAGGTTCTCGTGGCCGTGGAAGCCGATCTGCGCGTCGTCACCGAGTTCGGCCCGCAACGCCGACACCCGATCCGACACCTGCTCGAGAACCAGGGCACCGGCCGAATCGACCACGTAGACGCACTGACATCCGGCGTCGGCCATGATCCGCGCCTGCTTGGCAAGGACTTCCGGCGGCTGACTGTGCGACATCATCAAGAAGCCCACCGTCTCCAGACCGAGCTCACGGGCGAGCCCGAAGTGCTGGATCGACACATCGGCCTCGGTGCAGTGGGTGGCGATCCGGCAGATCTGCGCCCCGTTGTCCTGCGCCGCACGAATGTCGTCCTTGATGCCCAGACCCGGCAACATCAGGAATGCGATCTTCGCCGACTTCGCGGTTTCCACCGCCGCCTTGATGAGTTGCTGCTCAGGTGTTTTCGAGAAGCCGTAGTTGAAGGACGAACCACCCAGTCCGTCACCGTGCGTCACCTCGATCACCGGTACTCCGGCACCGTCGAGGGCGCCGACGATGTCGCGGACCTCCTGTTCGGTGAATTGGTGCCGTTTGTGATGGCTGCCGTCGCGCAACGACGAGTCGGTGATGCGGATGTCTAGAGTGTCGCTGAACTTACGAGGATCGTTGATACCGAACATTGCTCAGACACCTACCTTCTTCTGCGCTGCGGCCAGCTTCTGTTTGGCGATCTCTTCGCCCACCTTCGTGGCGGCGGCGGTCATGATGTCGAGGTTGCCCGCATACGGGGGAAGGAAATCGCCGGCTCCTTCGACCTCGACAAAGATCGACACCCGGGCCATGCCGCCGTTGCCGACGCTCGGTGCATCGAACTGGGGATCCTGCAGCAGCCGGTATCCCGGCACATACTCCTGGATCTCCTTCTCGCGCTTGTGGATCGCTTCGGCGATGGCGTCGATGTCGGCATCTTCCGGAATGGCGCAGAAGATGGTGTCGCGCATGATCATCGGCGGATCGGCCGGATTGAGGATGATGATGGCCTTGCCGCGATCGGCGCCGCCGATGGTCTCGATGCCGCGAGAGGTGGTCTTGGTGAACTCGTCGATGTTGGCGCGGGTGCCCGGGCCTGCCGACTTGGACGACACCGACGCCACGATCTCCGCGTACACCACCGGCACCACCGACGACACGGCGTGCACCATCGGGATGGTGGCCTGCCCGCCACAGGTGATCATGTTGGTGTTCGGTGCATCGAGATGCTCGCGCAGGTTGGCCGGCGGCACCACCGCAGGTCCGATGGCCGCGGGGGTGAGGTCGATGGCGGTGATCCCGGCAGCCTCGTATTTGGGTGCGTATTCACGGTGCACGTACGCCGACGTCGCCTCGAAGATGATGTCGGGCTTCTCGGCTGATGCGAGTAATTCGTCGGCGCCGCCCGACATGGTGATCAGCCCAAGGTCCGCGGCCCGTTTCATGCCTTCGGACTCCGCATCGATGCCCACCATCCAGCGGGGTGAGATGACCTCTGAGCGTGCGAGTTTGTACATGAGATCGGTGCCGATGTTGCCCGATCCGACAATTGCGGCGGTGATCTTGTCTGCCATGTGTCCTCCTGACGTAGAACTGTTCTCGGTGTGAGAGTCGGCCGGTGATGTCGCAGTTACTATGTGAAATCCAAAGTCACACTTCCCAAGCCGACGAAGTCGGCCACAAAGTGGTCCCCGGAACGAATATCGATCGCCCTGGTCGCGGTTCCGGGCAGGATCACATCGCCTCTGCGCAGTCTGACCCCGAAACTCTCGACCTTCCTGGCCAGCCACGACACCGCGTTGAGCGGATGGCCGAGAACCGCGCTGGAATTGCCTTCGGCGATCAGTTCGCCGTTGCGGTGCAGGGTGGCGTCGATGTCGCCGGTGTCGATGTCGGCGATCCGGACGCGCTGCTCCCCCAGGATCCATCCGCACGACGAGGCATTGTCGGCGATCGTGTCGGGCAGCGAGATCTTCCAGTCCCGGATCCGGCTGTCGATGAGTTCGATGGAGGGCACCACCCATTCCACCGCCGCGATCACGTCTGCGTTGGTGCATCCGGCGCCGGGCAGATCTTCACCGAGGATGAATCCCACCTCCACCTCGACGCGGGGATAGCAGAACTTGCCCGCGTCGATCGGGGTGTTCTCGTGGTACTGCATCACGTCGAGCAGATGGCCATAGTCGGGTTCGTCGACACCCATCATCTTCTGCATCGCCTCGGACGCCAGACCGACCTTGTGCCCGGCGACCGTGGCACCGGCGGCCAACCGCTTCCTGATGTTGATCAGCTGGATCTCGTAGGCGTCGGTCACGTCGAGATCGGGGTACGCGGTGGCCGGTGGATCGATCGCCGCAGCCTGCTGCTCTGCCGCCGCCAGATCATCGGCGATCTCCTGGCGGAGCCGGTCGGAAATGGTCACAACTTGCCTCGCTTCTCAGTTCGAGCAGAATAGAACGTGTTTCCATTTTGGAGCATCGGAGGTCTCGCCAACCCATTCCAGGCTGGTATAGCCTGCCTGTTGAGTCAGTTTATAACGTGTTCTACCTTGCGGGTGGAAGTCCGCAATGCGCGAAGGGGCAATTCATGACTGGTCCGGACAGCGGACAGGGCAGCACAGAGCCGAACCTCGGGGACGAAACGTATGACGTGATCGTTGTCGGCGCCGGCGGCGCGGGCATGAGCGCCGCCATCACGGCCGCGGCACACGGACTGAAGACGGTCATCGTCGAGAAGTCCCCGTATTGGGGCGGGTCGACGTCACGCTCGGGCGGTGGCGTGTGGATTCCGGACAACCGGATCCTGCAGCGTGACGGAGTGAAGGACGACCGTGAGGCCGCCCGCACCTACGTCCGCTCGATCGTCGGAGACGTGGTCTCGCCCGACCGCATCGACGCCTATATCGACCGCGGTCCCGAGGCACTCGACTTCCTGATGGAGCACTCGCCACTGGAGCTCGAATGGGTCAAAAACTACTCCGACTACTACCCGGAGGCACCGGGTGGACGCGTCGGTGGGCGTTCCTGCGAACCCAAGCCCTTCGACTCCCGCAAACTCGGCGCCGACTTCAAGACCATGCACCCGCCCTACACGAAGTCCCCGCTGAACGTGGTGGTGATGCAGTCGGACTACCGCTGGCTGAGCACCGGGCTGCGGCACTGGAAGGGACCGCTGCGTGCCGTCAAGGTCGGCATGCGGTTCATCTGGGCGAAGCTGACCGGCAAGAAGCTGATCGCGATGGGTGCCGCCCTGATGTCGGAACTGCTCCTCGGAGTTCGGCAGGCCGGAATTCCGTTGCTACTTGGTACCGGACTGGTGGACCTGGCGACGGAGAACGGCCAGGTTGTCGGGGTCGAGGTCGAATCCGACGGAGTCAAGCGCACCCTGCGCGCACGCCACGGTGTGGTGCTGGCCTGCGGCGGTTTTGAGCACAACGACGAGATGCGGCACAAGTATCAGCGCGAGCCGATCGGTTCGCAGTGGACAACCGGAGCCGAGTCCAACACCGGCGACGGCATCAATGCCGGTCTCAAAATCGGTGCGGGCGTGAGCTTTATGGAAGATGCGTGGTGGGGACCGACCATCCCACTCCCCCGCGGCCCCTGGTTTGCACTGTCCGAACGCGCGTTGCCGGGGAGCATGATGGTCAACGACCGCGGTCAGCGATTCATGAACGAATCGCTGCCGTATGTCGAAGCGGTCCATCAGATGTACGGCGGCGAGTACGGCCAGGGTGATGGCCCCGGCGAGAACCTTCCGTGCTGGCTGGTCTTCGACCAGACCTACCGCAACCGCTACATGTTCGCCTCGGTGTCCGGACGGCAACCGTTGCCCGGCAACTGGTTCAAGTCGGGTGTGATCACCAAGGCCGACACCATCGAGGCACTGGCAGAGAAGATCGGCGTACCGGCCGACGGCCTGACCCAGACCACGAAGCGGTTCAACGAGTTCGCCGCAAAAGGCGTCGACGACGACTTCGGTCGCGGTGTCAGCCGGTACGACCACTACTACGGCGACATCACCAACAAGCCGAATCCGAGCCTCGGCCCGCTGGAGAAGGGCCCGTTCTACGCGGTCAAGATGGTGCCCGGCGACCTCGGCACCAAAGGTGGCATCAACACCGACGCCGCCGGCCGCGCCCTACGGCCGGACGGATCGGTCATCAACGGTTTGTACGCCGCAGGCAACACCAGTGCACCGGTGATGGGTCACACCTACGCCGGACCCGGCGCAACCATCGGTCCGGCAATGGTTTTCGGCTACCTTGCCGCTCTCGACATCGCCGCACAAGCACAACAGGATCGAGTACAGGAAGAGAAGGCCGGCTGATGGCAATCGATCCGGATATCGCGCTGGGCGCCGTCGTCTCGAAGGAGACGTACAGCTGGAACGCCTCGGATGTCGCGCTTTACAACCTCGGGGTGGGCGCCGGCGCCGATCCGCTGGATTCCGCCGCCCTGGGATACTTCGACGACAATCACCCGAAAGTGTTGCCGACGTTTGCCACCGTCGCGGCACATTTCCACGACACCGAACCGCCGAAGGTCTCCAAGCCCGGCGTCGAGATCGATCTCGCAAACGTGGTGCACGGATCGCAGGAAGTGTTGGTGCACAAGCCAATTCCGGCAGCCGGCACCGCGACGACCACGATCAGGATCATCGAACTCCAGGACAAGGGTTCGGCCGCGGTGATCATCGAGGAGTTCACCACCGTCGACGATGCCGGTGAGCCCCTGTGGACCGCCCGTTCGTCGATTTTCGCCAAGGGTGAAGGCGGCTTCGGCGGCGAGCGGGGCGAGTCCGACAAGGTCGTCTACCCCGACCGCGAACCGGATCACGTCATCGAGGCCAAGACACTTCCACAACAGGCCTTGCTCTATCGGCTGTGCGGCGATCGCAACCCGCTGCATTCCGACCCCGGGTTTGCCGAGAAATCAGGCTTCCCGCGGCCGATCCTGCACGGACTGTGCACCTATGGGACGGTGTGCCGCGCTGTTGTGGACACACTGCTCGGTGGTGATGTTGATCGAGTTCAGCGATTTGGCGCCAAGTTCGCCGGGGTCGTGTTTCCCGGCGAGACGCTGCGAATCAAGGTGTGGGAGGACGGATCTCGCCTCCTCATCACGGTGACGGTGGCCGACCGCGACGACGCGCCCGCGCTGGGCAATGTCGTGCTGACGACGTTCGGCCACGAGGCCTGACGTCTCCCGGCCCGATTTCGGGTCAGGCAGCACTCATGAATATGGCGACTAGGCCGACGAAGATCGCGGCCAAGGAGCCCAGCAGGGTGAGGACTCGCCAGATACGTAGTTTGATGACAGGGGTGTTGTTGACGTGAACTGAGGCCATCGGATTCCCTCTCTAATGAACATGGCCAGCCCGGCTGGGTCGGTCGTCACCAGCAACCTCGAGAAGTTGTGTTACCAGCGTGATTAATGTGACACATGAGACGTGTGATACAGGTGAGCGACACCCGACACCAGTGATAACAATTACACAACACCAACAGTTGGCTAGAACAGGTTCCACTCGCCTAAATTAGACAAATGGACACTTCTGGGGGAGCGCCGACGCAAGACAAGCTCGGTTTTCGCGCGATCTGGCTGATCGTGGTGGCCTGTGCCGCACTGAGCATGGTCATCGCGGCGATGGCCTCCCTGAACACCGCGATCCCGGAGATCGCACCGGCAATCGGGGCCAACTCCAATCAGGTGACCTGGCTCATCGACGGATACACGCTCGCCATCGCCGCCCTCCTGCTTCCCGCGGGTGCGATCGGCGACCGGTACGGACGCCGAGAGGTGCTCGTAGGCGGACTTGTCGTCTTTGCCATCGGATCACTGCTCCCGATCTGGGTGTCCAACCCTGACCAGTTCATCGCCGCCCGGGCGCTGACCGGCGTCGGGGCCGCGTTTGTCATGCCGGCGACGCTATCAGTCATCACCGCCGGTGTCCCCGAAACCAAACGCCATCTCGCCGTGAGCATCTGGGCCGGTGTCGGGGGTTCCGGCGGTATCGCCGGATTCTTTGTGACCGGCGTGCTCCTGGAGTTCTTCAGCTGGGAATCGATCTTCCTCACCTTCGGCATCTCCGCGGCACTCACCACAGTGCTGGCGTGCACGATCCCGACGTCCAAGGACTCGACAACCCACAGGTTCGACTGGATCGGTTCGTTCACCTCGGCAGCCGGCATCGGTCTACTGGTCTTCGGACTCATCGAGGCACCCCATCGAGGGTGGCTCGATCCACTGTCGTTGCTCGCACTGATCGGCGGACTGGTGCTCATCGGGGTGTTCTGGTGGTGGCAGCTGAAAAACACCGACCCGCTGCTCGACGTCCGGCTGTTCAACAACCGAGCCTTTTCCGCAGGCACCCTCAGCATCACGGTGCAATTCCTTGTCATCTTCGGAATTTTCCTGGTGCTGCTGCAGCAGTTGCAGCTCGTCTTCGGGTACTCGCCTCTCAAGGCAGCGGTCGCCCTGCTTCCGATGGTCATATTGGTGATGGTGTTCTCACTGGTCGGGAACTGGCTGACCACGAAAACAAGCCTGCGACTCATTCTGGTGTTCGGCATGGTGGCGATGGGTGTCGGCGCTATCTATCTCGGCGCGGTCCACCCCGACGACTACAAGACCATCGTCGTCGCCATGCTCATCCTGGCCGTCGGACTGGGTATCGCGACGGCGCCGTCGACCACCGCGATCATGGTCAACACACCCACCGACAATCAGGGTGTCGGTTCGGCAGTGAACGACACCGCCCGAGAACTCGGCTCGGCCATCGGCATCGCGGTCGGAGGAAGTCTCTTGGCCGCCGGTTACACCCAGAACATCGCGCCCGTTGCCCAGGACGCCGAGGCCTCGATGCAACAACTGTCCACGCAGCTCGACGCCGCTGGGCAAACCGCGCAGGCCCAGGAAGTTGCGGCAGCCTCTGAGTCCATCGGCGAGCACATCACCAACACCCTTGCCGAAGCACTTCAGGTCGCAGCGCAACTGTCGCCGGTCGATCCGGAGCTTGCCGCACGCATCAGCAGCGGTGCCATCGACGCCTTCGAAGGTCCGATGGGCACGTCCTGTATCGCATTGGGCGGCGTCTGTCTGGCAGCGGCAATCGGCTTGGCGTTCCTGACCCCCAAGCAGATCGACGACGGCACGGCCGAACGTGCTGCCGCCGCAGAGCAGGCCAAGGCAGACATCACCGAGTGACGTCGGCGGGTAGCCGCCCGGCCGCAAGACGTGGTGGTGCTGCCGCCGCAGCACGTCTGGACGGCAGCACCCCGCGGATTTCACACTATGGAGTTGTCAACGGTACATGCGCGGTCCCGACGAGAAGCCGGGTGCGACAAGGGAAGTCAGTGTTCGATCGACCTGCAGTGTCAGGCGGCGAGGGTAAGCGTTCGACGGTTGTAGGCCGGTAGCGGTTTTCGAAGTGGATCGACGTCGGCCGGCGGGATCAGCCACGGATGGCCGTCGTCGCCCATGATCACGTCCCAGTCGGTGTTGTGGACCGCCATGTGGCAGGTACGGCACAACAGGCATCCGTTCTCCAGGGTCGTGGCGCCACCGTCCACAAAGTGCTTGATGTGATGGCAGTCCGACCAGGTGGCATGTGCACCGCATTTCACGCAGCAGGCATCGCGGATGATGATTGCTTTCCGGACCAGTCCGGTGAACAGGCGTTTCGGTGGACTGATATCGATCGGGACTTGCTGCCCGCCGAGGGTGATCGAGGTGATCGAGGAATCACAGGCCAGCGCAGCGGCAGTTGCTTCGGTGACCGGCCCCATCCAGGGCAGCGAGGAAGCCTCGGGATGGTCGGCGGGCACGGTCACCATCACCTCGGTCCGCGGCGCGGACACCAACGTCTGGCCACCACCACCACAGTCCAGGAGTTGATGTAGCGCATCAGCGCGACGCTGCGTCGGGGTTCGCGCGTCGTCAGAACCATCCGGTTCAGGACGTGCCCTGGACCAGAAGTCCAACGCGGAGAACAACTTCTCTCCGATCACCGCATCAACGTCGAACTTGCCGACCAGGCGTCCGTCGCTGACCGCATAATCCACACTGTTCAGTGACCGATCTTCTGCAGGCGGTGGCCCACCGGTGTCCCTGGCCACCTCGTTCCCCAGGGCTCGGGCTGCCGCGCCGATCGCAGCCGGTGGGGCTCCGGAGATGGCGTGGCTCAACAGTTTCCGCTCAGCACCAACCCGATCCACGTCCGTCATCGGATCCTGCGACCGGTCGACGACATGTGCAACACCCTTCACCACCGCATCCACATGCTCGGAGGACAGGAACCCGTCTCGCGAATAGCCGGCGGTGCGATCCAAATCAGACAATCCCGAACCGATGCGTAGCCACCGATACGCCGAAGCTGGCGCGGCACCGTTGGCCTGCAACAATTTTACTGTTGTCGACCCCGCTTTGCGCGCCATACCCGATGCATCGATCACCCCAGCACACACTGCAAGTTGATGATCGGCCGCGTTACGCAGAGTGATCAGGTCTTTCGTCATACCCAGCACCGCCTTGGGGTCATCAGGTATGACCAGGTCGACCAGGGAATCGACCATATCGAGCAGTCGCATCACAAACACCTCCAGGCACGAAGCAATAGGAAGGTTGACCAATGCTCTTGGGAAGGTGTTTCTTCGACTCGTCGTAGTCTCGATGATCAACTGATTCCAGAGTAGCTGATCGAACATACCTTCGCAAGGCTGATCTGCATCAATTTTCCTCGCGCACAACAGCTTCCGCAGTAGTGCACGCCTGTCTCACGCGGACACAGCCCGCGGCGCCGAATCTATCAGCACCGTCTGACAGGAGAATCTGGCCAGACCGAGGACCACGCCTTGCCGCCACCCGGGCCACCTGCTATTCAGCATTGCTATGTACTGGTACTCGGTGTAACTTGGTACCAGTACTCAGCAACACAGACTAGACAGAGGGGGTGAGTGATGGGCAATCAGATGACGGAGATGCTCAAGGGCACGCTCGAGGGCATTGTGCTCGCGCTGCTGGCCGATCGTCCCGCTTACGGATACGAGATCACCACGCTGCTGAGGGAGCAGGGATTCTCGGATCTCGCCGAAGGCACCGTCTACGCCTTGCTCATTCGCATCGAGCAGCGAGGCTTCGTGGATGTGGTGAAGGTGCCGTCCGAGAAAGGGCCGCCGCGGAAGGTGTATTCGATCAACGCCCAAGGGCGCGAACAACTCAACGAATTCTGGACCACATGGAAGTTCCTCACCGAACGTATCGAACGACTTCAAGACAAGGAGACGTAATCATGACCAACTGGATGACGAAAATCGTCGGCTCGCTCGAGCAAAAAAGGGAGTACAAGAAGCACCAATCACGCATTGATTCGCTTCCCGAGCCCTACCTCACGTCCGGGAAAGCCCTCCAGCGGTACCTCACGTACTACGGAGGTCTCACCGACGGCGAGACGATCGTCAAGATGCTCGGCGACTTCGTCGACCTCTGGGAGCGAGCCGCCGTCGACGGCACCCCGGTCCGCGACATCGTCGGCGACGACCCGGTCGAATTCGCCGAGACGTTCGCCCAGGCCTACAACGGACGGCAGTGGATCGACAAGGAGCGCGCCCGCCTCACCAAGGCCTTCGAAGACGCGGAACGAGGCCAGAAATGACCGCGGCCGCAGCGATCCGGGTGCAGGGTCTGGAGAAGTCGTACAACGACTTACATGTGCTGCGCGGCGTCGACTTCACGGTGCCTACCGGCAGCATCTTCGCCCTGCTCGGCTCGAACGGGGCGGGCAAGACCACGGTCATCAAGATCCTCGCGACCTTGCTCCGACAGGATGCCGGCACTGCAAGCGTGGACGGCTTCGACGTCGCCGCGCAGCAACAAAGTGTGCGAGAGTCGATCAGCCTCACCGGACAGTTCGCTGCCGTGGACGAAATCCTCAGTGGCCGAGAGAATCTCGCACTGGTCGCACGGCTACGGCATCTGAAGAGCCCCGGCACGATCGCCGGCGAACTGCTCGACCGCTTCTCGTTGACCGAGGCCGGCGACCGGAAAGCCTCGACCTATTCGGGCGGAATGCGCCGCCGCCTCGACATCGCGATGAGCCTCATCGGGAACCCGCCTGTCATCTTCCTGGACGAACCGACCACCGGGCTCGATCCCCAAGCGCGCCTTGAGGTGTGGAAGACGGTGAAGGAACTCGCCGACACCGGCACCACTGTGCTGCTCACGACGCAACACCTGGACGAGGCCGAGTATCTCGCCGACCAGATCGCGATCCTCCACGAGGGCCGGATCGTCGTCAGCGGCACGTTCGCCGAACTCCAACAATTGCTGCCGCCCGCGAAGGTCGAATACGTCGAGAAGCAGCCCACCCTCGAGGAGGTCTTCCTCGCAATAGTCGGCAAATCCCCTACGAGCCGGGAGGAATGATGATCACCACCGCGCACTTCTACAAAGACACCACTGTCCTGACGGGGCGGTCGCTGCGCCACATCCTGCGCAGTCCGGACACCATTATCACCACAGCGATCACCCCGGTCGCACTCATGCTGCTGTTCGTCTACGTGTTCGGCGGCGCGATCGACACCGGTTCAGGGTCGTACATCGACTACATGCTGCCGGGCATCCTGCTCATCACGGTCGCGTCGGGTATCGCATACACCGCCTACCGCCTGTTCATGGATCTGCATGGCGGGATCTTCGAACGATTCCAGTCCATGCCGATCGCACGGTCCAGCGCGCTGTGGGCACACGTACTGACCTCACTGGCCGCCAACCTGGCCTCTGTCCTGATCGTCATCGGCATTGCCGTCGTCATGGGATTCCGTACTGGGACGGGCGTGCTGGGGTGGCTCGCAGTCGCCGGCATCCTCACCCTGTTCACCCTGGCGTTGACGTGGGTCGCCGTGATCGCCGGTCTTTCCGCAAAGACGGTCGACGGAGCGAGTGCCTTCGCCTACCCGCTGATCTTCCTGCCGTTCATCAGTACCGCGTTCGTGCCCAGCGAATCGATGCCCGCGCCGGTGAAATGGTTCGCCGACAACCAGCCGGTCACAGCGATCGTCACCACGATCCGCGACATCTTCGCCCAGCACCCGGTCGGCAGCGACATCTGGATCGCCCTGAGCTGGTGCGTCGGCATTCTCATCGTCGCGTACACCGTCGCGATGTCCGTCTACCGACGCAAAATCAGCTAGTACCTCAGCTGCTCACGGCACCTGACACAGAAGCATCCAGTGCCGTTTCCTTTGCCCACCGGTAGTCGGCTTTGCCGGCCGGAGTGCGCTTGATCTCGTCGACCAGCACCAGAAGACGGGGAATCTTGTAGCCCGCCAGCATGGTTCGGCAGTGTTCCTGGATGTCGTCGAGCGTCGGTTCGGGCTTGTCCGGACGGACCGCGACCACCGCGGACACCTTCTGGCCCATCCGCTCGTCGGGCGCCGCGACCACCAATGCGTCGGCGACCGCGGGGTGCGCGTGCAGCGCGGCCTCGACCTCTTCGGCGAAAACCTTTTCGCCACCGGTGTTGATGCACTGAGATCCACGTCCCAGGAAGACGATCGTCCCATCGGCCTCGACGTGTGCCATGTCGCCGAGCACCGATACCCGGGTGCCGTCGGGCAGGGTGGGGAACGTTCGCGCAGACTTCTCCTCGTCCCCGTAATAGCCCAGCGGTACATTGCCGATTCGCGCGATCATCCCGACCTCACCGGAGCCGGGTTCGATCACTTCGAGCTTCTCGTCGAGGACGGTCATCTTCGGTGAGGGAGGCATCGCCAGAGTGCCGTCTTCGCGGACCTCGAAGGCGCCGTCATTGCCCGACTCAGACGCGCCGAAGTTGTCTCGCAGCAACAGATCCGGCTTTACCGCACGCATCCGTTCCCGCACCGCGACCGACCAGATCGCGCCGCCCGAGGTGATCGAGAACAAGGCCGACATGTCGACCTCGTCCTTCAACTCGGCCATCGCGTCGGCCAGCGGCGAACCCATGCCGTCACCGACGATCAAGATGACGTTGACCTTGTCCGACTCGATCGAGCGCACGACCTTCTCGGGGTCGAATGATCGCATCAGCACCAGGCGCGCACCCAGGGTCAGGAACGTGAACAACGAATACAGTGCTGCGCCGTGCATCAGCGGTGCCGCGATCAGGAACGCCAGCTCAGGGAATTCCTTTGCGGCGGCGGCAACTTCACCGAGATTCTTCCGCGGATTGTTGTCCTCGTACGGGTTACCACCCGACAGCGGTTTGTGGAAGAAGTCGTCATGCCGCCACATGACCCCCTTGGGATAACCGGTGGTGCCACCGGTGTAGAGCACCCACAACTCATCGCCCGTCCGGGGTTCGAAATCGCGCACATCCGAATGACCCTCCGGTGCGAAGGGTGCCACGGTCACACCGGCCTGCGCCGCGGCATCTGCCAGCGAGTCCGCGACCTCACCGATGACCAGGACGGTCCGCAGGGTCGGGATCTGCCCGATGATCTGCGCCAGGTTCTCCTGATGTTCGGTCTCCTCGACAACAATCGCGACCGAGTCGGAGTTCTCGAAGATGTACAGCAGCTCCGCCGGGGTGTACCGGTAATTGACGTTGATCGGGACGGCGCGCAGTTTGATGACACCCAGAATCGTGGTGACGTGCTCGAGACTGTTCTTGAGGAACAGTGAAACGTGCTCGCCCGCCACGATTCCGTTGGCCGTCAACAGGTGTGCCACCTGGTTCGACTCGCGTTCGAGCAACTGGTAGCTGTGATCAACGCCCTCGTAGGTCAGCGCGATCCGCTCGGGAACAGCATCCGCGACGGTTTCGAAAACATCGGCAAGGTTGAATGCCATCTGAGAAATCTCCTATGCGATGAGAACTGAGCAAGAACTATGCGGTGAGGACAAGACCGCTCGTGGGGACTCCGGTGCCGGCGGTGACAACCACTTTGTCGGCCCCGTCGACCTGATTGACCGATACGCCGCGAAGCTGCCGGACGGCTTCGGCGATGCCGTTCATCCCGTGGATGTACGCCTCCCCGAGCTGTCCGCCGTGGGTGTTGAGCGGCAGCCGGCCACCGACCTCGAGCGCACCGGGTTCGCGGACAAGGTCTTTGGCCTCTCCCCGGCCACAGAACCCCAGCTCCTCGAGCTGCATCAACGTATACGGCGTGAAGTGGTCGTAGAGGATCGCCACGTCCATGTCGTCGGGACGCAGGCCCGACTGCTCCCACAATTGCCTGCCCACCAACCCCATTTCGGGAAGTCCGGCGATATCGTCGCGGTAGTAGCTGGTCATGATGTATTGGTTCTCGCCGCTGCCGGACGCGGCCCCCGCAATGATCACCGGCGTGTGCGGCAGGTCCTTGGCGCGCTCCGCCGACACGACCACAATCGCCACGCCACCATCGGACTCCTGGCAGCAGTCGAGGAGATGCAGGGGCTCGGCGATGTACCGCGAGCTCTGATGATCGTCGAGTGTGATGGGTTTGCCGTAGAAGAACGCTTCGGGATTGACGGCCGCGTGCTTCCGGTCAACCACTGCAATCTGGCCGAAATCCGAACTGGTGGCGCCATATTCGTGCATGTATCGCTGCGCCACCATCGCAACAAATGCCGCCGGGGTACTCAGTCCGTGCGGATAGCTGAAGGCGTTGTCGGTGCCCGACGAGTTGTCCTGCGCGACCAGCGAGGTGTTCACCTGACCGAACCGCATGCCCGACCGCTCATTGAAGGCACGGTAGGCGACAACCACATCGGCGACACCGGTGGCCACAGCCATCGCCGCCTGTTGCACGGTGGAACACGCCGCTCCCCCACCAAAGTGGATGCGAGAGAAATACTTCAGCTCACCGATACCCGAGGCCCGGGCGACGGCGATCTCGGTGTTGGTGTCCATCGTGAAGGAGACCAGCCCATCGACGTCGGCCGGTGTGAGGCCGGCGTCGGCGATCGCAGCGGTCACCGCTTCGGCAGCCAGCCTCAGTTCGCTGCGACCCGAACTCTTGGAGAAGTCGGTGGCCCCGATACCGACGATGGCGGCCTTGCCGGACAACCCACTCATCGACTCACTCCCGCTTCACTTTTCCCGGCCGCTTCACTGATCTCGGTGTGGTCCATCACCAGTGTCACCACCGACGTCACGTGGTTCCCGAGGCTGTCCTTGCCGACGACGTCGACCGTCACCAGACCGTTGTCCACCGCACTCACGGTGCCGCTGAGCGTCAATGTGTCGTAGGCATACCAGGGCACGCCCAGTCGCAGCTTGATCGACCGGATCTGCGCGCGCTGCCCAGCCCAGTCGGTGATGTACCGCTGCACCAGCCCGGTGTCGGTGAGGATATTGACAAAGATGTCCTTCGACCCCTTCTGGTGCGCGAGGTCGCGATCGTGGTGAACATCCTGAAAGTCCCTGGTGGCCAAGGCCGTCGAGACCACAAATGTCGGCGTCGCGTTCACCGTGAGCACCGGTAGTTCAACACCGACTGCTACAACAGGAGGGATGGCGGGGGGAACACTCACGACTGCACTCCTGTTCCGGCGGGTTGCCATGAATACAACGTCCAGGCGTCGGCATCGTCTGCGGCCGGAAAGTCAAGGAACTCAACACGTACCGGCAGTCCGATGCTGACCTGCGCCGGGTCGATCCCGCGGAGCTCACCGAGGAGCCGGACACCTTCTTCGAGTTCGACCAGCGCGACGACAAACGGCACCGAACGTCCGGGAACCCTGGGGGCATGGTGCACCACGTAGCTGTAGACGCTGCCCAGACCGGAGGACACCACGTAGTCGGTGTCCTGCCCCTTGGCTTTCCAGATCGCCGGCACCGGCGGATGGCGGAGCGATCCGTCCTCGAGCTTCTGGATGCGCAGCTCATGGTCACGGACACCGTCCCAGAAGAACAGCGTGTCGAGAGAAGGCGTGGGGCGCATCATCTTCGCCGGGTCGAAGTCGGCGGTCGGTGACCCGAGGGACGAGATCACCGAGTTGTCGGCCGGCGGTTCGGGATCCTTGGCCGGTGGCCGGAACTTGAGAATCCGGAAGTCCATCTCGGCGACCACCTCGTCACCGACCTTCCACGTGTTCCTGGTGGTGAAGAACCAGCCTTCACCGAGACCGGTCTGCTTGGGCCCCACCACATCTGTCAGCGAGGCCTCGATCGTCACCTCTTCGCCCGGCTTCGTGTAGCGGTGATACGTCGAATCGCAGTTGGTCGCAACCACCGACGTGTAGCCGGCCTCGTCGAGAATCTCGGTCACCCGACCGAGTGGGTCGTCGTCGGCGCGCGCTCTGGTCAGTCCGCGCATCGTCCAGACCTGCGCCATCGCCGGTGGCGCGACGATGCCGTCATACCCGGCGGCGCGCGCGGCGTCGTCGTCGACGTAGATCGGGTTGGTGTCCCCGATGGCTTCCGTCCAGTTGTTGATCATGGCCGTGTTGATGGGATCTCGGCCGGCCACCGGGGCGCTCGTGCCCGCGGCCCGGACCTCGTCCGTGGCCGCGATGATCGCAGAAGCATCAACGGTTGTCATGGCAAGACTCCTCTCAGCGCTTTCCACGGGGCAGCCCGAGGCCGGCGGTGGCGATCATCTCGCGCATCACCTCGTTGACCCCGCCGCCGAACGTGATCACGACGTTGCGTTTGGCCTGGACGTCGAACCAGTCGGCGAGTGCGGCGGTCTCCGGATCGGAGAAGTCACCGTGGCGGCCGAGGATCTCGTCGATCAGCCGGTGCACGTGCTGTAGCCGTTCGGTGGCAAAGACTTTCGTCGCCGCCGCGTCCGCCATCGAGATCGAGTCGCCGCCGGCGGCGACCTGCCAGTTGAGCAGCTCGTTGACCCGGTAATAGGCGTGCAATTCGGCCAGAGCACGTTTCACGTCCCCATGCTTGGCGGGTACGGTGCCGTCGGGCCCCGGCCGCTGCGCCCACTCGGTGATGCGCGCCAGAAGTCCGTCGAGTCGTCCGGCGGGACCGAGCATCACACGCTCGTGGTTGAGCTGCGTGGTGATCAGACGCCAGCCACCGTTGACCTCACCCACCACCATGTTCGCCGGCACGACCACATCCGAGTAGTACGTGGCGTTCACATGATGGGCGTGGTCGGCGGTGATGATCGGAGTCCAGCTGTATCCGGGGTCGGTGGTGTCGACGATCAGGATCGAGATGCCCTTGTGCTTCGCCACGTCCTTGTCGGTCCGGCACGCGAGCCACACGAAGTCGGCGTCGTGGCCGCCGGTGGTGAAGATCTTCTGCCCGTTGACGATGAACTCGTCGCCGCGACGGACCGCGGTTGTCTTGAGCGAGGCCAGATCTGTGCCCGCATCGGGTTCGGTGTAACCGATCGCAAAGTGGACCTCGCCGGCGAGGATGGCGGGCAGGAACCGCTGCTTCTGCTCGTCGTTGCCGTAGAGCTGCAGCGTCGGTCCCACCGTTTGGAGTGTCACCGATGGCAACGGGATGTCGGCGCGCGCGGCCTCGTTGACAAAGATCTGCTGCTCGATGTGGCCAAAGCCGCGGCCGCCGTACTCCTTTGGCCACCCGACCCCGAGCCAGCCGTCCTTGCCCATCTGACGGATCACCTTGCGATAGGAGGGTCCGTGGCGCTCGGTGAGCATCACCTGCGCGTCGTCCGGCGAGATCAGTGTCGAAAAGTATTCGCGCAGATCGAATTTGAGTGCGCGTTGTTCGGGTGTGAGATCAATGAACATCGGTTTACGCTCCTGCCTCTACCTGCTCGGCCAGCGCGTCGAGGCGACTCGTGGGTCCCCCGACCAGACGCGCCAGGTCCTTGGCGATCGAGAAGTACCGGTGCAACGGGTATGTGAGGTCGACGCCGATGCCACCGTGGAGGTGGACCATCGTCCGCATGGTCGCCGGGATCTCCTGTGCCAGCCAGTACGTCGCCACGGCCAGGTCGGAGCCGGCATCAAGGCCCTCGGACAGACGCCAGCCGGCTGCCGTCGTTGCCAGCGTCATCGACCGGGCCACCACGTAGATGTCGGCGAGTTGCTGCTGTACGGCCTGGAACGTCCCGATGGGCTTGTCGAACTGAACACGCTCGGTGACGTGGGTGGCCGTCAGCTTCATCGCGCCGGCGATCAAACCGTCGGCGTAGGCGGCGATGCCGAGCGAATGATGCTCGATGAGCCAATCCGGATCACCCTCGACGACATTCTCGACCGGTACACAGTCGAATTCGACTGTGTACTCGCCCCATCCGGACGACGAGGTCGTCCGCGTGATGGTCACACCCGCGTGGTCGGCGGCGACGATGGCGACACCTGCGTCGGTGGCGACAAGGAGTGCCGAGGCGCCTTCGGCATGCAGCACACCGGTTTTCGTGCCGGTCAGCTTCCCGCCGGACACCCTGGTGTGGGGCGTGGTCGTCATGGCCGCGCCCGGCTCGTTGATGGCTACGGCGAGCCACCCACCGGATTGCACAGCTGCACCGAGCTCGGCCGCGAGTTCGGGGGCCCGCGCGGCCAGTGGCGCCAGCCCCGAGATCAGGGTGCCGATGGCCGGCGTGACGGCTGCGGAGCGCCCGAGCGCGGTGGCGACCGGGGTCAGCCCACCGACACCGACGTCGTCACCGCCCTGGCTCTCGGGCAGCGGCAGGGCGAGCACGCCTCCACCGGCCAGCGCCGCCCACAATGTCGTCTCAAAACCACCGAGATCTGTCAGCTCCGCGTCCCAGACCGTCTCGTGCCGCTCCAGCACGGAGTCCATGACATCGCTCACAGTTTGGGCGGTGGAATCCAGCGTGAAATCCACGTTCTACACCCCTCCAAGAAATTAGAACCTGTTCTAGTTGTATCAGACGAACGCGACGTCTGTTTCGACTTGCGTCAAGCTGCATCCGGACCTCACCGGGGCAGGCCCAACAACCTCTCGGCCGTCGCCGTCAGCAGGATCTGCGTGGTGCCGCCTGCGATGGACAGGCACCGGTTCAGCAGGAAGGTGTCGGCGGCCGCGGACAGGGCCAGCCCTTCGCTGCCATGCAGTTGCTGGGCGAACTCCGGCACCGATTGCCGGTGCCGAACCCCGATGAGCTTGCGGACACCGGCCACCGCCCCGGGATCGGTCCCGTTGATCGAGCCGAGCACCGACCGCAGGTCCAGGACCTGCCCGAGCTGCGCCTGCACGATGAGCTCACCGAGACCTTCGGTTTGCGCAGCGGTCAGGACCGAGTCACCGATCTGCTCGAGGAGCGCTTCCATCTCCTTGCCCAGGGCGGAGCCACCCATCGCCACGCGCTCATTGGCCAGCGTCGTCCGAGCCAGCCGCCACCCGTTGTTGACCTCACCCACCACGCAGTCGTCGGGGACGAACACGTCGTCGAGGAAGACCTCGTTGAACAGGGAACGACCGGTCAGCTCACGCAGCGGCCGCGTCTCGATGCCTGCCGATGTCATGTCGACGAGGAAGTACGTGATCCCCTTGTGTTTCGGCGCATCCGGATCCGTGCGCGCCAGGCAGATGGCCCAATCGGCGTCATGCGCGTGCGACGACCACACCTTCTGCCCCTGCAACCGCCATCCGCCATCGACCTTGGTGGCCTTGGTGCGCAGCGACGCGAGGTCCGAACCCGCGCCCGGCTCGGAGAACAACTGGCACCACGTCACCTCACCGTCGAGCGTCGCCTGCACAAACCGTTCGCGCTGCACGTCCGTGCCGTGCGCGACGATCGTGGGGATCGCCCAGCCGGCGATGACCAGATCCGGGCGCCGCACCCCGGCCCGGTCGAGTTCAGAATCGATGAGCACCTGATGCGAGGCGTCGGCACCGAGGCCGTACGGCTCGGGCCAATGGGGCGTCAGGTATCCGGTGGCCGCCAGTGCGCGCCGACGATCCGGCTCTGCCGCAATCGATTCCACCTGTGCTCTGACCTGTGGCCGGTCGCGCTCTGCCTCACCGAGCTCGATGGTGAACCGGCGACGAACCCCGGCCCGGTTCAACTCCGCGACCCGGCCACGCCACTGCCCCGGATCACCGAGCTGGGCCTGCCAGGACAGAGCCCGGCGCAGGTAGAGATGCGCATCGTGCTCGAAGGTGAACCCGATGCCACCGAGCACCTGGATGCAATCCTTGGCGTTCGCCACCGTCAGGTCGGCGACCACCGCCGCCGCAGCCGCCGCACTGATCTCCAGCTGTTGGGTTGCCGCGTCGCGGTCGGCCGCTTCGGCTTCCGTGAGTTCGTCGATGGCCTCGGCGAGGTCCCAAGCCGCGGCGCCGACCTGCTCGCTGCGGCAGAGCATTTCCGCGCAGATGTGTTTGACGGCCTGAAAGCTCCCGATCGGTGCCCCAAACTGCTCGCGCACCTTGGCGTACTCGACAGCGGTATCGAGGCACCAGCGGGCGACTCCGGCCGCCTGGGCGGCAATGCCTGCGATCACCGTGGCCCGCACAAACGAATCCGACACGTGCAGCACCTCGTGGGCGGGTATCCGGACCTGCTCGAACCGGACCCGCGAGAGGTCCATCGAGAAGTCGACGCCCTCGACCTTCTCTGCAACCACGCCCGGGGTGTTCGGTTCCAGCAGGACCCACCGATGACTTCCGGCGATGTCCACCTGCGCCAGCAACGCGACACCGTCGGCATAACCGGCAACCAGTCCGAGATCGCCGTCGGCCGACAGGACCCCCCGTTCAGGTTCGGTCGCCTGGGCGGCTTCGCCACCGGTCAACACGCCGGTACCGATCGCAACCCCCACTTTCCCGGCCAGCAACTGCCCGAGTAACGCGTTCTCATTCGGAGCACCCGCCACCGCCGCAAGCAGAGCCCCGATCGCGGTTCCCGCCACCGGGCCCGGGACAAGATCGTGACCGGTTCGCTCGAGCATGACGGCGAGGTCGATGAACATCGCGTCCATTCCGCCGAGACTCTCGGGAACCGCGGCCGCGAATACACCGAGTGCGGCCAGTTCGGGGAACAGTGCAGGCCAGGCGTCGGCCTGCACGTCAGACCCAGGCTCGGCCGCACGGACCGAGGTGATCGCCGACACCTTTTTGGACCATTGACCAATTGCGTCGGCCACAGCGGTATGTTCTTCAGTGGTAGCGATCGTCATAGACCTGAACATCCTGACTCGTCGGAGTTGTCGGTACGTCGTAGAACCTGTTCTAATATTGCACGTTCGACGCATCAGAATGAAGGGGGTTGCGGCACGCGACGACAAATCGCATTTTGGGTAATAGCGATTAACGTGTAGTTGGCCAGATGCATTTCACGGTCAGGCGCACACCAGGTCCCACCGGGGCGCACAGACGAAAGAGGTCAGACCACTGATGGCTAGCCCGAATCCGACCGGCGATTCGGTCAGCAACGCTGCCGTCGCTCCCGAGGTCGACCTCGGCTCCAACGCCCAGCGTGAACGCCGGCGCCGCATCCTCGACGCGACGCTCGCACTCGCCTCCAAAGGCGGTTATGACGCTGTGCAGATGCGTGCTGTCGCCGATCGCGCCGACGTTGCCGTCGGAACCCTGTACCGGTACTTCCCGTCGAAAGTGCACCTGCTTGTCACCGCACTGGCCCGCGAGTTCGAGGCCGTCGAGGCCCGCGCCGACAAGACCCGCCTCCGCGGCGACACGGCACTCGAACGGCTGCGCCACGTCCTGGACATGATCACCCTTGCGATGCAGCGGGATCCGCTGCTGACCGAAGCCATGACCCGGGCGTTCATGTTTGCCGACGCCTCGGCCTCGGCCGAGGTCGACAAGGTCGCAACCATCATCGACCGGCTGCTGGCCAACGCCATGGTCGAGGGTGAGCCCACCGACATGGACCTGAAGATCGCCCGCGTCGTCTCCGACGTCTGGATGTCGAATCTGGTCCAGTGGCTGACCCGCCGGGCCTCGGCCACCGACGTCACCAACCGCCTGGAACTGACGATCACCCTCCTGCTCGCCGGCCGCGACAACGACGCCGCAGACAAGTAGTCACCAACCCCGACCGTTGTCTGCCACGGTCCGAAGACACAAAGAAGGGGCGCAACCACTTTCGTGGTTGCGCCCCTTCTGTCTCGGTTGCTACTTCTCGGAGTCGCCGGTCTTGGCGAGCTCCACCGGGGTGTCCGGAAGCTCGATCGGCTTCTTCGAACCCTTGAAGGTGAACTTGGCGTCTTCGCCTTCGCCTTCGCCGTCCCAGTTGTCGACATCGACCAGGATGATCTCGCCGGCACCGATCTCGTTGAAGAGGATCTTCTCCGACAGCTGATCCTCGATCTCGCGCTGGATGGTGCGACGCAGCGGCCGCGCACCCAGGACGGGATCGAATCCACGCTTGGCGAGCAGGCTCTTGGCCTTCTCGGTCAGCTCGATGGCCATGTCCTTGTTCTTCAGCTGCGTCTCGACGCGAGCGATCATCAGGTCGACCATCTTGATGATCTCGTCCTTCGTGAGCTGATGGAACACGATGACGTCGTCGATACGGTTGAGGAACTCGGGACGGAAGTGCTTCTTGAGCTCGTCGTTGACCTTCTGCTTCATCCGCTCGTAGTTCGAGCCTTCCGCATTCGACTGCGAGAAGCCCAGACCCACGGCCTTGGAGATGTCACCCGTACCGAGGTTCGAGGTGAAGATCAGGACGGTGTTCTTGAAGTCGACCGTACGCCCCTGACCGTCGGTGAGACGGCCGTCCTCGAGGACCTGCAGGAGCGTGTTGTAGATCTCCTGGTGAGCCTTCTCGATCTCGTCGAACAGGACGACGGAGAACGGCTTGCGGCGCACCTTCTCGGTGAGCTGGCCGCCCTCTTCGTAGCCGACGTACCCGGGAGGGGCACCGAACAGGCGCGAAGCGGTGAAGCGGTCGTGGAACTCACCCATGTCGATCTGGATGAGCGCGTCGTCCTCGCCGAACAGGAAGTTGGCCAGTGCCTTGGAGAGCTCGGTCTTACCGACACCGGACGGGCCGGCGAAGATGAACGAACCCGACGGGCGCTTGGGGTCCTTCAGACCGGCGCGGGTACGGCGGATCGCCTTCGAGACGGCCTTGACCGCTTCGGTCTGGCCGATGATCCGCTTGTGCAGCTCATCTTCCATACGGAGCAGACGTGTGGTCTCTTCCTCGGTCAGCTTGAACACCGGGATGCCGGTCCAGTTGCCCAGAACCTCGGCGATCTCGTTGTCATCGACCTCGGCGACGATGTCCATGTCGCCACTGCGCCACTGCTTTTCACGCTCGGCGCGCTCGGTGACGAGCTGTTTTTCCTTGTCGCGCAGGTTCGCGGCCTTCTCGAAGTCCTGGGCGTCGATCGCCGATTCCTTCTCCTTGCGGGCATCGGCGATGCGATCGTCGAACTCGCGCAGATCTGGTGGTGCGGTCATCCGGCGGATGCGCATCCGGGCGCCGGCCTCGTCGATCAGGTCGATCGCCTTGTCCGGCAGGAAGCGGTCGTTGATGTACCGGTCGGCCAGCGTCGCGGCAGCAGCCAGGGCGCCGTCGGTGATGGAGACACGGTGATGCGACTCGTAGCGGTCCCGCAGACCCTTGAGGATCTGGATGGTGTGCTCGACGCTGGGCTCGCCGACCTGAACCGGCTGGAAACGGCGTTCGAGGGCGGCATCCTTCTCGATGTACTTGCGGTACTCGTCGAGGGTGGTCGCACCGATGGTCTGCAGCTCACCGCGGGCCAGTTTCGGCTTGAGGATGCTGGCAGCGTCGATCGCGCCCTCGGCAGCACCTGCGCCGACGAGCGTGTGCAGCTCGTCGATGAACAGGATGATGTCGCCGCGGGTGTTGATCTCCTTGAGGACCTTCTTCAGGCGCTCTTCGAAGTCACCGCGGTAACGGCTACCGGCGACCAGCGAACCGAGGTCGAGGGTGTAGAGCTGCTTGTCCTTGAGCGTCTCGGGAACGTTGCCGTTCACGATCGCCTGGGCCAGGCCTTCCACGACGGCGGTCTTGCCGACGCCGGGCTCACCGATGAGCACCGGGTTGTTCTTGGTGCGGCGGCTCAGCACCTGCATCACGCGCTCGATTTCCTTCTCGCGCCCGATCACCGGGTCGAGTTTGCCCTCGGAGGCGGCGGCGGTCAGGTTGCGGCCGAACTGGTCGAGGACCAGCGACGTCGACGGTGTACCCGCTTCGGTGCTGCGACCGCCGGTGCCGGATTCCTGGGGCTCTTTGCCCTGGTAGCCCGAGAGCAGCTGGATGACCTGCTGACGGACACGGTTGAGGTCGGCGCCGAGCTTGACCAGCACCTGGGCAGCAACACCCTCACCCTCGCGGATGAGGCCGAGCAGGATGTGCTCGGTGCCGATGTAGTTGTGGCCGAGCTGCAGGGCCTCACGCAGCGAGAGCTCAAGGACCTTCTTGGCACGGGGGGTGAAGGGAATGTGACCGGACGGCGCCTGCTGACCCTGGCCGATGATTTCCTCGACCTGGCTGCGTACGCCTTCGAGGGAGATCCCCAACGACTCGAGGGACTTGGCAGCAACGCCTTCGCCCTCGTGGATCAGACCCAGCAGGATGTGCTCGGTACCGATGTAGTTGTGATTGAGCATCCGCGCTTCTTCTTGAGCCAGGACTACAACCCGACGAGCGCGGTCGGTGAACCGTTCGAACATTGTTCTCCCTTACGTTTCAATGGGTCGGCCTCGGCCTACAGCTTCTTGTCCCAGTCTGACTGGTCCATCGGCGTCGATCTTCCCAGGGTGGGCCTGTGCCGACGGCAACAACGAAACGTCACCCTCAGCGGCCTTGACTCCACTCTAATGGCCGCAGGTCACCGGCACCGCAGATGTGTCACCCTGTTCGCCCTGCGGACCCTGTTTTCGACGCTTGAACTCATCAACACCGCAGCTCGCGCGGGTATTCGGTCTGCGATACGCCGTCAGCGAACGGGCCACACCCATTCGATCGTGATGGCTCTAATCACCCGTCACGTGATATCGGGCATCTCGGCGCGGGTGTTGTCGGGGTTTGGTCGCGCCACCGCCCACCCAAATTTGCTCCACCCACCGACAATTGTCGGTGGGTGGAGCAAAAACGGGTGGGTGGCCGGAGAATGTCCACAATTGCCGACTATCGGGTCGCCAGACCGGCGGCGAGCACAGCCAACGCTGCCGTGCTCGCCACCGCCCGGATGATGTTCCACCGCACCCAGGAATCTTCAAAAGCCTCCCGGACCGCGTGCAGATCGCTGATCCGATCGGGGTCCCCGGCCGCCGCGATCTGGTTGTTCAGCGGAACGTTGAACGCGACGGTGATCACCAGGGTCACGCCGTACAGAACCGCGCCGGCGACGATCCACCACAGCATCGGCCGGTCGCGGTAAAGCACCGCGGCGACCGCCGTGAAGCCGATGCCACCGAAGAAGATCAGCAGGAACAACGGATTGACGATCGCCACGTTGATCCGCTGGATCGCCGCCACGAATGTCTTGTCGTCGACCCGCCGGAGCGCCGGCATCACCGCGTAGGAGAAAGCCGAATACAGCCCGGCCATCAGGCCCACCGTCACCACTCCGGCGACGAGCACCGACTCGCGCAAGACGGTCATCACCAGACTCCCTGCAGGGCAGCCCTTTTCGCCACATCGGAGAAGTCGTTCGGTTCGCGTCCGAGGATCTCGCGCACGCCGTCGGTCAAAAATTCGTTACGACCGTCCAATGATGTTCGAAGCAGCGTCATCACCATCTCTGTGAACTCCTGGCCGATGCCCTCTGCCAGCAGCGCGGCGCGATAGTCGGCTGCGGGGACCGTCACGAACGCGATGTCGCGGCCGAGGACCTCCCCGATCTCGGCGGTGGCGTCGGCAAAACTGAGCAACCGCGGGCCGGTCAGCTCATATACGCGTCCGGTATGGCCGGTGCCGGTGAGCGCTTCGACGGCGGCGTCGGCAATGTCGTCGGCGTCCAGGAACGGCTCACCGACCGATCCGACCGGCAGCACCAGTTCGCCGCCGCGGATCCCGTCGACCAGGAAGGCCTCACTGAAGTTCTGGGCAAACCAACTGCACCGCAACACTGTTGCGGGGATACCGCCGGTGAGAACGATCTGTTCACAGGCCAGCGCCTCCGGCTCACCGCGCCCGGACAACAGCACCAGCCGATCGACACCGGCGTCGCCCGCAGCTGCCACGAACGCAGTGAGGTCGTCCGTCGCAGTCGGCGCGATCAGATCCGGTTGGTAGGTGATGTAGACCGCGCCAGCACCTTCGAGCGCGGGCTTCCAGGTACTGCGGTCGGTCCAATCAAAATGTGTGGTCGACGTGCGACTGGCCCGCCGGACCGGCAGACCCGATCGCTCTAGACGGTCGACCACTCTGCCACCGGTTTTGCCGGTTGCACCGATAACGAGGAAGGGACGTTGCTGGGGAAATGTTGTGTTTGTCATGCACTCCAGTACAGGGGTTCAATGCGAGCGTTTCCATGGCTTATCCGCTTGATTTCATGTTTAATCGTCTTGTGGATGCGCTAGGCAGTGTGCTCAACGGACCCCGCGCGATGGATGCGTTCCTGTTGCGGGTGGTGATGACGCCGCCGTGGTCGATCCGGGTCGAGGACCAGGCCCCGCTGACGGTGGTGGTGGCCGTGTCCGGCACCGCCACCATCGCTTTCGACGACGGGGAGCAGGCAACCGTGGACCCCGGCGACGTGGCGATCATCCGGGGCCCGGACCCCTACACCTACGGCGACGGCACGTCTCCGGTGACCGCGATCATCGACGAGGGGCAGCACTGTGTCAGCGTCGACGGTGCCGAACTGATCGATGCAATGCGCCTGGGGATACGCAGCTGGGGCAACAGTGCAGACGGCGAATCCGTGTCGCTGGTCGGCACGTACGGTGTTGCCGGCGAGGTATCCACCCGACTCCTGAACGCACTGCCCCGACTGATCATCCTGCGCGACAACAGTTCCCCGCTCATCGATCTCCTCGCCACCGAGATCCTGCGCGACGCCCCCGGACAGGACGTGATGCTGGATCGGCTCCTCGACCTGGTGTTGATCGACTCGCTGCGGTCCTGGTTCGCCACCACCGAGTCGTCGGGATCGAATTGGATTGCCGCCGAATCGGACCCGGTCGTGGGACGGGCATTGACACTGATCCACAACAACCCGCAGCACCCGTGGACGGTGGCCGGTCTCGCCACACAGTGTGCGGTGTCCCGGGCCGTGTTGGCCAAGCGGTTCACCGAGCTCGTCGGCGAATCGCCGATGGCCTATCTGACCGAATGGCGCCTGTCGATGGCGGCCGATCTGATCGCCGGCGGCGACCGCACGCTCGATGCCGTTGCGGCACAGGTGGGCTACGGCGGCGCCTATGCGCTCAGCGCCGCATTCAAACGGGTACGGGGCATCAGTCCCCGCGACTACCGCAGGTCCCTGGCCGGTTGAGGCCCATGATTGGATGAGCGTCATGCTCAAAGGCCGGTCCGCCCCGGGAATCGGATTCGTCGTGTTCCTGCTGTCGATCATCATGGTGGTCACCGTGGGCGCGGTGATGGCGATCGATACGCCGCCACAGCGCACCACCGCCTACGACAATGGTCGACTCCGGTCGTATCCGATCGAACCCGAAGAGCGTTGGAGCCTCGACCTCAGTGGCATGCGCACCTACGACGCCGGCGCCACGCCGCTGGTGGCCGGAACGTTCGAGGACACCTGGCTGATCTCCTACCCATCCGGGCTCGGCAACACCTACCTCGCCATCGATCGCCGAGGCGGTGAGCGTCTCTGGCCACGGCCGATCGACGCCGGGCTCGGTAGCTGCGCCCTCAATGCCCGTGGTGAGGTCGGCTGCGCGGTGCGCCTCGGGGATCGTCCGGACGGTTTCTACACAGCAGAGTTGGACACCGGAGAACTCGACTCGGTCTCTGACCTCGACAGCACCCAGGCCGTCACCGGGTACGGACCCGACTACCTGCGGGTGAACAGCTCCGGCTACCAGGTGAGCCGCAACACCCCGGACGGCACCGAGGTCTGGGCCCGAACCTTTGCCGGCGCGGCAACCGTCGAGGTGGACGGCGACGTGGCGATCGTGCGGGCGTCGGACGGCACGCAACACCTCATCGACCCGGCCACCGGCGACGACCGGTTCGGATGCTCCTGCGATCTCTTGATCTATCCGACCGGCATCGCGGCCCAGTTCACCGAGCGCGATGCGCAGCGCGTCGAGTTCCTGCTCCCCGACGGCACCAGCACATCGAAAAACGACAAGCAGCAATTGGTGCCGGGCCCGTCGACCCTTGCCGTCACGACGGGCGCAGGCAGCGAGCAGATCTACCAGACCCAGGGCACCTACGCCGCGTACGACCCGCAACAGGCGACCAGGCTCTGGCAGGTCTCCGAAGCCGAGTTGTCGAAGGTCGGCGCCCGACCCTGCGGTGACACGGTGTCCTTTGCCCGCAAAGACGGGACGCGCGCGGTTCTCGACCTCGCCACCGCGGACAAGCTGGGAGAACTTCCCCGCAGCGACCCGATGAGTCCGTCCACCAACATCGACATCCTCGGATGCGTCGGGCAGGGCGGCAACACCATCGTGTTCGGCGGAAACTCCCAGCTGACGGCCTACAACATCGCCACCGGATCGGTCGCCTGGCAGCGGTCAGTGGTCGGCGGCCAGCCCGCTGTCGTCGACGGTTACCTCGTGCTCGAGGAGGGCACCACGCTCTCGCTGCTCGCACCGTCGTAGAAAAGGTTGTCGGTTGGGCGTCGGAAAACCGGCTCCGCGGACGACTATGAGTATGTGAGCAGCTCAACGGGTGGGAACCCCCACGATCGGTCCGGCGCCGCGCCGGCCGGTACCGCGCTGCTCGCTCTGTACGACGAAGCGTTGCCGGCGGTGTACGGATACGTGATCAGACGGGCCGGCGACAAGAACGTCGCCGAGGACGTCACCTCGGAGACATTCCTGGCCGCGATGGACCGGGCTCGGGGCGACGATCCCGTCGAACCGACGATCGCCTGGCTCATCGGCATCGCCAGGCACAAACTGGCCGACCACTGGCGCAAGATGCAACGCACCCCGACGCCGGTGGAAGATGTCCCGGATCAGCCGGGCGGAGATGAATGGGACGTGCACCTCGACCGGATGCTCGCCGAGTTCACCCTGGCCCGGTTGTCGAGCACCCACCGTTCCGTTCTGACTCTGCGATACGTCGACGACTGCACCGTTTCGCAATGCGCCGAATTGCTCGGTCGCACAGTCACTGCCACCGAAGCACTACTCACCCGGGCCAAGCGGGCCTTCCGCGCGGCCTACCCCGACCACACCGCGCCCATCGTGAAGGGAGGCCAGTCATGAACGCACCGAACGCCTTTGACCCGTTCAGCGTGCTGGCCACAGCGGACGTGCCGGTGTCCCCCGACGCCGACTTCGCACGTCGCCTGCGTACCCGTCTCGAGCGCGGACTCGAACTACCCGAAGGAGTCACCATGAGCACCGACATCGGTTCTGCGCCATCGGCCCAGACCCTCACATCAGAGATCCAGACCCTTGCGGAACGGCCCGGGGCCCTGCCCTATCTCACCGTCTCGGATCCGGCTGCGGCGATCGAATGGTACGTCGCCCACCTCGGAGCCCGCCTGCGCGGTGAACCGATCGTAATGGATGACGGCACGATCGGACATGCGGAATTGCTGGTCGGCGGAGGTGTGATCTATCTGGCCGGCGAATTCCCCGACCTGGGCCTGAGAGCACCACTGCCACAATCGGTCTCGGTATCGCTGATGCTGGCGGTCACCGATACCGACGCTACCTTCGCCCAGGCGCGCGATGGAGGCGCAGCGGTCCAGCGTGAACCGTATGAAGACCACGGCGCACGAACCGGAGTGATCGTCGACCCGTTCGGACATCGGTGGATGATCACCGGTCCGATGACCGGTGCGAGGGTCGAGCAGATCCACCGCGGCGACATCGGATACTGCTCGCTGTGGACCACGGACGTCGACCGCGCCGCGGCCTTCTACGGATCGGTCCTGGGCTGGGAGTTCAATGCCGCCACCCACCAGGTCACGAACTTGTCCCACCGTCTCGGAATCTATTCGGTACCAGGCGATCCGACCATGCTGTGCGTGTACGCCGTCGACGACATCGATATCGCCCGCGCCGACATCATCGCGGCGGGTGGTACACCGAATCAGTTGCAGGAGTTCGGCTTCGGCGAACTGCTCGACGCCGTCGACAACCAGGGTGTCGCCTTCTCCGTCTATCGGCCGACAGCGCTGGATCCGCGTCCGTCACTCAACGCCACCGGCCACGGTGAGCTCACGTACATGACGTTCTACACCCCGGACAGTTCGCGACTACGCGACTTCTACGGCCGGGTACTGGGTTGGACGTTCAACGAGGGCCGTGTCGACGACGGCTGGGAGGTCGAGGGTATGCACCCGATGACCGGTTTCGTCGGCGGGCAGGATCGTTCGGTGGCCGTCCCGATGTGGGTCGTCGACGACATCGAAGTGGCAGTGCAGCGGGTACGCGAGGGCGGTGGCACCGTGATCGCCGAACCGTCACAGCAGCCGTACGCCATCACCGCCGAATGCCTCGACGACCAGGGCGCCCGCTTCTACCTCGGCCAGTACTGACCCGCACCTCCGCACCCCGATGATGTGGCCTTTTGGCGGGCATTTCCCCAGGTGAGAGCCGCCAAAAGGCCACATCATCGGGGTTCAGGGAGCGAGGAACGCGGCGAGGGCGGCGGAGTACATACCGACGTCGGCGCTGCCCATCACCTCACGGGCGCTGTGCATCGCAAGCTGCGGCGCACCGACATCAACGGTGTTGAGTCCGGTGCGGGTGGCGGTCAGTGGTCCGATCGTCGAACCACAGGGCAGGTCGGCGCGATGGACGTACCGCTGAAGCGGGACCCCCGCCTTGTCGGCCGCGACCGCGAACAGCGCTTCGCCGGCCGCATCGCTGGCGTACCGCAGATTCTGGTTCACCTTCAGTACCGGACCACCGTTGATGGCGATCTGATGCGCCGGCTCGTGGCGATCGGGATAGTTGGGGTGCGTGGCATGTGCCATGTCTCCGGATGCGCAGGCACTCATCGCCATCGACCGCAGGTAGTCTTCCCGAGATCCACCGCCGGCCAGCACAATTCGCTCGAGTACGGTACCGAGCAGGTCCGACGACGCACCGCGGTCCGAACCACTGCCGACCTCCTCGTGATCGAAGAGGGCCAGCACCGGGATGGCTGCCGACGACTCCGACTCGATGGCGTCGATGAGCGCTCGGGTACCCGCGTAGCAGGTTCCCTGGTTGTCCAGGCGTGGTGCACTGATGAGGTCGCCGCCGACCCCGACGACCCGGCTCGGGGCCAGATCGTGGGTCATCAGTTCCCAACCGAGAACCTGATCGAGCGCCACACCTGCCTGCGCCGCAATCCATTCCATGAATCCAGGGCCATCGACCCCGACACCCCACACCGCGTTCACGTGACGCTGCGGATCCAGTGACACCCCGGCGCGATCCTCCGAGAGATGGATCGCGAGTTGCGGGACGCGCAGTACCGGGTCGTCGATCCGGATCAGATGTTCACGCAGGCCGTCGGGCTCACGGATGGCGAGACGGCCCGAGATGCCGAGATCACGATCGAGCCAGGAGTTGAGCCAGGCACCGCCGTACTTCTCCAGCCCGACCATCCGCAGGCCGGCCGAACGCAGGTCCGGGTTCTGCTTGACGCGAAGGTTGGGACTGTCGGTGTGGCCGCCGACGATACGAAAGCTACGACCGCGGGCGGTGCTGTCCCAGGCGACGATCGATCCGCCCCGGATGACGTAGTGCCGACCGGGCTGCGACGGCCACTGGTGCGACTCTTTCAGCTCCCGAAAGTCATTGGCTTCCAGAACTTTTGCCACCGATTCACAGACGTGGAACGGCGACGGTGACGCATCGACGAAACTACAGAGACCGGCGGCATCGGCGGACGTTGTCACCATGTGCGGCTCAGGCGTTGGCGAGAACGGCGTCGAGGGCCGAGTAGAAGAGACCCAGCCCGTCGTCGCTGGGCCCGGTCAGCGCTTCGGTGGCGTGCTCGGGATGCGGCATCAATCCGACAACCTTGCCGTTGGCACTGGAGATACCCGCGATCGACCGCATCGACCCGTTCGGGTTGTCGCCGGCGTAACGGAAGACCACCCGGCCTTCGCCCTCGAGCTCGTCGAGCACGGCTTCAGAGGCGACATACCGTCCCTCACCGGACTTCAACGGGACCAGGATCTCGGCACCCTGTTCGAAGCGGCTGCTCCAGGCCGAGGTGTTGGACTCGACGCGCAGCCACTGGTCGCGGCACATGAAGTGCAGTCCCTGGTTACGGGTGAGCGCACCCGGAAGCAGCCCGGCCTCACACAGCACCTGGAAACCGTTGCAGATGCCCAGAACCGGCAAACCCTTGCCGGCGGCCTCGACCAGCGAACCCATCACGGGCGCAAATCGGGCGATGGCACCGGCGCGCAGATAGTCGCCGTAGGAGAATCCGCCGGGCACGACAACCGCGTCGACGCCCTTGAGGTCGCTGTCGCCGTGCCACAGATCAACCGCCTCGCCACCGGAAAGGCGCACGGCCCGGGCAGCGTCGATGTCGTCGAGTGTTCCGGGGAACGTGATGACCCCGATCCGTGCGGTCACGACGATGCGCCGTCGACCCGGGTCACCGAGTAGTCCTCGATGACGGTGTTCGCCAGGAGTTCGGAGGCGATCCGGTCCAGGGCCTCGTCGTCGACCGAGTCGTCGACCTCCAGCTCGAATCGCTTGCCCTGCCGGACATCGGCGACACCGGCGAATCCGAGTCGGCCCAGGGCGCCACTGATCGCCTGTCCCTGCGGGTCCAGGATCTCGGCTTTGGGCATGACGTCCACTACGACTCGGGCCACTTCGGAACTCCTCTTCAGCTGCGGTTTGCTGGACGTAACTCTACCGGCTGACGGCAGGCTTCCCGGCGGGAGGACTCCGATCAGGCAGCGCTGCGGGCGGTCGATGCCTCCACGGTCCGATACGTCGTCGGCAAAGCTCCTTGCAGCAGCGCCAGATCCACGCAGTTGATCAGCGCGTTGGCGGCCATCGGGGTGTCCAGATGTTTGGCCGCCACCGAGAGCCGGACGATTCCTCCGCGACGGGCCACCCGCACCGTGTTGGCGATCAGCAACCGGCACCACCAGGCATCGGTCCCGAATCCGTCGCCGATGCCCAGCACCCGGGCGCGCAGACGATGACCGGTGACGAGGTTGTCGATCGACGTCAGGCCCAGGTCGATCCGGAAACCCCGGCCGGGCAGTACCTGCCGGGCACCCGGCGAAGAGTTCCAGCGGGGTGCGGCGAATATGCGCGTGCGCAGTCCCATCCGTTCCAGAACACGGTCGGCGGCGAGTAGTCGCAGGTCGGCCTCGTGCGCACCCAACACCGCGAACTCTGCACGACGACGACGCACCGGCGCCTGGTCGTATCCGTGGAGCACGATCGCGTCGTTCCCGGCCCGTCGCCCACGCAACCATTCGCAGGTCTCGGAGTCGTCGGCCAAGCGGTATCGACCCTTCAGACGCGGGGCGACCAGCAACGAGACCGGAACGTCTCGTGCGGCGAGCCGTTCGGTGAAGGCCGCAGTCGCCTCCAGGGTTTCCGTTCTGATGCCCGAGATGGACACGATGAGTTGTCCGGTCACGGCCATCAGTATCGCCGTCGGACGTGGTCAGGCGGTTGCCTCGATGTGGACAACACGCGAACACCCGGCACACGCCCGTGACCCGACTCACTGCGCGTGCCACCTGTAGTGGATCGCACATTGTTTGCGTAGGAGTCTACGGTTGCCTGGACGATACCGTTAGCCGGTATCAGGACTGCACCGATCACCGGGCGTCCAGTGATTGCTTGCGTCGGCATCGCCGGCGATACCGAAAGACGAAGCATTTCAACCCTTTTGCAGAAAGCACTTTGATGACCTCGACCGACTAGGCCGCGCCGCCGAGTCAAAGCTTGATCCGGCCGTCCTGAAGATTGCCGTAGTAGTCGTGCTCGGCGCCATCATGGCGATCCTCGACACCACCGTTGTATCGGTGGCGCAGAACACATTCCAGGAAGAGTTCAACACCAACCAGGCCGGGGCGGCCTGGACCATCACCGGCTACACACTGGCACT
Organism: Nocardia sp. 348MFTsu5.1; assembly: GCF_000383535.1. Taxonomy (NCBI): domain Bacteria; kingdom Bacillati; phylum Actinomycetota; class Actinomycetes; order Mycobacteriales; family Nocardiaceae; genus Nocardia; species Nocardia sp. 348MFTsu5.1. Next base: position 471,678 of record NZ_KB911509.1, read on the forward strand.
TGCCGCCGTGATCCCGCTGTCCAGTTGGGCCGCTGCCCGATTCGGCACCAGGAACGTCTATCTGACGTCGCTGGTCCTGTTCGTGCTCGGCTCGGCACTCTGCGCGCTCGCCTGGGACATCACGTCCCTGACCGTGTTCCGCGTTCTCCAGGGCCTCGGTGGCGGCATGCTCATGCCCATCGGAATGATGATCCTGACCAAGGCGGCCGGTCCGGCCCGCGTCGGTTCGGTCATGGCCATGCTCGGTATCCCGATGCTGCTCGGCCCCATCATGGGCCCGATCATCGGCGGCGCACTCATCGAATACGCCAGCTGGCACTGGATCTTCCTGATCAACGTGCCGATCGGCATCGCCGCCTTCTTCTACGCGTTCGCCATCCTGCCCGGCCAGTCAGAGAGGGCGCGACCCTCGTTCGACTTCATCGGACTGCTGCTGCTCTCACCCGGTTTGGCGCTGTTCTTGTACGGCATCTCCCTGAGCACCGAACACGGCAGCTTCACCGATACCCCGGTCCTCGTCACCGCCGGCATCGGCCTGCTCCTGATGATCGGGTTCGTCTTCCACGCGACCCGCGCGACGAATCCGCTGCTCGATCTGAGCCTGTTCAAGAACCGCAAGCTCACCATGGCCGTGACCACCATGACGTTCTTCATGATCGCGTTCCTCGGTGCCGCACTGCTGTTCCCGCAGTACTACATCGGCGTACGCGGCGAGTCGACGCTGATGACCGGGTTGCTGCTGGCACCGCAGGGACTCGGCGCGATGCTCACCATGCCGATGTCGGGCAAGCTCACCGACAAGCAGGGCCCCGGCAAGTTGGTGATGATCGGCATCGTCCTGATCACCCTGGGTATGGGCGCCTTCATCTACGTCGGCCCGGACACCTCGTTCTGGCTGCTGAGCATCGCGCTGTTCGTGCAGGGTCTCGGTATGGGTATGACCATGATGCCGATCATGTCGGCCGCGCTGGGAACCCTGTCCGACAGCCAGGTGCCAGACGGTTCGACGCTGATGAACGTGGTTCAGCAGGCCGCCGGCTCGGTGGGTACCGCCATCACCTCGGTGATCCTGGTCAACAACCTCAAGGGCGCCGAGAACCTGAGCGACATGGCCGACGGGTTCGGCGCCACGTTCGTCGTCACTACCCTTCTGATAGCGCTCTGCTTCATCCCGGCATTCTTCTTGCCGCGCAAGGCAGTTGCCCGGGTGCTCGAAACCAATGACAAGCCCGTGCCGGTGATGATGCACTAGCGATTCACCTACCACACGACAACAGCGCCGCCCAGGAAATCTTCCCGGGCGGCGCTGTTGTCTGTATTCGGTTGTGGCGCAGATCAGACGGCGCCGGTCTGCCGCAGGACCCAGGCGTACTCGAAGGCAACCTCTTCCCACTGCTTGTAGCGCCCACTGACGCCGCCGTGCCCGGCCTTCATCTCGGTCTTGAGCAGGATCGGGGCGTCACCGGTGGTGTTGGCCTGAAGGCGGGCAACCCATTTGGCCGCCTCGGTGAACAGCACCCGGGTGTCGTTGAGTGAGGTGACCGCCAGGATCTCCGGGTAGGGCAATGCGGCGACATTCTCATACGGTGAGTACGACCGCATGTAGTCGTAGACCTCTTTGTCCGCCAGCGGATTTCCCCATTCGTCCCACTCGATGACCGTCAGGGGCAACGAGGGGTCGAGGATGGACGTCAGCGGATCCACAAACGGCACGACCGCCAGGATTCCGTTGAACAGTTCCGGCGCCATGTTGGCGACGGCACCGATCAGCAGACCACCGGCACTGCCGCCCTCACCCACCAGATGTTCGGCGTCGGTGACACCGGTGTCGATGAGATGCCGTGCTGCGGCGACGAAGTCGGTGAAGGTGTTCTTCTTTGTCAGGGTCTTGCCGTTGTCATACCAGTGGCGACCCATCTCGCCACCGCCACGGATGTGGGCGACCACAAAGACGACGCCACGGTCGAGCAGCGACAGCCGTGAGATCGAGAAGCCCGGATCGTTGCTGGATTCGTAGGAACCGTAGCCGTACAACAATGTCGGGGCCGGCCCGTCGGCGGCGCCGCTGCGGCGGATCACCGACAACGGGATCTTGGTGCCATCGGGTGCGGTGGCCCAGTCGCGGCGCTGCTCGTAGTCGGCCGGATCGAAGTCGCCGAGCACCTGCTGGCGTTTGAGCAGCGTGCGCTCACCGGTGGCGACATCGAGGTCGAAGACCTCGGTGGGGTTGATGAAACTCGTGTATCCGATGCGCAGTCGCGGGGCCGCCCATTCGGGATTCGCTCCGAGACCCGCCGAGTACAGCTCCTCGTCGAAGGCAACTTCGGTGAACACCGGTTCGCCGGTTGTCAGTGGAGCGATCGACAGTCGCGGCAACGCTTCACGCCGGTAGCTCAGGACCAGCTGGCCGGCAAACGCGTCGACGTCCTCGAGGCGTACCGCCGTGTCGTGCGCGACGAGGATGCGGGTCGCGGTGGGATCGCTGATCGGGGCCTCGAGCAGCTCGAAGTTCTCGGCATTGGCGTTGTGCAGGATCAGGAAGCAATCACGATCCTCGATGACGGCATGTTCGACGCCGTATTCGACGCCCTCTTCGCGCGGCCACACCACCGAGAACTCACCGGTGGGATCGTGGGCGTCGAGAACCCAGACCTCCGAGGTGATCTTCGATCCGATCGTGATCATCAGGTACTTGTCGCTGCGGGTTCCGCCGATGCCGACCCAGTACTGCTCGTCGGGTTCGTGGAACACCTTGACGTCCGGGGTACCGGCACCGAGGTCGTGCCGCCACACCGTGTCGGGACGCCACGCCTCGTCCACCGTCTGGTAGAAAACGTGACGGCCGTCGAGTGACCACAGCGCACCCGGCGCCGTATCGGCGATCTCGTCGGCGAGCAGTTCACCGCTGCGAAGGTCCTTGAACCGCATCGTGTATCGCTCGTTGCCGGTGTTGTCGACACTGTAGGCCAACAGCGTGCCGTCCTCACTGACCGACAACGCGCCCAGACTGAAGAAATCGGTACCCTCGGCCTCGACATTGGAGTCCAGCAGAATTTCTTCACCCGGAACCGGCTGCCCCGGTTCCACGGTCGGCGGAGTCCAGTCGTCCGGGCCACTGATCGGGCAGCGTGCACTCAGCGAATACTGCTTGCCCTCCTCGGTGCGGGCGTAGTACCAGTACTGACCCCGCCGGGTAGGCACCGACATGTCGGTTTCCTGTGTGCGGCTTTTGATCTCGCCGTAGATGTCGGCGCGCAGATCGGCGAGCTCGGCGGTGCGGGCAGCGGTGTACTCGTTCTGCTGCTCGAGGAACGCGATGACCTCGGGATCCTCTTTGTCCCGCAACCACTCGTAGTGGTCGATCACGGTCTCACCGTGATGGGTGCGTTCGAATGGAACCTGTTTTGCGACGCGCGGCACGGTGGCTGCGGAATCCTTCGAGGTGTCGTTCACTGCTCTCCTCTTGGCCAATCATCGAATGACAGGCCTGAAATACGTTCGTACGCTTCGATGTAGCGGGCGCGAGTGCGTTGCGCGATGTCGTCGGGCAGGGCCGGTGGTGGAGTGTCAGCAGCCCGATCCCATCCGGAATCGGGGCTGATGAGCCAGTTGCGGACGATCTGCTTGTCGAAACTCGGCTGCACCTGTCCGGGTGTGTAGGTGTCGGCATCCCAGTATCGCGAGCTGTCCGGGGTGAGGACCTCGTCGGCCAGCACCACCGTGCCGTCGCCGTCGAGTCCGAACTCGAACTTGGTGTCGGCCAAGATGATTCCGCGCTCGGCTGCCAATTGCGACCCACGCGAGTAGATGTCGAGCGTCAGGTCCCGCAGGCGGACCGCCATCTCCTCACCGACGATGGCCACGACTGCGTCGAAGCTGACGTTCTCATCGTGCTCACCGATCGCGGCCTTGCTCGCGGGGGTGAAGATGGGTTCGGGCAGCTTGCTGGACTCGCCCAGACCGGACGGCAGTTCGATCCCGCAGACCGATCCGGTGGCGTTGTAGTCGAGCAGGCCCGACCCGGTGAGATATCCGCGGGCAACGCACTCGACTTGCAGCATCTCGAGCTTCTTGACCACCAGCGCCCGGCCGAGCAGTGACGCCGGAATCCGCGGATCCTCGGGCCCGCCCGCCAGGTGATGCGGAACGCCCAGGGCACCGAAGTAGTAGACGCTCATCGCGGTCAGGATGCGCCCTTTGTCCGGGATCGGTGTCGACAAAATGTGGTCGAACGCAGATATCCGGTCAGAGGCAACCATCAGCATGGTGTTGTCGTCGATCGAATAGAGATCCCGCACCTTCCCGGCTGCGAGGTGTTCATAGGACTCCAGAGCAGGACGCATGACCTCAAGGTTAGTGGCCCTCGGCGGACGCGGTGTATCCGCCCGGCCCACTTCGGTCGACACCGTCTACGTAAACGGCTGCGACAATAGGCCCGTGAGCGAATCGAAAGCTGCCGTCACCATCACCTACTGCACCCAGTGCAACTGGGTCCTCCGGGCATCCTGGATGGCCACCGAACTGCTCAACACCTTCGGCACCGAGCTCGGTTCGGTCACACTGGTGCCCGGCACCGGCGGCGTGTTCCACATCGAGGTGGACGGCACGCTGATCTGGGAGCGCAAGCGGGACAACGGCTTCCCTGACATCGTGACGCTCAAGAAGCTCGTCCGGAACATCGCCGTACCCGACTGGAACCTCGGCCACGCGGACTCGACGCCCGAGTGATCCCGTCAGCGTTTCCTCACCGCGGCCGGCGCCGCGCCCGGGAAACGTGTTTCGAAGTCGAGCACACCCACCCACGCCGGGACCACGGAGATGCGATGCATCTGTGCCCCACCGGCCCGCAGGTCGGCGAAGTATCCGTCGGCCACGTCGGCGGGCATGCCGCGGCGCATCATCAGCTCATATTCCTCGACCACACCGTCGACGTCGGTGATGACGGCCTCGCCGCGGATCTGCAGGACATGGGGTTTGCCGGCCACGGTGTCGATCGTCAGCGCAACCGCCGGATGTCGTCGTAGCGCCGGCACCTTCGCGGCACCGGTGAACGTTGCCATCACCAATTCGGTGCCGTTCCACCAGAAATTCATCGGCAGCACCCGGGGTGTGCCGTCGGCGGCGACGTACGCGAGTCGAGCCGGGATGTCCGTGTGCAGCAGTTCCTGCGCCACCTCGGTCTCGAGCAGCGCGAGGTCGCCCTGCGGTAGAGCCTCCGCGGTGATCACGGCGCTGTCTCCAACTGACGGTGCAGCTTGTCGAAGCAGCTGTTCCAGCCCACTCTGGCGCCGTCATCGGGACTGATCGGACCGGGCGCGAGCAGATGGAAGGTCATGGTGGTCCGGCCCGGAGCCGATTCGACAAACGTGACCGTGCACAACGAAACACTTTCCGGCGTTGTCGGATCGGGCCACGTGAACACCAGGCGACTAGGGCGATCGACCTCCTTATAGACACCATCGATGGCTGCTTCGAGTCCGTCCGGGAGCACCATCACCGCGCCGTACCCACCACCGGGCCGCGGATCTCCGTACATGCGCTCACGCGGTGTGGTCAGGCCTTCGGGCGCCATCCACTGCGACAACTGGTCCAGATCGACCCAGGCGTCGAACACCACCTCGGGCCCCGCCGCGAACTCGCGGACGATCGTGAACTCTCGATCTGCTGTGTCGGTCATGATTCTTCCTCTCGGTTGCCGGACCCTGCGATCCGGTTGATGTGTTCTTCGAGTCGATCGAATTTCGTGTCCCAGAAACGTCGGTAGTCACCGAGCCAGTCACTGGCCTGCTCGAGCGGACGGGCCTCGAGCGAGCACGGACGCCACTGGGCATCGCGACCCCGCGAGATCAGACCGGCGCGTTCGAGGACCTTCAGATGTTTGGACACCGCGGCCAGACTCATGTCGAACGGTTCGGCAAGCGCCGACACCGTGGCCTCGCCTTCGGCCAGTCGCTCCAGGATCGCCCGCCGCGTCGGATCGGCGAGCGCCGCGAACACGGCACTGAGTTGATCGGCCATTGCTGCACCCATCGGCTTCCACCCTCCCGGGCTATTCAACCTATTGGTTATCAACCAACAAGTTGAATACTACTGCGACGTCGAAACGTTTCAACCCCCTGAAGAAGCACGCAACAAAGGCACGCTCGACGGCGTTATGGGCACGCTCGACGGTCGTCCCCGTTGAGCGTGCCTTTATTGCCATTGAGCGTGCCTTTATTGCCGCACCTTCGGCACGGTCAACGGTCACTGAGGCACGCTCGCCGGCCTCCCCGTTGAGCGTGCCTTTATTGCCGTTGAGCGTGCCTTTATTGCCGCATTTTCGGCACGCTCGACGGCGTTATGGGCACGCTCGACGGACGCGGGTCAGAGAATGGGAGCGGGGGTGTACGCGGCGGCGTCCGGGTATTGCGCAACGAGCTCCGCGACCTGCGCCACGACTGCGGCGACCTGATGTTCGGCAGCACCGATGAAGGCCGACTTGTCGGCGAGTGCAGCTTCGAGTGCCGCCTTGTCCAAGGGCAGACGGTCGTCGGCGGCCAGCCGGTCGAGCAGGTCGGGCTCGCGGCCGTCTTCCCGCATCGCCAGCGCCACGGCCACCGCGTTCTCCTTGATCGCCTCATGGGCGACCTCACGTCCGACCCCGGCACGCACTGCCGCGATCAGCACCTTGGTGGTCGCGAGGAACGGCAGGTAGCGGTCGAGTTCGTTGGCGATCGCCGCTGGGTACGCACCGAACTCGGCGAGGACGGTCAGGAAGGTCTCCATCAATCCGTCGATGGCAAAGAACGCATCGGGCAGGGCGACCCGGCGGATCACCGAGCAGAACACGTCACCCTCGTTCCACTGGGCACCGGCGAGTTCGGCAGCCATCGAGCCATAGCCACGCAGGATGACCTGCAGACCGTTGACCCGCTCACAGCTGCGGGTGTTCATCTTGTGCGGCATCGCCGAGCTCCCGACCTGTCCGGGCTGGAAGCCCTCGGTCACCAGCTCGTGGCCGGCCATCAGGCGGATGGTCTGCGCCAACGACGACGGTCCGGCCGCCACCTGCACCAGCGCCGACACCACATCGTGGTCGAGCGAGCGCGGGTAGACCTGACCCACCGAAGTCAGTGACTTCGAAAAGCCCAGGTGCTGAGCAACTTTCGACTCCAGCTCCGACAACTTCTCCACGTCGCCATCAAGCAGATCGAGCATGTCCTGGCTGGTGCCCATCGGCCCCTTGATGCCGCGCAGCGGGTAGCGGTTGATCAGCTCACGCAGCCGGGTCAGGGCGATCAGCAATTCATCGGCCGCGGAGGCGAAACGCTTGCCCAGCGTGGTCGCCTGCGCGGCGACGTTGTGGCTGCGTCCGGCCATCACCACAGATGAGTACTGCGCCGCGCGTTCCGCGAGCCGGGCCGCGGTGGCGACACCGTGGGCGTGGACGTGTTCGAGCGACCGCAGGATCTGCAGCTGCTCCACGTTCTCGGTGAGGTCGCGGCTGGTCATGCCCTTGTGGATCTGTTCGTGCCCGGCGAGGGCGTTGAACTCCTCGATCCTGGCCTTCACGTCGTGCCGGGTGACCCGTTCACGCTGCGCGATCGACTCCAGATCGATCTTGTCGAGGACACGCTCGTAGTCGGCGATGGCCTCGGCCGGAACGTCGATACCGAGTTCCCGCTGCGCTTTCAGGACCGCAACCCAGAGCTGTCGCTCCAGGACGATCTTGTACTCCGCCGACCACAGTCGCACCAGGTCAACGGACGCATAGCGACCGGCCAGGACGTTGGACACGCGGGGCTTCGTCAGGGTTTGCTCGGTATCAGACACCCGTACATTATGCGGCACCCGAGAATGCCGTCCGCATCCGCCGCAGGTCAGCCCACCGCTACCGGTGCCACCGGAGCCACGTGGTCGATCACTTCACACAGCGCGATCTTGGCCGCGGAGACGACATCGTCGACCGAATCGGCCAGCGCACCGATCACCACACCGTCCTCGACGGCCATCAACTGCGCGATCCCCGACAGGTCGGTGCTACGCCCGGACTTCTCCAGGACGTCGAAGTGGACGTTCCGAATCCGGTTCCGATGGTCGGCAAGTATCTGATGAAGGCGGGGCATCCGCGCACACAGGATCACCGCTTCGTACCGGCAGGTCAGCCTGGCCCGTGGCGTGCCGTCTCCGACGAACACCTCGGCCAACGCTTCCGCGGTCGCCTCGGCACCGCGACGCCGACGCGAGAGCGCTCGGCTTCGCTCGGCGATGGCGTTCCGGTCGTCGTCGCAGACATGCTCAACGGCCTCGGCGACCAGATCTTCAAGCGAGGCAAAGTAGTAGGTAGTCGACGCCAGTGGCAGTCCGGCCCGATCCGCAACCGCACGATGCCGGACCGAATCAAAACCACCCTCCAGAAGCAACTCCCCCGCGGCAGCGATCAGCAGCGCCCGACGGCGCGCACCTTTGGGAGTTCCTGCGGAGTTCACCCCGTCATGGTGGCAAAGGCCGCGCGGTGATGGGTGGTTTCCGTCAAATACTGGCGCTGCGCAAGCATTTCGGCTAAAGGACCGGCGCGAGGCGCTCCAATGCCAGAGCGATGTCCTCGGTGGCCCCGGCGAAACTCATCCGGACGGTCCGATTTCCGTGGCGGGTATCGAAGTCCAGCCCGGGCGCCATGGCCACTCCGGTTTGTTCGAGCACGCCCTCGCACCATCCCAACGAGTCGTCGGTCCGGTCACCGAGGTCGGCATAGACGTAAAAGGCGCCATCCGGTGGGGCGATGTCGTCGATACCCAGATCGGCCAACCCGCCGAGTAACAGTTCCCGATTCCTGGCGTACCGCGTGACATGACCGTCGAGTTCGATCCTCGACTCCGGACCGAAGGCGGCGACCGCCGCGTACTGACTGATCGCCGGCGGGCAGATGGTCAGGTTCGCCGTCAGCCGTTCCACCGGGCGGCGCAGTGGCGGTGGAACCAGCATCCAGCCGAGTCGCCATCCCGTCATGCTGAAGTACTTGGACACCGAACCCATCACCACCGACTGCCGCGAGGTGTTCCACGCGCACGTCGTCTCGCGGCCATAGCTGATGCCGTGGTAGATCTCGTCCGAGATCAGCAACGTGCCGTGGGCGTCGCACCAGCGCGCCAGGCCCGCCAACTCGGCCGGATCGAGGATGGTCCCCGTCGGATTCGCCGGGCTCGCGACGATCAATCCGGCCGGCGGCCGATCCAGGGCTTCGAGCATCTCGACCGTCGGCTGGAATCGGGTCTGCGCACCGCAATCGAGTTCGATGACCTCGCAGCCCAGTGCCGACAGCGCATTTCGGTACGCGGGGTATCCGGGACGGGCCATCGCAACGGTGTCCCCGGCGTCGAACGCCGCCAGGAAGATCAGCGTGAAGGCACCCGAGGATCCGGTGGTCACCACCACGTCGTCGGGCTCCACCGGAATGTCGTAGGTGTCGCGGTAGTGTCCGGCGATCGCTTCGCGTAGCGGCGCGATACCCAGCGACTCGGTGTATCCGAGCAACGATTCGCCCAGCGCCTTGGTGGTCGCGGCCAGGACCGGGGCCGGCGCCGGCGTCGACGGCTGCCCGGCGGCGAGCGAGATGACGTCGAGACCCCGGGCTCGCCGCGCGGCGATCGCGGCCTGCACGTCCATCACATGGAACATCTCGACCTGGGACCTTTGAGATTCCGAACGCATACCTCGAAACTATCTGTTCCCCTTCGAAACCGGGAGTTCACCGCCATTCGGCGACCAACTGGTGCAACCCACCGGGTACCGTGTCTCGCGATGACTACCTCCGCGAACCAGGCCCCTTCGCCTGGACCCCTCGGCGACTCTCGGACACGCGGTGGCCCGGTGACCGGCCGTCGCGCGCTGCTGGGTGCCGGACTCGCGGCCGGAGCCCTCGGATTGCTGGCGGCATGCTCGGACGAGAAGGTTCAGCGGGTCGCACCCCAACCGGTGCGCGCCGATGATCCGTCCACCCAGGTGCCGAAGACCCCCACACCCACCGATGCCGCGGAGATATTCACCGGCAGTTTCGAATCGGCGCAGATGCTCGGGCGCGAGACGAACTGGATGGTGGCCCGCCCCGCCGGGGTGACCGGCGAACTCCCGGTCGTCGTGGTCCTGCACGCTCTCAACACCGACCATCGAGCCGCGTTCATGGGCGGCCTGGAGATGCAGAGCCTGATGCAGGACTGGGCAACCGAGGGCAACGCCCCGTTTGCCCTGGCCTCGGTGGATGCGGACCGCAGCTATTACCACCCGCGGACCGACGGCACCGACGGCGGCGCGATGGTGCTCGACGAGTTCCTCCCGCTCCTTGAAGGCAACCCGGAGCTGGGCCTGCGTACCGATCGCATCGGCTTCTTCGGCTGGTCGATGGGCGGATACGGCGCGCTGCGTCTCGGTGCGATGCTCGGCGCTCCACGGGTGGCGGCGATCGCGGTCAGCTCCCCCGCACTGTGGGGCGACCCCGCGAACTTCCCTCCCCGGGCATTCGACACGCTCGCCGACTACCAGGCCAATTCTCTTTTCGGACAACAGGATTCGTTCACCCAGATACCGCTGTTGATCGAATGCGGATCCAGCGACCAATTCTTCACCTACACCCGCCAGTGGATGGCTGGACTCCGACCACCCCCGGCATTCGGCACATCGCCCGGTGGACACACCAACCGCTACTGGCGTGGGGTTCTCCCCGAACAGATCGCCTTCCTCGGCCGCAGCCTCGCGGACTAGCGCCCCTCAAAACTGTCCAATAGCAAGGCGCCGAGGGTAAATGTCCCCCGGCACCTCTCTGTTTGACAGCTTTCAGGGGCGCCGGCTCAGATGCTGATCCGGCCTTCTTCGGCGGCCAGCCCGATGTCGGTGCGGAAATGTGAACCCGCCAGTTTGACCGTTCCGAGCCGGCTGTAGGCCTGGGCCCGCGCGGCGGCGAGGTCGGCACCGACCCCGACAACACTGAGCACGCGGCCACCGTTGGACACCACTGCACCGTCGGAGATCGTGGTACCCGCGTGCAGGACGCCTTCGCCGTCGGAACCGGTGATCAGATCGCCGGTCCGCGGCCGACCCGGGTAGTTCTCGGCGGCAACGACCACGGTCACGGCGGCTCCGTCTTCCCATTCCAGGGGCGCCAGCGCCGCGAGCGTTCCGGTGGCCGTGGCGTTCAATGCCACACCGAGCGGCGACTTGAGCAGCGCGAGCACGGCCTGGGTCTCCGGATCGCCGAAGCGACAGTTGAATTCGACGACGGCCGGACCCTCGGCGCCGATCGCGAGTCCGGCATAGAGCAAGCCGGAGAACGGGATACCGCGGGCCAGGAGCTCAGCCGCGACAGGCTCGACGACGTCGTCGACGATCTGCGTGACCATGGCGTCGGGCAGCCACGGCAACGGGGTGTACGCGCCCATGCCACCGGTGTTGGGTCCGGCGTCGCCGTCACCAACCCTCTTGTGGTCCTGCGCCGGCAGCAGTGGAACCACGGTGGCTCCGTCGACCAGGCAGAACAGCGACACCTCCGGTCCGTCGAGGAAGGACTCCAGCAACACCGGATGCCCACTCTCGAGCAGATCCGCCGCATGGATCCTGGCGGCGTTGCGGTCCGTGGTGACAACCACGCCCTTGCCGGCGGCCAGGCCGTCGTCCTTGACCACCCAGGTGGGTCCGAAGCGATCGAGTGCAGCGTCGAGATGTGCCGGATTGTCGACGATCTCGCTGTGCGCGGTCCGCACGCCGGCCGCAGACATCACACCCTTCGCAAATGCCTTGGAGCCCTCGATCTTTGCGGCTTCGGCACCGGGGCCGAAGGTGGCAATGCCGGCTGCCCGCAGGGCGTCGGCAACCCCGAGTACCAGTGGCACCTCGGGACCGATCACCACCAGGTCGGCCTTGATCGATGTGGCCAGCGCCACAACAGCATCGGCAGAGACGATGTCGACCGCATGATTGGTGGCCAACGCCGCGGTACCGGGGTTGCCCGGAGCCACATGTAGGTCAGTGACAGACGGGTCGCGGTTCAGACCCAGGACGAGGGCGTGTTCACGGCCGCCCGATCCGATGACGAGTACTCGCACGTGCTGACCCTACCGCCCGCATCCGGTGCTCACACCTACGCCTCCAGGACCTCCAACGCCTGACGCGTACGCTCCCCACCGGAGAGTTCGTCGACGACTATGCCGAGTGCCGGGGCCAACGCCACGACCATCAGGCAGATCGTTACCGAAACCCCAGCGGCGGCAAGCACAACCGCCACGGAAAGAATCACCGCCATACCGGCCAGTTCGGCCAGGTGGACGCGGTCGAAGCCCAGCAGGAAGCCGTAGAGCAGGAAGATGCTCGCCAGATATATGCCCACCGGGATGACCACCGAGACCACCACGGCGGTCTCGCCGATCGTCGCCTCGTGTTCGAGGTAGAGCGCCGCGACGTGCAGTCCGGCACCCATCATCACGATGGACATGAAGATGATGATGTGGAAGTAGCCGAAGACGAACCCCCGGCCACGGCGCCGGTGCAGTGCCCGGCCGGACGGGACCACGAAGTAGATCCACCACATGCCAAAGGTGATACCCACACCCGCCAGACCCAGGACCGCGGTCTCGACCGTCCAGCCCTGCAGGTGCACCACCGCCTGGAGGGCCGCGGTGGTTCCGACGATGCCCTCACCGAGTGTGATGATCGCCAGCAGCCCGTACCGCTCGGCGATGTGATGGGCATGCCACGGGGTCGATCCTTCGTCGGCCAGCCGCTCGGCGATGACCGGGACACACATCTCGCATGCCACGAGAACTGCGACGAGAACAATCGTCGCGTACAGCTCGGTGTCGAGGAATATTGCTGCCACCCAGGCGATTTGCACCACCGCGATACCGCCGGCAAAGGTGAGACACGTGCTGCGGTAACGCGGATCCCCCGAGGCCGCCCGAACCCACTGCGCCACCATCGCCAGGCGCATCACCACATAGCCGAGAACCAGTACCCGGTTGTTGATCACACCGCCGGCGTCGATGGATGCGAAGACCGGCTCGATGCCCAGCGCCAGAATCAGCACGCCGATCATCTGGACCATCGTCGTGAGGCGGTACAGCCAGTCGTCGGTGTCGAACGCCGAGGCGAACCAGGTGAAGTTGATCCACGCCCAGATCGCGGCAAACATGGTGAAGACGAAGCCGAGCACCGCTGTCTTGTAGTGCCCCTCGGCCACATAGTGCGACACCTGCGCACCTGCGAAGGCGAAGGCGACCACAAACGTGAGGTCGAAGAACAACTCCAGGTTTGTGGCCGCCCGGCCGCCCTCGTGGGGGTCCCGACCGGTCATCCGGGTCACCCGATGCTTGAGGTCGGTCACGGCCGACACCGCCTGTGCGCCGCCATTGTGTTGGGTCATACCGAGCGCCCGCCCTTCTCCCATTCACGATCACCGGCCGGTGGCCAGGATCAACCCGCCCCAGGACCGCACACGGAGAATCGGGTGGATCAGGTGGGCTCGGTGAGATCGTAGAGGGTCACCGAACCCACCGTCGTACTGGTGAAGTTGGCCTCGATCCACTCGGTGATCTCCGAGCCGCCACCGCCACCCATCTGGCCGCCGCCGACGATGAAGTAGTGGATTTTCCCCTCGTTCACGTACACCTGGAACTCGGCCAGCGTCGGCGACGGATCACTGCCGTTGAACCCGCCGATCGGCATCACCGGGTGCTCTGTCGCAAGCTGATAGCCCGACGCACTGTTCGAGCCGATCGCCGCTGCCACCCAGGTGTAGTCGTCGGCGTTGTCATTCAACAGCGCAACCATCTCCTCGGTGGGTTCCGATCCGGCCAGCAGTCCGCCACCCGCAGCACCCATCTGACCTGCTTCACCCATCTGGGTCCGGCCATCGGTGGCGCCACCGAATCCCGGCATCGCACCTTGACCGCCCGGTGTTCTCTGCATCCCGGGAATCCCCGTCACACCCGGTTGTCCGGTCATCCCGGGCGGCATCATGCCCTCGGCGTTGCCGGCCATCCGACGCATCCCACCGCCGGGCCCGAAACCGCCCTCGGTTGCCGGACCCGCACTGGGGATGGAACCCGACCGGGTCGACGAGACGGTGTCGATGGCGTAGGCGGCCGGACCGGCCAGCCCGAGCGCCAGAGCCACAAATGCTGCGACGAGCGCGCCACGGCGCAGTGCCGGTGCGGCAAGATGCGAGAACAGCAGCACGACCGCGGCGATGATCGATCCGATCAACACGACGTAACGCAACCACGGCAGGAAGTCCGGGGAACGGCCCAGCAGGACGTAGGCCATCGCACCCGTTGCCACGGACGCACCGGACAACAACAATCGCACCCACAACCGGTCACGGCGCTGCCAGCACTGCACGGCACCGGCACCGACGAGGGCGGCGATCGCCGGCGCGAGCGCGACCGTGTAGTACGCGTGGAAGATCCCCGCCATGAAACTGAACACCGCCATCGTGGTCACCAGCCACAGACCCCACACCACCAGCAGGGCACGCCTGCTATCGGTTCGTACTACCTTGCCGCGCAGGATGATTGCGCCGATACCCAAGATGAATGCGGCGGGGATGAGCCAGGCGATCTGTCCGCCCTGGGCTGCCTCGAACATCCGCGTCCAGCCGGTCTCGCCCCACATACCGCCTCCACCGGGACCACCAGCGCCACCGGGAAAACCTGCAGCACCCGCGGTCACGGCTTCCGTTCCGCCCATTCCGCGGCCGCCAGGGGTCACACTTCCCGTCTCATTTCCGTTGAGACGGCCGAACCCGTTGTATCCCAAGGTGAGCTCGAGGATCGAGTTGTTCTGCGAACCACCGATATAGGGGCGCGAGCCGGCCGGCCAGAGTTCCACGGCCAGTACCCACCAGCCGGCCGAGACGATCGTCGCCCCGAGGGCCGCGAACAGATGCCCGAGCCGGATCATCCAGGTCCTCTGCCCAAAAGCGATGTACGTCAACGCCAGTGGCGGGATGACCAGGAACACCTGCATCTGCTTGGTCAGGAATCCCAGTCCGACGAATATCCCGGTCAGGATCATCCACCGGATCCGGCCGTCGTCGATGGCCTTCAGGGTTGCCCAGACGGCCGCGATCATCAACAGCACCAGCAGTGCATCGGGATTGTTGAAGCGGAACATCAGTACCGCGATCGGGGTCAGTGCCAACGCGGCGCCGGAGATGAGACCTGCGACAGGACCGAAACGCTTGCGGACAATCCAGTAGAGCAGCGCGACCGAGGCCACACCCATCAGTGCCTGCGGCACCAGAATCGCCCACGAGTTCAGCCCGAACAGCCGAACGGACAATCCCGGGATCCACAGCGACATAGGTGGTTTGTCGACCGTGATCGAGTTCGCTGCATCCGACGACCCGAAGAACCAGGCCTCCCACGATTGCGATCCCGCCTGAATTGCCGCGGAGTAGAACGAGTTTGCCCAGCCGTTGATACTCAGATTCCACAGGTACAGGATTGCGGTGGCGACCAGGAGCAAGCCGAATGCCGGCCATTCCCACCGCGGCCGGGGCGACGATGGCAGCGCATCGTCATTGGATTCGGGTCCGGGCGTGGCGGGCGGTCGATCGATCAGCACCGTCATGCCGGTACCTCCTTGTTGTGTTGTGGTTTGCGGAAGACCAAGCGGTATCCGATGAATCGCAGGATCGTGGCAACGAGATTCGCCGCCACCAGCACGATCAGTTCGACATGTTTGGACGTCTCAGGTGCCCAGATGTGCAGGAGCAGCAATGATCCGGCGGTCAGCATCCAGCCGAAGCCGAAGATCACGATGCCCTGGAGTTGGTGTCGGGCGGCGCCGATCCGGCCCCGCACACCGAAGGTGAACGCCCGATTGGCTGCGGTGTTGAACACCGCGGTGATCAGCAGGGCGAGCAGATTCGCGGCTTGGGCGCCGACGATGGAATGCAGCGCAAGATAGAGCACCGCATACGCGGCCGTCGAAATGACGCCGACCATGCAGAATCGGACCAGCTGACCGGTCAGCCCGCGCGGGACACCGACAACCTGTGGTCCGATCTCATGGCGCCCCAGGCTCTCTCGCAGCTCGGCGACCGGGAGTCGTCCGGCGGCCAGCGCCCGGCCCACGCGCCAGCAACCCTTGATGTCCTCGATTGCGGTCGCGATGATGTCGACCTTGCTGGCGGGATCATCGATCCAATCGACCGGTATCTCGGCGATCCGCAAACCGGCGCGCTGCGCGATGACCAGCATTTCGGTGTCGAAAAACCAGCCGGTGTCGTCGATCATCGGCAGCAGTGAGCGTGCAACATCGGAACGCACTGCCTTGAAACCACATTGGGCGTCGGAGAAACTCGCGCCCATGGTGGTGCGCAGCATCAGGTTGTAGCTCCGCGAGACGAATTCCCGTTTGGTCCCGCGGATCACCCTGGATGACCGCGTCAACCGCGAGCCGATCGCCAGGTCGGAATGCCCGGACACCAGTGGCGCCACCAGGGGCAGCAGGGCGTTCAGGTCGGTCGAGAGATCCACATCCATGTAGGCGACCACTGTGGCGTCACTTTGCTGCCAGACCGCTTTGAGCGCTCGGCCACGGCCTTTCGCATCGAGGTGGGCGACCCGAACCCGTCGACCGTCCCCGATCGAGTCCGCCAGTTCCTTGGCGATGGCCAATGTGCCATCGCTGCTGGCGTTGTCGGCGATCGTGATGCGGGCCGAATACGGCATGTGAGCGCCGAGGTGTTCGGAGAGCCGATGGATACACGAGCCCAGGTCGGCTTCCTCGTTGTAGACCGGGACGACGATGTCGAGCACCGGCGCCGCCGGGGTGAGGTCGACGACGATCGTGGCCACCTCGGCCGGGACGTCGTCGATGGTGTCTGCTGTCATGCACCCACTGTGGAATCCGCAGATGTCCCAGACCTTGGCCCTTCCTGCCAGGTTCCTATGAGTGCCGCATCGCCCGCGGAGATATGGTCAGGGCATGGCATCGGTTTTCACAATGATCATCAACGGCGACATCCCCGGACGATTTGTGTGGAAGGACGACGACGTCGTGTCGTTCCTGACCATCAACCCGGTCACCGACGGGCACCTGCTGGTGGTTCCGCGACAGGAGATCGATCACTGGGAAGGTGTCGATCCGGAACTGTTCGGCAAGATCAGCTCAGTGGCGCAGACGGTCGGGCTCGCCGTGAAAGCGGCCTTCGACGCGCCACGGATGGGACTGCTGATCGCCGGCCTGGAGGTTCCGCACTTGCACGTTCATGTGTTCCCGGCGTGGCAGCTGGAGACCTTCGATCTGGCGAACGCGCAGAAGAATCCTGATCCCGCGGCCCTCGACGCCGCCGCCGACAAGATCAGGGAACAATTGCGCGCCCTCGGCCACAGCGACCACGTCAGTAACTGAGGCCGACTACGTCAGGGACTGACCTGGTCCCGCGGAATCCGCACCCAGAACGTCGCACCGGCACCGGGCTCGGAGTCGACGCCCACGGTGCCTCCGTGGGCGGCGACCAGCGCCGCGACGATGGACAGGCCCAGGCCGCTGCCCGACGAGTTGTCCGTGCGGTGGCGCGAGGCATCAGCGCGATAGAACCGCTCGAACACGCGCGCCCCGTCCTCCTCGCTGAGCCCCGGACCGGTGTCGCTCACCGACAGCACCGCGTCGTTGTCGACGGTGCCGACCCGGACGGTGATCGACGCGTCGTCGGGTGTGTGCAGGATGGCGTTGCCGACCAAGTTGCTCAGCACCTGCGCCAGCCGGGCGGCATCGCCGGATACCTCGGGAATGCCCGGTCCGTCGAACACCTCCACCGAGATGGTCCGATCTGGTGCGCCGGCCTTGGCGCTGTGGACCACATCGGATGCGAGAGCCAGCAGATCCACCGGCGCACGTTCCAACGGACGCTGCGCGTCGAGCCTGGCCAGGATCAACAGGTCTTCGACCAGCAACCCCATCCGCCCGGCTTCGGTTTCGACGCGCGACATCAACACTTTTGTATCGGTCATCGCGCCCTGTCGGTAGAGCTCGGCAAACCCCATGATCGACGTCAGCGGTGTGCGTAGTTCGTGGCTGGCGTCGGCAACGAACCGGCGCATGTTCTCCTCGGAGCGGCGGGCCTGATCCTCGGAGGCCGCAGACGCCGCGAAGGCACCCTGGATCTGATGCAGCATCGTGTTGATCGACGCCGCCAGACTGCCGACCTCGGTGTTGGCCGCCGCCGGGGGCACACGCTGATTCAGATCTCCGGCGGCAATGGCGTGCGCAGTGCTCTCGACCCGCTCCAACGGCCGTAAACTGGTTCGCACCAGCAGATATCCAAGAGCGCCGACAACCACGATCACCCCGGCACCGATCCCCACCTGCAGCCAGATCAGCCGACTCAGCGTGTCGTCGACATCGTCCAACTGCACCGCGACCAGGGCCGTACCGAAGGGCGAGGTCGTCTCGACCACCCGCCACCGCGGCCCGTCACCGTCGGCCGACTGCACGGTCACCGGCTCTGGCCCGAAATCGGTGGGATCAGAGAGATCCGGCTCCTCTCCGGTGTCGTTGACGACCACCGTCGTACCGTCCGAGCGGTTGATCTGGACGTAATACGGTGTCGGTGGACGGCCCTTGTCTGCGTCTCGAGAATCCATTTCACCCGGCGGAAGCGCCCGCGGCCTGGCCCAGCCCGCGGCGGCCTCCCGCAGCGACTTGTCGGTGCGGGACATCAGGTCGTTCCGCATCGCCGTGGTGACCGCGATGCCCGAGACCAGCAATCCGAGGGTCACGAGCACCAGCGTCAGGGCCACCAGCGATACCCGAAGCGGGACGCCTCGGCGTGGCCGCGCTGCACTGGTGACCTCCGCGGTGGTGGTCACCGCGGTTCGCGCATCACATATCCGACACCGCGCAAGGTGTGGATGAGCCGTTTGTCGCCCGTGTCGACCTTGCGCCGCAGGTACGACACATACGACTCGACGACGTTGACCTCGCCACCGAAGTCGTAATTCCAGACATGGTCCAGGATCCGGGGCTTCGACAGGACGGTTCCGGCGTTGATCATGAAGTAGCGCAGAAGTGTGAACTCGGTCGGCGACAACGCCACGAGGTCACCGCTCTTCCACACCTCGTGGGTGTCGTCGTCGAGTTCGATGTCGGCGAATGTGATGCGCGGATTCTGTTCCGGGTTGTCACCGAAACCACCACGCCGCAGTAGCACCCGCAGGCGGGCGACCACCTCTTCGAGGCTGAACGGCTTGGTGACGTAGTCGTCGCCACCGATCGTCAGCCCGGTCACTTTGTCTTCCAACGAGTCCCGCGCGGTGAGGAACAGAGCCGGGGCCTCGACACCGTCGGCCCGGAGGCGACGCAGCAACCCGAAGCCGTCCATACCGGGCATCATCACGTCCAGGATCAGGGCGTCAGGACGGAAACTGCGAGCGCGATCGAGCGCCCGCGGGCCATCGGCAGCGGTTTCGACATCGAACCCCTGGAACTTCAGCGACACCGACAGCAACTCCCGGATGTTCGGCTCGTCATCGACAACCAGCACTCGGGCACCTTGATCACTCATGACGCCCACAATGCCTGGTGATACTTTCGGCTTCCTGCCGGTGAGCTGGGAAGTTGCTGTGAACCGTCCTCATTTCCCCAAGATACCTTTCGGAAGGCTCATATTTCGGCAGGCTCACTATCGCAGGAAATTCATTTCGGGAGGAATTTCATTTCAGACGGAATTCATATCGGATGACCGATTTCGGCACGATTGCTTTAGGAAAGACTACCCAAATGAACGTTCAGATCGACGTGGTCGCAAACCTCGACGGCGAGCAAAGCCAATGGAAATCTGTTTTCAGATAACGCGGGTGTGGCTGAGCGGTCAGGCACCGGCCTGCAAAGCCGTTTACACGGGTTCGAATCCCGTCACTCGCTCCAAAGTGTGGCCCAACAAAAGTGGCCTCCATGGGTCAATATCCGCAGTTAGTCGTGCTACGGACAGAACGCGCTTCCTTCCGCGTACCGGCGAACACGGCCGGGCACCAATTGAACGCCTCGGCGGAGGCTCGCAGGGGGTCACCCGCCGGCTCGCGATCTGCAGAGTACCCCGCGAGCGAGGAATCCGCACTCCGAGATCTCCGACAATCGAATTGACCCGAATCATTCTACTTCGATCGAAATTTGCAGATCACGAAACGGTAACAGATTGTTATCTGGACTGCGTATCAACCCACCCTGCAGTAAACCAATTGTCAGTGCAATTGGCGGATAACCGGCCAGCTTGATCGCGCGGCGGTCGGGATGGTGGTCCCTTCGGCGGCACCGATCGCATTTCCCTAGACAGCGCGCCGTGGGATCGGTCCGGCTGGCGCACGATCGAATTATTTTGCAGTACATCACCATTCGCACACATGGGACGTCAAGACCGATGCGTACCATGAGCCGAGGTCAGGGGTAAATCATGGTTCACAAGTATCTTCGGTCGGGCGCCGCCATGGCGGCTGCGGCGGCCATGGCAGCATCCGTCGCAATCAGCGCGCCGGCATCGGCGGCGCCCGGAGACGGGAGCTCCGACCCGATCACTCTGCTCCCGCCAGGGTTTCCGTGTATCCACACGAACGTCTACCCGTTCCCCGTCCTGGATTGGGGTTGGACAGCGCTCGATGCGAATGCGCCGACGTATCAGGAGGGTTCGGCAGGGACAGGAAATGGGTTTTTGAACCTACACGCAGACCCGGGCACACAGACGAACTTTTTCCATATTGGAATCGACACTCCGTTGTCCGACCTCCTCCGCCCGAACAGCCTCGGGTTCGAGCACCGAGGGCTGACCACGTTCCAGCTGCGCATCCGCGGAGCGGATCGGACCGACGGCGATCGGTACGGATACACCGCACTCGTGTGGCAGCCGGCCTATAACGGCGACGAAGGATTGAACCAGTGGTGGGACAGCAACGACCTGGCCAGTGGTAATTGGTGGTCGACCCGCGACATCAAGGGGCTGGCAGCCAATGCCGTGGAGAAGGCGACGCTCGAAGAGATCGCCGAAGCGAACCCTGATGCACAAGTCACCGCATACGGCGTGCTCGTCGGCACAGCCGAGAGCCAGCCAGACGAGGGTTTCGCAGACAATGTTCGATACGGCTGCGCGAAGTGGGACTTCGAACCCCTCCCGGCCGGATCGAGTTAACCGAATCGATCACGCTGCGGCACGCAGCACCTGCTAGTTATGTTGTGATGCACCCCCATTCGCGCACATTGTGTCAACCACGGCGCGATTGATCAGCCGAAGTCAAGGAGCAAATCATGGTTCACAAGTACCTTCGGTCGGGCGCCGCCATGGCGGCTGCGGCGGCCGTGGCAGTTTCCGTCGCAATCAGCGCGCCCGCCTCCGCGGCGCCCGGAGACGGTGGCAGCGTCGACCCAATCACTCTGCTTCCGCCAGGCTTTCCGTGCATTCACACGAACGTCTATCCGCTCCCGGTCCTCGATTGGGGCTGGCGCAACCTCGAAGCGAACGCGCCGACGTATCAGGAGGGTTCGGCAGGGACAGGAAATGGTTTCTTGAATCTTCACGCAGAGCCGGGCACACAGACGAACTTTTTCCATGCGGGCATCGACACTCCGTTGTCCGACCTGCTCCGCCCGAACAGCCTCGGGTTCGAGCACCGAGGACTGACCACATTCCAACTGCGCATTCGTGGAGCGGATCGGATCGACAATGATTGGTACGGATTCACCACGCTTGTGTGGCAGCCGTCCAGTAACGGCGACGAAGGATTGAACCAGTGGTGGAACAGCGACGACCTGGCCAGCGGTAACTGGCGGTCGACCCGCGACATCGAGGGGCTGCCAGACGACAATGTGTCTACATTGACGCTCGAAGAGATCTCAGACGCGAACCCCGATGCACAAGTCACTGCATACGGCGTGAGCGTCGGGACAGCCCAGAGTTCGCCACAGGACGGATTCGCCGATGACGTCAGATACGGCTGCGCGAGGTGGGACTTCGAACCCCTACCGGCCGGATCGAGTTAGCCGAACCGATCACCACATCACCGCGGTTCTGCTTGCAGCCCGCGGTGATGTGGCACTCGCTGTTAACCGCCAGGCAGAACCTTGTGAAATGGTGCGGGGTAGCCGGGTTTGGGTCTGGCATCACCCAGCCAGGATGACAACTCGTCGGCCCGCTCACGGATCGCCTTGACCGCAGGTCGCGCGACCTTCTCCAGCATGTGCACACCGACGGACCCGTCCGCCCGTTGATACCAGCCACCCACCGCCCGCCCGTCCCACCAGACCGTCTGCCCGCCGTTGCCGTTGCTGTCGAACAGGTGTGAACCGTGCGGTCCGAGATACCAGTCCCGCTGTTTCCAGCCCATCAGGGTGGGGTCGAGTTCGGGCAGCAACAGCGCCGTGGGCGGCGCGGGTTCGAGCGGCTCGAGATCGTCGGCCATGACGTACCCGACCGATTCGTCGTCGAGATCAACCTCGACCACTTCGAGTTCCGAAAGCGCTTTGCGGACGGCAGTTTTGGTCGATCCCAGCCACCAGACGATGTCGGTCTCGGTCCCGGGCCCGAACCGTCGAAGCCAGCGTTCGATCAGCGCCCGGTGCCCGCCGGCGACATCGGTCAGCTCCAGCGGAGCCCCCAGCCAATCGGACATCGACGTCCAGCGTGGCCGTGACCGTAGCCAGTTCCCGTCGTTCGGTCCGCGGACGATGGCTCCGGACGCGCACATGTGGCTGAGCACCCGCGGACCCATCGACGAGACCCCGCCCCAGGACTTGCCCTCCCCATGACGGATCGACCCGGACAGTTCGGGCAACTCTTGGCGCAACTCCGACGACGATGCGGAGCGACCACCGATCAGGGCCCCGGCGACGGCGGCCCGCGCCTTCTCGATCCAGCCTTCCGGATCGGGGAAATCCTCACTTCGGCGCAGATCACGAAGCATGTTCGTGCGCTCACTCGCCGCCACCCGCGGACCGACCGCACTGACAGCGTCGGCGAGTGCCGGCCGGGGAAACACGAACAGCGTTCGCCGCATCGCCAACTGTTTGACCAGCGTCCGATCGGTGTACAGGGCCCGCTCGAGGTCGGCGACCTCGAAGGCCTCCATCCGCGCCCACGCCGACAAGAACACCGTCGAGGGCGTGGTCGCGTGCAGGCCGACGACCGCCTCCGCGACCTGTTCTGGGGTGTCCGCGTACTCGTCGGCCACCAGGCGATGCCGGCGCAGTAGCCGCGCGCGCCGCTGCTCGGTGCTGATCGCCGGCCGACTCATCAGGGCGCGATCGCCGCCACGGCTTCGATCTCGACGAGTTGGTTGTCGTAGGCCAACACCGACACCCCCAGCAGGCTGCCGGCCGGTTTGTGATCGCCGAACGCCGCCGTGACGACATCCCACGCGACGACGAGGTCGGCCTGCAGGTGTTCGGCCACAAACACGGTGACCTTCGCGACATCGGTGAGTGACGCCCCGGCCTCGACGAGTGCGGCTTCCAGGTTCTTCATGCACTGACGGGCCTGTTCGCTGACATTCCCCGGTGCGACCGTGACCCCGTTCTCGTCGATCGGTGCCGCGCCGGCGGTGAAGACCAGGCTTCCGGGTGCAATCGTTGCGCTACGGGTATGACCGTTTTCCGGTCCGTTGATCTGCACTGAGGACATGACGCAATCCTAGGTGTGACCACATCGGCGGCAATTGGACCCGGGGCAACCCGCGCGGTTTCCGACGGACGACCGGCAGCACTGGCACAATGCCGTCATGGGACCTGGTGTCACACCGCAAAGCGCCTATTTTGTTCTCGGTATGCCTGACCACGCTCTGGTCGGTACCGGACTCGACATCAGCCAGGCCGAGGTGTTCTTCGAAGAAGAAGCCGCCCTCGCCTCGGTTGATCACCACTACACCCTTGCCCGCGACATCGCGTCCGAACAGGTGCTGGAGTCGGCCGACTGGTTTGTACTGACCGCTCTGGTCGGCGATGGCGTCAGCCCTGCATACGGCGACCACTTCTTCGCCTACAACGAAGACGACAGACCTTGGGCAATCGCCGGTGGCTTCACCCGCGCCGCGGAGATGACGGACTGGCTGCCGTTCATCTTTGCCGTGGAAGACCTGCACGAACACTGGTCACCGGGCGGCGTCGACCACAACCTGGTGCCCTTCGAAACCACTCGCGATGCCGGTATCGACCTTTCGCGGGTGTGGTTTGCGCCGGTGATGTCGCAGCGGGTGTACCCCACCGCTGCGTGAAGAATCGTCTCGGAACTCGTCGTGCCGACCCAGCTGATCAAGCCTTTGGACGTACAGCGGCTTGACGTCCGCTGCAACGTCGGCGACGCGATTGTCGCCAACCTGGCGATCCACCTCGTCTTCTTCTTCAAGCGGCATCTCGACGTCACGGCGCTCGGCGATGCATTTGCGCAGGCGCTCACGAATCTTCCGGTCTTCGCGGGGCGAATGGCCTTTGCCGGCGGCACGATGCGAATCCGATGCGAGGGGCAGGGTGTGCCCTTCACATCTGTGTCGTCCGGCCGCACGCTCGCTGACGCCATCCGTTCCGCAACGGACGAGGGTGGACTGTGGCTCATCGACCCGGTGAACGGGGCCACGGCCCGATGGGGGCGAGGCCCGTTGTGCAAGGTCCGTGTCACGCATCTTGCGGACGATGCGACCGCGATCGGTTTCTCGTGGCACCACGCAATCGGCGACATGCAGACATTCATGGTTTTCATGAACGCGTGGACCGCCGCTGCGGCCGGCGAGCCACTCGCTGAGCCGTTGATCGTCGAAGACCGCGCTGCCTACCTCGATGGGCATCTACCTGCCGATGGCGCGCGGGAACCCGGGGTGCGAACTCTCGGGCTTGCGGAGCTTGCACGTAGCGCGCTGTACCTGGCAAAGGATGCGCGCAAGCAGCGAACTCTGAGTCTGTACTTCGGAGAAGACGAAATCATTCGCATGCGCGAGGCCTACGGGAACGGGAAGCGCTTGTCTGCGAACGACGTTGTGTGCGCGCACATCTCCGAGGCGCTGATGGAGGCGGATCCCGCGGTGGATCGTCGCACCCTCGCCATCGCCGTGAATGCGCGGACTCGTTGCGGTCTCGATCCGCTGCTGATCGGCAATATCCTCACGACGCTGAGTCTTGAACTGCGGCGCGGAGAGGCCGCGAGTTCCATTGCCGAACGCCTTCGCCACATCGTGGACCACTTTGCCGACGAACACTGCGACATGCGGATCAACCAGCAGTTCCTGGACGCTGCCGGTCCATGGCGGGCCGCTCGCTGTGTCTCCACGGCCTTTGATCCGGCCCGGTGGAACCCGCTTGTCTCGAACCAGAGCGGCTTCGGCGTGTACCGCCTCCAGTTCGAGGGCACCTTCCCGTTCTATTACACGGCGTTGCTGAAGTTGCCCGTTGCCGGACTCGGTGCCCTGCTGGACGGGGCAGATGGCCGCGGACTGGTCTTCCAAATGGCCTTGCCGCCCAAGGAAATCGAGGCCACGTCGAGCCCCGCGACTCGGGAACACATGCACCGGTTCCGGCGCGAGGGCGACGACATTCCACTGTTGCACCGGGAGATTCACGGCTGACGGCTGCCGTTCGATGGCACGTCGCTCGTGTCGTCAACTCTCTCGCAGCACCTCGACCGCCTCCAGCCGCCGCGAATGAATCACGGGGTACACCGCAGCAGTCGCGACGAGTAGGAATACGGCAACCACTCCGGTCAGCAGCGACGGGTACAACACACCCCATTCGATCTTGATGCCGTAGTACACCGGTGAGCCCAGCGACCAGAGATAGGTCAGGCCCATACCTCCGAGCACGGCAACCGCGGCGACCAGTACACCGAGCAGCGCGGCGTTGACGATGATCACGCCCTGCTCCTGCCCGGACGTCATCCCGATGGCCCGCAACACAGCTCGTTCACGCCTGCGTTGGACAAGTCCCAGCACGAAGACATTCAGCACGCTCAATCCGGCGGCGACCATCACCACGTACCCCGCGAGCGTCAATGGCTCCAGGAAGCGGGTGATCCCGGTGGTGGCCGCCGATCG
Source organism: Nocardia sp. 348MFTsu5.1 (assembly GCF_000383535.1). Taxonomy (NCBI): domain Bacteria; kingdom Bacillati; phylum Actinomycetota; class Actinomycetes; order Mycobacteriales; family Nocardiaceae; genus Nocardia; species Nocardia sp. 348MFTsu5.1. The sequence continues at coordinate 497,711 of NZ_KB911509.1, forward strand.
CCACTCCTCGTTGTCGTACACCCACAGTCCGGCGCCGAGGTCGAGGAAATCCCCACGGTGAGCGGTCGCTTCGGCGGAGGACGGATACGCCACCGCCACCTGGTCGCGGACGGCAGCCCAATCCGAACGCGCCAGAGAATCGGATACCAGGACGACGTCTCCCACTGCTGCGTCGTTGATCATCCGTGGATGAAAGGTCCCGGCCACCCGGTACTGCTTTCGTCCCTCGACGGTCGGCAGTTCGACGGTGTCGCCCACCGCAACATCGAGCCGGGCGGCCGCGATCTCGCTCAGGCCGATCTCCCCGTCCCGCAATCCCTGCCAGAGCTTGTCCCCGCCATCGGCCGGCTCATACAGTGCCTGGCTGTACCAGTCGCCCGGCGTGACGCCGACGACCAGTCGCGACAACGTCCCTGACGAGATCGTCGATCGGCGGCGGGACGACACGCTGCGCCCGTCAGCGGCGCCGGTCACCGACTCGAATGTGGAGTCGGAAATCGCGCCGTCCCGCTGGTCGAGCACCGATTGCGGGGCGATCAACAACGCTGCCGGCAGTCGGTCGGCCTTTTGCTCGGCAACCTGCTCGGTACCGAGGAGTTGCATGCTGTGCGAGCCGATGGCAAAGCTGGTGCCCTCGGCGAGCAGCGCCGCGGACATCGCGAACATCAGTGTGTAGCGCCGAAATTCGGCTCCGAGCAGCCGCCCGACCGCGGGACGGGCGATCGTCAGCAACCCGATCGCCAGCCCGGCGGCACGCGGAGCGACCCACACCGTCACCAACACCACCCCGCACAACGCCACCGTCATACCGTTGACACCCACGTTCAGCGGCAGCGACCCGCGCTCGAATATCTTCAACACGACGACGGCCCCCGCCAGCAGGACCGCCCCGACGAGCAGCGGCCACAACGGGATAGTCCGGGCGCGCTGCACTCCACCGACACTCGCCATCGACGCCAGGGGTCCGTCGCGAACCAGCCTGATGGCCGGCCCGATCATCGCGAGGATTCCGCAGAGGATCCCCGCAATGGCTCCGATCAGGATCAGGTCCGGCGTGAAATGCGCGGTGATGGCGCCGCCGGACCCGGTCAACATGGATTGCCCGAATCTGTCCACCAGATACATCCCGAACAGAAATCCGCTCGGAACACCCAACAGTCCCCCCAGAACGCCCACGACCGCGCCTTCGCCGAGCATCCCGCCGAACAACCCGAAGGGTTTGGCGCCGATCGCGCCGATGGTCCCCATCACCGCTCGCCGATCCTCCACGGCCAGCAGGATGGTGTTCACAGCGATGAGGACGCCGACGATGATTCCGGCCAGCGCGACGAGGTTGAGACTCTGCATGCTGTTCTCGAAGATGGCCGGCAGGTGCGGACGGGGCGGGCCTGCCGTCGCGACGCCGGCGATGACTTCGTCGACGTCGGCTGCGATATCCACGCCCGGTGTCGGGACCACGAACGCGGCCGTGACGTAACCAGGCGTGGAGAACAGGCCCGCGGCGATGTCCGACGACGGGGCCACCACCACGTAGCCGTCGTTGATGCCCTCGACGCGCTCGAACTCCGGGAAGGTCGATCCGAGGTGCGCCGACCCCGGTGGCAGGCCCGGGATCCGCAATTCGTCACCGAGCTGCAGGTCATGCCGCTCGGCAATGGCCGTGGGCATCGCGAGTGGCACGCCCGGACCGTCTGCCGGGGTGACCTCGAGCGCACGCTGCTCGCAGTCGAACGGGCCGATCAGCAGCTCGATCTGGCACGACCCACCGAGCAGAAAAAATCCGTGTGAGCCGCCGTCGCCGGCCACGGGTGTCAACCCGGCGACGATCGGAATGACGGCCTGCGCGCCCGCCACCTCGTCGTCCAGCCGGTCGACCGTCTCGATCGGCAGCCGGCCACTGACGTTCGGCGTCACCTCGACCACCCCGGCGTCGGCGGCGTGGGTGAGCGACGGGCCAAACGAATCGAACGGGCGGACGAGTTCGGACTTGAGGATCAGGACGCCGAGGACGACCGTCACCCCGATCGCGACCCCGATCACGCTGAGCAGCGTCCGGCGCCAGTCGGAGATCAACGCGGCGAGGTGGATGCGCCGGAAGGATGTCCATCCGGCACGCAACCGTCGCATCATTTCTCCTCGACAGGCGCGGCTTCGTCGACCGCAGATGCACGCCCGTCGACCAGGCGCAGCTCGCGGGATCCGTAGCGGGCCGCGGCCGGGTCGTGGGTCACCATGACGACCGCCGCGCCGTCTTCGTCGGACAGCGACCGCAGGAGATCCAGGACCTCGGTCGAGGAATGACTGTCCAGGTTTCCGGTCGGCTCGTCGGCCAGGATGATCGACGGCCGGGCCGCCAGCGCGCGCGCCACGGCCACCCGTTGCATCTGTCCACCCGACAGCTCGGCCGGCCGGTGCCCGGCGCGGTCGCCGAGACCGATCCGTTCCAGTAGCTCGCGGGCGCGGGCGTCGGCTGACCGGGCCCGCACACCGTCCAGGACCAGCGGCAGCGACACGTTCTCCACCGCGGTCAGCATCGGCACCAAGTTGAAGAATTGGAACACGAATCCGAGGTTGCGTCGCCGGAACGCCGCGCGAGCGCCGGCGCTCATCGACCACACGTCCCGACCGGTCACCGAAACGGTCCCGCGATCCGGTTCATCCAACCCGCCGGCCACATGCAGGAGGGTCGATTTTCCGGCTCCCGATGGACCGGTCACGACAACGAATTCGCCTGCGTCCAAAGTGAAGTCGAAATCATCGAGGACGAGGACCTGCTCGTCGCCCCGGCGGTATGACTTACCGACGCCTGCGAGTTGCAATACCGGCTTCATGTCGAATCAAGCCTCCCTTTGGTGGCGTGACCGACGAATCTCCAGCCGCGAGATGCGGTGGTCGCATAAGAAATGCTAAAACTCCACGCCCGATCCCGGCGTGTTTCTGCTCAAGCGTGCAGACGACAACAGGGTCAACCCCCCGGAACCGGCGAGTTGACCCTGAAGTCTGTGGAGCCCCCTGTCAGGATTGAACTGACGACCGCTCGCTTACAAGGCGAGTGCTCTACCACTGAGCTAAGGAGGCAACTGCGTGCGTGAGTATATCGCGAGACTTCCCCGGCTCATCGCCGGCAGTCGTCGAGCGACGATCGACACGATCGAGCCGTTCGAACCGGCGGTATCGCCCAGACAGCCGATCGACCTCACCGACGATGCCGCAGTTACCGAAGTTCTCAACCTTGCGATCCAGGTAGGAGCGGTGTTGCTCGACTCGGGCACCGGCGCGATCGATACGCAGATGCAGGTTCGGTTCGTGGCGAGCATGTACGGCGTCGAGAACTGCGAAGTCGATGTGACGTACAACACCATCTGGGTGAGTGCTCGTCGCGGTACCTCGATGCCGCCGGTGACCGCGATGAGATCGGTGCACTACCGCTCACTCGACTTCACCCGACTGGCGGCGGTCGACCGCCTCGTCCGCAAGATCCGGAACCTCGCGATCGATCCCGGCGAAGCCCACACGGTCATCGACGCCATCATCGCCGCACCCCACCCCTATCGGCGCTGGGTCGCGACCCTGGCCTGGGCGTCGATGGCCGGTGCGCTGGCGGTGCTGCTCGGCGGCGGCTGGCTGGTAGCGGTGGTCGCCTTCCTCACCACGGCGGTGATCGACCGAACGAACCGTCTGCTCAACAAGATCGGCACACCGCTGTTCTTTCAGCAGATGACCGGTGGCTTCATCGCGGTGATACCGGCGGCGATCGTCTACGAGAACCGGGAGACCCTCGGGGTCGACATCAAACCATCGCTGGTCATCGCGGCCGGCGTGGTGGTGTTGTTGTCCGGGCTCTCGCTCGTCGGCTCCGTGCAGGACGCCATCACCGGCGCACCGATCACCGGCTGCGCACGCTTCTTCGAGTTGCTCATCATGACCGGCGGCATCATCAGTGGTGTCGGTATCGCCATCCGGCTGATGGAGGCCACCGGGATCTACCTGCCGACAATCACCTCGACCACCGAATTCGACCTCGCCAACACGCCGGTTCGGGTCGTCGCCGGCGGTACCGCCGCCGCCGCGTTCGCCGTCGCCAGCTACGCGGAGTTCCGGGCGCTCCCCACTGCGTTCATCGGTGGCGCCATGGGTGCTGCCATCGTCGCGACTGCCGGCCATTACAACTTCGGCCCCGTCATCTCAGCGGGCATCGCGGCCTCGATGGTCGGGCTCGTCGGCGGCCTGCTCGCCCGCCGGGCACTGACGCCGCCACTCGTTGTCGCGGTCGCGGGGATCACCCCGCTGTTGCCCGGTCTGGCGATCTACCGAGGGCTCTACGGATTGATCAGCGGTCAGACGATCGACGGCCTGACCGCGTTCGGATCGGCGATCGGTGTCGGTTGCTCACTGGCAGCCGGCGTGACCCTCGGTGAGTTCGTCGCCCGAACGCTGCGCCGGCCCCGGATTCCGACCAGGCCGACCCGAGCGCTCCTGACCGCGCGCTCGGGCATCCGCCCTGGTCGCATGACCGGCGAACCCGATGTCGACCCGGACGCCGTCACCCAGCCGTTGCGGAAGTCAGACGTGCGCCCAGGTCTGACCGACAGACGAATATGACCAGGTAGGATATTCGCCATGCCTGCCAAGACCAGTGAAAAAACAGACATCGCAGACGAAGATCTGGAGCCCGTGGCCGACGAGACCGCGAACTCCGCCCGACGGGTCGTCGCTGCGTACGCAATCGATGCCGACGAGTGCCGGATGTTGCTGGCAATGCTCGGGATTGCACCGGGCGAAGCCTGATCTGTGCCAACCAAGCGATCGAACAAGTCCGACACCCGCGCCGACTTCGTAGTGGTCGCCAATCGGCTACCGGTTGACAAAGAAGTACTCGCTGACGGCAGCATCCGCTGGAATCGCAGTCCGGGCGGCCTGGTCACCGCACTCGAACCGATTCTGCGATCGCAAACCGGCGCCTGGGTCGGCTGGTCCGGGCTGCCCGATGTCGAAGAGCATCCTGAAGTCGAAGGGCTCCAGCTCTATTCGGTGCCGTTGTCGGCCGAGGAGATCGCCGAGTATTACGAAGGCTTCTCCAACGCCACACTGTGGCCGCTCTACCACGACGTCATCGTCAAACCCGAGTACCACCGCGAATGGTGGAATGCCTACGTCGCCATCAATCGACGGTTCGCCGAAGCCACATCGAAAGCGGCTGCAGAGGGTGCGGTGGTCTGGATCCAGGACTACCAGCTGCAGCTGGTGCCGAAGATGCTCCGGATGCTGCGCCCCGATCTGAAGATCGGCTTCTTCCTGCACATCCCGTTCCCGCCGGTCGAGCTGTTCATGCAGATGCCGTGGCGGACCGAGATCATCGAGGGATTGCTCGGGGCCGATCTGATCGGCTTCCACCTGCCCGGCGGTGCCCAGAACTTTCTCTACCTCGCCCGCCGGCTCGCCGGCCAGGCCACCTCCAAAGGACAGGTCGGCGTCCGCTCGAAATTCGGTGTCGTGCAGGTCGGTTTCCGCACGGTACGGGTCGGCGCCTTCCCCATCTCGATCGACTCGGGCGAACTCGATGCCCGCGCCAAGTCCAAAGAGATCCGCAAGCGCGCCGCGGAGATCCGCCAAGAACTCGGCAATCCGAAGAAGATCCTGCTGGGAGTCGACCGCCTCGACTACACCAAGGGCATCGATGTCCGGTTGCAGGCGCTTGCCGAACTCCTCCAGGAGGGTCGGATCAATCCCGACGACATCACGATGGTGCAGCTCGCCACGCCCAGCCGGGAACGGGTCGACAGCTACATCAAGATGCGCGGCGACATCGAACAGCTCGTCGGAAACATCAACGGCAACTTCAGTCAGGTCGGACATCCGGTGGTGCAATACCTGCACCGCCCGGTCCCCCGCGACGACCTCATCGCCTTCTTCGTCGCGGCCGACGTCATGCTCGTCACGCCGTTGCGCGACGGCATGAACCTGGTCGCCAAGGAGTACGTGGCCTGCCGCAGCGACCTCGGCGGCGCGTTGGTGCTGAGCGAGTTCACCGGTGCGGCAGCTGAACTCCGCCAGGCATTCCAGGCCAATCCCTACGACACCGACGGTGTGAAGCTGGCCATCACCGATGCGCTCGAACAGGACCCCGAGGAAGGCAAACGCCGGATGCGGGCCCTGCGACGCCAGGTCCTCACCCACGACGTACAGCGCTGGGCAAAAAGTTTCCTCGGTGCGCTCGGTGCCGACACCGAAACGATCCCGAGCGAGAACCGCGGACTCGACCTCGTCTGAGGGTTTGCGCCGGCAAAACTGTGACGAGCGATGCAATTACACACATAACGTCTGCTGAATTGGACTCAGCCCGGGTGCGCAGACTTAGACTCGCGTGGTGAGTGCACAAGACCTGGCTCCGGAACTGCGGCGCGCCCTCAAAGCAATCGCTCGAATGCCCCGGCTGCTCGTGGCCTCGGACTACGACGGCTGCATGGCCCCCATCGTTTCCCGCCCCGAAGATGCACGACCCAACGGCGATTCTGTACGGGCCATGCGCGCCCTCGCCGACTTGGATTCGACCACCGCAGCCGTGATCTCCGGGCGTGCGCTGCGCGATCTGGCCACGCTGTCACGCCTGCCTGCCGAGGTCCACCTCGTCGGCAGCCATGGCAGCGAGTTCGATGTGGGCTTTGTCCACGAGATCACCCCTGAGGCCACCGAACTCCTCGACACGCTGATCGTCGAACTCCGCGACATCGCCGGAGCCTTCGCCAACGTGACCGTGGAGACCAAACCGGCCAGTACCGCGCTGCACGTTCGGAACGCCTCGACCACTGATGCCGATGCCGCGCTGCACCGCGTCCGCACCGGGCCGGCCACCTGGGACGGTGTGCAGGTCACCGAGGGCAAGTCCGTCATCGAACTCGCGGTCATCAAGACCGACAAGGGCCAGGCTCTCGACATCTTGCGTCATGAGGCCGGCGCCAGCGCGGCGGTCTTCTTCGGCGACGACGTCACCGACGAGAAGGCGTTCCACCGGCTCCACGGACCGGACTTCGGTGTCAAAGTCGGCGACGGCGACACCCTGGCCACCTACCGGGTCGACGACACCGAACAGGTCGCCACCGCGTTGGCGTTCCTCGTCGAGGAACGTCGCACCTGGCTTCGCGGCGACGACGCGGTCCCCATCGAGCGTCTGACGATGCTCGCGTCGCCACGCACCGTCGCCCTGGTCACCCCGGAAGCCAACATCTGCTGGATGTGTCATCCCGAGCCCGATTCGGCGGCGCTGTTCGCCGGCCTGCTCGGCACGGATGAGGCCGGCGAGTTCTCGATCGGCCCGGCGGTCGAGGGTGGCAAGCGCCCCCTCCCCTTGAGCCAGCGCTACATCGACGGGACGATGACCGTCCGGACCCGCTGGGCCGGCCTCGAGGTCACCGACTACCTGCCACACGACGTCAGCGTCGGACGCACCGACCTCACGCGCGTGATCCGCGGAAGCGTCAAAGCCCGGATCCGGTTCTCGCCGCGTCCGGAGTTCGGTCAGGCCGCCGTCCGCATCGAGACATTCGACGAAGGACTGCGCGTGTACGGCTCGAATGAGCCGCTGGTACTGCGCGCCCCCGGCGTCACCTGGGAGATCCAGACCGATCGTCAGCACCAGACCGCCACCGCGGTGGTCGAGCTCTCGGAGGAGCCGTTGGTCCTCGAACTGCGCTGTGGTTCCGAAGATCTCGAGCCCTCCGCGGTTCCGGAGTCCGAGCGTCGCTCCGCGTCGGAGAAGTACTGGAGCGAATGGGCCGCCACCCTCGACCTCCCCGGCATCAAACGCGACCTGATGAAGAGGTCGGCGCTGACACTGCGCGGTCTGGTCCACTCAGATACGGGGTCGATCATGGCGGCGGCCACGACGTCATTGCCGGAGGAACTCGGCGGCGTCCGCAACTGGGATTACCGCTACTGCTGGCTGCGTGACGCAGCGCTGACCGCGTCCGCTCTGGTCTCCGTCGGTTCGTACACCGAGGCCGAGGACTACCTGGGATGGCTGCACCGCGTGCTCGGTACCGTCACCGGCCCCGAATGGCTGCATCCGCTGTACACGCTCGCCGGCGGCGGACTGCCGCCCGAAGCCGTCATCGACTCGCTGCCCGGTTACGCCGGTTCGCGTCCGGTCCGTGTCGGCAACGCGGCCAACCAACAGGTCCAGCTGGACGTCTTCGGACCGATCGTCGACCTGATCTCGACACTGGCTCACGCCCGGAAGGCCGCCGGTCACGGCGATGCGTTGTCGGCCGCCGACTGGGACCTGGTCAAGGACATGGTCTACGCGGTGGAACGCCGCTGGACCGAGCCCGACCACGGTATCTGGGAGATCCGCGGTAACCCCCGCCATCACGTGTACTCCAAGGTGATGTGCTGGATGACTGTCGACCGGGCACTCAAACTCGGCGAGGAATTCGGTTACGACACCGAACTCGGATGGCCCGTGCTGCGCGACACCATCGCGCGCCAGGTCCTGAAGCAGGGCTGGAACGCCAAGGCGAAGTCATTCACGGCCGCCTACGACGGCGTCGACCTCGACGCCGCGACCCTGCACATCGGATTGTCGGGTCTGATCGACCCGTCCGATCCGAAGTTCACCGCCACGGTCGTCGCGACCGAGGCCGAACTCCGCAGTGGCTCAACGGTGTACCGGTACCACCACGACGACGGTCTGCCCGGCGACGAAGGTGGCTTCCACCTCTGCGCCGCATGGCTCATCGAGGCGTACCTCCTCATCGACCGCCGCAACGACGCCGAGGCCCTGTTCGACCAGATGGTCAAAGCCGCCGGCCCGACCGGACTGCTCTCGGAGGAATACGATCCCGTCGCCGAACGGTCCCTGGGCAACCATCCGCAGGCCTACAGCCACATCGGGCTCCTCCGGTGTGCCCGGCTGCTGGGGGCGTAGCAACCCTCACCGACATGTCAGGTGGGCTTGCACTGCAATACCTTTCAGCCATCGAGCCGGTCGTGGAATCGCGCCTGGGAGTTCGACTCCCAAGCGCGTTCCAAGCGGATACCAAGCACCGGATTGCACAGTTTCGGTATGAACTACCAACCACGCCGCGCGAGAAGCTTCACGTCGACCTGTTCGGCCGCCACGCCGGCACCGGAGACCCCGATGCCCACAACGAAGTCCGCCGCACTGACGCGATGCACGAACCCCCGACCCTGGCGCTCACCTGCCCGTCGCCACAGTCTGTGAACCGCTCCTACCGCAACTGAACCTGCAACGTCGGATCGTCGATCGGCAGGTAACCGGACACGACTGCACCCACTTCATAGCTACGAAGGACGATGTCGCCGAAATGACTGTCGAGGAACGCCGTATCGGCGGCGTCCCGGCCGGAGGCGATCCGGACCAGCGATTGACGTGGCGCGAGCCCGGTGGCATCGACAATCACCCACCGGCCGTCGATCAACGCCTCGGCCACCGCGTGGAAGTCCATCGGGTACAGCCCCGGGGCGTACACCGACACCAGCCGGGCCGGAATTCCCAAGGCACGCAAGAGCGCAACCACCAGATGCGCAAAGTCCCGGCACACCCCGGCCCCCGACAGCAAGGTGTCGACGGCACCGTCGATGGGGTCGCTCGCCCCGAAGATGTACGCAAGTCGCTGTCGGACAAAATCTGTGACGGCAACCAACTGGTCTGCCGGCGGCATACTCGTGTCGAATTGGCCCGCCGCGAAGCCAAAGAACTTGTCGGCCTCCGCATATCGACTCGGACGGAGATAGAGGGAGCGGTCGAACGCAGCCACCTGCGCCGGTTCGGCCGGTGTATTGATGCTCGCCGAGTACTGGATGTAGAGGTCACCCGGTTCCGCCTGCAACCAGTGGATACGACTACCGCTGGCCGTCACGATCTCTTCCGGGATGATCGGGTTGCCATTCAACCGAACCGACAAGGTCTCGGTCACCTGCGCCCCACCGAGCCGGGACACAGCGATCTGCAGTTCGATCTCGGCGGACTTGTTCACCACCACATCGAGTACGGCCGTTACATCGCGTTGAGCGGTTTGCCTGAAGTCACCTGACATGGATATGGATGATCCCTTCCCGAAGGTCTGCCGAGTCAGGCACTGAAGTTCTGCAAGGCACCGATGGGGTCAGCGTAGAGCGCGCCGAGCGATACCACCACGGCTGCACCTTCCTGGACCCGCGCACCGAATCGCGGCGGCGACAATTCCAGCGGCGGCAGGCCGCTGGCCGCGTCGAATGCCGCCTGCACCGGGGCCAGACCGTGGCGATGCTCGGCAAATACGTGACCGGCCAGGACCACCCGATCCGGATTGATCAGATCGCGCACCAGCGCCACCATCTCCCCGAGCACCCTGGCTCTTTCATCATGCAGGTCGCCGGCATCGCGCCCGGCGGCCACAGCGTCGTCGAACGCCTTGCGGCCGACGACGTCCTGCAATATCGATTGCGGCCGCCCCGTCAACAGCGGTGCGTGCACCGGGATGTGACCGATGTTGCCGGGCCGCTCCTGGACCCTGCCGTCGATGGTCGTGGCCAGGCCGACCGTCTCACGGACGTAGAAGAGCAAGTCGGTACCGGTGGTGTTGCCGGCGCCGGCCAGGAGTAGTTCGGCCGCGGCCATCGCCTGCACATGTGGGCTGACCGACACCGGCAGACCCAGTTCGTCCTCCAGCGCCGCTCCGACCGGAGCCCGACGCCAACCGAGTTGAGCGTGATCGACACTGCCGTCCTCATGAACCGTGCCGCCGACTGCGGCGCCGGCCCACAGCGGTACCCGCTGTGTGAACGAGTCGGCGACCAGCGCCGCCCGGCGCGCGATCAGCCCGAGCGCTTCCGGGGCCGGACCGACCGGCGTCGACATCGCCACGGTCTGCAGCGGCCGGCCACCGAGGTCCGCGACCATCAGCAGGGTCGAGAGCGCACCGATGTGCACGGCGATCACACAGAACCGATCCCGATCGAGGGTCAGCGGGATCTTCGGGCGTCCGATGGCCCCGCCCGCAACGAGATCCGGACGTTCGCGAACGAGTCCCAGCCTGTCGAGTGCCTGCAGTTGCCGATTGACCGTCGCCGGGGACAGGCCCGTTGCCGCCGGCAATCGGTCCCGCGTGACAGGCCCCTGCGTACGGACCGCCCGAAAAACCACCGCGGCCGCACCGTCGCCCCGTTCGAACGACACGGTCCTCGATTCCCGCACCCGGATGGCTGGTCGCGCTCCGCCTCCCGCTTCATCAGACCGCATGCTGAAAAAACTACCGGTCCTCCCCGCACCTAGACTGCACACCATGACAATTGCAGCCACCACCGCGTCCAATCCTGGTGATCGCAAGGTCGCCGTTGTAACCGGGGCCAGTTCGGGTATCGGCGAGGCCACCGCCAGAGTTCTTGCTGCGCAGGGTTATCACGTCGTCGTCGGCGCCCGTCGCGTCGACCGCCTCGAAAAGCTGGCGGGCGAGATCGACGGAACTGCGATCTCGCTCGACGTCACCGATGAAGAATCCGTGCAGAAGTTCTGTGAACAGATCCCCGCGGTGGACGTCCTGATCAACAATGCCGGCGGCGCAAAGGGGATCGCCCCCGTCGCAGACGCCGACCTCGACGACTGGCGCTGGATGTGGGAGACCAACGTCCTCGGGACCCTGCGGGTGACCAAGGCACTGCTGCCGAAACTGATCGACTCCGGCGACGGTCTGATCGTCACCATCAGCTCGATCGCCGCGATCGAGGCCTACGACAACGGGTCCGGGTACACGACGGCAAAACATGCCCAGGCAGTCCTGCACCGCACGTTGCGGCCCGAACTCCTCGGCAAGCCGGTGCGACTGACCGAAATCCAGCCCGGCATGGTCGAGACCGAGTTCTCCCTTGTTCGTTTCGACGGCGACGCGGAGAAGGCCGGAAAGGTCTACGAAGGCCTGACACCACTTGTCGCCCAGGACGTCGCCGAGGTGATCGGTTTTGTCGCGAGCCGGCCGCCGCACGTCAACCTCGACACAATCCTGCTGATGCCCCGCGACCAGGCCACCGCACGCCGAAACGTCAAGACAGGCTGATCGTCTTGGTACGTTCGCATGAACCTCTCGGGGTCCGGTAACAGACCGCACACATCGCGCGACCTTCAGACATAATCCATGAGCGGGTACACCTGCCCCTCAGACGGCGGGCCGAGGTCCGCACCCGACGTTGGAGACGCGAGTGAGCTACCCCTATAACGCTGCCCCGCCCGGACCGATCCCGTCTCCACCCAATGATCGAAAACAGATAGTCATCGTCCTTGCAGTGGTCGCTGCACTGTTACTGACTTTCTTGGGGGTCGGCGCGGCGTACATGCTCACCAACTCCGGCAGCAAGGTCGAGGCGACGACGGCCCCCGACCTGGTACTGGAGGCGGCAGGCAGCAGCGGCACCGATCCGTTCTCCCCGTCGGTGGCGGTCAGCAACCGGCCGCTGGGCGACGCGGCCGCCCTCGCCCCGCAGGGCGCGGTCACCGTTCGTGGCGTCGAGGGCATCGACGGCACCACAAGCGGGTTGTATGCCTCCGATGGTGACGCAGTCTGTGACACCGCCGCGCTGGCCAACTTTCTGGCGAACAACCCCGCCAAGGCCCGTGCCTGGGCGAGCGTGTTCGGGATCGACACCGCACAGATCCCGTACTACCTAGACACCCTCACCCCGGTTGTCCTGACCCGTGACACCTGGGTCACCAACCACAGCTACTCAGCGGACGGGGCATACGCATTCCAGTCGGTGTTCCAGGCGGGTACCGCGGTGCTCGTCGACGCCTACGGTGTCCCGCGTGTGCGCTGCGCCTGCGGCAATCCGCTTGCGCCACCGGCGAGTACACCGATCGCCGGGTACCGCCCCGTCGGCCATCCGTGGGACCACTACGGCCCCAGCCAGGTTGTGTACGTGACCTACTACAACGAGCACACCACGATCGTCAACAACACCACAACCGTTGTGGCAGCACCCAATCCGGCACCTGCTCCGGCAGCCCTGACGCTTATCGACCTCAACACCTTGCAGCCACTGATCCGCACGGTCGGTGGCATCTTGAATCTCGAGGGTCTTCCGCCACTGACGGAACCGCTGCCCACACCGGCAGCCTTGAACGCGCCGTTCACGACCGATGATCCGGTTCTGCAGGAGGCCAACGGAATCCAGGCGGATGGAGCGCCCGCTCCGGAAGTCCAGCGCCGAGCGGCGGCAGTGACATCCGTGTCGGCGGCGATCGATTCGGCAGCACCGCAAGCCGAGTCATCCGGCGAATCAGCCGACCCCGCATCTCCGGTGTCGTCGGATCCGGCTGTTCCCGCGGTCTCCGGAGCTCCGGCTGCCCCGTCGTCCAGCGCCGCACCGGCGCCGAGCAGCAGTGCCGCCCCGACACCGACGGTGTTCACCGGCAGCGGTGACATCGTCTCGCGCTTCACCTTCACCGCCGACAACACATCGGTCACCTGCACGGTCCCCGATCCGACGCAGACCACGGTCGAACTCATTTGTAGCGATGGTGTGAAGCGGACGGTCTCGACGACTTCGCTCGGACAGACCTCGATCACCACCGCAACCGACACGTTCGGGGTCTGGACGGTCAAACTGACCGACATCACAGATCCGGCGCTCCCCAAGCCGGAGACGGCGACGATCACATCGGCGGTGTGGACCCTCATCCCGACCGCCACCGCGGCGCCTCCGACATCGACTGCGACGGCTGCGCCGACCAGCAAGCCGACCACGGTCACGAGTGAACCCACCACCGCGTCATCGGCACCGGCGGCCGGCTGACGACACACCGAAGACAGATGGCAGTGCCCCGGAGCTCGGGCTCCGGGGCACTGTCATGTGGCCCTCATGCCGGTGTCCGGCCGGACTCAGCCGACCGGCGCTTGCGGTGCTCCTGAGTTCACCGGAGTGCTCGGGATGCCCGAGACGTCGGGGGCGTTTTCCGGTGTGGCCGGCGCCGACTTCACCTCTGGGTCACCGGCGATCGCCGACATCGATGTCCAGGTTTCCCAGTCGTAGATCCAGTCGTAGATGTCACCGTCGGCCTCCGACAGTGGGATCCGGGTGTTGATGACCTCCACCGGGTCGCCGTACATCGCGGTGTTGAAGTACCGCTCGGCGTCACTGAGCGAGAGGTTGATGCAACCATTGGTGACGTTCGAAGATCCTTGCACGCCAATGGTTTCGGGGTTGGCGTGGATGAACTCACCATTGTTGGAGATCCGGACGGCAAAGCGTTCGAGGACATTGAAATATCCGGCGGCCGGGTTGCTCATGTAGAACTGCTCGTGCTTTTCGCTGACGACATGGATACCGGAGCGCGTGACGTTTCGGTCGAGGTCGCCTTCGCCGTAGCTGCACGGCAACGTCATCAACGTGTTGCCGTCGTTCTGCACAACGATCTGATGCGAGTCGGCGTCGGCCTTGACGATCTGGTTGCGACCGATGACGAAATCGCTTGTCACGTCGGCTTCGCCGTAGCTGCCGTCGCCGTAGTTCACGCCATAGAGTTTCCCGACCATCGACACCTGGGTGCCCGGTTGGTAGTAGTCCTTGGTGCGCCAGTGCACACGGGAACCGCCGTCTTCACCCAGCCAGGCCCAGCTGCCTTCGGTTTCCGGTGTGGTGGTGACCTTCAAGGCCTCTTCGACGGCCTTCTTGTCGGTCACGACACCATCGAACTTGAGGATCAACGGCGCGGCGATACCGACTTCCTGACCGTCGGCGATGTTGATCACCAGACTGATCTGGTTGTCCGGGGTGAGTGTGCCGAAGGTGCCGGCGATCTGCACGGGCTTGCGGTCCTCGCCCATTGCCGAACCCGCCCAGGTGTACTGGCCGCCGTAACCGAGAGGTTCGGTGATCTTGAACGTGGTGCGGTCGGGCGACAGCTCGCCGGTCACGACCCGGCCGTTCGCATTGGTCAGTTGCACATCGGGATTGAGCACGCCACCGGTGACCTTGACCGACACCTCGTCGATCGGTGAGGCATCGGTTGTGTCCAGGGCCGGGCTGTACGCAATGTCGGCTTTTGGCTCGTCGGGCGCCTTGCTTTCCTCGGCACTGCCGGGGGAATCGCTGTCGGAACTGCAGGCTGCTGCGGTCACCCCAGCCGCGCCGACGGCAATCGCCGTGAGTGCCGCGCGCCTCGACAGCAGCCAACGGTCACGGTAATCAGTCATGCGCCAAACCCTACCTGTGGTGTCGGGTTCCGCCGGACGCCGGACCCCTGACCTGCGACGACAACGACGCGATAAGAACTACAAAGAGCAGCCGACCAGGATCGGTTCCGGTTCGAGCCACAGCCCGAACTTGCGATGCACACCTTCACGAACCGCTCGGGCCAGGTCGATCACGTCGGCACAGGTGGCCTGGCCCCGATTCGTCAGCGCCAACGTGTGTTTGGTCGACAGACGTGCGCGGGCATCGGCATCGGGGTAGCCCCGCGCGAAGCCAGCACGCTCGATCAGCCAGCCGGCCGAGAGCTTCACACCGGACTCCGCCGGGAACTGCGGGACGGTGGTGGCCTCGTCGCCCAGTTCCTGAACGATCTGCGTCAGGACTTTCGGCAGATACTCATGTGGGACAATCGGATTCGTGAAGAACGACCCGACGCTCCAGGTGTCGTGGTCGTCGGGGTCGAGGACCATGCCCTTGCTCGCCCGCAACGCCAGCACCGTCTCGCGGACCTGCGCCACCGGCGCTCGCTCCCCGTCCTCGATGCCGAGGGCCCGAGCCAGTTCGCCGTAGCGGATCGGCTCACTCAGACCGTCGTCGCGCAGCCGAAGCGAGAGCCGGACGACCAGTTCGTCGCTGCGGTGTTTGAGTCTGCTGGTGCGGTATCCCAGGTCCAGATCACCCGGATCAATCCAGTTGAGTGCACCGTTTCGGCGGTCCAGCACCTGTACCGACCGCAACAGGGAACCCACCTCGACGCCGTAGGCCCCGACGTTCTGAACCGGTGTCGCCCCGGCAGCACCGGGGATCCCGGACAGGCACTCGAGTCCCCCGAATCCGCGCGCGACGCTTTCGGCCACCAGCGCATCCCAGTTCACGCCGGCATCGGCGACGACGTGATCGGATCGCCAATCGAGTCCGGTGTTGTTGATCCGGACCACGGTTCCGTCGAATCCGTCGTCGCCGATCACCAGGTTCGATCCGCCGCCCACGAGCAGCACCGCCGTCCCCGCGGCATCGAGGCGCCCGATGGTCTCGATCAACGACTCGGCGTCGTCGCAGTTCACGATGTCGAGGGCGGGACCGCCGACGCGCAAAGTGGTCAGTTCGGACAGTTGGGGGCGGTCATGTGTTTGTGCGGCCACCCCGCAACGGTAACCTGCACTCATGGCGACCAAGCTGCAGCATTCGATCGACTTTCCATGTCCCCCGGCCGACTTCGCTGCGGCGGTCACCTCGGAGCAGTATTGGAAAGACCTGGTCGCGAACGTCGCCGCTGACATCTCGGAGCTCGAATCCTTCACCGCCACCGACGACAAGGTCACCGTTGTCCTGCAACAACGGGTCCCCGAGGACAAGCTGCCCTCGATCGTGACCAAGGTCCGGCCCGGTGATCTGCGCATCGCTCGGACGATGATCTGGTCGACCGCCGGCGGCACCGTCTCGACCGGTGAGTTCGCCGCGCAGGTCGAAGGTGCACCCGCCAAGGTGAACGGCACTCAGATCCTCGCCGCGACGGCAACCGGCAGCACGGTGACGTTCGAGGGCTCCGCCGAGGTGGCGATCCCCTTCGTCGGGGGCAAGGTCGAGAAGGCGATCGTCGAGAACATCATCGATCTGGTGACGGCCGAGCGCGACTACACCGTCGAATGGATCAACGCGCGCTGATCACCTTCTGACCGCCTCGATCGACGGGCGGAACGGGGAGCCGCATTCCCACGGGTTACCCTTTTCCGCATGGCACGACGTCTGTCCTACTCCGCCCGATACCACCATGCCCCGAAGAAGGTGTACGAGGCGCTGAGCCTTCGGGAGTTCTGGGATGCGCAGATGGACGAGTTCCGGAAGCTCACCCCGCAGTCGGAGATCGATTCCTACACCGTCGGTGACAACGGAGTCGATGTGGTCCTCAAGCAGGTCCTTCCGCGCACAGAGCTGCCGCCCATCGCGCAGACCGTGATGACCAAAGACATGATCATCACCCGCACCGAATCGCTGGGCCCGTTCGACCCGGACAGCACCAAGGGCACGTACGGGGCATCGATCCCGGCCGGCCCCGGCAGCCTGACCGGTGTGCAGGAGCTGTTCCCGACCGAGACCGGCTGCACCATCCGCCGGACCACCGAGGTCAAGGTCTACATCCCGTTCATCAACGGCAAACTCGAGCAGTTGATGCTGGTCAACCTCGTTGACCTGTTCCGCGGCGAAGCGGAATTCACGTCGGGATGGATCGACGCCAACCTCTGACCACCGGCCGGACGGGACGATCACCCGGGGCACGACCGGGATCAACCGGCTCCGGCGGATCGACCGCTGGATCGTGCACCACGAGCCGATTGTTGCCGCACTGGAATCGGCGCAACAGCCGCTCGCCGTCGACCTCGGCTACGGCGCCCGCCCGGACACCGCACTGGAACTGGCATCGCGGCTCCGCGCCGTGGTCCCCGCCACCCAGCTCGTCGGACTCGAAATCGATCCCGCCCGGGTGGTACCGCCGCGGGAGGGGGTGCGCTTTGCTGTCGGAGGTTTCGAATTGGCCGGCCTGCGACCACACCTGGTTCGGGCCTTCAACGTGCTCCGCCAGTACGACGAGTCACAGGTCGATGCGGCCTGGTCACGGATGCAGCGCCAACTCGCACCGGGCGGTTTCATCGTCGAAGGCACGTGCGACGAGATCGGCCGCCGGTGCTGCTGGATCCTGCTCGACGCACACCGCCCACTGACCTTCACGCTGGCCTGGGATCCGGCGCACAGTGCCCGTCCGTCCGACCTCGCCGAACGCCTTCCGAAGGCGCTCATCCACCGCAACGTGCCCGGTGAACGAGTCCACGATCTCCTGGCAGGCCTGGATCGCTGCTGGGACATCGCGGCACCGCTGGCGCCGTTCGGACCCCGCCAGCGCTGGCAACACACGCTGGAGTTGCTGTCGGGCTTCGGTTTTGCACCGACCCCCGATCGTCGCCGTCAACGCGACAACATCCTGACCGTCCCCTGGGAACAGGTCGCCCCGGCCACCTGACCCCTCCGCCGACCGTGCCTCAAAAACCGTCGAGCGTGCCGAAGTTGCAGGCCAGAAGGCATTTTCGGCACGGTGAACGGTTCGTTGGGCACACTCAACGGCCCATTAGGCACGCTCAACGGTCGGATGAGCACGCTCGACGGTCGTAGGGTGGATTGCATGCGTATCGCCATGGCCCAGATCAGCAGTGGATCGGCCCCGGAGAAGAATCTGGTGACGGTTGCGGAGCAGACAGCCGCTGCGGCAGCGCGGGGCGCAGACCTGGTCATCTTCCCGGAAGCCACGATGTGCCGGTTCGGTGTTCCTCTCGGCCCCGTCGCGCAACCACTCGATGGTCCCTGGGCCACCGCGGTCGGACAGATCGCCGCCGAACATCAGGTCACCGTGGTGGCGGGGATGTTCACGCCGGGCGACGGCGATCGGGTCCGCAACACCCTGGTGATCGCCGGCCCGAACGGTCAGATCCAGGGGTACAACAAGATCCATCTGTACGACGCCTTCGGTTTTGCCGAATCACGCACCGTGGAACCCGGCGACCGGACCGTCACGTTCGAATCCGGCGCCGTCACCGTCGGGACCGCAACGTGTTACGACATCCGCTTCCCGCAACTGTTCACCACGCTCGCCGATCGCGGTGCGACCCTGATCGTCGTCCCGACGTCGTGGGGAGCCGGTCCGGGGAAACTGACGCAGTGGCAGACCCTCGCCGCGGCCCGCGCGCTCGACAGCGGATGCTTTGTCGCGGCGGTGGGTCAAGCAGTGCCGTCCGACCCCGCGGTTGCCGAATCGAACGCCCCGACCGGCATCGGCCACTCGATCCTGGCCGGCCCTTTCGGATCGGTCCACGTCGAACTCGGCGAAACCCCTGAGCTGGCGGTGTTCGACCTCGACTTCGACGAAGTCGACCGGGCACGTCGTGCGATCGCGGTACTGCCCAACCGCCGCGACATCAATTCCCTGGCCTCCACCAGCGCCGATGCGGAGTCTTAGAAAACTCTTATCCACTCGGCCGCAACGACCGGGCATCATCGACGGTGATGAATAATCGCGACGATTCCGACTCGACCCAGGACGGGCCGCACACGCCGGCCCGGTCTGAGGGTGCGCAGACGCCTGCCGTGTCTGACAATGCATCCGGTGACGAGTTCAACCCAGCTACCGATCAGTTCCCACCGGTCGCGCACGGGCCCATCCCTGAGGCCTATTCGTACGGCCGCCAGGACACCGCGCAGCTCGAACTGCCGCCGGACGGCTTCGAGCCGTACACCGCTGGTCCCCCACCGGATCCCGCACGCGGCCCGATCACGCCGGAGCGCCCCAAACGGCGGACCGGCGTGATCGCCGGCTTCCTCGCGTTGAGTCTTGTCCTGGTACTGGTGATCGCCGGTCTCGGCAGCGAGTTGTACATCCGCAACAAAGCCCAGAACTGCCTCGAGGAGTCTTTCGGCGACCTCACCGGCGCCTCGACCTCGGTCACGTTGAGCAAGAAGCCGATGCTGCTGCAGTGGGCTTCCGGAACGGTCCCCTACGTCCAGGTCGACACGAGCAATGAGGGCGAGTCCGCGATGCGATTGCACGCCCGCGCCGACGACATCAAGAACGGGGACAACGAGACCACCATCGCTGAACTCCGGGGCTCCGGTTATGTGCCCTTCGCCCGCATCATGGAACTCAGTCAGACGCCGCAGGGGAAGGCCACAGAACCGTCCGACCCCGGCAACGGAGGCGGTCTGGCCGGCCTGCTCGGCGCCATGGGTGGCGGGATGACCGTGGAGAGTGTCACCGGCGACGCCGCCGCCGGCACGATCACCGTCAAGGGCAACTTCCAGTTGCTCATGCTGCCCATCCCGGCCGAGGCCGAGCTCAAGCCCGTCACCGAAAACGGAAAACTCACGTTTGAGGTCGTCGATGCCAGCGCCGCGACGCTGGGAATCCCCAACTCGTGGGCACAGGCACTGGTCGATCAGATCAGCGCCGGACTGTTCCCGCCGCTGTTCGACGACCTGACCTTCGAGCAGCTGACCGTCTCCGACAAGGGTGTGGAGTTCGCGGTCTCGGGCAACGATCTCGCGCTGAACGAGCAGACCGTCGGTCCCACCACTGAGTCGGGCAACCAGGAAACCTGCTCAGTCATCTGACCCGGGGACCGGCGCTCACGGCGTCAGCTGAAGACCACAGTCTTGCGACCGTGCACCAGAACCCGGTCCTCGAGATGCCACCGGAGCCCGCGAGCGAGCACCAGCTTCTCGATGTCGCGGCCCTGGCGCACCATGTCGGCCACCGAGTCCGAGTGGTCGATGCGGATCACATCCTGTTCGATGATCGGCCCGGCATCGAGCTCGCCGGTGACGTAGTGGCAGGTGGCACCGATGAGCTTGACGCCCCGGGTGAAGGCCTGGTGGTAGGGCCTGGCACCGATGAACGACGGCAGGAAGCTGTGGTGAATGTTGATCGCCTTGCCCGCCCAGTGGTCGCACAGGGCTTCGGGCAGGATCTGCATGAACCGCGCCAGCACGACGGCATCGGGATTGTGGGAGTCGACCAGGGTACGGAGCTCTTCGAATGCACCCGCCTTGTCCTTGTCGAACGGGATGTGATGGAACGGCACACCCATGCGGGTGCTGAAGTCTTCGAGGTCGCGGTGGTTACCGATCACGGCGTTGATCTCCGCAGGCAGCTCTCCCCTATACGACCGGCCCAGCAGGTCGCCGAGGCAATGACCTTCCCTGCTCACCAGGAGAACAGTCTTCTTGGGTACGGCCGAATCACTGACGCGCCATTCGGTTTCCGGGCCGAGCTCTGCCACCACTTCCGCTTCGAAACGGGCGCGTAGCTCTTCGACGCTCAGCGCCACCGAATCGGCCCGGACGGCCTGGCGGGTGAAGAACCAGCCCGTGTCGGGATCGGAGTGATACGCGGCCTCGACGATCCAGGCGCCGACCTCGGCCAAAAAGCCCGAGATTCGCGAGACGATTCCAGTGGTGTCGGTGCATCCGAGCGTCAGCACGTACCGATGGCCGTCCGGATTTGGCGGCGAGAATGTGGTCACAACTGTTCAGTGTGCCAAGCTCGATCCATGCCCGACACCCCGACCGGTACACAACTCGCCCGATCAGTCGTCGCTGCCATGGTCGACCACACGCTCCTCAAGCCCGAGGCGACCCGCGCCGACGCCGAGGCCACCGTCGCCGAGGCCGCCGAATTGGGCGTGCTCGCGGTCTGCCTGTCTCCGTCGATGCTCCCCATCGACACCGGCGACGCTCTCACCTGTGTTGTCGTCGGCTTCCCGTCGGGCAAGCACCATTCTCTGATCAAGGCGACCGAGGCCAAGCTGGCTGTCGACTCCGGCGCGCAGGAGATCGACATGGTGATCGACGTCGGAGCGGCGGTCGACGGCAAATTCGACGAGGTGTTCGCCGACATCTTGACGGTGCGCGAAGGTATCGGCCCCGACGTCACCCTGAAGGTGATCATCGAGTCCGCCGCACTCCTCGCGCTCGCCGGTCCGGAGACGGTGACATCGGTCTGCAAAGTCGCTGTCAAAGCCGGCGCGACGATGGTCAAGACCTCAACGGGCTTCCATCCGGCCGGTGGTGCGAGTGTCGAAGCCGTGCAACTGATGTCGTCGGCGGTGCCCGCCTCCGTCGGAGTCAAGGCCAGCGGCGGTATCCGGACAGCGGAGTTCGCCGCCGAACTGATCGCGGCCGGCGCCACCCGGCTCGGGTTGTCCGGGTCGCGGGCCGTCCTGGATGGCTTCCCGGAAGCCTGAGGTAGGGCTGGCTACGTCAGTGGCCCGCAGCAGACAGGTCGGCGATGACGGCGTTGAACCGGTGCGGCTGTTCCCAGTTGAGCAGATGTGTTGCATCCCGCCAGGTTTCGAACCTCTCCAGCGAACCCGTGTAACGCAGGGCGTCGGCGACCCGGATCGCAAGCCGTGGCGGCGTGAGTCGATCTCGGGACCCGACCAGCACCGCAACCGGCACATCCATCGCCGACAATCCCCGTGCCACACTCAAACCCTCGAGTGATCGGCCAACCTTTTCCCTTGTGCGCCAATCTGTGTCACGCAAGATTGTGTCGAGGAATATCAGCTGGGCACGGCCGGTACCGGGAAAGACCATGCCCGCAGCCATCATTCCGGATCTCATCAGCAGGTCACCGCCGGGCCAGTGGATGGCGGTGAACGCCAGCCAGGCCGTCTCGTACTGGGCGCGGCGCACCACACTGACCGGTTTACCCAGGCGGACCGGCCTTTTCGTCACCGGCGACGTTGCCGAGGTACCGGCGAGCACGATTGATCTCGCGTACCGGCCGACCTCCGACGGATACTGCGCAGCCCAGCTCATCACCGACATACCGCCCATGCTGTGCCCGACGACCACGGCCGGCCTGCCGTCGGCCACAGTGTGTTCGAGCACCGCCGCCAGGTCTTGGCCGAGGTGTTCGTTGACCGTCGTCTCGCTGCCGAGTTCGGACCGGCCGTGGCCCCGCTGGTCGTAGGTGATCACCCGAAATCGTCCGGCCAGACCGTTGATCTGTGGATTCCAATACCGCGCACTGACGGCGAAGCCGTGCACCAGCACCACCGGGTCACCGTCGGCGGGACCGTATTCGTAGACGGCGATCGACGCGCCGCCCGGCCGGTCGACGACGGTGTGTCGCACATCGAACTGCGGGGCCTGCAACAGTGACCGACCCCCGGACATCAGCCTGCCGTTCGATCGAGAAGATCG
The DNA here is from genome assembly GCF_000383535.1 of Nocardia sp. 348MFTsu5.1. Taxonomy (NCBI): domain Bacteria; kingdom Bacillati; phylum Actinomycetota; class Actinomycetes; order Mycobacteriales; family Nocardiaceae; genus Nocardia; species Nocardia sp. 348MFTsu5.1. The sequence continues at coordinate 520,640 of NZ_KB911509.1, forward strand.
GTGAGCAGGGCGTTGTAGCCCTCGGAGTTCTCGATGCTGCTCATGTGCCCGATGCCCGGCCACACCACCAGATTGTCGAGGTGCCCGTGCTCGCGGAGCGCGGCAGCCATCGATTCGGCGTGGACCACGGGGGTCAGTTTGTCGTCTTCGCCGACCACCACGAGTGTCGGGACAGACAGCGCATCCAGTCCGCCGGATACGTCGAGCCCGACCATCGCGTTGCCCCACTTACCCCGCGACCGGCCCGGGCACGCTGCCACCATCTCGTCGCAGAAGTCCACGTGGGATCCGCGCGAGGTCGTGTTGAGCGCCATGTACTGGGTCACCTTGCGCGACATCTTGGTTCGCGGTAGACGAATGGTGGCACCGGCGACCAGTCGACACATCAGATACTCGATCGGCGACAGTGCGTCCGGTAGATCAAGCGGGATGAGTCCGAGGTTGGGCAGCAAATTGTCGGCGCAGGTCGACGTGAGCACCACTGCCCGGGCTGTGTCCGGGACGCTGCCAGGGAACTGGTTCGCCCATGACAGCACAGTCATGCCGCCCATGCTGTGCCCGGCGATGAGCGCCTTACGGCCTTGCGGGACAACCGCACTCAGGACCGCCTGCAGATCCTGCCCCATCAGATCAACGGACAGCTTGGACGTCCCTCGCGGCGAGCCCCCATGCCCGCGCTGGTCGTACGCGATCACCCGGTACCGGTCGGAGAAGGCATTGATCTGCGGGTACCAGTACTGCGTGTTACAGACCCAGCCGTGGACCAGTACCAGCACGTCACCGTCGGGAGGACCGTAGGCGACAACGTTGAGCTCGGTCCCGTCGGCGGCGCGAACGGGTATTCGGTCCGGCTCCGTGGCTGGAGTGGCCAGGAGTGGATCCGGTTGATCGTCAACAGGATCCGGCGCGAGTAGCGCCGCACCCACAATCGACCCCAGGAACGTACCGGTGATCGCAATACCGGCCGCGACAACACCGGCCCCGACGATCGCACCCCCGATGGCGATCTTCTTTCCGTCCACACTTACCCCCTCGTGCTCGATCTAGCGAGTATCCACATCTGGAGCCGCGGCCGACTTTTCATCATCCGAAGCCATCATCATCTCGGCACCGCGATCGAGTGCCTTGGAGATCTCCGCATCCATCGCCTTACCGAACGCAACCTCGACGATGTCGTGTGCCATCGGCCGTACCGTCTGCACCAGCTCCGCCAGCCTGATCACTTCGCTCTCCTCCATTTCGAAGGTCGTCCCTTCGGCGAGGTACTTGTCGGTGACGATCGAGACGAAGCTCGCGGCGATGTCCTGGAGATCATCCTGGACGCGCTCCCAGCGGTCGAGCAGCACCTCCAGGTCGATCCCGGCCTTCACCAGGACCTCGGCTCCGGCGAGAACCTCGGGATTGGTGACGGCGTATCCGGCGCCTTCTTTGACCAGCAGACCGAGCCGCTGACCGAGGGCGATGCTGCTGTCGGTCGCGCCGAGGCCTTTTCGCAACTCGGAGATGGTGATCGTGGCAACGCGGCGCAGGTTCTTCCAGCGGCTGTTGCGCTTGGGCTCACCCTCGAGGACGTGCTCCACTGTGAGCCCGTTTCGCGCGGCCATCAGCAGTTCGCTGATGGTGGCAAAGGTGTACCCACGCTCGAGCATCTGAGAAATCATCTTGAGACGACTCAGATGTTCGGAGGAGTACCACCCCGTGCGCCCCTTGATCTTCGGAGGAGGCAGCAACCCGCGATCTTGATAGACCCTGATGTTGCGAACACTGACGCCGGAGATATCAGCGAGCTCGTTGATCCGGTATTCAGCCATTTGCTCATTCTAGGTCGACCACCAGCGGTTCTTGGTGATGCCACCACGGTGCTATATGACACCAGGCATTGTCAAGGTCTGGGTGCGTCACGGTCACGGCGACAACGCGCACACGACGTCGGCGATCAGGACTTACGGAACCACGACTTGTTCTGGATCGAATCCACCCGCGGCCGGACATCGACGAGGTAGACCAGCATGGCCACCACCCCGGCGATCCCCAGCAGACCGATGGCCCCGAAGAGCCAGATGAACGCGGTCGCGGCTGCCAGTATCGACACCCAGATCACCTTGGACTGGCGATCGACGGCCGGAAACGCATCAGGCCGCTGGATGGCCGCATGGACCAACGCGACCGCCGCCGCAGTGCCGGCCACAACCGTCAGAGCGAGGAGGACAAAGTTTTGCGCGTAACCCATGAAAGCCAATACATCCACGAGTTCACCTTACTGTCCTCATCACCCGACGGTCGCAGCGTCGCACTGCGGCGGCGGTGTGCCGAAGCTACTAGCGGAATGCCCTAGTCGGTCGTGGCCTTCTTGGCCGGAGCCTTCTTGGCCGGAGCCTTGGCGGGAGCCTTCTTGGCCGGAGCCTTCGCCGGAGCCTTGGCCTCGGCGATCTTCTTGGCGGGCGAATCGCTCGCGGTGCGCGCCTTCGCCTCGACCGTGCCGGCGGCACCGTTGATCGCGTCGGTGGCGTTGTCGGTGGCTTCTTCGATCTTGTCCGCGACGTCTTCGACCTCGCCCGCCACGTCGACGATCTTGTCCGACGCAAGTCCGGCGAGCTTGGCGGCCCGCTGGCCGACGGCCCGCGTCTGCGACGAGATGGTGCCGAGGGTGTCCTCGGTGAGATCGACGGCGTCGCCGTAGACCTTCTCGACCCGGCTCAGCTGCTCTTCGACTGCGGGGGTGGCACGCAAACGCACCACGGTCTCTTCGCCGCGCTCGGCGAGCGAGTTGTAGATGTTGGCCGCGACCTCGATGTAGGCCTCGGCGACCTTGCGCAGTTCGTCGGCGGTGAACTTGGCACGCAACTCGTCAATGTTAGACGGAACCTCTTCCGGCAGAGCCGAAAGCCGCTCGCGAGTCTCTTCCAGACGGCTCTGCGCGGTGGTCTTGGTCTCCTCGAAACGGGCCTGTGCGGTGGTCTTCGTCTCGTCGAAACGGGCTTGCGCTGTCTCGGTGGCGGTTTCGGTGCGCTCACGCAGCTGCGTGATCACATCGGTCACCGATTTGAGTGCCAGATCTCCGGCACCGACAGCGGCGTACAGCGGGTTTGCGAGATTACGTTCAGCTCTGGTCATCATGTTCCTCCAGCGTGGACTTTGAGGTCGTTTGTGTTGTGGTCGTGTCACTTTCAACCTCGGCCCGGTTCTCTTTACAGAAGGACTCGTAGATCTCGAGCAACACTTGTTTTTGGCGTTCGCTGATGACGGTGTCGGCCATCAGCGCGTCGCGCACCGGGCTCGCGGGACGCTCTTCGAGAATCCCGGCCCGCACGTACAGCACTTCCGCCGACACGCGAAGACCCTTGGCGATCTGGGCCAGCACATCGGCCGAAGGCTTGCGCAACCCTCGTTCGATTTGACTGAGGTACGGATTACTCACCCCTGCCCGCTCCGCGAGCTGGCGTAACGACACCTCGGCGGAAATCCGCTGAGACCTGATGAAGCTCCCGATATCTTGGGCGGCAGTGGCAACGTTGGCACTGATGTCCTGAGCGATGTCCTGCGCCGCATGGGCAACAACGGCCGTCACCGGACCGTCTTCTGGATCAGTTGGCATTGGAACCATCGGTCACTCCTTCAGGTTTCGATACCCATGGTGCCACATGTGCTAGCAATTGCAAGCACTGTGCTAATTCGTGACGAACGCCACAGACAGCCCGTCCTTTTTTCGGGCGGATCTCATTGAAAGAGCAGTACAGACACCGTGTAGATCGTCAGTCCGGCCAATGCGCCGACAACCGTGCCGTTGATGCGGATGAACTGGAGATCACGACCGACCTGCAGTTCGATCTTGCTGCTGGTGTCGTCGGCATCCCATCCGCGGACCGTCTCGGTGATGACCGAGATGATCTCCTGCGAGTAGTTCTCCGACACGTGCCGCGCCACCCGGACCATCCACAGGTTCATCTTCTCCTGCAATTCATGATCATCACGGATCCGCTCGGCAACCCCGATGACGGAGTCGGTGAGGGTCTTGCGCAGGGTGCCGTTCGGGTCGGCGAGCAGCTGCTCGATGAGTGCCTTGCCCGCACTCCAGGCAGTCGAGGCCGCACCGGTCACCTCGTCGCGCTCGAGCAGCTCCGACTTGATCGTCTCGAGCCGCTCGATGGTGGCGGGATCATGCTGAAGGTCGTCAGCGAGCTGCACCAGCATCGCCGTCATCTCGAGCCGCACCTGATGAGATGGATCGGACTTCACCTTGAACGTGAACTCCACCAACTCGCGGTAGATCCGGTCTCCCACAAAGTGATTGACGAACTTCGGTGCCCACGCAGGCCCGTCCTTGTCGATCACCTTCTCGATCATTTCCTCACTACCGAGGGCAAAATCATGCGCCCGATCGCAGACGAGCTGAATGACCGGTTCGAGTCTGTTCTCGGCGATGAGCTGTTCGAGTACCCGCCCGGCGGGCGGACCCCATTCCGGCTCGGCAGCCCACTTCATCGCGGCCAGGATCAGCTGCTCGATGTCTTCGTCATCGAGCATCTCGGCGGCAAACGCGATCCCGCGCGCAGCCTCTGCCCCCACCCGCGGCGCATTCTTCGGATCGGCGAGCCACGACGACACCCGTTTCGGCAACGCCAGCTGGGCGACCTTCTCCTCGATGACATCCGGCGTCATGAAGTTCTCTTCGATGAACTCGCCGAGCTGATCGCCGATCTGATCCTTCTTCTTCCGGATCAATGCGGTGTGCGGGATCGGGATGCCCAGCGGGTGCTTGAACAGCGCCGTGACGGCAAACCAGTCGGCAAGCGCACCGACCATGCCCGCCTCTGCCGCTGCCCGCACGTACCCGACCCAGGCCGCGACGTTCTCTCCGTCGCGGTCCTCGAGCCAGCGGCAGAAGAAGTAGATCACCGCCGCGAGCAGCAGAAACCCGGTCGCGACCATCTTCATCCGCCGCAATGCGGCCTTGCGCTGCGCATCAGCACCGCCGATGCCGGCGATGGTGCGCTTGGGCACAGCCTGCGGTACCGGTGGCGCCTGTGTCGTTTGCATCCATCCAGTGTTACCGAATGTCGGGCCGTGAAACCGGTACAGCGGTGCAACCTTCCCTCAATCGGGTTACCCGGGTGCCCGGGAACATAAGGTGGACGGGCAACGACTGTCGACCAGAAGAGACCTGTGTGATGTGCCCTCGACCGAACCCGGCAGCAGCCGCGCGCGCTGCGGTCGCCGCCGCGGCGACGGCCGCCGCCAAGGGCGTTTCACTGCCCCAGGCCATCCGCAGTCAGGTGGGCATCGACGACGTCAAGACCGACGGTCGAAAACGTCGCTGGGAGGGGCACAAGGAGGCCCGTCGTACCGAATTGGTCGACGGAACCCTCGCCGCGGTCCGCACGCTTGGTCCCGACGCCGGGATGGACGAGATCGCCGCCGAGATCGGTGTCTCGAAGACGGTCCTCTACCGATACTTCAGTGATAAGAGCGACCTCACCACCGCCGCGATGATGCGTTTCATCGAGACGGTGCTGGTCCCGCGTCTGGGCAGTGCCATCAACGAGGACCTCGAAGAGTTCGACCTCACCCGGACGGTCATCTCCGTCTACGTCCAGACCGTCGCCGACGAACCCCAGATCTACTCGTTTGTGATGGTGGGCGGTTCGGGTGCGCAAGTCCTGGCCGACTCGCAGAAGCTCGTGGCCCAGATGCTCGCGTTTGTGATGATCAACCGGATGGTCGACCAGGGCTCCGAGACCGCGGGCGTCGAGACGTGGGCGTACAGCCTCGTCGGCGCCATCCAGCTCGCGGTGCACTGGTGGATGGTCGAGCAGCGCCTCGGAAAAGAGGAGCTCATCAACTATCTGACGATGATGGTGTGGTCGGCCATCTCCGGAATCGCGGCTGCCGGCGGCTCCCCCGAATACTTCAACGCGCAAGAACATCCCCTCCCCGAGGCACCTCCACCTATAGATTGACGCCCATGGGTGAGGACAAGTCAGTCGCTCCGGTTGCTCTGGTCACGGGGGCCAGTCGCGGTGTCGGCAAAGGAGTGGCCACGGCATTGGGCGCGGCCGGCTGGACCGTATACGTGACCGCGCGCGGCGGAACCGGTCCCGACGACCGACTCGGTCAGACCGTGGCCGCCATCGATGCCGCCGGTGCCACCGGGATCGGCGTCAGCTGCGACCACGCCGACGACGACGCGGTGGCCTCATTGTTCGCGACGATCTCGTCCGGCCACGGCCGGCTTGATCTGCTCGTCAACAATGCGTGGGCCGCACCAAAGGGTTTCGGCGGTTTCAGCGACAGGTTCTGGGAACGTCCGATCACCGACTGGGACACCCTGATCACCGTGGGCGTGCGCGCCCACTACGTTGCGTGCGTTCATGCCGCACAGATCATGGTTCCGCGAGGCAGCGGGTTGATGGTCAACATCTCGTCATTCGGAACCCGCGGCCATCTGCATTCGGTGCTCTATGGGATGAGCAAAGCCGCACTCGACAAGATGGCCTTCGACATGGGTCACGAACTGGCCGGGACCGGCGTCAGCGCAATCTCCTTGTGGCTGGGCCTGATTCAGACCGAGCTGCTCATGTCACTGGGTATCGACGAATTCGCCGGCTTCCGCCTCGACGAAGCGGAGCACCCGGAATTCGTCGGCCGGGTCATCGACCGCCTGTGGCGGGATCCGTCACTGCTCGAGAACAACGGCCACACCCTCGTGACCGCCGAACTCGGTGCCGCATACGGATTGACCAACAACGATGGCGGATTGCCGAAGTCGCATCGCGAGCCGTTCGGCGGCGGTCCGTTGTTCCCGCCGAATTGACTCGATCCGTACGGCATATTCGTACGCGCTGAGTGCACATATCACCAATGGTGCAGAAATAAATCATACGAACATCGGACAATTAAATACGCCCTGTATTTAATAGTCGATATTTTCTGCAGGCTGCCATTGGCTTTTTCGGTTGCGAATTCACGCGAGCGGCATCGTCCCAGCTCACGCCTGGATTCACGAAAGACCCCATCGCACAACAACTTAGCGCTGGCCACAGAAATCGCGGCCTAAATAGGTCGCCGTGTTAAGGCCAAATGACGGACACATTGCAAAGGGCTCGTATGGCGTTTGCTATGTTGACGTCGAACAACATATGTAGTCACTTTCTGGAGGTCGTTACACCGCATGAACCGCATCATTCTCCGCACCACGACGGCAGTTGCCGCAGTGACAGCTGCGGCACTTCTCTTCCCTGCCGTCGCCACCGCGGCGCCGGTCTCTGCCGAGACCTGCGCTGAGGTCTCGTCGGAAGCCAGCCCGAACGGTTGGGGCAATCCTTTCGAGGACGAACCGAACCAGGCCGGCACTTATGTAGCCGACGAGGCTTTTGACGCAGATGGTGCACTTAAACTCACGACGGTGGACGCGCCGGGCAGCAACCCGCCTGCGCGTTCGGCTTCCTACCACTCCGCCGGACAGCTCGAGTTGACTGCTTTGACGGGACCGCTCACGGTTAAGCACCAGGGATCCCCCGCAAGCTGGCAGATCCGTGTTACCAAAGCTGCGACCGGTACACAGTCCGGATTCGCCACCCTGGTGTATGCCGGCGCCGGCGCGACGGACGTGAGCGAGTCAAGCGAGTGGTGGTCGACCAAGACCTTGGGCGGCACGATCCCCGCGTACACGCATACCACCCTGGCGAAGTTGAAGCAGGCCGCCGGTCCGTCAACAGTCATCGACCACTACGGCATCTCGATCCAGACCGCGGTTGTCGGCGAAACTGCGCTTATTGACGACGTCACGTTCAACGGCTGCACGACCAACTTCGCCAAGAAGGCTCCGGCCGGTGACGCTTTCGGCTCGCTCAGTGGTGTCAGTCTCAGCAACCTGATCCCGCTTTCCTAGTCTCTCCACCAACGAATTCGCGCCACCTACTGACGTTGGCTCCGGTTGCGACCGGAGCAAACGCGGGCAGGTGGCGCGAATTTTGTTTTCTGGGAATGTGACGACTACAGCGCGGCGGCAACGTCTTTCGACTCGACCGGATGAGAGAACATCGGGTAGTCGAAGTTGATCGCGTTGTCGTGTTCCTCGACAGACGTGCCGGCCGTGCAGTCGGTCAATGTGATGACGCGGTAGCCGTTTTCGTAACCGGTCCGCATGGTCGACTCCACGCAACAATTGGTCAGGAATCCGCCGAGGATGATGGTGTCGATTCCCTTGCTACGCAGGATGAAGTCGATGTTGGTGCTGGCAAAGGTGTCGAGACCGCGTTTGCCCTCGATGACGATGTCACCATCAGCGGGCGAGACCTCGGCGACGAAGTCCGCACCCCAGGTCCCCTTCACAAAAGCGTTGCCGTCGACGACTCCTTTGAGAATCCCGTACGGATGTTTGGTGATCTCGCCGTAGCCGGCGGCGAAGGTGATCGGCGCATGCAGGATGGTCACCCCGGCGTCGCGGGCCCGGTCGACCAGCGCGGCGGTGTTCGCCAGCATGCCGTTCTTCTCCATGACCGCTTTCACGGCGTCGTGCAGCACCCCACCCTCGGCAGCGAACTCGTTTTGGAATTCGATGAGCACCAGGGCGGTCTTGGTCGGATCGAGGGTCAATGCGTCAGACATTCAAATCACCAGTTCCTGCGAAGTGTGGACGGGCCCTTCGCCCGCGCAACTACCATTTTCCTCAGCGTGCGCCTGCAGATGACGAGAATGGAGAACCGAAGTGATTTTCATCGTGGTCAAGTTTCAGGTGAAGCCGGAGTGGACCGACCGCTGGTTGGATCTGGTGGCACCCTTCACCCAGGCGACACGCAATGAGCCGGGCAACAAGTGGTTCGACTGGTCGCGCAGCGTGGACGATCCGAACGAATTCGTCCTGGTCGAGGCGTTCGAAAACGATGCTGCCGGAGCTCACGTGAACAGCGAGCATTTCAAGACGGCCACAACACAAGTGATGCCCCAGGCACTCGCAGCGACGCCCAGAATCATCAGCCACACCATCGACGCCGACGACTGGTCGGCCATGGGTGAGATCACCATCGACTGAGCATCCGCGGTCGTTAGTTCTTGGCGCCGACCTTTGTGTCCGCGTACTGGTAGAAGCCGTGGCCGGTCTTCTTTCCGAGCCGGCCGGCCTCGACCATGCGCAGCAACAGCGGCGGCGGCGAGTACAGCTGTTCCTTGAACTCTTCGTACATCTTGTCAGCGATGGCTTTGACGGTGTCCAGGCCGACGAGGTCGGTGAGCTTGAGCGGGCCCATGGGGTGTGCGCAGCCGAGGACCATGGCCTTGTCGATGTCCTCGACCGTGGCAAAGCCGCTCTCCACCATGCGGATCGCCGACAGGAGGTACGGGACCAGCAGGGCGTTGACCACAAACCCGGAACGGTCGGACGACCGCACGACCTGCTTGCCGAGGATGTCGCGGGCGAACTCTTCGGCGCGGGCGGTGACATCGTCCGCCGTCAGCAATGTGGTGACGAGCTCGACCAGAGGGAGCACCGGCACGGGGTTGAAGAAGTGCATGCCGACGACACGGTGGGCGTTGGCGGTTGCCATGCCGAGTTTCATGATCGGTATGGACGAGGTGTTAGAGGCCAGCACCGCGTTCGGATCGGTGACCACCTTGTCGAGCTGTTTGAAGAGTTCGGTCTTGACGGCTTCGTCTTCGACAACGGCCTCGCACACCATCTGACGATCGGCGAAGTCACCGAGATCAGAGGTGAAACGCAAACGCCCAGAAGCTTGTTCACGCTCCCGCTCGGTGAGCTTTCCGCTGCTCACACCTCGGTCGAGCGAGCGAAGGATGCGGGTTCGCCCGGCAGCGGCGAGCTCGCGGGTCGTCTCATAGACCAGAACGTCGGCGTTCGCACGAGCACACACTTCGGCGATGCCTGCGCCCATCTGCCCGGCACCGATGACGCCCACCCGCGAAATCTTCTCGCTCATGACTCTCCTCGAAAACTACGAAGCCGCAATATCTTTGAACAAATCGAAACCAACACCTGCGGCGAGATGAGGGTAACTCTGCTGGGGTACGCCCAGAAGCCAATCAATTTGCCAACAGGCGGCCCGCAACGAAACGCTGCGAGCCGCCTGCTAGTTCGCCAAAGATCCGGAGAGGCGGTCTAGCTCTAGTGGAATTGGCCTTCTTCGGTGGAGCCCTTCAGCGCGGTGGTGGAGCTGTTGGGATCAACGGTGGTGGCGATGCGGTCGAAGTAGCCGGCGCCAACCTCGCGCTGGTGCTTGACGGCGGTGAAGCCGCGCTCGTCGGCAGCCTTGAACTCACGGTTCTGCAGGTCGACGAAGGCGGTCATCTGCTCGCGGGCGTAACCGTAGGCAAGGTCGAACATGCCGTAGTTGAGGGCGTGGAAGCCGGCGAGGGTGATGAACTGGAAGGTGAATCCCATTGCGCCGAGCTCGTTCTGGAACTTGGCGATGGTGGAATCGTCGAGGTGCTGGCTCCAGTTGAACGACGGGCTGCAGTTGTAGGACAGCAGCTGGTCGGGGAACTCGCTCTTGACGGATTCGGCGAACTTACGAGCCAGCTCGAGATCGGGGGTACCGGTCTCCATCCAGATCATGTCGGCGTACGGCGCGTAGGACTTTGCACGCGCGATGCACGGCTCGATGCCGTTCTTCACATGGTAGTAGCCCTCGGCGGTGCGCTCACCGGTGACGAACGGCTGGTCGCGCTCGTCGACGTCGGAGGTGATCAGGGTGGCGGCCTCGGCGTCGGTGCGGGCGATGACCACGGTCGGCACGTTGGCAACGTCAGCAGCCAGGCGAGCCGAGCTCAGGGTGCGGATGTGCTGCTGGGTGGGGATCAGCACCTTGCCACCGAGGTGGCCACACTTCTTCTCCGAGGCGAGCTGATCTTCCCAGTGGGTTCCGGCGGCACCGGCGGCGATCATGGCCTTCTGCAGTTCGTAGACGTTCAGTGCGCCACCGAAGCCGGCTTCACCGTCGGCAACGATCGGCACAACCCAGTTGTCGACGGAGTTGTCACCCTCGACGCGAGCGATCTCGTCGGCGCGCAGGAGTGCGTTGTTGATGCGGCGAACAACCGAGGGAACCGAGTTCGCGGGGTACAGCGACTGGTCCGGGTAGGTGTGTCCGGACAGGTTCGCATCACCGGCGACCTGCCAGCCGGAGAGGTACACGGCCTTCAGGCCGGCGCGAACCTGCTGCACGGCCTGGTTGCCGGTGAGAGCACCGAGCGCGTTGATGTAGCTGCCGTCGCCCTGGGTGACACCCTCCCAGAGGATCTCGGCGCCACGACGTGCGAGGGTCTGCTCCTCGACGACGCTGCCCTGCAACTCGACGACCGACTCAGCGGTGTAGTCGCGGGTGATGCCCTTCCAACGAGGATTGGTGTCCCAGTCCTGCTGGATTTCGGCGGCAGTCCTTGGTTTTCCGACGGTGCTCATATTCTCGCGCTCCATATTCGTTGAGCTTGTGCTGTGTGGCGGTCCGCCCGAGTCCGGTGGGGCCGGACTCGGTTCGGGGCGAATTAGCAATTCGTTTACCCCGAGGGGCGTCTGCTTCACCGAGAGTGCCACAGGCAAAGCCGCAGGTCTACACGCCGCAGATGTGAATTCGGGCGAGGTTTTCGCGAGCGTTTGCAAATATTGCGAAGATTGCGCTGTAAACAACTCGCGATTCACTACTCGTGAGTACGCCAAAAAGTACGCGCGTACTGCAAGTTTGGTGACCCCTCATCCCGGCAAAGGCCGGTTCACCGTGCTCATTACCGCACTCGGATATCGGATCCCGAAGTCCGTCCCGGTGAGCGGAATCACAAGGCGTCGATGCCACCGATCAGTCAGTTGCGGCGCTGACCCTGGCCACGGCTTGGGCGAACAGATCAGCGAACTCGAGGTCGCTGAGCCCATTTTCGGTCGAATTCGCGACCAGTTGAACGGTCACTCCGTCGACCACCGCGTACCCGGCCAGCGTCTGAGAGGTCGCCGTACGTCCCCCTGGATATGTGGTGGTCGCGACCGATTCAGCCATCAGCGAGAGTGAGGTGGGAAGCGGCGGTGGTGTGAGTCGCCGGTTCTGGGTGAGGACCGTGGTCCCGGCGGTACTGCCCTGCGTGATCGTGATCGTGACCTGCGCGCACTCACCCACGGTCGCTCGCACATCCGCGTCGATATCCCGCGGAACGGTCGTCACCAATTCGGTGATGGTGTTGCCGGCTGCTGACTGCCACGCCGAGACCGCTGTGTTGGACACATCGAGCTTGCTGTTCAGGTCGGCGTCGGCCGTGGGCCGGCACTGCGGCGGGTCGAACTGTGCCGTGCCCGCCGATTCGAGGGCAGCTGCGTTCTGCTCGCGCAGGTCGATGACACTCAACTCGGCGGGCTGATAGCCCTGGGGAAATGCGCGAGCCGGGAGCAGGAGTGCGGCGGGCGTGTTCGACGGCGGTGGCGACGACTCCGATACCGGCGAGGTGTCGTCCGAACACGATGTTCCGAGAAGGCACAGAGACACCAAGACAATCACCGATACAGACAGCTTCCCGCGCAGCATGCCCACAGCCTAGACAGCGCCCAGCCCGGGCTCGGTTGCCGACATGCGCTGCTGCGCGACTCGGCCGCACACCCTGGAAGACCGGGCCGCATACCCTAGAAGTATGTCCAAGACCTACGTCGGTGCACGTCTGCGACAACTGCGCTCCGAGCGCGGGATGTCGCAGGTTTCGCTGGCGCAGTCACTCGAGATCTCGCCGTCCTACCTCAATCAGATCGAGCACGATGCCCGTCCGCTGACGGTGCCGGTACTGCTCAAGATCAGCGAGGTCTTCGGTGTCGACACCGGCTTCTTCAATTCTCAGGACAACGCCCGGCTCATCGCCGAGATGCGCGAAGTGATGATGGACGAGGACCTCGATTCCAGCGCCGACGCGCAGGAGATCTCCGACTTGGTGACCAGCCATCCCGACATGGCCAAGGCCATGGTCAATCTGCATCGCCGCCTGCGGATCGCCACCGAACAGCTGGCCGCCGCCACCGATGAACGCGGCGACGGCAGCATGCGCGGTTCCATCAGCGCGCCCCACGAAGAGGTCCGCGAGTACTTCTATCAGCGCCGGAACTACCTCCACGAACTCGATGTCGCCGCCGAGGAGCTCACCACCCGGATGCGGATGCACTCCGGGGATGTCCGCAGCGAGATCACCAACCGGCTGCAAACCGTCCACGGTGTCCAGATCGTGCGCCGCGTCGACCTCGGTGACACGGTGCTGCACCACTTCGATCCCGAATCGCGTCGTCTGGAGATCTCCGGCCACCTGTCCCAGGGCCAGCGGGTGTTCAAACTGGCGGCCGAGTTGGGTCATCTCGAATGCGGTGACCTCATGAAGCAGATGGTCGACGACGGCAACTTCACCTCCGATGAAGCCCGTGCGCTGGCACTGCTCGGCATGGCCAATTACTACGCCGCCGCGGCAGTCCTGCCCTACGCCCAGTTCCACGGCGCTGCCGAGGATTACCGCTATGACATCGAACGGCTCTCTGCCTTCTACGCGGTCTCGTACGAGACGATCTGCCATCGACTCTCCACGCTGCAGCGTCCGAACCTCCGGGGCGTCCCGTTCACCTTCGTCCGGGTCGATCGCGCCGGAAACATGTCAAAGAGGCAGTCGGCCACCGGTTTCCACTTCTCCACCAGCGGTGGCACCTGTCCGCTGTGGAATGTGTACGAGACCTTTGCCTCGCCCGGCAAGATCCAGACCCAGATCGCGCAGATGCCCGACGGCCGCAACTACCTCTGGGTCGCACGGACGGTGGAACGTCGCGCGGCCCGCTACGGCCAGCCCGGCAAGACCTTTGCCATCGGACTCGGTTGCGAGCAGCGCCATGCCGCGCGTTTGGTCTATTCGGACGGGCTCGAGATCGGTCCACAGGCCAACGTGACTCTCATCGGCGCAGGTTGCCGGGTCTGCGAACGGCTCAACTGCCCGCAACGTGCATTCCCCGCACTCGGAGCCAAACTCGACATCGATGCGCATCGCAGCACCGTGTCGCCGTACCTGGTGCGCTGACGTCCACTATCCACCCGTTGCAGGCGAGTTCGCGCTACACCGGATCCAGTATGCGGCGTAGAAATTGTTTCGTCCGTTGATGTTTCGGCTTCGAGAGGACCTCGGCGGGAGGCCCCTGCTCGAGCACGATACCCCCGTCGGCAAAGAGAACCTGGTCTGCGACTTTCTGGGCGAAATGGATTTCGTGGGTGACGACGATCATCGTCCAGCCCTGTGTGGCAAGGTCTTTCATGACGCCGAGAACCTCACCGACCAGCTCGGGATCGAGCGCTGAGGTGGGTTCGTCGAACAGCATCAGCCTGGGTTTGAGCGCCAGCGCCCGAGCGATCCCCACTCGCTGCTGTTGCCCACCGGAGAGTTGGTGCGGGTACTGGTCACGTTTGTCCGAGAGTCCGACTTGGATGAGCAATGCCTCGGCGTCGGCCACCGCCTCGTCGCGCTTTCGCTTCTGCACGATCACCGGACCCTCGATGATGTTCTCGAGCACCGACTTGTGCGGAAACAGATTGTGTCCCTGGAAGACCATGCCTGACTGCGCCCGGTATTTGACGAGTTGAGATTTCGGGACCGTCTTGCCGAAGTCGACGGTGACATCACCGATGGTGATCTGGCCACCATCCGGGACGTCGAGCGCATTGAGCGACCGCAGGATCGTGGTCTTACCCGATCCGGACGGGCCGATGATGGTGGTCACCGATCCGGCCGCGACCGTGAAATCGATACCCCGGAGAACGTGATTGTCTCCATAGGATTTCTGTAAGCCGGTCACGGTCACGACGTTGTCCGGCTCGCCGGAGGATTCGGACTTGTTCTGGGGCACCGGAGTATCGGTCATATTGCCACGTACCTATCCAGTCGGATCTCGATGCGGCCCTGAACGGACGACAGGACCAGGCACACCACCCAGTAATACAATGCGGCGGTGCCGTAGAGGGCAAAGAACTCAAAGGTCGGCGCGGCCGCGATCTGTGCGGTGCGCAGTAGTTCGGTCACCAGGATCGTCGAGGCCAGCGACGTGTCCTTGACCAGAGAGATCAACGTATTCGACAGCGGCGGAACGGCCGTGCGCAACGCCTGCGGGAGGATGATGCGCCGCAACGCGGTCCGATAATTCATGCCGATCGTCTCGGCGGCCTCCCATTGCCCCTTCGGGACGCTGCCGATGGCAGACCGGATGATCTCGGCCGCATAGCCACCGACGTTGAGACTGAAGGCGATCGCGGCGGCCGGAAACGGATCGATCAGGATGTTCAGCTCGGGGAGTGCATAGAAGATGATGAAAAGCTGTACCAGCAGAGGCGTTCCGCGGATCAACGAAATGTAGACCCGCGCGAAAGACGACCACGCCCGATTCTTGGACATGCGCGCCATCGCTATCCCGAGCGCGATGATCAGGCCGAAGAAGAAGCTGATCGCGGTCAACGGGATCGTCACAGTGATGGTGGCTTTCGCCATCGGCCACAGATTGTCGGCGATGAGTTTCCACGTACTGGGCGCGGTCTTGTCCTCCGAAGTCCCGGCCGCGTTGGCGTTGAGGTACTCCTGCGAGATCGCCTCCAGCGTCCCGTCCTCTTTCAGTTCGGCGAGGGCACCGTTCACCGGGTCGAGCATTCCGCTGTCTTTGACGGCGGCAAAGGCCTGCTCGCTGCGCTCACCTATATTGGCGGCGATCTTGATGCTCTTGTCACCGGTGGTCGCCTGGTAGGCGAGCACCGAAAGGCTGTCGTTGACGGTGGCCTGCACCCGCCCCTGATGCAACAGTGTGATGGCCTGGGTGAACCCTTCGACAGCCTCCACCTGCGCGCCGGCGTCCTTCGCCACCTGCGCCCAGTTGCTGGTGATCGATTGCGCGGTCGTCTTGCCCTCGAGATCTTCGAGCGAGGTGATCGAGTTGTCGTCGGCGAGGGTGACGATCACACCCTCACCGATGGCGTAGGGGTCGGAGAGGTCATATTTGGCCTTGCGCTCATCGGTGATCGTGACCTGATTGGCGACAACATCGAATCGCCCTGATTCGAGGGCCGCAAAGATGGAATCCCATGGTGTCTCGACGAATTCGACATCCACGCCGAGCTTGTCCGCGACCTCGCGGGCAACGTCGACGTCGTAACCGACCAACTCGCCGGAGGACGAGTCGTGGTAGCTGAAGGGCGGGTAGGTGCCTTCGGTGCCAACACGCAGCACGCCGGATTTCTCGACTTTGTCGAATCCTGTTGCGCCGTCGTCCCCGCCACAACTCGCCAGCATCACCATCGCCAGAACGCCGGCCGCGATCACGATCAAGATCCGACGCACGATAGGACTCCCGTCCTTGAACGAGCAGGTCGGGGAAGACTAACACCGACTCGCAAGCGATGAAACGTTTGCGATCAGACATCCTCCACTGCCCTTCCGCTAGGTTGGCAGACGTGACCACACCACGCATCGACCCCGGCAACTTCCGCCAGCTCGGGCCCTTCAACTGGGTGTTCAGCAAGGGTGCTGCGCGCGTCATCGGGGTACCGGACGCACATATCTTTTCGACACTCGGACGAGCCAAGGGCCTGTTCCGCGGATGGCTGTACTTCTCGAGCCGGATGATGCCGTTCGGCCGTCTCCCCCGGCATCACAGCGAGATGGTGATCATCCGGACTGCTCACGTGCGAGGTTGCCAGTACGAATTGGACCACCACAGGCGTCTCGGCCGGCGAGCCGGTATCGATGACGCCGAGTTCGAACGCATACTTGCCGGTCCCGATGCCGACTGGGCCGACCTCGAGGCGGCGTTGCTCCGCGGTGTCGACGAGTTGGTCGAAACCAAGGATCTCAGTGATGTCACGTGGAAAGAGTTGTCCTCCCATTTCGACGAACGCGAGCTGATCGAGTTCGTTCTCCTGGTCGGACAATATGATTCGCTGGCCACCACCATCGGCACCCTGCGGATCCAGCGGGACTTTTGAGTACCGCGCTCGCACGTGCCCGGCAACTCCTCGATCCGTCGCGGCTACCGGATGGCATCGACGACAGCCGTGGTTATCTCGATCTTCTCGGACCACCGGAGACCGCGGCCAGCAGCACCCTGTGGTTCATGCAGAACCCGGTGTTTGCACTGGTTTACGAGCGCGCGTGGCGTCCGGTGTTCACGCGGCTTTTCAGTCTCGGTGGCACGTCGACGAAGAAGTTCGATACCCGGCTGGTCGCCCATCTGGGTCGCGCTGGCGAACGAACGGTCCTCGATGTCGCCTGTGGGCCAGGCAATTACACACGTCGGCTGTCAGAACGTTTGACCGGTGAAGGTCTGTGCATCGGCCTCGACTTCTCGATCCCGATGCTGACCCGGGCCGTGGCCGACAACAGCGGTGAACGGGTTGCCTACATCCGCGGTGACGCACGTCGACTGCCGTTCGACGACAACTCGATCGACACCGTGTGTTGCCTGGCCGCGCTGTACCTCATTCCCGAGCCCCACGAGGTCATCGACGAACTTGCCCGCGTGGTGGCTCCCGGGGGTGAAGTTGCGATCTTCACCTCGGTACACACGCCGCTCACCAGGTCGCGGGTGGTCACCAAGATCGCGAATGTCGGTGGCTACCACGTTTTCGGCCGCAACGAGGTGACCGACCGACTACGGAACGCCGGATTGGTGGACGTCGAACAGACGATCACCGGTCTGGCTCAATACGTGACTGCCCGCAAGTCCGACTGAACCACCACGCGGTCAACCCATCGCGTGCAGGTTCCTCGCGGTCGGCGATTTCGCCACGGAGTCCGGATCGGGATACGTCCCGAGAATCCGGTCCGCGGTCCCCGCCGTGGTGACCGTGAACCAGTAGTGCTCGTTCTTGTAGTGGTGGAACCGGTGATTTCGCCATGTCGCGCGATAGAGCCGGCTCTTGGGTTTGTAGTCGGTGTGGATGAGGTAGTGCGTCCACTCGTAAGCGAGGCCGAGCAGTCCCAGGGTCGCGAGGAACGTGAGACCCAATCCGACTCGGCCGAAAGCGAAGACACCGAGTAGCACCGCGCCTGGAATCACGCCGCAGAGCACCTGCCACGGGATGAAGACCAGCGGGATGTCCCGCGGATTGTTGTGGTGCTCGCGATGTTTGCGCGATAGCAGGGTATCGATCCTCAATCGGCCCAATGATCGTGGTCGCCAATGCAGGATGAACACGTGAATCATCCACTCTGCCAAGGGGAATGACACGATCATCACGGCCGGGACGAGCCCGTCGGTCCAGGCGAAGTCGCCGACGACGATCCTCGCGACTACCGATCCGAGAAACAGCGGAGCGATCATCCACGGTGTCGGATGCTTGGCGAACTCGCGAAAGGCTTTGTCCAAAGTCAGCTTTCGGCGTGATTGCGCAAGCTTGCGCTCGTCACCATCGACCTCTGCGCGCGCGGCGCGTTCAGTCGTCATCCGGACCCTCCTTCAGAATTGCCTCCATCTCGGTGAACGCCGACATCAGGGCTGTCGTGGCAGGTTCGAGCAGCACCGTCGCGGCCCGGGCTGCCCCGTTCGGATCACGTTTTTCGACGGCATCGACGATCGCGCGGTAGCCATCGGCATTCCCGACCTCCGCCGACAACGCGCCGGCCAGCGCCGGAAGCGCGGGCTCGTACGCCACTCGCATCGTGTTGTACATCAACCGAAACGCAATTGAATCCGCACCGTCGACCAGCGCATCCCAGAAGTCCAGGGCGACAACCTGTTGCGCGATGGGATCGGTCAGGTCGGCAAGCTTGGTCGCCGCATCCCTCACCGCGGCGATCTGGTCGTCGGAGGCGCGCAGTGCCGCGAGTTCGGCCACCTTCGGTCCGATATGCGCCCTGGCCTCGATGACCGAACGGGCCACGGAGACGTCGAGCTCGCCCTGCCGGATGAGTAGTCGGGGCAACAGGTCGAGGCCACCGAACTTCCGTACATCGCGAACGGTGGTGCCGTCTCCCTGCCGGATGGTGACAAGTCCGGCGGCAGCGACCCGCTTGAGCGCCTCCCGCACCGCGGGCCTCGACACCCCGAGCACTCGGGCGAGTTCACGCTCACTGGGCAACGATTGTCCGGCTGCGAGATCACCGCTGAGGACACCTTCGATGATCTGCTCGAAAACGTCTTCGGGGACGCTGCGGTGTTCGATGGGCTGGAACGGCATGCTTCGACGGTAGGACCACCGGCGGTAAGAGGTCAAGTGGTCTTACCAATTTATCTCCCAGTACCTTGTTGGCATGACTGACCGCACCCACGTCCACGCGTTTACCGACGACGCGCTGGGCGAGCACGACGCAGTGTCACTCGCGGCCGCCATCGCGGCCGGTGAGATCAGTGCCCGCGAGGCCGCGGAGGCCGCCATCGCCCGGGCCGAGAAGGTGAACCCCGACCTCAATGCTCTGGTCATCCGCGATTACGACCGGGCGCTCGCGGTGTCGAGTTCCCCGGCCGCCGGCGCATTCGCCGGGGTTCCCACCTTCATCAAGGACAACACCCACGTCGCCGGGTTGCCGACCGCATACGGTTCGCGCGCGGTCCATCCGACACCGCGGCCGGCCAACGAACCCTTCACCGACCAGTACCTGTCGACGGGCATGACAGTGCTCGGCAAGACCACCCTGCCGGAGTTCGGCTTCAGCGCCTCCACCGAGTTCGAGTCGTTGCCACCCACCCGAAACCCCTGGAACACCGGCTACTCGTCCGGAGCTTCGTCGGGCGGTTCGGCGGCGATGGTGGCAGCCGGTGTTGTTCCGATCGCGCATGCCAACGACGGCGGCGGGTCGATCCGGATCCCCGCCGCGGCCTGTGGCCTCGTCGGCCTGAAAATGACACGCGGGCGCGAAGTCCAGTCCCTGCAAGGTCATCAGATGCCCGTCGACATCGTGTCGAACGGAGCGCTCACCCGGACCGTGCGGGACACCGCCGCGTTTGCGGCGGCGATCGAGAAGTACCGGCCCGCAAAGAAATTGGCGCCGATAGGAAAGGTTGATGGGCCGTCGGACCGACGGTTGCGGATCGGACTGGTCACCAATTCCATCGTCGGCGATCCGACCGATGCCGAAACCAAAGACGCCGTTGTCCAGACCGCAGACCTGTTGACGTCACTCGGTCACGACGTCTCAGAACTCACCGTCCCCACCGACCTCACGTTTGTCCGCGACTTTGAGCATTACTGGACGCTGATGGCGTTCTCCACCAAGTACTTTGGCAAGCACGTCACCGGCGACAAGTTCGACAAGACCCAGGTCGATGCACTCACCGCGGGATTGGCCCGCGACTTCCTCCGAAAGCCATGGCTGACACCGGTATCGATTCTCGGCCTGAAGCGCAGCGAGAAGAAATACCGAGCAACGTTCACCGACGTCGATGTGGTGCTCTCTCCCGTGCTGGGCCACACCACACCCGAACTCGGCTATCTCTCCCCCGCGGCCGGTTTCGAAGTGATGTTCCCAAGGTTGGTCAACTACGTCAGCTTCACACCCCTGAACAATGCCGCCGGCGGACCGGCGATGTCACTCCCGCTGGGCCGCACCGCATCAGGACTGCCCATCGGCATCCACTTCTCCGCCGACCATGGCGACGAACGCACCCTGCTCGAATTGGCCTTCGAACTCGAGGCTGCTCACCCCTTTGCCCGGATTCAGGACCAGCCCACCTGACCGTCCACCGTGCCGAACCAGCCGCCGAGCGGGCCCACGTTACCGCCGAGCGGGCCCATCGAACCGCCGAGCGGGCCCATCGAACCGCCGAGCGTGCCCTCATTACCGTCGAGCGGGCCCATCGAACCGCCGAGCGGGCCCATCGAACCGCCGAGCGGGCCCTCATTACCGTCGAGCGGGCCCTCGTTACCGTCGACCGTGCTGTAAATGCGGCCTAGCTGACGCTCGCCAAGGCAAAAGGCAGCACCTCGACAACACCCGCGCGACGAAGTTGGCGCGCTGCGATCGTCAGGGTCCACCCGGTGTCGGCGAGATCGTCGACCAGCAGGACCGGCCCGGTCAGGTCCGCAATGGTGGCAGGGTCCGGGTCGATCCATGAATTGACCAGGGCTGCAACCCGATACGCCGAGTTCGCGGCCGTCACCGGTCGATGTTCCGGTGAGTATCGCAGGGTCCCGAGGTTGGTGAGACGTCCCAACTCTGACAGCCGATCAACCACCGACCCGATCAGGATCGGATGTGTATCCGAATCGAGGCCGATGATCGCGGTCGGCCGGGTCTGCCACGGCCAGGCCGCGAGAACGGCAACCGCGGCGCGCACAACCTCGTCGGGAGCCGGGGCGTCCGGTTCATCGAGCAACCGGCGCAGTCGGGTACCCCATCCGAGATCACTGAGTCGACCGATCACGCGGCCCATCGTGGGTCCGTCCGCGATCTTGCCCGACAGTTCGACGCCCAACTTCTTCATGCCGGTCGGCCACTGCTTGCGGGGTGCCAGTTCAACACCCGGACGCTGCAACTGTTCTCGCGCCGCATCCAGTGATTTGCCGTCGACCGTTGCCGAATAGCGTTGGCCTGCACAGTTGTCGCATCGGCCACACTTGCTGTCGGGCACCAGATCCGGGTCGTCCAACTGGGAACGCAAGAACACCATCCGGCAATTCGGAGTGCTCTGATAGTCGAGCATCGCCTGCTGTTCGCGCTTTCTGGCCAACTCCAGCTTCTCATAGCGAGCCTCGTCGTATTCCCAGGGCTGACCCGTGCCGATCCAGCCACCTTTCACCCGCTTGACCGCGCCGTCGACGTCCAGAACTTTGAGAACCATCTCCAGCCGGGACCGACCGAGGTCGACGAGCGGCTCGAGCGCCTGAGTGGATTGCGCCCGATCGGCATCGAGCACCTCGATCACCCTGCGTACCAACGTTTCCGACGGAAAAGCCACCGATGCGAAATAACGCCAGATCTCCTGGTCCTCGCTTCCCGGCAGCAAGATCACTTCGGCGCTGGCCGTCGAACGGCCCGCACGTCCGACCTGCTGGTAGTAGGCGATCGGCGACGACGGAGCACCGAGGTGGATGACAAAGCCGAGGTCGGGTTTGTCGAAACCCATGCCGAGCGCGGAGGTGGCGACCAACGCCTTGACCCGGTTGGCCAGCAGGTCGGCTTCGAGTTGCTCCCGCTCGCCTGAATCGGTGGAACCCGTGTATGCCGCAACCTTGTGACCGAGGTCGGTGAGGAGGGTCGCGATATCTCGAGCAGCCGACACGGTGAGGGTGTAGATGATGCCCGAACCCTCGATCGAATCGATGTGGGCCGCAAGCCATGCGACTCGTTCGGCAGACGTGGGAACCTTGACGACAGACAGGTGCAACGATTCCCGGTCGAGACCACCACGCAGCACCAGCGTGTCGCCACCGCCGACTCCGAGTTGCGCCGCGACGTCATCGACGACACGATCGTTGGCGGTCGCAGTGGTGGCGAGCACCGGGACGTCCGTTCCGAGTTCGGCGACCAGCGTCCGGATTCGGCGGTAGTCGGGGCGGAAATCATGGCCCCAATCCGACACACAGTGCGCCTCATCGACCACCACCAGTCCGGCGTCGGCGGCCAGGGCCGGCAGGACGTTGTCTCGAAAGTCCGGATTGTTGAGCCGCTCCGGACTGACCAGCAAGACATCGAGATCGCCGTCGGCCACCCTCTGATGGATGTCATCCCACTCGGTGACGTTGCCGGAGTTGATCGTGGCGGCCTTGACCCCGGCACGCTCGGCGGAGGCAACCTGGTTTCGCATCAGCGCGAGCAAGGGCGACACGATGACGGTGGCACCGCGTCCCTCGGCGCGAAGGAGCTTGGCCGCGATGAAATACACCGCTGACTTGCCCCAACCGGTCCGTTGTACCACCAGCGCACGACGGCGCTGGACGACCAGCGCCTCGATGGCCGTCCACTGGTCGTCGCGCAGTGTGGCGCCGGGGCCGGCCAGTTGCTCGAGGATGGTTTGAGCCTGCTCGCGGGTGGCGGTGGTTCCAGTGGTCATGTGCCCATCGTGCCCTGTCACCCCGACATCCCGCGCAGTGGCGCCTGACCAGCAGCACCCCACCGTCGAGCGTGCCGAACGAACCGCCGACCGTGCCGAAACTCGCGCCGAGCGGGCCGTTATCCACAGGCCAGACTCTCGTCTGGGCGACTTATCCACAGGCACGGACCCGGCCGGAACCGCACTTCGCTCACCAACGTCCACCTTGGTATGACACTTGGCGACAAACCGTTCTGGGGCCCTGATGCCCCACGCCCCGAGGGCATCACCCGCCGGATGATGGAAAGGAACTTCCGCCGGATGCATCGGGGAGTCCTGGTCAGCTCGACCAAAACGCTGGGCCCACTCGATTTGATCGACGCCGCCTTGCTGCGAGCGGGACCCAGTGCAGCGCTGTCGGGGTTGTCGGCGGCATTCCTCCACGGATTGTCCTGGTACGACGATGATTCCCCGATCGAAATCAGTCGACATCCAACCGGACAGGGTCGGTGCCGCGGCGGAATTCGCGTGGTGCGAGCGGACTTGGCACCCGACGACGTCACGATCATCGACGGTCGCCGCGTGACGACGGCAGTCCGTACGGCCTACGACCTCGGCCGTCGACCTCCCCGATGGCGCGCGCTGGGTCATCTCGACGACCTCATCAACGCCACCGCTCTCGATCTGCGGGTGTTGTGGCGCTACATCGTCGATCACCCCGATATGCGCGGCATCCGGCAGATCCGCGAGTTGGTGCCCCACATCGATCCCACATCCGAATCTCCACCCGAAAGCTGGCTTCGGCTTCTCATCATCGATGCCGAACTTCCCCGGCCGGACTCTCAGATCTGGGTGATGGACGAGAGCGGCTACGAGTTCGCCAGGATTGACCTCGGCTATCGCCGCTTCAAGATCGGGATCGAGTTCGACGGCGCCGATTCCCATGGTTCGGCAGAACAGAAGGCACACGACGCGGCCAGAGATGCAAAGTTGAATCGATTGGGCTGGATCATGGTGCGTGTCACCGGCGAACGAATGAAGGATGAACCCGAAGAACTCCTGAGCGAAATCGACCGCCACCTACGCGATCGCGGCGCATACCGATGACAACTTCGGCACGGTCGATGGTCGGTAGGGCACGGTCGACGGTCGGTAGGGCACGGTCGACGGACGGTAAGGCACGGTCAACGGCCCGTTCGGCACGGTCGACGGACGGTAAGGCACGGTCGACGGTTCGTTCGGCACGCTCGACGGCGGGGGCGGGGGGCGGTGGGCGGTGGTCGGTCAGAGGTTGCGGTAGTCGCGGGTCGGCATTCGGGGTGCGCGGCGGGCGGGCATCGGCATGTACAGTTCGATCAGTCTGATCACCCGATAGCGGTGTCCGGCATAGGGTTTCAGCAGTTCCAGCATTCCCTCATCGTCGACCCGTTCACCGATGAGGGTGCCGCCCACCATCGAGGGAATGTGGTAGTCCCCCACCGGAACGGCATCGGCATCTCCCACTGCACGTGCCCGAACCTCGGCCGCCGTCCACGGACCGATACCGCGTAGCAGGTGCAGCCGATCGGCCTTGCGTTCCACGTCGTAGCCGGCCGCGGAGACGATCGTCCGCCGTCGCGCGGGTTCGGCACCGGAGGCATGCCACTCCCATTGCGGGATCTCACGCCATACCTGTTGCGGTGGAGGGACTCTCATACTCGGTGCACCCGGTGCCGGCTCGCCGTATTTGGTCACGAGGTACCGCCAGGACCGCCAGGCCTCGGCACCGGTGACCTTCTGCTCGAGTACGGCGGCCGCCAGTGCCTCCCAGACCCGATCTGTGCGACCGATACGAAGTCCACGACCCTGCCTGGCAAGTTTGGCGATGACGTCGTGATGGGCCACGAACTCGTCCGGATTGTCGTCACTACCGAGCATTTTCGGCATCTGTTCGAGCAACCACGGCCCACCCGGACCCCACGCCCGCCCCAGAACGTCCTTACCGTCTGGCCGCGAAACAGCAAGCGTCCCAGGACCATCCGGGGTGTACACGGCTCGCCAGATGGACCCGTTCGGCGCAAATCTGGTGGCCGGATCACCGCTGCCGCGACGATGCAGGCTCAGCGTTGCCCGGACATCCAGCGGACCCGGCGGTGTCCAGAGCCGGGAAATGAATGAAGGGCCCGGCGAATTGTCGCCGGGCCCTTCATCAGTCATCGAAACCTAGAGGTTGATCATGTGACCGATGGCGCCATGGAAGGTCTCCTGCATCGCCTCGGACAAGGTCGGATGGGTATGGACGTTACGGGCCAGTTCGTTGGCTGTCAGGTCCCACTTCTGAGCGAGGGTGAGCTCAGGCAACATCTCGGAAACGTTGTCGCCCACCAAGTGTCCACCGATCAGTTCATCGTGCTTCTTGTCGGTGATGAGCTTGACGAAACCGGCAGGCTCGCCGAGCCCCTGGGCCTTACCGTTGGCGGTGAACGGGAAGGTGGTGACCTTCACGTCGTAGCCCTCATCCTTGGCCTGGTCTTCGGTGAGTCCGAAGGACGCGACCTGCGGCTGGCAGAACGTCGCCCGCGGCATCATCCGGTAGTCACCGAGCGGCATCGTCTCGACTCCGGCGATGGTCTCCGCGGCCACCACACCCTGCGCCTCGGCCACGTGGGCGAGCTGCAGTTTCATGGTGACGTCACCGATGGCGTAGATGCCCTCGACGTTGGTGCGCATGTAGTCGTCGATCGCGATGGCGCCGCGGTCGGTGAGTTCGACGCCGGTCTTATCCAGACCGAAGCCGTCGACGCGGGGAGCGAATCCGACCGACATCAGCACCTTGTCGACGGTGAGTTCGCCGTCCTGGTCCTTCGCGTCCTTGTACTTGACGACGACCTTCGAGCCCTGGTCGTCGACCGACTGCACCTTGGTGGAGGTAAGGAGTTTGATGCCCAGCTTCTTGTATTGCTTGGCCAGCTCCTTCGACGAGTCTTTGTCCTCATTGGGCAGGACACGATCGAGGAACTCGACGATCGTGACGTCGACGCCGTAGTTCGCGAGCACGTACCCGAACTCCATGCCGATCGCGCCCGCGCCAACGATGACAATCGAGCCGGGGAGGTCGCGGGTCATGATCTGGGTCTCGTAGTCGACGACGTTCTCCGACAACTCGACGCCGGGGAGCGACTTCACCGTGGAGCCGGTGTCGATGATGACGTTGTCGAACGTGATCTCCCGGTCGCCGACGGTGATGGTCTTGGCGTCCTTGAAGACGCCATACCCGTCGATCTCGGTGATCTTGTTCTTGCGCATCAGGAAGTGCACACCCTTGACGATCTGGTCCGACACCTTGCGGCTGCGGTCGAACGCGGCGCCGAAGTCGAAGCTCACGTCCCCGGAGATGCCGAAGGTCTTGGCCTGATGGTTGAAGATGTGCGCCAGCTCAGCGTTGCGCAGCAACGCCTTGGACGGGATGCAGCCCACGTTCAGGCAGACACCGCCCCAGTACTTCTCTTCGATTACTGCGGTTTTAGCTCCGAGTTGCGCCGACCGGATCGCGGCGACGTAACCTCCCGGACCTCCGCCAAGGACAACTGTGTCAAAGTGTTCAGCCACGCGCTCCACCCTACGTCTCCGCACTTCGACACGCTGACGGATACCCCCTAGCCGTCGCGTGGCATCGACGAACGACACCAGACGACCGTACGGCGATCACCCCGCCGGGATCGATAGCCACCGGTCCGGCGGCGACATCAGAGCCGCATAACCGCCGCCACGCTCGGCGAACTCCTGGGCATCCGGGTCCGCCGGCAAGGCGTCGAGCCCGTCGCCGAGCTCGTCACCGCGAAGAATTCCTGTCTCCTGGGCTTCCATGTCCTATCCCCTGTGTTCGGCCCCGACCGCACTCAGTAATGACGACCGCCCTTCCCCGGACGAGCGTCTACCCCTATTCGTTACCCAGGTCTGGGCGGATTGAACCACCCCGACATCAAAACTAGAACATGTTCTTGTTTGATGCCGAATTGGCGGATACCCTCAGCGAGGTGCAGCCCACACCGTTTGCCCCCGCGTCCCTCGGTCCGCTCAAACTCCGCAACAGACTCATCAAGTGCGCCACGTTCGAGGGAGCGACACCGGATGCCTTGGTGACACCAGAACTCATCGAGTTCCATCGAGAGGTCGCCGCCGGCGGTGTCGCGATGAACACCGTCGCCTATTGCGCGATCTCACCGGAAGGCCGCACCGACCGGCATCAGATCTGGATGCGCCCGGAAGCCGTCCCCGGTCTCATCGACCTGACCGATGCCATTCACGCCGAGGGAGCCCTCGCCGCAGCTCAGCTCGGACACGCCGGACCGGTCGCGAACTCCATCTCCAATCAGGCCAAAGCCCATGCGCCGTCCCGTATTCCGGCCCCCATGGGCATGGCGTTGTGCAAAAAGCTCACCACCGACGACATCTCCGACACGTTGTTGAAATACCGGCGGGCGGCCCGGCTCGCGGTCGACAGCGGCTTCGACGGACTCGAAATCCACTTCGGCCACAACTACCTGGCCAGCTGTTTCTTGAGCCCACTACTGAACCGCCGTCGCGACGAATACGGCGGATCGCTGGTCAACCGAGCCCGTTTCTGCCGCGAGATCAGCGAAGCCGTCCGCGACGAGGTCGGCGACGACGTGGCGATCTGGGCCAAACTCAGCATGTACGACGGGTTCCCGGGTTCCTTCGGTGTCGACGAAGCCTGCGAGGTCGGCCGGATGTTCGAAGCCGACGGGTACCTCGATGCCATCGAGCCGACCGCAGGCAGTTCCCTGCTCAACCCGATGTACCTGTTCCACGGTGACGTTCCGCGCAAAGAGTTCTCCAACGCCTTCCACGGCGTGATGCGCTGGGGCATCAAAGCGATTGCACCGGTCTTCATGAAGAAGTACGACTACGAGCCCGCCTACCTGCTGCCCTTGTCTCGGCAGTTGCGCGAAGCCGTGTCGATGCCGCTGATCCTGCTGGGGGGCATCACCGATCGCGCATCGATGGATCTCGCACTCGCCGAGGGATTCGATTTCGTCGCGATGGGGCGGGCTCTGCTGCGTGAACCCGACCTTCCCCTGCGCATCGAGGCCGACCCGACCACAGTCTCCAAGTGCGTGCACTGCAACCTGTGCATGCCGACCATCTACTCACATACCCGCTGCCCGATCCGGACGGGCGAGGTCAGCGAAGCCGAAGCAGTCAGCCGAGTTCGCCGAGCCGGCGTTCCAGGTAGACGCGCTGCGCGGGATCTGTGGTCAGCGAAATTGCCTTGACCAGGGCCTCGCGGGCCTCGGCCGGTCTCCCGGCCTGCCAGAGCAGGTGCGCCCGAGTGCTCCAGGCGGGCTGGAAATGACGGGTCCGGTCGGCGACCTCATCGAGTAGTTCCAGGCCGGCCGCGGCGCCGTCGACTTCCGCGGTCACCGCAGCGAGCGCAACCGCGCTGCCGAGTGTGGGCGCCACCGCGTTCAGGGTTTGGTGCAGGTCACGCAGGACCGACCACTCGGTCGTTCCGCTATCCCGGCGCGCGATGTGCACAGACTCGATCGCGGCCTCGAGCTGGAAACGCCCGAGCACCCCGCAGCTGTGTGCTTGCCGAAGATGCTCCCGACCACGGTCGATGAGACCACCATCCCAGCGGGTCACATCCTGTTCGGCCAGCGGGACGAGCCCACCGTCCGAGTTGTGACGGGCCGGCCGCCGGGCATTCGACAGGCAGATGAGCGCCGCCAATCCGTGCGCCTCGGCCACGATCTCCGGATGACCCACCGGGGCCAGGTCGGCCAGCGTCTCGGCCAGATACAGCGCCTCGCTCTGCAGGCAGTCCCGCCGCTGCGTGCCACTGCTGTGCCAGTCGATGGCAAAGGTGCCGTAGACGGCTTCGGCGACTGCGGGCATCCGGTCGACCAGGACAGTCGCATCCGGGATCCGGAAAGGTATGCGCGCCTGCTTGATTCGACGTTTGGCGCGAACCAGACGCGCGGCCAGCGTCGGCGTGGGTATCGTGAGGGCCCGGCCGATCTGCTCGACGGTGAAACCGAGCACCGTGTTCAGCATCAGCGGAGTGTGCACAGCGGGGTTGATGGCCGGGTGCGCACACACCAGCATCAGCGCAAGGCGATGGTCCTCGATGGCATCGGGGTCGACAACGTCGAGATGTACTCCGGAGTGTCGATCAGGCTCCAGCACAACAGAACTGCGGAAAGCCGACGACTTCCACCGGTCCCGTTGCCGATTGCGGGCGACCACCAGGATCCAGCCGTCCGGGTTGGCGGGCACGCCATCGCGCGGCCAGAGCATCAGCGCCCGCTCGAACGCGTCGGCGAGCGCATCCTCGGCCGCGGGGACATCGCCATCGGCGGCCGCCAGCAGCGCCAGCAATCGGCCGTAGGACGTGCGCGCGGACATCGCCGCCGCCGCGTCCACCTCCGACGCGGACTCGAGACCGGGCACGCGCCTACACCCAGTGACCGTCCACCAGCGAGATCCCGACCGGTCGCACCTCGATCACGCCATACTGCGTCGCCGGACATTTCTCGGCCCAGGCAAGCGCCGCGTCGAGGTCGGGCACGTCGATCACGAAGACCCCCGCCAATGCCTCTTTCGTGTCGGCGAACGGTCCGTCCTGGATCTGCAGGCTGCCATCGCGCCGGGTCACCGTTGTCGTGGCCGCCACCGGCTGCAGGATTTCCCCGGCAACCAGGACACCGGCTGCAGCCAGTGCCGTCCCGTAGACCCCGAACGCTTCCTGCATCTCGGCGATGACCTCGGCAGGGATCTCACCCTCACCGGGCTCGGTGTTGTTCAGAAGTAGTGCGTATCGCAACGTCAGCTCCTCTCATCTGGAGTCATTGTGGGCCGATTTTCCGGACCATCACAGTGATGACGATCGACTGACCCGCAATTCGACGTGTCTTCCGGTGGAATCCACGTAGTACCTGGTCCCGGATACGAGTAGCGGACTACGCGTGCACCCGGCCCCGATGTGCGGGATTCTCGAATGACGATCTCCATACACAGACCACAGGGACCGGCGATGACGATCATCCCAACACCGTCCGATGGACTCGCACACTCACATCCGGACGCATTCGACTCCGAACATCAATTGCAGGCCGACGCGGCCGCTCGAAGACTCGCCGGACGAATCGGCAACCGCAGCGGCAACGAGGACGCGCTGGCGCGAGGCGACCTGGCAGGCGTCGATTCTCCGGCACGAATCACGAACCGTCTGGCACGGATCGCGCACTACTACGATCCCGCCTTGGCGACCACGCCCGAACCCACCATCGCCATGGGCATCGATCGAGCGGCAACGGCCCTCGCCGTGCAAGGCGCTGACCTCGAACGGATCATCAACGCCGCCGACTTCCTCGCCGTCCGGTATCTCGACGACGGTGTGAGCGCATCGCGTTCGATCGGCCGGGTCAACATCGACGTCAGTTCCGGGCAGGCACATGGCTTCGGTACCGGATTCCTCGTCGCACCGTCGCTGCTGCTGACCAACCATCACGTGTTGCCCGACGCCGAGACGGCCCGGACAAGTCAAATCGAATTCAACTATCAGGACGGGCCCGGCGGTGCCCCACTGTCCGACACGAAGTTCCGCTTCGCCCCCGACCGATTCTTCCTGGCCGACCGTCAGCGTGACTTCGCCCTGGTCGCCGTCGACGCTCCGCTGTCCGAACTCGCACCGTTCGGATACAACCGGCTCACCGCCGCGCAGGGCACCGTGATCATCGGCGAATACGTCACAATCGTTCAGCACCCAGGCGGTCGTAAGAAGCAGATCGTGTTGCGGGAGAACAAACTCATCGACATCCCCGAGGGCTTCGTCCATTACTCGGCCGATACCGAACCCGGGTCATCCGGGTCGCCGGTGTTCAACGATCAGTGGGAAGTTGTTGCGCTGCACCACGCCAGCGTGCCCGTCGCCGAAGACGTCCAGGCCGGCGGTTATCTGAACGAGGGAATCCGGATCAGCAGCATCCTCGCCCACCTCCGATCCCAGCCTTTGACCGCCGATCAATTGGAGCTGGCCGCTGTCTTGCTCGGCGATCCGCCACCCACGACACCGGCGGTAGCACCCCAGCCAGACCACAGTGAGGCAACCTCAGCCGGCACGATCCGGACCGTGACGGTGCCGGTGGAAATCACGGTGCGCCTCACCGACACCCTCTCCGCCACTGCCCAGGTCATGCCGGCTGAAACGAGCACCAGCGGGTCGGCAAGTACCGAGGCGATCTCCATCGACCCCGACTACACGACCCGCGGTGGCTACGACCCGAACTTCCTCACCCGTCCGGTACCGCTTCCCACTCCGACCGCCGCGGTCAAACCGATGACGTCGCAAGAACTTCGGTACCACCACTTCAGCGTGGTGATGAATCGACCCCGCCGGATGGCTCTGTTCACCGCCGTCAACATCGACGGCAGCGCGGCCAATGACCCACCCCGAGAGTCCGACCGATGGATCCGCGATCCGCGGATCGGCGCCGACGAACAAACCGACGAAGCCCTCTATCGCGACAACCCACTCGACCGTGGACATCTGGTGCGCCGGCTCGATCCGGCGTGGGGTCCTCGAGCGAAAGCCGCCAACGACGACACCTTCCATTTCACCAATTGCACACCGCAGCATCATGATTTCAACGCCGGAGCGACCCTGTGGGTGGGGCTCGAGGACTACCTGTTGCGCAGTGCCCAGAACAACGCGATCAAGGTCAATGTCCTCACCGGACCGGTGTTCGCCGACGACGACCCGCCATACCGTGGGTTCAAATTGCCCAAGCAGTTCTGGAAAGTGGCAACAATGGTCAAGGTCGACGGCACACTGTCGGCCACCGGCTACCTCCTGAGCCAACAGGCCCTGCTGGACGAATTCAGCACCGCCCCGGAAGCCTTTTCCTTCGGGGCATACCGCACCTACCAAGTTCAGGTCCGCAGAATCGCCGCCGCGACCGGCCTCGACCTCAGCGCCTACATCGGTGCGGATCCACTGGAACACATCGAAAGCTCCTCTACCGCACGTGAACTCATTCGTACCGAAGATCTCATCCTCTGATCGGAGAACATCATGACCACCATCGAACCCCCGACCCAGCGCCTCTGTGGGGCCATGCCCGAACACCGCCGCCTGCTGACCGAGTCGGCCGACTATCGACAGGCGCGGGCCGATCTCGAAACCGCAACCATCGAACTCCAAGCCCTCGAGGCCATCAGCACCGAGGTCGTCCATATCCCGGTGGTCGTGCATGTGGTTGCGCGCACCGACGCCGAGAACATCTCGGATGCTCAGATACACAGCCAGATCGAGGTTCTCAACCGTGATTTCCGGGCCACGAATGACGACCTCGACCGGGTGCCGGATGTCTTCAAGGACCGCATCGGTGACGCCTTGGTCGAGTTCTCCCTCGCGACGGTTGACCCCGACGGTGCACCGACCAGTGGAATCACCCGGACCTCGACCACCAGGACGTCGTTCAACTCCGACAACAAGATCAAGTTCACCTCGCGCGGCGGCATCGACGCCTGGCCCGCCGACAAGTACCTGAACGTCTGGGTCGGACTGCTCGGTGGCGGCCTGCTCGGATACGCCCAGTTCCCCGGTGGACCGGCGGAGACGGACGGCGTGGTGATCACTCACACCGCATTCGGTACGACGGGCACGGCACACGAGCCCTTCCACCTCGGTCGCACCGCCACCCACGAGATCGGGCACTACCTCAACCTGTTCCACATCTGGGGCGACGACGGCAGCGGTTGCGGCGGCACCGACGAGGTCTCCGACACCCCGAATCAGGGTTCGGAAAACACCGGGAAACCGACATTTCCCCACGTCAGCTGCAACAACGCCCCCAACGGCGACCTGTTCATGGACTACATGGACTACACCGACGACGATTCGATGATGATGTTCACCGCCGGACAGGTGAGCCGGATGCGCGCCTGCCTCGATACCGCGCGGGCGACACTGGTGGCCACCGGAAGTACCCAGGTCGGCGCGGGATCGCCCACCTCGTGACCGCCATGGCCGACCAACGTTGGTGGCATTCGTTCGAAGAGGACCACGACGACGTGGCCGTCTACCGGCCCGACGGTTTCGACTTCCCGCCCGCCCGGGGCCGCCGGGGCATCGAGATCGATCCAGACGGATCAGTGGTCGAACTGGGTCTCGGCGCCGACGACGTCCCCGGACGGCGGCTGCTCGAATCGACAGGATCTCCGCCGTTGGAGATCGTCCACCGGGGCGACGAACGCATCGAAGTCCGACGGCGATGACCGCAGTGACACCGAAAGGATCGGCAATGCCTACCGACGACCTCATCGAGAACCACGAACAGACCTGCCGGCGCTCGGCGGCGTTGCGGACCGCGCCCACGATCGAACATCCGCCGGTGGTCAGGTCCACACCGGACGCCGAGATCGCCGCGTTGCTCTCATCGCTGTCGCGCACCCGCTACAGCCGGTTCCTGTCGGCCATCACCACCCCGCGCACCCGGCATTCACTGAGTCCGGAGTTCCGGTCGATCATGGATTTCGCGACCACCGAACTCGAAGATGCCGGTTACACGGTTACCCGGACACCAGTGAGTGTGGGCGCCGGGACCAGCGCGAACCTCATTGCGCATCTTCCTGGACGTGGTACCGATACCAGAAATCTGGTGTTGGCCACCGCGCACCTGGATTCGGTGAATGAGACCGGACGATCACTTCCGGCGCCGGGTGCCGACGACAACGCCTCGGGCAGCGCCGGGGTCCTCGAACTCGGTGCGGTCCTCGCCGGGCGGAAGTGGGAGAACGACGTGGTCCTCATCTTGTTCGGTGGCGAAGAGCAGGGACTTCTGGGGAGCATCGAGTACGTCGAGGCGCTCACGCCCGAGCAGCGAACCCAGATCTCGGCCGTCATCAACATGGACATGATCGGCCGGCGGAACACGGCCATATCCGGCGTCATGATCGAGGGAGGCCAGAACTCGCAGCCGTTGATGAATGAACTGGTCGCGGCCGCCGGCACCTACACCCAGCTATCGGTGACCACCTCGCTCAACCCGTTCGCCAGCGACCACGTGCCGTTCATCGACGCCGGCCTGCCCGCCGTCCTCACCATCGAGGCCGATGACCGGGCCAACACGGACGTGCACACCGACCGCGACACCCTCGCCACCGTGGATCCCTCCCTGGCCATGGAGATCCTGAGGATGAACCTCGCGGTCCTCGCCACCCACCTCGGAGTCGTGCGCGACGGACCGCTGGTGAACACCGAAGTGGTCGGTGCGGCAGACTGGTCGGCGTGAGTGATTCCGACCCCTACCTCTGGCTCGAAGACGTGACCGGCGAAGACGCCCTGACCTGGGTACGCGAGCACAACCAGCCCACGCTTGATCGCCTGACCACCGGCACCCGGTTTTCGGAACTGCAATCGGCCGCCCTCGAGGTGTTCGATACCGACGACCGCATCGCGTACGTGCGCCGGCGCGGCGAGCACCTCTACAACTACTGGCGAGATGCAACCAATCCGCGCGGGTTGTGGCGACGCACCACGCTGGAGCAGTACCGCACGGACTCCCCCGAATGGGACGTGCTGATCGACCTGGATGCGGTCGCCGCAGCCGAGGACGAGAACTGGGTCTGGAAGAGTGCGCTGGTTCTGCGTCCGGCGCATGATCGGGCCCTGATCCTGCTGTCGCGCGGCGGTGCCGACGCCTCGATCGTGCGCGAGTTCGACCTCGTCTCCCGCACGTGGATCGATGCGGCCGACAGCGGATTCGCGTTGCCGGAGAACAAGTCCGACATCGACTGGATCGATCGGGACACCGTCTACGTCGGCACCGACTTCGGCACCCATTCCGACGGCAAATCCGCGCTCACCAACTCCGGATACCCCCGCGTCGTCAAACGTTGGACCCGCGGCACACCGCTCGAATCCGCGGTCACCGTGTTCGCCGGATCTGTTGAAGATGTTGCGGTACAGGCGATGTACGACGACACCCCCGGCTTCGAGCGGCACTTCGTCGTCCGGTCGACGGACTTCTTCAATCAGGAGTTCTACCTCCTCGGGGACTCCGACACCCCGACGCTCATCGACGTCCCCACCGATGCGCACACCAGCGTTCACCGTCAGTGGTTGCTGGTGTTCACCCGCTCGCCCTGGGAACTGAATGAGAACCAGGCGTACCCGACCGGAACGCTGTTGGTCTTCGACCACGACGCGTACCTGACCGGGAACCGCGATGCGGAGGTCCTGTTCACGCCTGACGACCACACCAGCCTCCAGAACTTCTCCTTCACCTCCGATCATCTGGTTCTGGTGACCTTGCGTGACGTACAGACCGAAGTACGGCTGTTGTCGTTGTCCGATTGGTCGGTCTCCGAACTGGCCGGGCTCCCGGAACTGGCCACCATCTCCGTTCTCGACACCGATCCCGACCACAGCGACGAGCTGTTCCTGTCGGCCAGCAGCTTCACCACCCCACCGAGCCTGCTGCACGGGACGAGCACCGGTGGTGTCGCTCCGATCAAGCAGTCGCCGGCTCTGTTCGACACGAACAATGTGACTGCCTCCCAGTTCTTTTCGACCTCGGACGACGGCACCCAGATCCCTTACTTTGTGGTCAAGCGCGACGACGTGGACTCGGGCCCGACACTGTTGTACGGCTACGGCGGATTCGAGAACTCGATGACACCGAGCTACGGCGCCGTCTCCGGCCGCAGCTGGGTGGAACGCGGCGGCATCTACGTCATCGCCAACATTCGCGGCGGCGGCGAATACGGCCCGACGTGGCACACCCAGGCCCAACTCGCCGGCCGCCACCTCGTCTACGAGGACTTTGCCAGTGTCGCAAAGGATTTGATCGCACGCGGCCTGACCACCAGCGAACAGCTGGCAGCCCAGGGTGGCTCCAACGGCGGCCTGTTGATGGGCGTCATGCTCACCAGCTACCCGGAACTGTTCGGCGCCCTGGTGTGCCAGGTGCCGCTGTTGGACATGAAGCGCTATCACCTGCTGCTCGCCGGAGCCTCCTGGGTAGCCGAGTACGGGGACCCCGACGATCCGCAGCAGTGGGAGTTCATCTCCAAATATTCTCCCTACCAGCTGCTCCGCAAAGACGCCGATTATCCCAAGCTCCTGATGACCACATCGACGCGCGACGATCGCGTTCATCCCGGTCACGCACGCAAATTCGTCGCCCGGATGGAAGAACTGGGTCATTCGGTGAGCTACTACGAGAACATCGAGGGTGGCCACGGCGGCGCCGCCGACAACAAGCAGGCAGCCTTCAAGTCAGCGCTGGCCTACGAATTCCTGTGGGAGAGCATCGGCCCACACTGACCGTGCCGATCCAACCGTCGAGCCAACCGTCGAGCGTGCCGATCCAACCGTCGAGCGTGCCGATATCGCCGTTCACCGTGCCGAAAGTGCATACGCGCTAACGTTTTTGGCACGCTCTGCGGTGATTTGGGCACGCTCGACGGCGACTTGGGCACGCTCAGCGGTGACTTGGGCAGGCTCAGCGGTGACTTGGGCAGGCTCAGCGGTGATTTGGGCACGCTCAGCGGCGACTTGGGCACGCTCGACGGCGACTTGGGCACGCTCGACGGCGACTTGGGCACGCTCGGCGGTGATTTGGGCACGCTCGACGGTGATTTGGGCACGCTCGACGGAGTGGGATCAGCGGCGGTGCAGCAGGACCACTCCGTTGTGGCTGCCGACCTCCCGGTACTGACCATTGGATTCGGTCTCATCCAAAGCTTTTCGGACGCCCTCCGGACTCGTCGGGAACATGTTGTAGGTGTTCTTGTCGACGATGATCCACTCCGGCACCGACCGGTCGCGGCTCTGACGCGGAAACAGTGTCACGTCGTAGTCGGAAACGAGTTGCGGCGCTATGTTGTTGGTCGCGGCCACCGAATCACCCGCCGGGATCTGACGGACGAGCACGTCCACCGATTGCGCGGCGGTGGCCGGGCTGTAGAAGTCGCGCTGGCCCAGCCGGTGGAGCGGTCCACCCGCGGCCAGAACCAGCGCGACCATCGCCACCCCCGCCGCGAACCCGGTGATCACCCGCCGCGACCGCCCCTGCCGATCCATCGACATCAACGCATCGATCATCGCGACGAACATGATCGGCATCAAGATGGCGTCGTAGTGGTAGTCGTCGGACCAGTACAGGTAGTTGGTGCTCCAGAACCGCCAGACGATGGTCGGGACCGCAATCAGTGCGATGGGTGATCGCACCGCCAGGAACAACGTGATCACCAGCAGCATGAACGCCGTCGAGGCCCGGGCATCGCCCGACGCGACTCCGAGGATGAAGTCCTTGAGGCCGTCGATCGGAGACTCCGGAAACTTCGTGCCGTACGAATAGTCACCGCTACCGAGCGCCGGGATGACCACCTTCGTGGCAAAAGCGGTCCAGCCCAGACCCCACACTGCGGTAGCGGCCGCCCAGCGGTAGGCCGGTTTACCGCATCGCCACGCCACCACCGCTGCCAGCACCACGACGGTCAAACCGAGGTCTTCTTTGCAGAAGACCAGCGGCAACGCGTACAGCAATGCCGCGCGCCAGCGCCCCTCGACGAGAGCGACCAGACTGAATGCCAGCAGTGGCACGGCCAGCGCGATTTCGTGGAAGTCGAAGGCCAGTGCGTGAGATATACCCCAGGACATCCCATAGGCGACGGCGATCAATACACCGACGACGACGCCCAATTGCTTGGTCGCCAACCGCACGATGGGTATCGCCGCCAACGCAAACAGCAGCGCCTGAACCACCAGCAGTGTCATCGGCGACGGGAAGATCCGGTAGATCGGCCCGATCAGCGCAATCCACGGCTGAAAATGGTCGCCCATCAGGTTGACGTCGGTGCCTTCGAGAGGCACGATCGGCGCCTCGAAATGACTGTATGCCCTGACAGCCTGCGTGAATATGCCCAGGTCCCACCCGGAGAATCCGAGCCGCTCGAAGCGCCTGACCACATAGACGATGTACACGACCGCCAGCACGGCAAACGTGCAGAACGAGACCACCCACGGCGCGCTCCAGCGCCGGGGATCGGTCAGTTGTTTGCGCCTTGTCCGGAGGTGCGGCCGTTCGTCGAGGCCATCTCCGGTTACGTCACTGGTGTCCGCGACGGTCGATGAAGCCATTTTGACACCGTAGCGCGGCTCGGGGCGAGACGCCGATGGCATCGAACTCAGTCGGGCAGCATCGGCACCTGCATTCCCTCGGGGCGGCCGAGGAGAACAGCCCTGGTCACGGCCTTCGATCCGAACCGATCGCGCAGACTGTCGACCGTGATGTCCAGCTTCTCCTGATGGTGCTCTTCGAAGGGCAACGCCAGCTGGACGACGTCGCGACCGGACAGGTTGGTGAACGAGACACCCAGCAGCGTGCAGCCCTTGGTCTCGATCATCGGCATTGCGGCGTCAAGGATCTTCCGCGACGCTGTCATCAGGACGTCGGTGCGGTCGGTCGACTCGTAGAGGGTGTGCGATCGGGTGGCGCGGGTGAAGTCGTCGAACCGCAGGCGCAGGATCACGGTGCGGGTCATCCGATCGGCAGTGCGGAGCCGTTTGCCGAGCCGATCGATGATCGCGACCAGCGTCGCCTCGAGTTCTCCGGGCGTTTTCGCACGGCGCCCCATGGCTCGCTGTGAGCCGATCGACCGGCGGCGGCGCCCGACCTCCACCCGCCGCGGATCTCGGGCCATCGACAGCGCATACAGATGGCGGCCGGCTCCGGAACCAACCACCGAACCCAGCAACGGTTCGCCGACCGATGCCAGGTCTCCGACGGTTCGCAATCCCGCGCTGTGGAGTTTCGCCGCGGTCACCGCGCCCACACCCCACAACCGTTCGACCGGAAGCGGATGCAAGAAATCGAGTTCGGAGCCGACCGCGACCTCGAGCAATCCATCGGGTTTGGCCACAGCACTGGCCACCTTGGCCAGGAACTTGGTGCTCGCGATCCCGACCGTGATCGGCAGGCCCACCTCGGTGGCCACCCTGGCCCGCAGTCGCGCGCCGATCTCCATCGGCGAACCACTGATCCGTCGCAGACCACCGACATCGAGAAAAGCCTCGTCGATCGAGATCCCCTCGACGATCGGTGTGGTGTCGCGAAAGATCTCGAAGACGGCTTTGCTCGCCTCGCTGTAGGCCTCGAACCGCGCCGGCATCACCACTGCCCGCGGGCACATCGCCAGTGCTTCACGGCCGTTCATCGGTGTCCGGATACCAAATGCCTTGGCCTCATAACTGGCCGCGAGCACGACCCCGCCACCGACGATCACCGGCCGACCACGCAACTCCGGGTGGTCGCGCTGCTCTACCGAGGCATAGAACGAGTCGAGATCAGCATGCAGAATGCTGGCTTGTTCACGCTGCTCGATCCGGGGCACGAACATATGTTCGCATGCGCCTCCGACACCCGGCGCCGATAAGATCATCGCCATGACCAAAACGCGGTTCTGCTTCGCAACGCTGGCCATCGCCGCCGGGCTGGGACTGGCGTCGCCTGCCACGGCCACCGCCGCCACTCCGGCAGACGTGAAAGTCACCGTCGAGGCGCGCGGAACCGCCTATCTTCTGGCCCAGTGCCCGGTCACGGCCACCAACGTCGGGGGCACCACCGCATACGACGTGAAGGTGTCGGGATTTGCGCTCTCGGCCACTCAATTCACCGTCGCCGAACTCGCGCCCGGCGAATCGGAGACCCGCATCGTCGACTGCGGCCAGGGCGTTCCGGTCTTCGGCATCGCCACCTCGTTGGACTGGAACGTATTCAACAACTTCGCGGTGGCATGGCAATTGTTGCCCTCGTGATGAGGATGTCCGCGTGCGGCGCGCGGTGACCGACTAGCGCCGGCGTTCGAGCATCACCGTGACCAGTACGCCGGCAACGGCCAGAGCAACGCCCGCGAAGGCAGCGATCAGTCCGATCTTCTGCATGCTGTCCACCACCTCGTCGATGATGAGGTCGGCAACCTCACGCGCCGATCCGTCCGCGCCGGAGACCTCGTCGAGTGCGCGGCGCTGAGCAAAGTCGCCCATCAGCCACGTCAGCACCCCGCCGAAGATCACACCGAATCCGACTGCGGCAAGGACCAATCCGCGTCGCCGCGCCACCGCCAGCCCACCGATCGCCGCGACCACGGCGATCACCAGCGAACCGTAGGCGATGTATCCGATCTGATCACCGAGATCGTGATAGCGCCCGGCTTCCAGACCGGCCGCGGCGGAATCGGTCAGCGGCACCTCGATCGGCCCCGAGATCTCGATACCCCCGAAGATCCGATCGTCGATGATGCGGTTGACCATCGGCGTCAGATCCAGTGACATCACCTGAACCTTGTCTTCAGGGGAGGCCTCTTCGAAGAGCCAGTCGTGTTGCTGGTTCATCGCCTCGGTGAAGTCGGCCTCGAAGTTGTCGCCGCGGGTGTAGGCCCCCGCGAGAGGTCGGATCAGCGCCTCCGGGATCAACGGGGCTGCAGCGGAAACCTCCGCGGTGATCTCGTCGGCAATATGTTCCTGAACCTTCGGGTTGTCCGCGAGCGGGGAAACCATGTCGCTGAAGCCATCACGGTCGACCAGATTCGAGTTGACCCAGAATGCGGGTATCGCGATGGCCGCGCCGACTATCGCGACAAGACAGAACACAGCAGTAAGGAAGGAACGCACCGACTCAGGCTACCGATCCGTAGACGTGAAACCCCGCAACGTCCTATTCATCGAGGATGTCGCTACCCCGACCGACGATCAGCGGATCGGGTCGTCCGACGATCTCATCGTCGCGGTCGTCGTAGTCGTAGAGGTTCAAGACGTACCGCATGGCGCTGAGTCGAGCGCGCTTCTTGTCGTTGCTCTTCACCACCGTCCACGGCGCATGGTCGGTGTCGGTCCCGGCGAACATCTCTTCCTTGGCCGCGGTGTATTTGTCCCATTTGTCCAGGGAGGCAAGGTCCATCGGCGACAACTTCCATTGTCGAACCGGGTCGACCTGCCTGATCGCAAACCGGGTGCGCTGCTCCAGCGGTGACACCGAGAACCAGAACTTGATCAGTTTGATCCCGTCATCGATCAGCATCTCCTCGAACAGCGGAGCCTGCCGCAGGAACTGGGCGTGCTGTTCGTCGGTGCAAAATCCCATCACCCGTTCGACGCCGGTCCGGTTGTACCAGGAGCGGTCGAACATGACGATCTCACCCGCGGCGGGCAAGTGCTGCACGTAGCGCTGGAAATACCATTCGGTCGATTCCCGCTCGCTGGGCTTCTCCAGGGCAACCACCCGTGCGCCACGGGGATTGAGGTGCTCCATGAATCGCTTGATCGTGCCACCCTTACCCGCGGCGTCACGCCCCTCGAAAACCAGCACATGGCGCTGGTTGGTCGCCTTGATCCATCGCTGGAGCTTGAGCAGTTCGATCTGCAGCAACCGCTTTTCGAGCTCATATTGGTCGCGGCCCATACGCTCGTCGTAGGGATAGTCCTCACGCCAGGTGTCGATGACGTTGCGCCCCGGCAGGGTCAGCAATCGAGGGTCGTCGTCATCGCGGTCGTCGACCAGGAATTGGGTGGTGTCGGCGAGGTCGACGATTTTTTGCAGTGCCTCACGTCCGGCAACAACGCTGAAGTCGGGACCGATATCGGGATGATCGGGTCCAAAGTCCGAAAGACGCAGTATCTCGTTCACCGATTCAATCTAGTCTGAACGACCGATTGTCACGTGTCCTCTTTGTAAATCCGAGACCAACGTCCCATGACATCGGCCCGCCCATACACGAAGAGCGGCACCGTAAGCGGCACCGCTCTTCGTCGGGGTGTGCGGGAGGAAGCGTCCCGCATCATGGTTTGTTATCTGGGAGTCGAAAGCCAAATACCTCCGGCACCGATACAGCCCTGGCCTGTGTTGGTGTCGACTGCGGCGGCGAAGCTGCCTGTGCACTGTGCCCCATAGGGTCCCGAGTAGGCGGTACCGCCCCATCCCGCGATCGCGATCGACGTACCACCGTCCCGCGCCTGCGCCACGGAAATCCCACCGGGACCGGTGGTCACGGCGTATCCGCTACCGCCTGAGATCGCTCCAGAAAGGGCCGCGGCGCCGGGTTGCAAATTCAGGGCGTTCGCGTTTCCGCCGGTGTCCGCCGACGCAACAGCTGTGCCACCACCGCTTTGGTCCACGGCCCGGGCCGTGCTGCCGGGGCCGGCCTTGGCGCCGCAGCCACCGGTGTCGTCCACGTGGATTACGTTGTGCCCGTTGGACACCTCGCAGATGAGCGGATCCGCCGCCGCGGTACCGAGCCCGGCAAAACCGACCATTGCCACCGCCCCTGCCCCGACGATCCCGGCCAGCGCCAGCCGGCGTCGAACGCGCGAGCGGGCACCAAAACTACGTGCAGTGAACAACTTTCGTCCCATCAAGAAATAAAGCGGAGTCACAAGGCCCCCCGATTCCCAGCCCTGGAAGTACCGGTCGTCTCACCGTGCCGGTCACTTGGGACAGACCCTACTCCCCCGCCGCGGGTCCACGCCCGCATTCGATGGCAACGCTTCGGTCACAAACCAACGACAACTTCGCCGGATCCGAACCTGACAGATATTGCGGGCGCATCGGTGTAATTTTTCCTCCATGCCTGTGAACGCAAAGACCGAATTCGACATCGACGCACCCCCGGCCGTGATCATGGAGATCCTGCTCGACGTGGAGTCCCTTCCCGACTGGTCGGGACCACACAAGAAGGCCGAGATCACCGAGGAGTACGAGGACGGCTCACCGAAGACCGTGAAGCTCCAACTCCAGGCCATCGGGATGACAGACCATCAGGTGCTGACCTACTCGTGGACAGAGAACACCTGCACCTGGGATCTCATCGAAGCCGACCAGCTGTCCCACC
This sequence comes from Nocardia sp. 348MFTsu5.1, assembly GCF_000383535.1. Taxonomy (NCBI): domain Bacteria; kingdom Bacillati; phylum Actinomycetota; class Actinomycetes; order Mycobacteriales; family Nocardiaceae; genus Nocardia; species Nocardia sp. 348MFTsu5.1. The sequence continues at coordinate 563,490 of NZ_KB911509.1, forward strand.
AGCACGGCCAGTACACGGTCACGCCCAAGGGCGAGGGTTCACATATCGAGTTCGAGCTCGAGGTGGAACTGAAGATCAAGCTCCCTGGCCTCCTGGTCAAGCAGGCTCAGAAAACCGCACTGAACACTGCCCAGAAGGGTCTCAAGGAGGAGGCCAAACGCCGGCTCGCGTGATCGGACCCGGCTACTTGGCCATCCAGAGCCGGCGGCGCACGACTCCGCGCATCCGTTCGACTGCACTCGGTGAGAGCTGTTCCGGCGGACTCTCCCGCAGAAGGTCGTTCAACGACGCAAAGTAGTCGCGATCCGACATTCCGAAACGCTCATGAATCTGTTCGGAGGGCCCACCGCCGAGGTGGTACCACTGGACTTCGAAATCCAACATTTCCCGCGCATTCGGTGCCAAGACCCACTCACTCCCTTCGACATGTGACTGGAGTCACGATCAGTGACTGTAGTCATAGGGTAGCGCGCCGCGCCAATAGGCACCGCCATAGAAATCACAGGGATCGGAAGGACGTACTCCGAACAGCCCACAGACGCGAATTACGCGTGCCTCTGGGCCAATTGGGCAATTCGGTTGTCGCGGTCGGCGGCGTGGTGCGCCAGCATCGCCAGGCGTGCCCCGTCCCGATCACGTTCGCGCACCGCCGCGAGAATTTCCCGATGCTCGGCGATCGGGCGCTCGAACGCGCCGTCGGAATGTGAGGGCTTCCACGGTGCGCCCAGTTTGATCTGGGCATCGAGTCGATCGAGCAGATCGGTCATGGTTCGGTTGTGTGCCGCCTCGCGCAGGGCGGTGTGCCACTGCCGCAGCGCGAGGCGGACATCGGCCGGCTCTTCGTGCTGGGTCGACCGGTCCAGTGCGTCCTGCAATCGGAGCAGGTCGACGTCGGTGCGACGGTCGGCAGCCGCCGACGCGACCGCGGCGTCGAGAGCAGCCTGCGCCTCGAAGAGCTCGAGCAGTTCGTCGTCGCCACGCTGGGTGATCATGAATCCGCGACGGACCGGTTCGATCAGTCCGTCCTGCGCCAGCAGTGCCAGCGCCTCCCGCACCGGGGTGCGGGAGACCGCGAAGTCCTCACTGAGCACCCCCGGGATCAGCGGGCTGTCCACCGGGTAGACGCCGGCCAGCAGATTCTCCCGGAGTTTGCGGTAGATCCCGTTCGCGTGGCTGTCCATCAGAGCTCGTCGAAGCGCGGGATCAAATGTTCGGCGACCTGGCGTGCTTCCTCGGCCAGCGGCCAGCCGGCCAGGATCAGCGAGCTGATGCCGACGGCGTCCTTCAAACGACGAACGGTGCCGGTGATCGAGTCGGGATCGCCGACGAAGTACAGGGCCGACGAGCGGGACCCGAAGATGTCCAACGGCGACCAAGCGGTGATCCCGGCGTAGAGCCCCTCATCGACCTGCAGTTCCGAAGGCTCGGGAAAACGGTTGGCCCGCAATGCATCGACCCATCCCTGCCGCTGCGCATCAGGCGCGGTGTAGGTCAGCAGGCTGTGCTCACCGTTGGTGCGCTTCTTCACCGCGACATCGAGGGTGTCGCGGACCGCATCGACACCCGCGCCGGTGAACACCGTGTAGAACTTCTCGAGCGCCTCATCAGCGCTGGGCCGCACAATCACGCCACCGAGTGCGCCGATGGAATCGAACTCGCGGCCGGCGGCCGCCACCGCGCTCTGCGCGGCCTCGATCCTCGGCGCCAGTTCCGGCGCGGGACGCAGCATCGTCAGGTAGTTGTGAATACTCGCTCCGGCGTGCGTCAATCCGGCAGGTGAATCCCCCGTGCCCCACAGATCCAGCACATCCTGGGTCGGGTCGATGCGGACCGGCGAATTGTGAAAGTTGCTGTCGGTGCCGGCGCGGTAATGCTCGAGTACCTCGGCCCAATATTCGGTGCTGCGGGTGTACCGGTCGTCGTGATCGGCTTTCACACCGTACGGGCCCACCCGGTCGTCGGTTCCGTTGATCACGTTGATGTCGAGCCGGCCGCCGCTGAACCGGTCGAAGGTCAGAGCCTTCTCGGCGAAGGCCTTCGGCGGAACCACACCCGAGTAGGTCGCGACGAGGAATCGCATCCGGCTGCTCACCGCCGCGGCGAACGAGGCCGAGGTGAACGGATCGTTGGGCCAGGTGGCCACCAGCGCGCCGTAGAAACCACCGTCGTCGATGGCCTGGGCGAGTTCCTTGTAGTGCTCGAAGTCCGGCGGGTACAACCGTCCCGGCGTCCACGGATAGTCACCGTTTGCAGTGGTCAGATACCAGAGCGTACGAAAGCGGGCTTTACCACCGGAGTCGGTCGTGGCCATAACTGCACAGATCCCTTCAATGCGCGACGCCCCGATTCTCGCGCCAGGGCCCCTGATCGTCACGCGTTCAAATCAGCTGGATTTAAATGCGTGCGCAAATATGTCCATAAATGTAGCTGTATACACATGCCGCAACCGGGACCGGGAACCGTGAACCCCGACCAGGAGATCCCTGCGCTGTTCACGTCGGCGCGCTGGCTGGCCGAACACCGCGGCGACGAGAACCTGGTGATCCTCGATGCCTGCGTCACCCGGGACATCCACCCCGACGACACCAGCACCTATACGACCGGCCTGCCGACCTACCGCGAGGGCCACCTGCCCGGCGCCATTCATGCCGATCTCGTCGACGACTTCTCCGACCCCACAACGGAGATGCGTTTCACCCGTCCCACGCGTGAACAACTCGGCGACGCTCTGGCACGCCACGGCGTCGGCGTCGACTCGACGGTGGTCGTCTACGACCATCAGAACGGGATCTGGGCCGCGCGGCTCGTCTGGGTGTTGCGCAGCTACGGCTTTGCCGACGCCTCGGTACTCAACGGCGGGCTCGACGCCTGGCGCGGCATCGGCGGCGAGATCGAGTCCGGGGACATCACCCCGGCACCGACCGCTCCACCGGCACTGTCGGCCCAATCCGGCTATTTCGTCGACGCCGACGACGTCCGCGACCTCGGCTCGGATTCCGTTCTCGTCAATGTACTTCGGCCAGAAGTCTTTTCCGGAGACGAAGTTCCCTACGGACGGGCCGGACACATCCCGGGCAGCGTGAACCTGCCATTCGCCGAACTGATCGACCCCGACGGATCGGAGATCGATCTCGATCGGGCACGACGCACGGCCGAGTCGATACCCCCCGGACCTGTCGTGACCTACTGCGGCAGCGGCATCACCGCCTCGGGATACGCACTGGCACTACGGGCATCGGGCCGCAACGACGTCCGCGTCTATGACGGATCGATGTCCGAATGGGCGGCCGACCCCGGCAATCCCCTCATCACATCCTGATCATCACACCCGAATCCGACCCGACACGAAGGACAGAACATGACCACCCTCGAACCGACCCGCTCCCCCGACGTTGATGCCGTCATCGATGCATTGCTCGAATTGCGCTCGCGGACACCGCTGGTGCACGCCTTGACCAACTATGTCGCCGCCGGCTTCACCGCGAACGTCCTGCTCGCCGCCGGCGCCAGCCCGGCCATGGTCGACAACGTAGAGGAGGCCGGAATCTTCGCCGGTGTCGCCGATGCAGTGCTCATCAACCTCGGTACGCCTCAATCGGCACTGCACGACTCCTACGTCGCCGCCGCGACCTCGGCGCGCGAATCCGGCACCCCCTGGGTTCTCGATCCCATTGGCGCCGGCGGCCTGCCCTGGCGCGGCGAGCTCGCCCGGGAGCTGCTCGCCCAGCACCCGACAGTGATCCGCGGCAACGCATCCGAGGTCATCGGCTTGCACGGTCTCGACGGTGGGGGCCGTGGTGTGGACAGCTCGGCCGACCCGGCCGCCGCGGTCGAATCGGCCCGCGCATTGCTCGCGTCGGCAGATGCCGTCTCCGCCTCGGGACCCGTCGATCATGTTGTCGCGGCCACCGGCTCCGGCCACAACCTGCTCAAGGTGGGCGGTGGCCATACGCTTCTGACCAAGGTCACCGGCACCGGATGCTCATTGGGCGCACTGGTCGCCGCCTACGCGGCGGTCACACCCGACGGCCTGACGGCTGCGGTGTCGGCGCACACCCATGTTGCGGTCGCAGCGGACATCGCCGCCGAAAAGACCTCGGCCCCAGGTTCCTTCGCCGTCGCCTACCTCGACGCACTCCACGATTTGGGTCCCGACGACATCCGCGCGCGGGCCCAGATCACCTGGACCTCGCTGTCCTGAGTCCACTTGGGGCACTGCCGCCCGATCAGCCGATCGGCCGGTCGCTGGGTACGGACACCCAACTCGGGTTGGCCGGATCGATGAGCACGTGTTCCGGCTTCAAGCCGCTGTCATTGCTCACCGGTCCGAAACTCACTGCGCGTGGGGCATTCAGCGCGTAGATGCTCACCCGCAGTCGGTGCCCGGGTTTCAGCAATGCGTCCGTACCCAGAGCTCCGATGTCGAGGTTCGCGATGGCGCCGGGAGTGACGGTGTCCCGGGTGGTCGCATCGAGCGCGTAGTAGGGATCGGTGAGATCCCCGTTGGGCGCATACCCAGATTTGGACTCCACCAACTGATTTCGAATGGATACCGTCATCGATCCGGTGGTCAGCACTGTCGAGGTACCGTCGGCCGACACGTCACTGACGACGGCCGCATAGAAGCCGTCGGTGGCATCGACCTGAGTTCTGACGTGCACGTTGATCGGACCGTTGATCGATGTGTTCCGTGACACCGGTGGAGAGGTGAAGGTCAGGGCTCCCCGTTCAGCAGTCCGGTTGTCGGCCGTACAGAAGTCGAACGGACTCAGGAAACCGATCTGGTCGCGATTGGTATCCGCGGAGCACAAGGTCGTAACACCCGGACTCACAGTCCATTTCGCAGCGCTTCCCGGTGCCGAGGCGGCCAACGTTCCGTCCTCGACGGAGGTCGGTGATGTGCCGCTGGCAGTCGGCGTCAGGTAGAGCCGCCGGTGTTCTTGACCAGCTCGCGGCAGAGTGTCCGACTGGATCCAGCCACCACCCTGCTGGTGGCTGGTCACGTTTCCATACTGATCGATTCCGTTGTCGATGCCCTTGATCCACTTGTCGAACCAGGCCCGCTGCAAGACGCCCATCGATGGTGGTTCACCGGGTCTGCCGAGCATGTCCCACCCATTGGTGACGTGCTGGCCGGTACTCATCACGAGCTTCTTCTTGTCGGGCGGCAGCGACGACAGCTGTTCGAGCGCACGCCATTCGAAGTTGGTGAACAGATCCTGCCAACCACCGACGACAAAGGTGGGGACCTCGACCTTCGCGGTGTCGGTGCTCAGCGCTTCGCGGTAGACAGAGTTGAGCTGGACCAGTTCTTTCGCTCGGCCGTCGAGGGACTCCACATTCGGTGCGGTGAGCCCCTGGAGGAATTCTTTGGCGAAGATTGCCGGGTTCTCGAGACGATCACGAAGCCACACCGGATCGAACTCACCTCGCAGCAGACTCGGCACGTCCGGGATCACCTTGGTCGCGTTCACCGCAAACAGCCACAGCGCAAGAAATCCGGCACCGTATCCGGACCCCGGCGCGACGACGTCGGCGACGATGTCGCTCATCGGCGCTGCCGGGAAGATCGCCTTGAGCCCCTTGGGATTTGCGGCTGCGGCCTGGAGCTGATTGACCGCGGAGTACGAATACCCCGACATCCCGAGGTCGCCGTTCGAGTAGGGCTGGGTCCGGGCCCATTCGAGGACTTCGAGGCTGTCCTGCTGCTCACGTGGACCGAATACGTCCCAGACACCCTGCGAGGTTCCGGTGCCGCGCACATCTACGACAATCTGCGTGTATCCGCTGCGGACCAATTGCGGGTCCACCGCAAACGAACTGACCAGACCGCCGTTCGCCACCTTCAGCAACCGTTCGGTCCCCTATATCGGGGAGCCGGACAGGTCGATCCCCGCCAGAAAGTCGGTGAGGGGTTTGGACAGCCCCGGGATGTTCATCGCAACGCCGGCGATCATGCCGATCAGCTTGTTGTACGGCGTCAGATTGACGATCACCGGATTCTTGTCGGCGGTGGCCCGCCCCGAAGCGTCCGCCGGACGATAGATGTCGCCGCGCAGCACTGTGCCATCAGACATCCGGATCGGCACGCTGGGCGTCACGGCGACACCGGCATACTTCTGGTCACCCGACGAATGAACCTCGGTCCACTGAGGTGGATTGATCGACATCGGTGCAGCGCCGGCGAGCGGGACATTCATCAGGCCCACCTGCAGCACAGCGAGCAATGCGACGGCGACAACTACATGCCGTCCCCTGAAAATCGACATTCCCCCGGCCCCCGCCTTCTATGCAGCTGGTTCGCCCGATCGGCGAACACCCTCCCCCTTTGTGGGCCCGATCACCATTGGTCCACAAAGTGATGTACCGCATAACTTTCTACCAGCGGGTAGCTTTGTCAACCTTCACCCGCTCAGCCGACCTGCCCGTACACCCGTTCTGCGTGAAGCCGGATCACCAGCCGCTTGTCGTCGACCATGGCCTGTGCAAACTCATCCCAGTCGGGGTGTTCACCCGAGATGTCGCGATAGAGGTCGATGAGTTCCGAGACCGTGTCGTCGTCGCGGGTCTGTTCGGCGACCGGGCTCAGTTCCACGCTCCCCTCCCCGACCGCGTACGACCAGCCGTCCTCGCTGACGACGTGAAAACTTGCCCGCGGATCGCGGCGCAGGTTGACAACCTTTGCCCGGTCATCGGTCACCGAGATCCGAATGACCCGCGACCGCGGATCGAATGCGTAAGCCACCGTGGACAATTGCGGCACCCCATTACGTTTGATCGTGGCGAGGGTGCCTCGGCTGTGTTCGCTGAAGAACTCGAGGAGTGCTGATTGATCTGCCATACATCGACTATTCCCGCCTGGGCCTCATCACCGCAAGTAGTCGTCGTCCGTGACGTGTTCAAGCCAGGTGGTGGTGGCGGCCGGATCGTCGGCGTTGTCGAGCATCGCCAGATGCTCCATGAATGAATCCGGCGATGCACCGTGCCAATGTTCTTCGCCCGGTGGGCAATACACCGTTTGTCCGGGATGGACTTCGACTTTCACCTCGCCGCGAGACTGGATCCAGGCGACGCCCTGGGTGACGTGCAGGGTCTGGCCACGAGCATGCGAGTGCCATGCGGTGCGCGCGCCGGGAGCGAATCGCACCTTCGCGACGAGCATTCGCTGACCGTCCTCGCGGGGACGTGCGATGAGGTCGAGCCAGACGTCGCCGGTGAATTGTTCAGGCGGATTCTTGGTGGTCGGGGTGGGTGGATCGATGTTCATGGGCTCTCACGCTTCCGGGATTGTCAGGCCGAAACGTTCGCGTGTGATCGCTTCGGGTTCGGGGCCACCGCGTATGCCGGTGTCCAGTGCGTCGATGGCGGCAAGATCGTCGTCGGAGAGGTCGAAGTCGAAGACGGCGAAGTTCTCGGCGATCCGGGACGGTGTCACCGATTTCGGGATGACCTGGCGTCCTTGCTGTAGATGCCACCGCAGCATCACCTGCGCAGCGGTCTTGCCATGCTTTTGTGCAATCGCGACGATGGTCGCGTCCTCGAGGGTGGAGCCATGTTTGCCGTCACGATAGAAGGTGATGCCACCGATCGGTGACCATGCCTGCGACACGATCCCGTGCTCGGCGTCCGCCTCGAGTACGGCGGTCTGACGGAAGTAGGGATGTACCTCGATCTGGTTGACCGCCGGCACAACCGATGTCGCGTCCAGCAGACTCGTGAGGTGCTCGGGCATGAAGTTGCTGACACCGATTGCTCGAACCTTCCCGTCCGCCAACAACTTTTCCAGCGCCTTGTACGCGCCGATCGTGAGGTCGAACTCACCCGGCAACGGCTGGTGCAGGATCAACAGGTCGATCTGTTCGACCCCGAGCTTGCCTGCCGCCTTGTCGAACGCATGCTGCGTCTGGTCATAGCCGAAATCGGTGATCCAGATCTTGGTTTCGATGAAGATGTCCGACCGGTCGAGGTCCGACCGGCTGATCGCCTCACCGACGCCACGCTCATTGAGGTACGCCGCAGCGGTGTCGATGTGGCGGTAGCCCGTTTCAAGCGCAGCGGTGACCGCGATCGTCGTCTCGTCGGGCGGCGTCTGGAAAACACCAAAACCGATCGCGGGCATGGTGATTCCGTTGTTGAGGACAATATTTTCAGGAGCCATGGAATCCACCCTAGCGGTCCGCCGCGCGCCCAGACAGGGACTGTGAGTACCTGTCATCGTCGGCATCCTTCGGGGTGCGCCGGGCACCATGAAGGAGTTGAAAGGACGATCGCCAGAATCGCGGCGGGTAGTCCCGGAGCCCTCCGTCCGAGGTCGACCGGGGCTCTACGGGCGGGAGCGGTGGCTGTCATGTTGACCATTCGAGCGCAGTCCCGGCCGGCCGGGGAGTCCCAGTTGTTCCAGGTAACGGCAGTACCTCCCACGCCGGTGTCGCGATGCCTACCGTGGAAGCATGAGTACCACCGACCTTCGCACCGAGATCAAGGACTTCCTCAGCTCTCGACGTGCCCGGATAACCCCAGAACAGACCGGGCTGCCCGCCTACGGCGGCAACCGTCGGGTCAAAGGACTGCGGCGGGAAGAGGTGGCGCTACTCGCCGGGGTTTCCGTCGACTACTACGTGCGGATGGAGCGCGGGAACCTCGCCGGTGCCTCCGACAGTGTCCTGGACGCCCTGGCCGGAGCACTCCAGCTCGACGAGGCAGAACGTGACCATCTGTTCGCCCTTGCCCGACAGTCGCAGTCCAGCTCCTCGGCCCGGCGGCAACGGACCGCGCCGACCACCGTCCGCCCGGCGATTCAGCAGGTCCTCGACGCCATCTCCGATGCACCCGCCTGGGTTCGAAACGGTCGTCACGACATCATCGCCATGAACCAGCTCGCCCGCGCGCTCTACGCTCCGGTGTTGGCCGACCCCCGACGTCCGGCCAACACCACCCGATTCATCTACCTGCAGCCCAGCGCTGCCGAAGAGTTCTTTGTCGATTACGACCAGATCGCAAAGGATGCCGCGGCCATGCTCCGGCTCGAAGCCGGCCGTAATCCGCACGACAAGGCACTCATCGCCCTCATCGGTGAAATGTCCACGCAGAGTGAACTGTTCCGTAAACGCTGGGCATCGCAAGACGTCCGTTTCCATCGCAGCGGCCGAAAACGTCTGCGCCACCCCGCGGTCGGCCAACTCGACCTCGACTTCGAAGGTATGGAACTGCCCTCTGAGCCCGGCCTGCATCTGAACATCTACACCGCGGCGGCCGGCACACCCACCGCCGATGCCCTCAAACTGCTCGCCTCGTGGGCCGCGAGCCAGGAACAGCTCGACACCGAACACGTCTCGGTGCGCGAATCGCGTTGACGGTTTGACTGTTTCGGAACCGGCTACTCCGGAGCTCCCAGATTGAGCTCGTCCGGATGGACACCAACCCGGACACCGTCATCGAGGGTGGCGATGTCGGCGAGGTCGGCGTCGTTCAGTTCGAAGTCGAAGACGTTGATGTTCTGGGCGATCCGGTCCGGATTGACCGACTTCGGGATGACGATGAGCCCGTTCTGCAGGTGCCAGCGGATCAGGACCTGAGCAGGCGATTTACCGTACTGCTCCCCGACGCGCGTGATGATCGGGTCAGTGAGCAAAGTGTTCGGCTTGGAGTTCGGACCCCAGCCGGAGTTGCTGGTTCCGCCGAGCGGACTCCACGATTCGACGGCGATCCCGTGCTTCGAAGCAGCGGCCCGGACCGCCTGCTGCGGTAGGTGCGGGTGGAGTTCGACCTGATTGACGGCAGGTATACCGCCTCGGGCGACCAGCAGTTCGAGGTGACGCGGCTCGAAGTTGCAGACACCAATTGCCTTGGCACGGCCCGATTCTGCAATGGCTTCGAGCGCATCCCAGGTGCGCAGGATCCGGTCGTCATCTTGCAGGGGCCAGTGGATGAGATACAGGTCGACGTAGTCCAAACCCAGGCGCGACAGGCTCTTGTCGAAGGCACTCAGGGCCGGTTCGTATCCCTGGTCGGCGTTCCACAGCTTCGTCGTGACAAAGAGTTCGCCGCGCGGCACATCGACATTCGCGATGGCCCGACCGACACCTTCTTCGTTGCCGTAGGCTGCTGCGGTGTCGATGTGCCGGTAGCCGGCCTCGTCGATGGCGGACCGCACCGCCTTTTCGGTCTCATCGTTGGTTGCCTGCCAAACACCCAGTCCCAGTTGAGGAATGGTGGTGCCAGAGTTCAATGTGATCGTGGGTACTTGTTCGGTCATGACACCACCCTATCGATCTCCGTCGGTCAGCCGGCCAGTTCGCCAACTGTGAGGCCGCCCCAGATCCCGTATTTCTCGCCGTAGCGCTGGGCGTGGCTGCGGCATTCGCGCGCGACCGGGCAGTGTCCGCAAATCGACTTCGCCGCGGCTTCGCGTCGACGACGTTCCTTGGCGAACTCACGGCCTGCCGGAGGGAAGAAGATGTTCGAGTCGACGTCCTCGGTTCGGCACCGGCCGTGCACCCGCCAATCCCAGCCGGTTTCACCTCCGACATAGCCGCCGCCGTTGAATCCGGTCATGCCGAAACAGCAAACGGTATGCGCACCACCGACAGGTCTTTGCCCCACACTGCGATACCGGCCTGCGCGCCGGACAGTTCTGTGGTGCGCACCGGTTGGTACCCCTCGTGCCGGCACAACGCATGCACGTCGGACTGATCCGGGCCGGTCGTGATCAGGACACGACGATGTCCGTGGTTGGCGGCCTCGGCCTCGAGTCGGGCCAGGATCCGGCTCCCCAGACCCTGCCGACGCTGCGCGGAGGTGGTCCAGATCCGGGTGATCTCGGCGGTGTCGTCATCGGCGCGCCGATACTCTCCACCGGCCACCGGGGTTCCGTCGGCAACTGCGACGAGAAGGGCGTCGCCCGGTCGAACCCGCAGCTTCGCGAACCAGCCGCACGACGTTCCGCCGTAGCGCCGACTGTTCTCGATCGCCACCTGGGACAACGCGGTCCGGGCGAGCCGATCATCGTGTCCGACACGCACGATCTCGATGTTCGTGCGACATGCCTCGATCATCGGCAGTGCCGGCGGCGCCTCCGGATGGACCGCAGCCGCAGCCATCAACATCTGGTCGACCGACAACAACTTTCCGACAAACGACATGGCCGCTCCCTCCGCGATGATGCATCCATTCAGCCGCGAAATCGCTCGACAGGCGATGGTTAGAACCACGCTGATCCGATGACATCGGGTCCGAGACCACCTTCAGGCAATCTTGTTGTTGGCGCAGACATGAATCCTGCTTGCCGCCGATACCGAATTGAAGGAGTACCGATGTCGACAACTGCGAGCGTGCATCTTGCAGTCGCGCTGGAAGGGGCCGGCTGGCACCCGGCCGCCTGGCGTGAACCCGATGCCAGGCCAGCCGAACTGCTCACAGCGGGGTACTGGGCAGATCTGGTCACCGAAGCCGAGCGCGGTGGACTCGACTTCGTCACCATCGAAGACTCGTTCGGCCTGCGACCCGCCACGCTGCAAGGGCTCGACGCCAGGACCGACCGGGTCAGTGGTCGTCTCGACTCCGTGCTGATCGCATCCCGGATCGCACCGTTGACCTCGAACATCGGCATCATTCCCACCGCTGTCGTGACGCACACCGAGCCTTTCCATCTCGCCAAGGCGATCGCCACGCTCGACTACGTGAGCACCGGCCGGGCCGGAGTCCGGTTGCAGGTTTCCGCCCAGGAACACGAGGCAAAACTCTTCGGCCGGCGCACCTTCCCCGACCTGTCGGCCGACCTCACCGGCCCCGCGGCGCAGTCGCTGATCGCCGATCTCTTCGAGGAGGCCGGCGATTACGCCGAGGTCCTGCGCCGACTGTGGGATTCGTGGGAGGACGACGCCGAGATCCGGGACGCCGCAACAGGTCGTTTCGTCGATCGCGACAAGCTCCACTACATCGACTTCGAGGGCCGCTTCTTCTCCGTCCGCGGTCCGTCGATCACCCCGCGACCACCTCAGGGACAACCAGTGATCGCCGCCCTGGGTCATCAGCAGATCCCGTACGAGCTGATCGGCCAGTCGGCGGATATCGGGTTCGTGACCCCACACACCACCGCGCGGGCCACCGAGACCATCGCCACCATCCGGGCCGCCCAGGAGTCGGCGGGACGCGCCGCGGAAACCGTCCACATCTTCGCCGATCTGGTTGTGTTCCTGGATGATTCGACCCAAGCCGCCGCCGACCGCAAGGCTCGCCTGGACGAGCTCGCCGGGTCCGAGTACCAGAGCGATGCCCTGATCTTCACCGGCACAGCGGCCGAGCTGGCCGATCACCTCGAAGAACTGGCAGAGGCCGGGATCACCGGGTTCCGGCTCCGCCCCGGCGCGATCCCTCACGACCTGACTGCGATCACCACCGCACTGGTACCCGAACTCCAGCGCCGCGGACGGTTCCGCGACGGCTACACCTCGTCCACACTGCGCGGAAATCTGGGACTCGAACTCCCGGCCAACCGCTACGCACCAACCAACAATCACTCAACAGGGGATCTGATCAGCCGATGACCAAGCAGGTACACCTCGCAGCACATTTCCCGGGGGTCAACAACACCACGGTGTGGAGCGATCCGGCAGCCGGCAGCCACATCGACTTCAGCTCGTTCACCCACTTCGCAAAGACCGCGGAACGTGCCAAGTTCGACTTCCTCTTTCTGGCCGAGGGGCTGCGTCTGCGTGAGCAGAACGGGCTCATCTACGACCTCGATGTGGTCGGACGTCCGGATACCTTCACGGTCTTGGCGGCCCTGGCTGCGGTCACCGACAAACTTGGGCTCACCGGCACCATCAACTCGACGTTCAACGAACCCTATGAGGTCGCCCGGCAGTTCGCCAGCCTCGACCACCTGACCGCGGGACGCGCCGCGTGGAATGTGGTGACCTCGTGGGACGAGTTCACCGGGCAGAACTTCCGCCGCGGCGGCTATCTGCCGCAGGAGAAGAGATACCAACGCGCACAACAGTTCCTGGAGGTCACGACCGAACTCTGGGACTCGTGGAACGACGATGACATCGTCGCCGACCGCGAGTCGGGGACGTTCCTGCGGCGCCCCGACGCCGGAACCTTCAGCCACACCGACAACCAGTTCGACATCGCCGGTCAGTTCAACGTGCCCCGCGGCCCGCAGGGACGGCCGGTCATCTTCCAGGCCGGCGATTCCGAGGAAGGTCGCGAATTCGCGGCCGCCAAGGCCGATGCCATCTTCTCGCGCCACTCCACGCTCGACGAGGGGCAGGTGTTCTACAAGGACGTCAAGGGACGCCTCGCGACCTACGGCCGCCGCCCGGAAGAGCTGCTGATCCTGCCTGCCGCCACTTTTGTCCTCGGTGACACCGATGCCGAGGCCCAGGAGCGGGCACACGAAGTCCGCCTCCAGCAGGTCAGCGGGCAGACGGCGATCAAGTTCCTCGAACAGCTATGGAACCGCGACCTGTCCGACCACGATCCTGATGGTCCGTTGCCGACGGTCGATCCGCTGGTCGGCGAGAACACGATCGCGAAGGGTCGCGCCAGTGTGCGCATGCATCGGGATCCGCTGGAAGTGGCAGCGCAGTGGCGCGCACTGGCGGAGGCGAAGAACCTGACCACTCGCGAATTGATCATCGAGGTGACCGGACGTCAGTCCTTCATCGGAACACCGGCGACCGTCGCCACCCAGATCAATGACCTCGTGCAGGCCGACGCCAGCGACGGATTCATCCTGGCCCCCCACATCACCCCGGGTGGGCTCGACGAATTCACCGATACCGTCATCCCGCTACTGCAGGAGCGTGGGGTCTACCGGACCGAATACGAGGGCGACACCCTGCGCGACCACCTCGGCCTGTCAGCGCCTGCCTAAACCCGATCATGTGCCCTTTTGGCGGCCCCGAACTGGGGTTTTACTCGCCAGAAGGGCACATCATCGGCTCAGCTCTCTCGCTCGATGAGTCGATGTGGCCACGCCTCGTCCGGGATGTCCCGTAGTCGACACGGGACATCCTGGGCGGTGAACCAGCCGCGATAGTGGATCAGCTCACCGATCACGGGATTGCGCACTGACGCGTCGACGCGGAACCGGTTGCGCTCGGAGTCCCAGCCCTCGGCGTATAACATCCGGGCCGCCAGCAATCCACGCATTCCGACCTTGGGGCCCGCCGTCAGCAGTCGCATGGGTCCGCTCTGGAAAATCAGCGAGCCGCGGTCGACGCTCGCCTCCAACGGCCAGAGCAGTTCGGGACCGTCACCGAAGTAGTCGACGAGCCCCTCGCGACCATCCACGAGTAGCGAGTTCAATCCCTGTGGTCCGCTGGTGTAGTTGAGCGATCGCATCACCGCAAGCGATTCGCGGCCCAGTTCATCTTGATAACAATAATTATGCATCGTGAACGGGACGAGGCGACTGGACTTGGTCGGCATGGCGTTCCGTTTACCGAAATGTCGCAGCGCGGTCGAGACAACCGGCGAACTGTAAATCGATTCCATGATCCCGCTCGTCTCTTGCGCCAGCTGCGACTGCGAGTCAATTCCGTAGCGCCACTGCAAGTTCGGGTGCAGTTTCTCGAATTCCGGACCCAAAACATTCTGGATGACCGAGCTCACTGCTACCCCCCGTTCCGGCTATCAGGCATGAGCCCTGAATGTACTACGGACGGTCAGCCTAAAATGTTGGGTCGGGAGCACGTAATAAGTACTGAAACACAATGGAGGAGCATCACGTGAGCGCTCAGGTCGAAGAGTTGGAGTTCGCCGCCGAGGCGCGGCAGCTGCTGGATCTCATGATCCACTCGATCTACTCGAACAAAGATTCCTTCCTGCGAGAGCTGGTGTCCAACGCATCGGACGCCCTCGACAAGCTGCGGATGGAGTCGTACCGGGACAAGGATCTCGACGCCGACACCTCGGATCTTCACATCGAGATCGCCGCCGATTCCGAAGCTCGCACCTTCTCGATCTCCGACAACGGCATCGGCATGACCCGCGATGAGGTGATCGACCTGATCGGCACGCTGGCGAAGTCGGGGACCGCGGAGGTCCGGAAGAAGCTGAAGGAGGCCAAGGACTCGGCGGCGTCGGAAGAGCTGATCGGCCAGTTCGGCATCGGCTTCTACTCGACGTTCATGGTGGCTGACAAGGTCACGCTGCTCACCCGCAAGGCGGGCAAGACCCACGCCACCCGCTGGGAGTCCGAGGGAGCCGGCAAGTACACGATCGAAGAGGTCGAGGGCGCGCCGCAGGGTACGACGGTGACGTTGCACCTCAAGCCCGTCGACTCCGAGGACGATCTGCACGACTACACGTCGGTGCCGAAGATCCGGGAACTGGTCAAGAAGTACTCCGACTTCATCTCGTGGCCCATCCGCATGGAGGTGACCAAGCCGGCACCCCCGAAGCCCGCCGACGAGGACACCGAGGAAGGCGACGACGCACCCACCGAGGTGACCGCGACGGAGACCCTGAACTCGCAGAAGGCGCTGTGGACCCGGCCTCGCTCGGAGGTCACCGACGAGGAGTATGCCGAGTTCTACCGGCACGTCAGCCACGCCTGGGACGATCCGCTCGAGACCATCGCGATGAAGGCCGAGGGCACCTTCGAGTACCAGGCCCTGCTGTTCATCCCGTCGACGGCGCCGTTCGATCTGTTCATGCGCGAGCACAAGGCCGGCGTGCAGTTGTACGTCAAACGGGTGTTCATCATGGACGACTGCGAAGAACTCATGCCCGAATACCTTCGGTTCGTGAAGGGTCTCGTCGACGCAGCGGATCTGTCGCTGAACGTCTCCCGCGAGATCCTGCAGCAGGACCGGCAGATCAAGGCGATCCGGCGTCGGCTCACCAAGAAGGTCCTCAGCACGATCAAGGATCTGCGCACCAATGACCGCGAGAAATACGACACCCTGTGGTCGCAGTATGGCCGGGTCCTCAAGGAAGGCCTGCTCCAAGACGTCGACAACCAGGACGCCCTGCTGGCGATCATCTCACTCAGTTCGACCCACTCTGCCGACACCGCAACATCATTGGCCGAATACGTCGAGCGGATGAAGGATACGCAGACCCAGATCTTCTACGCCACCGGCGATTCGCGGGAGCAGCTCGAGAAGTCCCCGCACCTCGAGGCGTTCAAGGCCAAGGGCATCGAGGTACTGCTGCTCACCGACCCGATCGACGAGATGTGGATCGGATCGATCACCGACTTCGAAGGCAAGCCCCTGCAGTCGGTGGCCAAGGGTGAGGTCGATCTCAGCGGCGAAGCCGACAAGGAAGAGGACGACAAGAAGGATGAGGAGTTCAGCGACCTTCTCACCTGGATGACCGGCGTGCTCGTCGACGACGTCAGCGCGGTGCGGTTGTCGAGCCGGCTGACCGATTCGGCGGCGTGCATTGTCGGTGAGGCACAGAGCCTTTCACCGGCACTCGAGCGGATGTACCGGGATTCGGGCATCCCGATGCCCGACAGCAAGCGGATCCTGGAACTCAACCCGGATCACGCGTTGACCGCCGGACTGCAGAAGGCATTTGCCGATCGCGGCGATGACACCGCTCTGCGGCAGTCGGCGGAATTGCTCTACGGTGCAGCGCTGTTGGCCGAAGGTGGCACACCCAAGCAACCAGCCGCCTTCAGCAAAACCCTCGCCGACCTTCTGACGAGAACCGTCTCCGAGGGATAGCCACCCCGCCGCCGCCCCCCGCCGCCGCCACCGAGCGTGCCCTTATCACCGCCGAGCGTGCCCTTGCGACCGTCGAGCGTGCCGAAACTGCCTGTTACCTAACAGTTTTGGCACGCTCGGCGCGATTTTCGGCACGCTCGGCGGTTCGATGGGCACGCTCGGCGGCGGGCGGTTTGGCACGGTCGGCGGTTCGCACGGCGCGGTCGGCGGGGTCAGTGGCGGCGGGTGGAGTGGTCGGCCACGCGGGAGGCCGAGAGATCCGCGACGATGCCTTCGGCGCTGCGGCTTCCGGCCCGGCAGACCCGGGCGGTGAACGAGTCGTTCAACGGATTCGACGACCGGTTCCGCCAGCGGTGCGCGGCCGCCAGCGCCGCCTCACGACCGGAGGTCATGGTCTCGAACGGGTCGAGTCCCAGCCGATCGTCGGGGGTCGTCCCGTACCCGCCGATCAGCCGGGTCACCTCGGTCTGTTCGCCTTCCGTCAGCGATGTCTTCCGGGAACGAAGCATGCCCAGCAGTCGGAGTTCCTCGAATCCGTGCACGTCGCCCAGCATCCGGGTGGCGGCCGCGCGAATCGGGGCAACCCGCTGGGTCGGATACTGCCGCAAAATCCGCGACAACTCATTCAGTGCCGAATGGACTTTGAGTTGATCGGCTCGCTGGCCGAACTGGACGTCGATCACTGACTGCAGCTCGGTCAGCCCACTGCGCTCCAACAACTGTTTCGACAGTTCGATCGAGTCGGTGGAGCCACTCTGCAGCAGCGCCAACGCGATCCGGACCCCGAACAGACCGAAGCGTTCGATCAGCCGGACCCGGACCTCACTGTCGAGCGGCAGCACACTGTCGGGCCGGCAGAAGCGGTCGGCCGACAGCATGGCCAGTTGCAGATCGTCAGGAGCGACATCACAGAGCGCTTTCAAAGCTTTGAACTCACTCTGCCGCAGTGTTCGCGCGGTCAGGGCCAGCAGTCCGGCCACCGGTACCACCGCCTGGCACAGGCCCGACGACGCCAGTTCTGCCGAGTAGCGAGCGGCAATCTCTTTCGCAGAGAACATCGCATCGATTCGGCCGACACCGATTTCGTCGGCCCGCGACACCACGCCGATCACTCCCAATGGTCCGGACCGACCACCCACCTGGCGGTTCAATTCGGACAGCATGTTGACGTCGGCAGCGGTCGACATCCGCATCAGGTACAGCACGGCATCGGCCCCCGGAACGCCGTCCTTTGGGGTTAGCAGACGCAAGGTCCGTTGGGACACTTCAGAATTCAGTGACGCCGTACCGGGAGTGTCGATGATCGTCTGACGGCTGAGCTCCGCGGACGGCCAGTTCACCACCAGGCGGTCGATGCCGGCCGGGTCGAGTGATTCGACATCGAAGTGGAGCTGTCCATCGCGGCGGTCGACCGGCACCGGCGCACTCAGACCATTCATGTGCCACGCCCGGACTGCCGGGGTCGCTCCGTGATGGAACCAGGTGACGATACGCGTGCACTCGGTTGCGTCCGTGGGTGCGAGCTCTTCTCCCACCAAGGCGTTCAGCAGGGTTGATTTGCCGGCCTTGAGCGTGCCCGCAAGCGCAATCCGTAGCGGCTCTTCGAGGCGGGCGGCACACCGATCGATCTCGTGCGCGGCACCGGTACCACCGAATGCGGGATCATTTCGGTACACCTGCCCGGCTTCCGCGAGCATCGCACGAACTCGATCGAAGGCGTTCATGACGCTGCCCCGGCCCAGGTGTGCACTTCACCGAGGAACTTCAGCTGCTGCTCTATCATTTTCGCTCTCGACTCCCTCTCCGACACTTCTTTGTTGGCAGCCCTTTCGGTCGACTGGATCGACTCGGTGAGCGATCGTGTTGTCTGCTCGGCGATTTCACGGAAGTGGTCACGCAGCACTCGTTGAATCAGTCGCAGCCGTTCCCGGGATTCGCGACCGACTTCGAACAGAACATCGTCGACAAACCGGCGCACGGCCATTTTTGCCTCAGCGCGCCTGCGGGTCAATCGGGCATCGCGGTCGTCGGTGAATGTCTTGCGGCCCAGCATCACTCCGGCGAGCACTGAGAATGGGTTCACCATGGTCATGCCCACCAGGGTCGAGATCATCCCGAACATCATCATTCCGCCGTATGATCCCCGCATCCCGATCATGACTTTGTTCACCGTCCCGGACGGCGACTGTTCCAGATCGACCAGGCTGTCGACCGGCGCGATCTCGGAACCGACCGACGCGAGCGCCAGGTGCGGAATCATCACGTCACCAACTGCTGCGAACGATTCTGCGACGGCTTCGGCCAGTTCGACCGATCGCTGGTGGGTCCAGACGAAGTTGTCACCGACGGCCGCGCTGACCTCGTCCTGCAGTCGCGCACCCAGGTCCTCCCAGATCTTCGCCGGATCGCATCCGTCGATCTCCTGCTCAAACTCTTTGGTCAAGTTCCGAAATCTGTTGCGCAGGTCGAAATCCGAGTCCGCGGAAAGATCGGCGATCCCGTCGCCGAGCACCTGCTGCCACAGCGCTGTTCGGCCGGCGAGTTCCTTCGCCTCGGATTTTGCCCGCTCCAGTTCGGCAACGATTCCCTGACGCAGTTCCGGGTCGCGCAGAATGCTCAGCTCCGATCGCATCGCCAGCAGCAGATGTCCGGCGGCCGAGCCGATTTCACTCATCACCATCTCTTGCATCTGATTCTTGTCAGCCGCCAGCACCTTGTCACCGAGGAACTCGAGCAGCTTCGGGAAGCCCGATTCCTCATTCAGTTCCTTGTCGTTCAGCCGGACTGCATGGGAGCGTAGCGCCGACGAGGTGGGCAGCGGTTCCAGCGAACTTCCGATGTTCTGCAGATGGCCGACATCGGCTGCGACGACGTCGCGCCATCGCGGGTAGAGATCCGTTTTCGTCGCCACCATCAGGGCGTTGGGACACAGCTCGGTTGCCTGACGGATGAATGCCATTTCCGGCGCGGTGTACTCCTGACTGACGTCCGACGCGACGATGACTGCACTCGCGGCCGGCAACAACCCCAGCGTGGCCGCGGCATGTGGCGAGCCGACGCCACCGCTTCCGGGTGTGTCGATGATGACCAGTCCCCGTTTGAGCAACGGGCTGGGCACTTCGATCTCCAGACGAATCACCCTCGCTCCGCCGGCCGCCGGCGCCCGACTCAGATCCTTGCGGATGTCGTCCATGGGTACTTCGATCCGCCGGGCCTCGTTCCCGTCATCGACGACCAGTCGCGCTGCGGGCTCACTCCCGTAGCCGATCATCGTGACCGTCGACGTGGTCTCGTCGTCACCTACGCGGCAGACCGGAATGTTCAGGAGCGCGTTGATGAGGTTGCTCTTGCCCTGCTTGAGTTGTCCCAGCACCACCACACGAGCCCGCGGATCCTGCACTCGGTCACGCGCGGCGTCGAGGCGGGCACCGATATCGCGGCGATCGGCCTCCGCCACCAATTCCCGCAGCCGATCGATGATCTTTGTCACCTTGGCGGTGTTGTCATCCACAGCAGGTCTCCTCGTCAATCGATTCGAACATGTTGTGGTGGCCCTGCTTTCAGCAGGGCCACCACACTGGCCGGCCGGCAATCGTCAGTCAAAGAGATCGCCGAGGGCGTCGCCGACATCACCGATCGCGCCACCGAGACCATCGACCGCGCCACCGACCGCGCCACCGAGGGGACCGAGCGCCGAGCCCGCGGCACCCGCGACGTCGTCGAAGATGCCGCCCGGATCGAGTTCCAGTCCATGCGACTGACTCGTGGTGTTGTACGAATCGTCGGTGTTGTACGAGTCGTTGGTGTTGAACGAATCTTCGGTGTTGAACGAATCGTTGGTGGAGTGGTCATCGTTGAAGGAATCAGTGATGTCGTGGCTGTCATGGGTCTCGGTGTATTGGTTGCTGTTGTCCACGTCGATACCTCCACGATCGTTGCCCAGGTCGACACCCTCGAGATGGATGTCGCCACCGCCGCCACCCCATTCTCCGCCGCCTTCACTCGTGACGTCGACGGAATTGTGACTGTCGTTGTAGCTGTTGTCCTCGATGTGGGTGTTTTGGGTGTTCCCACTGTTGTTGCCGTGCACCGAGTTGTCCACGTGGGTGCTGTGATCGTCCGAGCTGTTCCCGACGACGTTGCCGTTGCCGGCCACGCCACCGGTGGTTGCGATCGGCCCATTGGCGTCACCCCCCACCGCAACTGCGCCGGTTCCGTTCGCGCTTGTCGAATCGATATCTGTCACCTGGTCGCCGCCGGTCCATTGGCCGTAGTTCGTCATGATCGTTCTCCCTTGATGTGTTGTTTTTGTTTTGGTTTCTCGGGTTCGTAACCCGATGACAACTACGTTATTGACCGATCGCCTCTGCCAAAACGGGGAAGACCCCCGCACCTCTGGGGGATCGATATGGGGATTAGGACGCCGAATACACGCCGGCTAGGGGGTGAACCCAACAACCGGAAGACGGGCACGGTGGATATCAACCTGATTGGAGTCATTCGGTGGTGGGTCGGGGGCAGGTGGAGTTGATTGCCGGCCAGTCTGGGGCGGGTTGGTTGGTGGCTGGCCTCGAAAAGGACCGGCGTGCTGGGCGTAGTAGGCGTCGAGTGCTTGTTGCCGGCGGTAGTGGGTTGGTCGCCAGGATCCGTCGTGGACGTCGTTGGGTGTATAGAGGTGTGCCGCTATGGCGGTGGTCGTGGTTGTAGGTGGTGACTGGTCGCGGGCTTGTTCGAGGTTTCGAAGATGCCGGGGGAAGTGTTTGCGATGTTTGAGGGTCCGAAATTCTGATTCGGAGCAGCTGAGCGCCTTACGGATCCTGAATCAGCCTGTACCCATTGCGGTTTGGATACTTCTGCGGTGAATGCGGTTTCGAAGATTCCCACTGCCATGTAGTCGCCTTCGCGGCTTTCGGCGCGGTTGGCAATGATCTTGCGGGAGCAGATGTCGATGATTGAGTTCACCTTTTCGCGGAGCCGCTGGTCCAGGCGAGCAGCAGTTGCGAGGGCAAGCATCGGGCTTACTCTCGGTGCGCGGTGACGACTCACCTGGAGCCTGACATAGGGGCACACAAAAAGGGCGGGCACGATTCATGTTTCGAATCGTGCCCGCCGGCGTTTGCGCGCTGTCAGAAGTCGGCGTCTCCCTGATCTGCAACGGGTGCCTCGGCCACCGCCATGGCCGGCTCTGCCGCATATGACTGCCCCATATCCATCTCGGCCACCATCGGCTCCACGTGCTCGGTCGGGACGATATCGCTGGTGGAAATACCCAAAGCGTCGCCATCGGGTGCCGTGGGGTCGAATGGGACCGGCATGCCGTCGCTGCCGGGCTGCAGATCACCGTCGATAACATCCGGCGAGATGGCTTCGCCCGGATCCAGCGCATCGAAGATGTGAGAGTTGTCAGCTGGACTACCACCAGTGCTGCCTTCAGGTGAATCTGGCTGGTCCAAGTACATGAAGTCGTTGGCGCCAATCGCGAGGTCGTCACCACCAGGTACAAACGGAATGCCACCGTGCGCGTCGAACGGGTCCACCGGGATCGGGACCGGAGGAGGCGGAGGCGCCATGGGTGCCGGAGCACCGGTCGACGTGACATCCAGCTTGTTGTGACTGTCATTTCGGCTGTTGTCGGAAACCTTTGTGCTCGAGGCATTTCCGCTGTTGTCGCCGTGAATCGAATCGTCCCTGTGGGTGCTGTGATCGTCCTTGGAGTTTCCGACCTCGTTGCCGGTGCCGGCCACTCCCCCGGTGGTGGCTATTGGCCCATGGGCGTCACCGCCGACGGCCACGGCCCCCTCACCATTGGCGTTGGTTTGCTTCACGTCGACGTCGATGTCGCCACTGCCGTTGTTGACGATTTCGTTGTGGATCGACTGGTCGTAAAAATTGTTGACGACCTGCTGGATCATCTGCGAGGGACTCCCATGCGACGGGACCGAGGGTGACCAGGAGCCGCCACCGGGAGGTGTAACAGATTGGGCGACAATAGGTATCACAGCGCTCACTTCGTGCGGCGTCACTTTGTCCAATCCGGCGTCCGCCATGCACTTGCCGGGATTCTTGTCGAACTCCGCCGCCTTCGCTTCGTCCCCGAACAAGTCCATCACGAACTCGAACAAGGCCATTGGTGTCTGTGTCATCGGACTCTCCTGGATAGTTGGTGTCGCCCTCCCCTCTGGAGTAGCTGAAACCAACGTTAGAGAAATTGACCTCTGCGGATAACGGGGGCGAACCCCCTCATTTGGATCCCCGATATGGGGTGCGTTATCCGGGGTGGGGTGCCCATTGGGGGAATCGACTCAAAGCCCGAGATCTCAGATGTCGAATTCGTCGACTGATCCCCAGTCGTGACCCGTGTCGAATCCTTCATTGCCGGGTGTGGCGTGAGAATCCAGCGGCGCAGATGAGGGATCGTCGAAGGGCACTGCGGCCGGCTCCAGCGACGGTGTCACGTCTCCGAGGGGATCGATGCTCTGAGCGAACGAGTCGTCGTCGACAACTTCGGGTGAAGGCAGTGGCGCATCGGGGACCGAGTCGAAGAACCCGTCACCGTTTCCGTTCCCATTGTCGAATCCGGGCGATGTTTGCAACGAATCGAGGTCATCGAAGGCAGCAGTGTCAGAATGTATCGATTCCGGGGCCAGACCCGGGGCATCGAATGCGTCAAACGACTGCACGACATCACCGCCACTCCAGATACCTCGATCCGGATTCTGCATACCCGAACCGTCCTGGCCTCTCTCGGACACCATCGGAATAAGGGCTTCGATGTCGCCGGCGGTCACACCGTGCAGGTCGGCGTCGGCAATGGCCTGGTCCGGGTTCAATCGGTATTCGGAGGCCGCCACCGGATCGTGGACCAGTCCCATCACAAAATCCAACAACGTGGTCTCGGGCATGATCATCCTCTCCGTGCCATCTCGCACGCCACACTCTTCCCAGCCCGCGCCGGCCCGGGCAACTTCAAACTATGTATGTCCGAGGATATCGACGCGCGTGCCATATGGACTACTGGCTCAACCCGCACTCTGACCAAGGGCATTAGGGACTACCCCCGATGGGGACACCCACCCCTATCGGGGATATCTCCCAAAGCATTTTTCTCCCGGCCGAATGCTCTATCCCCGGATGGGGCCGCCTGCGATGATGGATGAACGACCGAAAGGAAAGGCCATGCATCCCACCGCGATTGGAGTGGCGATCGGCTCGCAGCGTCTCACTGCCACAACGATTCCCACAGATTTTGCCCCACCGGTCATCCGAACCCCGGTCCTGACACTCTCGCCTGATCGTCCCATCGAATGCGGGACCGCGTCAGAGAATCCCCGGGTCCGCGGTGACGGTGTGACGGTGTCCGGTTTTGTCGAGCGCGTCGGCGATCCGGTGCCGATCACGTCCCCGGACGGCAACACCCATCGCGCCGAGATGCTCACCGCAGCGGCCGTCAAGAGTGTCATCCGCGGTCTCCTCGGGCAGTCTCACCAACCTCCGCCGATCGTCATCGCTTACCCGTCCTACTGGCCGATCAATGCGATCTCCGATCTCCATGGTGCGTTGCCCGCCGCCGGGTTGCCCGCCACGGTGCAACTCCACTCGGGCATGGCCGCCGCACTCGCGCAGATCCGCAATCACCCCGACTTTCCGTCCGGTGGGATCGTCGCGCTGGTGGATGCCGGTGCAACCGGCACATCGGTGGCACTCGCAGATGCCGGCAAGGCCCAGTTGATCGGAGAACCGCTCCGCGTCGACGAACCCGCCGGGGTCGACTTCGATCACGCACTGATGCGCCATGTGCTCGGACTCGTTGTCGAGGACCCGCACCAGTTGTCCAACCCTGATCCGAATCTGTTGGGCGCGTTGTCGAAACTGCGTGCCCAGTGTGTGGCAGCCAAAGAGCAACTCTCGTCGGAGACCGCCGCCACCATCGCGGTCGATCTGCCGATGTTCGGCGGTGACGTCCGGATCACCCGGGCCGAGTTCGAGGACATCGCGGCCGAACCGCTCGGTCGAACGGTTGATGCCCTGCGGGAACTACTCGACCGGGAAGCGGTCGCAGCCGACAAGCTCGGCGGCGTGTTCGCGTTCGGCGGAAGTGCCGCGATACCTCTACTGACACAACGCCTTTCCGGAGATCTACACCTCCCGGTGAGCATCGACACCAACCCCCATCTCACGATTGCCGCGGGTGCGGCGCGGATCGCCGCCGCATCCGTGCCCAGGGCGGCCACCGATTCCGGACCCACCCGGGTACCGCGGGCCGTGGCGTTCCCCGTTCCACGGCAGGCGAACAGTGGGCCCCATACGGCGCCACAACCGGCAAACGGAACCCGTCAGCCCCCGCCGACGGAGGCGTTTCCGGCGGGCACCCGGCCTCCCGCCACCCAATCGGCCGGCGCCAGACCCGATCCGGCCAACACGGACCCCAACCTGGTCCCGATCAAGAACGACAACAAGACCCCACCGCCGGCGCAGCCGCGGCCCGCATTGACATTCAACGACCACCACGCGGAAACCGCCGAAGACTCGGACCGCCGTCACGGGCGACGGCTGTTGCTCATCGGCGTGGCGGCCGCCTGCGTGCTCGCGGCCGCTGCCGGGACCGCATATGCACTGACCAACAACGATTCCGGAACGCCCGAGGCACCTGCGCCGTCGGTGTCGGTGTCGATCACGACAACCCCGGAGACAACCGAGGAAACAACGCAAGAGGAAGTCGTGGTCCCCGAAGAGACGTTCGTTCCCGAAGAGACCTTTGAACCGCAGGTCACCACATCGGATACACCGTCCAGCGAATCCGAGTCCTCGAGCCCGGTAGTGTCTCCGGAGGTGGAGACCCCCGTGGAACCCCTCCCGACGTAGCTCGATGTCGTTGACACCGAACAGCGGACGCCCGCCCGATCCATCGATCGGGCGGCTGCCGCGGCAGCTTCGCGGCTTCCTCTCCGCGACGAAGGCCAACCCGGAGCAGCACCGGTGCCAGGCACTCGTGGGAGACGCGGGCACCGGTAAAACCGCTGCGGTGCACTCGGTTCGGCTCGCTCTCGACGAATTGGGCATGCGGGTCGCAACCCATGTCGATGCCGGCCTGAAGGACTACGACGCGGTTGTCATCGATGACGGGCATCTGTTGCCGGACGACAAACTGGACACGGTCGCGACCATCGCCGCCGCGGGAAACCACACCGTTGTGTTCGCCTGCGAACCCCGCCACCGAAAGCTCGCACTGACCCGGACGCTGGCGACACTGCAGCGCGATGCCGCACCGGTTCATCTGGAACCCCTGACCCGGGAAGAGATATCAGCCCGGTTGACCGATACGACCGGATCGACCGCACCGTCCACGCTGATCGATCACATCCAGGCATTGACCGGCGGAAACCGGGGATTCGTCGACGCGGCGATCGCAGCAATCCACGGCAGCGCCGGCGGCAGCCCCAAGACGGTGGCAAAAGCAGTCGAACGGGCCATGCGTGAGCGCTTGTACGCACTCGATGAATCCGAGGTCGCCACCGTCCTGCTGTGCAGCCTGCGCATCGCCATCGGTACGGCCGAGCTCATCTCGGTGCTGGGAGCATCACCCTCCGAGGCCGAGCAGCTGATCGATTCCGCACGGTGTACCGGACTGATCGATGGCCCGGCCGAATGGAGTGAGCGGGTGTATTCGGCCGCGGTCGGTGTCATCGGGCATCAACGGCGGTATGAGATCGAGAGTTCGTTGCTTGCAAACAGACTGGAGCAGGGGCCGCTGTCCGGACCTCTGGCGCTGCAGTTGGCCTCTCATGGGATCGCCGACCCGCAGCTGGTTCCCACATTGCTCGATGCGGCCGCGGGGGCCAAGCCGACACAGGCAACGGCGTTCTATGATGCCGCGGCCCGGATCAGCAGCGAGACCGTCCGGACCCGGCTACTCGCCGCTGAATCCCGGGCCTGCGCAGGCGATCTCACCGGGGCGACGCGCACCGTGGATTCCCTGTGGGACAACCTGTCAGACGGCACCCGTCCACTCGCGGTCAGAATTGTCGCGTCCGCCTCGGCAATTCGCGGAAATGCAAGGCGCGCATCCGAACTGTATTGCTGGCTGGCTCACACCTCCGGCGTCGACGACGTGATGGCGGCGGCGGTGCACGTGTCGATCGGCAACACCGCTGCGGGGCGCAAGGCGCTCGAAGATTCAGGGGCTCCGGCACAGAACCCACCACACACCCGCGCCGCCGTTGATCGACTCGTCCTCGAGGGATTGGTGGAGTCCATCGACGCGCCGGCGTCGAATGCCCTCAACACGTTGATGCGCGCGTCCGCGCTCGAACGGGGAACGGCCGCGACGACCACTCCGGACAGGTCCGCCGCGATGGCCGCCACCTTGGCCATCCACCTGGGTAAGTTGCCGAAGGCGCGTGCGGTTCTGGCGCAACATTCGGTTGACGACATCCCGCCGCTGCATCGGGTCCGGCATCAGCTCCTGCTCGCGTGGGTGACCCTGTTCGAGGGTGACGTGGCGGCAGCATCAGCGCAGCTGGACCGGCTGGGACAATCCACGATGCATCTTCGCGATCAGCTCAGTCGAGGCGGACTCCGGGTGGCACTGGCCCGGCGGTCCGGCGATTTCGGCGAGTTGCGCAGCGCCTGGGAAGCCGTGCAAGAACCGCTGAGCGAGTACTCGGTGGATCTGTGCGGCCTCTTGCCGATCGGCGAAATATGGGTGGCCGCCGCACGTCTGCAGGTTCTCGACGAGTTGGCTCCGACCCTCGAACAGTTGCAGGAGCTGTTGTCGAACCTCGGCAATCCACCATCGTGGTCGGCATCGATGCACTGGTACGGCGTGCATGCCGCGATCGCCGGCGACTCTCCGTCCGAACTGGTTCCGCATGCGCAAGCGCTCGCCGAGGCCGCCCGGACCAGTCCCTATGCGGCCACGCTGGCACGTGCCGGACGGGTCTGGATCCACATGCTCGGCGGGAACATCGATCCGGCCGATGTCGAGACGGCCGCCCGCGGGCTCGCCGACGTCGGTCACAGCTGGGACGGGTCGCGCCTGGCCAGCCAGGCAGCCCTCTACTCGTCGGACTCCCGGGTGGCCTCGACGATGCTGCAGTTGGCCCGATCCCTGCGGACGCACCAGAACCCCGTCACCGAGACCAGCGATGCGCCGGCACCGCAATCTCCGGCGGCACAGCTGAGCGAGCGTGAACGTGAGGTCGTGTCATTGCTGTTGCTCGGCATCACCTACAAGGACATCGGCGACCGGCTGTTCATCTCCGCCAAGACCGTCGAGCATCACGTCGCCCGCATTCGACGCCGGATCGGCGCGAACAGTCGCGCGGAGATGTTGTCGGTGTTGCGAGCGATGCAGGCTGATTCAGAACCCTGATGAGCTCACGAGAGAAGGCGGCCCGCGTCGTCGCGATCCTCGGACGCGGCGGCCTGGATCTGAAACCGAATTTCGTCGGTCATCCTGGATCTCATCAGACCGATCTGAAGTACCAGCGACACGTCTCCGTGGATGTGGGCACCATCGACAGCCAGCTCGAGCAGTCCCCCGCGCTCCGCCGAAATCGCGTCACAGAACCCATCGGTGACCACGGCCGGGACGACGTCAGCAGACAGCTCGTCGAACCCGCGCACGACCTGCCCGACCACATCGGTGACCGGGAAGACCGACTTGACCTCGGCCACCACCGTGACAGCGATGCCCGCGATGAGGGTGATGGACGATCCCGGAGTCAACGGTTCAACGACGCCGTCCTGGACCAGCCGGGCACGTCCGAGGCTCACCCCGGAGAACAGCTCGTCAACAGTCCTCGGACCGGATTCGCAGACCCAGGTCGCGATCGCACTCGCCTTAGCCATAGATGCCCCATCGATTGTCAGCGGTTCGCATCTTCAAAATTACGACCACCGACCACGGTCGGGCACGAGTAGCGGACTACTCGATTTCTGAGGCGGCAATACCCGGTATCCCGATGATGGTGGCTTCTGGTGGACCCCACCTGGGGTTTTGTTCACCAAAATCCACCGAATTCGCAGAAGTGCGAGAATGAAACACGTGGATACCCGTGCGAAGAACAATGTGAAGGTCGTCGGCCGCGAGGACGGCCCGACGATCATGCTGGCCCATGGTTTCGGATGCGATCAAAGTATGTGGCGTCGGGTGACCGAGCGGTTGGTGTCGGACCACCAGGTGGTTCTGTTCGATCATGTCGGTGCCGGTGCCTCGGACCCCGCCGCGTGGGATGCCGAGCGCTATTCGACCCTCGATGCATATGCGCAGGACGTCCTGGACATCGTGGCGGAACTGGATCTGCATGACGTGGTGTTCGTTGGCCACTCCGTCGCGGCGATGATCGGTGTGCTCGCCGTCGCCGAGGATCCCAGCCGGTTCGCCGAACTGGTGTTGCTGACCCCGTCGCCGCGTTACCTCGACGATGAGTCCGATGGTTACAAGGGCGGATTCACGCGCGCCGACATCGATGAACTCGTCGAATCCCTGGAGAGCAACTATCTCGGGTGGTCGGCGGCGATGGCGCCGAACATCGTGGGCAACCCCGACCGACCAGAACTCGGCGGCGAGTTGACCGACGCCTTCTGCCGGACGGACCCAGCGAGAGCGCTCGCGTTCGCCCGCGCCACGTTCTTGTCCGACAACCGGTCCGACCTTGCGCGCGTCACGGTGCCCACCCTCGTGATCGAGTGCGCACGCGACTCCCTGGCCCCGCGCCATGTCGGCGCCTACGTACATGAACAGATCGCCGGCAGCGAACTCGTCACGCTCGACGCCGGTGGTCACTGCCCCCAGCTCAGCCACCCCGAGCCAACCACAGATGCCATCGTTGCCTTCGTCGACCGACTTCGATGAGCAAGTCGCACAGCGACATCTCATCGCAGAACGTACTCGACGAAAGTCTGGAAGACCTGTACGAGAATGCACCGTGCGGCTATTTCTCGACATGGCCGGACGGGCGCATCGCGAAGATCAACACCACCCTCACGACGTGGCTGGGGTATGACCGACAGTCCCTGCTGGGCAGACCTGTCACCGATCTGCTCACCGCCGGTGGCCGGATTCACTACGAAACCCACTTCGCGCCACTGGTACAGCTCGAGGGCGTACTGAGCGGAATCACCGTCGATCTCGTCGCGGCAGACGGTCGCCGGCTACCGGTTTTCGTCACCGCGAACGTGAAGGCCGGTGCGGACGGAACCGCCGCGCTCATCCGCATCACGGTTCAGGATGCACGTGACCGGCGCGAGTACGAGAAACAGTTGCTCGAGGCACGTCGTCACGCCGAACAGGAACGTGCGCGAGTGGAGGTGCTCGCCACGACCCTGCAGCGCTCACTGCTCCCGCCCTCGCTCCTGCCTCCGGAAGGCATGGACGCAGCGGCCTACTATCACGCGGCATCAATTTATGACGTCGGCGGCGATTTCTACGACATGTTCGCCCTGTCGGATCGCAAGTCCGGTTTCTTCCTCGGTGACGTGTGTGGAAAAGGAGCCAGTGCAGCAGCGGTGACCTCGCTGACCCGCTACACGCTGCGCGCCGCCGCCGTGTACAACGACGATCCGATTGCTGTTCTGCACAACCTGCACACCGTGCTGCACGAGAATCACCACGAGGACGACCCGCGTTTCTGCACAGTGATATTCGGTGTGCTCACCCGCCGCGACAACGGATTCGATGTCGAACTCGCGAGCGGAGGACATCCGCCGGCCCTGTTGCTCACCGCCGCCGGCGAAGCCCAATATCTGAGTACCGAGGGCGGGCAACTCGTCGGTATCCTCCACGATCCCAAGTTCGTCTCGACACACGTTCACCTGGCACCCGGTGACACGCTCTTGCTCTACACCGACGGACTGACCGAGGCGAGGATCGGACCAGGCCCGGAGAGGTACGACGACAACGGCGCACTGCTCGAGTTCGCGGCGGCGCACGCGCCGACCTCCGCCGAGCAGATCGTCAAGGATTTTAACGCGTTGCTCGACAGTTTCGGCGCCGGACTGGAAGACGACACCGCCCTCATGGCGCTGGGTGTGCCGCTCAGATAGTCACAGAGCGCGAAGGGCCGCCAGGAGAAGGTCCACGTCGGCAGAACTCGAGCCGAGGCCCAGACTTGCCCGCACAGCACCTGATCCGTGGCCCAGCCGGTCCAGGAGCGGGTGCGCGCAGAATCGCCCGTCGCGCACACCGATGCCGTATTCCGCCGACAGGTGGGCCGCGACCTCGGCGGCCTGATGACCGTCGACAACAAAGCTGACCACGCCGACGGCATCGGTGCTGTCGGCGAAGATCTTCAGCGTGTGCACGCCGGGGATCTCGGACAGTCCATCGCGCAATTGCTCTGTGAGCGTTGCCTCATGGGAAACCACAGCATCCCCGAGGGACTCGATTTCGACGCACGCGGCGGCAAGCGCTGCCGCTCCCAGGACGTTGGGCGAGCCGCCTTCATGGCGGGCCGGCGCGGGCGCCCACTTCACGTCGTCAGCGGTCACGTTGAGCACCGCACCGCCACCGGCCAGGTACGGATCTGCCGCATCCAGCCAATCCCGAAGTCCGACAAGTACTCCGGACCCGAATGGTGCGTAGGTCTTGTGCCCCGAGAATGCGAGGTAGTCGATTCCGGTGGCGGTGATGTCGACCCGGCGGTGCGGAACCAATTGCGCACCGTCGACTGCGATCCGGGCACCGTGGCGGTGCGCGATCTCCGCCAGCTCACCGATCGGCAAGATCTCACCGGTGACGTTGGACGCGCCGGTGACCGCGAGCAGGACTGCGCGGGTGTCTTTGAGCGCGGTCTCCACCCGACTGATCGTCGCGGCCAACGTATTCGCGCCACGGACGACATGAACGTCATTCCACGGCAACAGGTTTGAGTGGTGCTCCAGGTCGAGCACCACCACCTTTCCCGGCACACAACGAGCCAGCAGGTTCAGGGAGTCGGTGGTGTTCCGCGTGAAGATCAGACAGTGCTCGTTGCCGGCACCAACAAAGTCCGCAACCTGCCCTCGGGCGGTTTCGTAGGCCTTGGTGGTCACCTGGGATGCGTATCCGGCACCCCGGTGGACGCTCGAATAGGTCTGCAGCAGCTGCGAGATCCTCTCGACGACGCTGCACAATGCCGGCGCACTCGCCGCGTAGTCGAAGTTGACGTATCGAGTGGTCGAGCCGTCCCTCAGCGGTGCCTGTGTGTCCGAACCCTCAATCGCAGCAAGGGCTTTGACGGAATGATCAAGTGTTGTAGTGCTCATATCTCACACCTCTTCCGGTGTCAGGGATACCGCACGCACTGAGGAACGAACCTGCCGATACGGCAGTTCGACAACTCGGACGTGTGGGGTCCGCGCTTGCCTGCTCGGGATCGAACAGGCCAGGTCCTCACCCGGAGCACCCCGCCGCGAAGGAGGGTTGCTGACCAGCAAGCCGGGGCTATGCGCTGGCACTCATGACCGACGCTGACGCTAACAGACTTTCCCGGCTCAAGTCCAGATACGAATCAATTAACTTCCCGGTGATCGAAACCCCACTCAGTCATCGGCTTTAAGCCGACCCGTGAGTATCGTTCTGTCAACAGTTGAAGTTCAGAGCCCGAGCATGCCCTCTCCCCGGCCGCTCGTATTTCTCGGTCGGCCACTCGTCGACGTTTCGAACTCCAAGCGGCGGCTTCCTCGAAGCGCCGCACGAACAAGAGAGCAGGCCGATCCGCATGAGCGCGACACGTGTCGACACCGTGGTGGTCGGTGGCGGTGCGATGGGTTCGGCCGCAG
This sequence comes from Nocardia sp. 348MFTsu5.1, assembly GCF_000383535.1. Classification (NCBI taxonomy): domain Bacteria; kingdom Bacillati; phylum Actinomycetota; class Actinomycetes; order Mycobacteriales; family Nocardiaceae; genus Nocardia; species Nocardia sp. 348MFTsu5.1. The sequence goes on from NZ_KB911509.1 coordinate 595,937, forward strand.
CCTGGCAACTTGCCCGCCGTGGCGTGGAGACCGTTCTGCTGGAACGCTTTTCACCGGGCCACACAAACGGGGCATCGCACGGCGCTTCGCGGATCTTCCGTACGTCGTACGCGGACCGCACCTACGTCGAGTTGGCCCGCGAGGCCGAAAGGCTCTGGACGGAACTCGAGCACGAGTCGGGGTCTGACCTGCTCACGGTCACCGGCGGCGTCGACCAGGGCGCGGCCACTCACCTCGCCGGCATCGCCGGCACCCTCGCCGAACTGGGGCTCCCCCATCAGTGGCTCGATGCCGCCGAGGCCGCGCAGCGTTGGCCCGGAATCACCTTCGCCGGCCGCGCGTTGTACTACCCCAACAGCGGTCGACTGCATGCCGACGATGCCGTGCACGCACTGCAGCGCAGCGCGGCCGCTGGTGGAGCAGAAGTCCGACACGAATCGCGGGTGATATCCATCGACGTCAGGGACGACAATTCGGTCTTCGTCCGCACCGACGATCACGAGTATGTGGCTCGCCGGGTGGTCGTCGCGGCCGGCGCATGGGCATCAAAGCTGTTGACCGGCATCGCGCCACTGCCCGCGATCACCGTCACCCAGGAGCAGCCCGCACACTTTGTACCGCGCGATCCGGACGCCAGTTGGCCCAGCTTCGGAATCCTGCACGATCCGGATGGACCCGATGCACCCGAGTTCGGTGGCGTGTACGGATTGTCCTCAGGTGCCGAAGGTGTCAAGGTCGGCTTCCACGGAACCGGTCCAATTGTCGACCCCGATCGCCGCGATTTCACGGCCGAACCACGGCAACTCGCGGCCCTACAGGACTACGTCCGGCGCTGGGTGCCGGGCGTGGACGCCGACGCTCTGACCCCGATCAGCTGCACGTACGCCACCACACCCGACTCCAACTTTGTCATCGACCGGTCCGGTCCGGTTGTTGTCGCGGCCGGATTCTCCGGGCACGGCTTCAAGTTCGTCCCGGCCATCGGCCGCCTCCTCGCCGACCTCACCGTCGACAAGGACGCGCCCGCACTGTTTTCGTTCCGTTCCCACTCCGCAGAGAAGGTTGTTTGAACATGTCGAACTACGCCAGTCCAGTCGATACCGAAACCTACGGCGAGTACACGATCACTCGCGCGCCGGACGACACCCGCCCCGTGTACCGATTCACGGGTCGCATCAGCGATGACGGTTCCACGCCCTATCCGGCCGAATCCGGGCGCTATCACGTCTATTCCGGGTGGTTCTGCCCCTGGGCGCAGCGCGTCACGCTCGTGATCGAATTGGCGGGCCTGTCCGATCTGGTGAGTGTCAGCTACGTCGCCGGTGGTCGCGACGCCCGCGGCTGGGGCTTCCGTGAAAGTACCGGCCCCGACCCGGTCAACGGCTTCACGCTGCTGCGCGATGCCTACAACGCGACCGAACCCGGCTTCGACGGCCACGTTTCGGTTCCGACCCTGTGGGACCGCACCACCAAGCAGGTGGTGAGCAACACGTTCGACACGCTCGACGCCGATCTCGCGACGCAGTTCCGAGGTCAGGTCACCAGCGAGTTCGACCTCTACCCGGAGAACCTGCGTGCGCAGATCGACGAGCTGGAGGCGTGGTTGCGTGCCACCGTCAACAGCACCGCCAACGTCGCCACCGGCACCGGTCCGGCCGCCGAAGAAGCGGCAACCACGGTGTTCGGGGCGTACTCCGAACTCGACAGCCGATTGGCCGACAGCCGATTCCTGCTGGGCGACAACGTGACCCTGGCCGATGTCCGGCTCTGGGTGACGCTGGTCCGTCACGACGCCGCCGCCGCCAGGACCGGGACCCGGCGCCTCTCGGACTTCCCGAACCTGTGGCGCTACGCCCGAGACCTGTACTCCTTGGACGCATTCCGCGTCACCACCGATTTCACATCCTTCGGTGCATCAGACGCCGTGGTCGACGACTGGAAGTCGCCGATCACGTCATCCGCATCAGCCCACTAGGAGTTCGGATGGCTGCGCCCATTCCATTGTCGGTCCTCGACCTTCTGCCACGTTCGGCCGGGTCGGACAACACCACCGCTTTACGCAACACGATCGACCTCGCCCAGCGCACGGAGCAATTCGGATACGCCCGGTACTGGTTCGCCGAGCACCACCTGAACCCCGGGGTCATCGGTTCGTCGCCCGCCGTGGAGATCGCACTGATCGCCGGATCCACTTCGACGATCCGATTGGGTTCGGCCGGAGTGCAATTCGGTCATCGGACGCCGCTCGCAACGGTCGAGGAGTTCGGCCTGATCAATGCCCTGTACCCGGGCCGCCTCGACCTCGGGATCGGACGGTCGTTCTCCCGGCCCGAACCCGCGTCAGGTGTGGAGTCAGGATCGGTGACCGAAGCAGCTGCGAAGAACTACCTCGCAGCACGCGGTGGCGGCGCGCACACCGAAGACACCTACACGTCCAACGGGCTGTTGATCCCCAAGCAGTACAACACCGCCGGCATCGTGACGAGTCAGGCGATCACCCACCTGCTCGACCTGCTCCAGCAGCCCGGCGCGTACGCACCCGGCTACGACAAGCAGATCTCCGAGGTGCTCGCGCTCCTCGACGGAACCTACGTCAGTTCGCAAGGACTTCCCGCCCACGCCGCACCGGGCGAGGATTCCGATGTACAGGTCTGGATCCTGGGAGCTTCCGGCGGTTCGAGCGCCGCGGTGGCCGGCGCCAAGGGTTTGCGTTTTGTCGCCAGCTATCACCACAGCCCGAGTACCGTCATCGACGCGGTAGAGGCCTACCGCGCCGCATTCCAACCGTCCGCCGATGTCCCGGAACCGTACGTGGCAGTGTCGGTGGACGCGGTGGCCGCCGAAACCGATGATGAGGCAATCGAATTGGCCAGCGGCTACGCACCCTGGGTCCGAAGTATCCGCCGCGGCGAGGGCGCCATCCCGTTCCCGTCTCCGGCAGAAGCTGCTGCCTTCGATTGGACGGACGACGACCGCGAGCTGGTGCGCGACCGGGTTCTGACGCAGTTTGTCGGATCTCCGGCCACCGTCGCCGACAAACTCGAAGTGCTCCGCGATGCCACCGGCGCCGCCGAGATCTCGATCACGACCATCACCCACGACCACGAGGCACGGGTGCGCTCATACGAACTCATCTCGAAAGAATGGAACGGCAGATGACAGCGCAGACCACACCCGATACCGATGTCCTCGACAATGCCATGTGGGAGAGCATGATCGGCGCTCACCTGCATCTGAGTGAGGGCACCACCCGGGCGCGCCGTTACCTTCCGACGATCTCGCCATTTGTGGGCGTCGGCGACCTGAGCGATCAACAGACCTGGGCCGACCTCGTCGAATTGATCGGTCCCGGAGAGCAGGTCGCATTGCCGGTGGAGGTGTCCAACCTGCCCGACGGCTGGGAGGTTGTGACGAGCGGCCCGGGCGTTCAGATGGTTGCCACCGAAACACTGAGGCCACGGCCCGAACCCGAGGCGATAGTGCTTGGGGCAGAAGACGTTCCCGAGATGCTCGAGCTGATCGACCGCACCAAGCCCGGCCCCTTCGCCCCCGAAACCTACCGACTGGGAACCTATCTCGGCATCCGCCGTGAGGGCCGGCTCATCGCGATGGCCGGTGAGCGTCTCCATCCACCGGGGTGGACCGAGATCAGCGCGGTGTGTACCGACGCAGAATACCGCGGCGAGGGCCTGGCAACCCGACTGGTTCTGGCTGTCGCCCACGGGATCTACGCCCGCGGCGAGACTCCGTTCCTACACGCCGCAGCGAACAACACCAACGCGATCGAACTCTACAAACACCTAGGCTTCCGGCTGCGGACCAACATCACCTTCACGGTGGTCCAGTCCCCCGGCCTCTGATCCCGGTACCGCGCACACCCCGTCGACACAGACGGCGCCTTCAGAGTCGCCGACGAGTTCGAACGGGGTGTGCGGGGTTTCAGGCATTGGTGGACTCTTCTGCCCGGACCTTGTCGAGCACTCCGGTGAACGTCTCTGCCGACTGTGCGCCGGAGACGCCGTACTTGCCGTTGATGACGAAGAACGGGACACCCGAAATGCCGTACGCGCGAGCCTGATTGATGTCGGCATCCACCGCGTCGGCGTACTCACCGGATTCCAGAACCTTCAGCACCGCGTCCCGGTCGAGTCCCACGTCCGCGGCGAGATCGGCGAGGTCTTCGCTGCGGCCCACGTGACGGCCCTGCTCGAAGTACGCCTGGAACAACCGCTCCGCATACTCGAGTTGCTTGCCCTGCGCCTTGGCGTAGTGCAGGACCTGATGTGCCTTGAGCGTCTTGGTGTGCAGAACCGCGTCGTAGTCGAAATCGAGGCCGACCTCGGCAGCGATCCCGGAGACGTTTTCCAGCATCTGCTGCACCTGCGCAGCATCTATCCCCTTGCGCTTCACCAGGAAATCCACCGACGACCCGGCGAAGTCCTCCGGCGTATCCGGGGACAATTCGTAGCTGTGATACGTCACCTCGACGTCGTCACGGCCTTCGAACTCAGCCAGACCGGCCTCGAACTTACGTTTTCCGATGTAGCACCAGGGGCAGGCGATGTCAGACCAGATGTCGACGGTGATGGGTGTAGGCACTCGAAGTTCAACAACCACATGAGGCAGGCCATTCCCGCCTGTGCCTCGTTGCACACAAGTCCATCCAGGACGTCACATCCGGCCCTCGATTGCGAACTTGTGTGCACCCGCGCCCGCTGACGGCCTGTGCATCGTCCGCGAACTGTGGATAACCGTGCTCGCCGATGTCCTCCGCTCGCCGAATCGTCCGCGTGCGCAGACATCGTGTTGGCCATGGGAGATGTTCACAGTCGCGAACAGCTGCTGGCCTCCGGGATGAGTCGCCGCGAGCTGTCGAAGCTGCACCGAATATTGCCCGCGATCTATTCGACGAGCGAGCCCGACTATCTCGACCGGTGTCGAGCCGTCACCTTGTGGAAGCCGGCCGCTGTGATCAGTCACTCGTCCGCGGCCTGGCTCTGGGGGCTCATCGAGGGAGAACCGACGCTGGTCGAGGCGACCGTGCCGCCGAAAACGCAAGCACGAGGCCCGAAGTGGGTCGTGCTGTATCGCCGCGAGGTAGACACGACACTGGTGCGCAAGGGGTTCCCCGTCGTTCCGATCGAGCAGTGCCTGATCGATGTCGCGACCACTATGGATCGGCCGGCTCTGGAAGGGCTGTTCGACGCTGCGATAGGTACACGGGTGGATTGGCGTGCGGTCGCACGAATGTGCGAACGGTCCCCGGGCCGGCACGGCATCGCCGCCGTCAGGGAACAACTACGCACCTGCTGCCCGCTGACACGGTCCGAAGCCGAACGGATCGTCGCGCGCGCCCTGACCGCACGCAATTTCCCACTCGAGATCAACGCCAGAATTGGTCGCTACTACGGCGATCTCGTGTGCCGGCGGGCGCGGGTGATCGTCGAAATCGACGGACGCGAGTTCCACATCGAACCCGGACCGTTCAACAACGACCGAAAGCGTCAGAACGAACTGATCGACAACGACTGGCGGATCCTGCGCTACTCGGCAGCCACGGCGATGGCCCATCTCGACGAGGTCGTCGACGACATCATCCGCGTCGTACGCAAGCGTCGTCGCAGTCGACGTGCCTGAGTGCACACAAGTTCGCTCGCGAAGTCACATCCGGCCCTCTGAGGACGATTTGTGCGCAACGAGGCACGCCCTCAACGACGAAACCGGCCCACCCCCGAAGGAGTGGGCCGGTCTGCAGAAGTAGAGCTGGAAAGCGTGGACTAGAAGCCCATGCCGCCCATCTCGTCGCCGCCCGGCATGGCCGGTGCAGCATTCTTCTCGGGCTTGTCAGCGACGACGGCCTCGGTGGTGAGGAACAGAGCCGCGATCGAGGCTGCGTTCTGCAGCGCCGAGCGGGTGACCTTCACCGGGTCCGCGATGCCGCGGGCCAGCAGGTCCTCGTACACGCCGGTGGCGGCGTTGAGGCCGGTTCCCAGCGGGCTGTTGCGGACCTTGTCGGCGACAACACCGGGCTCGAGGCCGGCGTTGATGGCGATCTGCTTGGCCGGAGCCTCCAGAGCGACGCGGACGATGTTGGCGCCAGTGGCCTCATCGCCTTCCAGGGTCAGCGAGTCGATTGCGGACTCGGACTGCAGCAGGGCCACGCCACCGCCGGCGACGATGCCCTCTTCGACAGCAGCCTTGGCGTTACGCACGGCATCTTCGATGCGGTGCTTGCGCTCCTTGAGCTCGACCTCGGTCGCAGCGCCGGCCTTGATGACAGCAACGCCACCGGCCAGCTTGGCCAGACGTTCCTGCAGCTTCTCGCGATCGTAATCGGAGTCGCTGTTCTCGATCTCGGCACGGATCTGAGCCACGCGTCCGGCGATGGCTTCGGAATCTCCGGCGCCCTCGACGATGGTGGTCTCGTCCTTGGTGACAACAACCTTGCGTGCGGTGCCCAGCAGCTCGACGCCGGCGCCCTCGAGGGACAGTCCGACCTCTTCGCTGATGACCTCGCCACCGGAAAGGATGGCGATGTCGGCCAGCATGGCCTTGCGACGGTCACCGAAGCCCGGAGCCTTGACGGCGACGGACTTGAAGGTGCCACGGATCTTGTTGACAACCAGGGTCGACAGGGCTTCGCCCTCGACGTCCTCGGCGATGATCAGGAGCGGCTTGCCGGCCTGGATGACCTTCTCCAGCAGCGGCAGCAGGTCCTTGACGGTCGACACCTTGCCGGAGACCAGCAGGATGTACGGATCTTCGAGGACGGCTTCCTGGCGGTCTGCGTCGGTGACGAAGTAGCCGGAGATGTAGCCCTTGTCGAAGCGCATGCCCTCGGTGAGCTCGAGCTGCAGGCCGAAAGTGTTCGACTCCTCGACGGTGATGACGCCTTCTTTGCCGACCTTGTCCATGGCCTCGGCGATGAGCTCACCGATGGCAGGGTCGCCCGCGGAGATACCGGCGGTAGCAGCGATCTGCTCCTTGGTATCGATCTCCTTGGCGGACTTCAGCAGCGACTCGGTGACGGCTTCGACAGCCTTCTCGATGCCGCGCTTCAGGCCGAGCGGGTTCGCGCCGGCAGCGACGTTGCGCAGGCCTTCGCGGACGAGGGCCTGAGCCAGGACGGTGGCGGTGGTGGTGCCGTCGCCAGCGACGTCGTCGGTCTTCTTGGCGACCTCTTTGACCAGCTCAGCGCCGATCTTCTCGTAGGGATCCTCGAGCTCGATCTCCTTGGCGATGGAAACGCCGTCGTTCGTGATGGTGGGGGCGCCCCACTTCTTTTCGAGCACGACGTTGCGACCCTTGGGTCCCAACGTCACCTTTACGGTGTCGGCGAGGGCGTTGAGGCCCCGCTCGAGGCCGCGACGAGCCTCTTCGTCAAATGCGATGATCTTGGCCATTACGAAGTGATCCTCCGATAGGGGGTGACACTGGAAGTTCATAGTCGGGTTCGGTGCCCGCGACGGACGACCGGTCGTGTCATTAGGACCGGTCTCACCGTTCCGACCTAGCACTCACGGTTGGTGAGTGCCAGGTTTCGTTTTAGCACTCACACGGGTCGAGTGCAAGGTCGATGGGTGAGAAAACCTCCTGAACTCGGGCAACATCGATTCACGGCGCTTATGGTTTAGGCCTCCTCCCTGACCAAAGGAACGCGATGTTCGGTAAGACCTGGGTATCCGGCACCGCGACCATCGTGGCCGTCAACATCGTCCGGGTGAGCAGCGACGGGCAAACCCCCACCCGCGAATTCGCGGCCGACATCGTCGTCCCGGGCATCGATCCGTTCCGTGCCAAGCTCACAGAACCGCGATGGACGACCGATTTCTGGCCGCCGACCGCCCGTGAGACCCGGGGGGTACTCCGGGAGGCCAAGTCGGGTGCTGTCCGATTCGACATGAAAGATCCGCGGAACAGCTACAAACACCACGGGGACGCGGCCGCCGATGCGTTCCGGGCAACACTCGAGCAGCCACCGAACCCGCCGGCCGGCTGAGATCTCCAACTCTTTCGCAGACGTCAGGAATTGTCGGCGCCTGCCGGGGGTTGGGTACAGGAATGGCACCACTGAAGATCGGTCCGCTCGCCGCGTTCACGGTGATCGCGTCCACCACGGTCGCGATGATGTTCTCCGCGGCAGCGCCATCTCCCCTGTATCCCGTCTATCAGGAACTCTGGGGCTTCTCGGCTTTCACCTTGACCGTCATCTTCGCCGTCTACGTGATCGCGCTGCTGGCCGGCCTCCTCACCGTGGGGTCGCTCTCGGATCACATCGGCCGACGTCCGGTGCTGTTGGGTGGTTTGGCACTCATGACTGCGTCGATGGTGATGTTCGCGGTCGCCGACGGAGTCCCCACCCTGATCGCGGCGCGCATCCTGCAGGGCCTGGCCGCCGGAGCACTGACCGGCACGCTGAGCGCGACGATGGTCGATCTGCAACCCAACCCCCGGCTCGGGTCCGTCATCAGTTCTGGCGCACCCCTGGGCGGGCTCGCCTTCGGCGCGGTGACCGCCGGCATCCTCATCGAATACGCGCCGCGACCGCGAGAACTGATCTTCCTGGTGCTGATCGTCGCGTTTGTCATCTCCGCGGTCCTCGTCGCCTTCATTCCGGAAACCTCGGCACGTACCGGTTTCACCTCGCGCCGGCACTTCTGGCAGGTGCTTCGTCCCAGCGCCGGTCTGCCGCCGTCGGTTCGCGGCGTGTTCCTCATGTCGACCTTCGGGGTCCTGGCCACCTGGTCGCTCGGCGGACTGACCCTCTCGTTGGGGTCGTCGATCGTGCCGACGATCTTCGGCATCGAGAACCACATGGCCACCGGACTCATCCTCGGGACGTTCTTCACCTTCGGTGCGGTCGGATGCGTGGCGACGTCACGGTGGTCGGCCGACCGCAAGCTCGGGATCGGACTCGCGACGCTCGGAACCGGCCTGATCATCAACCTGATCGGAACGATGTCGGCGACTCTGCCGATCTATCTCACCGGATCGGTGATCGCCGGCTTCGGGTTCGGGTCGACGTTTGTCGGCGTGATGGCCACACTGATCGCCGCAACCGAACCGGCACAGCGCGGCCAGGTCTTCTCGACCCTGTACGTGGTGAGTTACCTCGGATTCAGTATTCCGGCGGTGATCGGCGGAATCGCGGTCGGCCACTACGGCTTGCGACCCACCGCCATCGGGTACAGCATCTATGTCCTGGTGGTCGTGATCGCGGCCGGGACCGCGGCCATCCTGCGCGTCCGGGCGGCTCGGCAGGCTGCACCCGTGGATGCACCGATTGCAGCCCCTCTCGTCACGGTGGCGGCTGACATGACGGACACCAGTAGATGACCCGCTCGAGGTCTGTGGTTCCGCCGAGTTCCGCTGATCTGATGGCGGTCCCGCATCGCCGGCACGGTCGCTTCGCCCGGCCGTAGACCCAGGTGCGTTCACCGGCGCGGTCCACATTGGTGACCCGGATCGAGCGGTTTCGGTTGAACTCCAACACCTTCTTGGCCAGATCGACCCACTCTTCGGCGTCGCCCGCGTCGGCCACCGGCACCGCCGGGTGAGTCCGGCGCAGAAAGCACATCTCACAGCGGAAGACGTTGCCGATTCCGGCCATCACCCGCTGATCGAGCAGGGCGAGGCCGATCGGCCGGGCCGGATCAGACGAGAGATTCGCGACCGCGACATCGGCGTCCCAGTCGCTTCCGAGTAGATCGGGACCGAGGTGGCCCAGTGCCGCGTCTTCGTCGGCGCGCCGGAGGATTTCGAGCGTTCCGAGTTCAAAGCCAACCGCCTGCACTCGTCCTGCTTCCAGGATGATCCGGGCCTTGAATGCCGGACGCCGCCATCGGGCGCCCTTGGTGTAGATCTCCCACCTGCCCTCCATCTTCAGATGAGAGTGCACCGTGTACTCGCCCACGCGGATCAATAGATGTTTCCCGCGAGCGACAACCTCATCCACGGTAAGGCCGGACAGATCCGATGTTGCGTACCGCGGAACCCGAACATCGCAGTGGGTCAGCGTCTTTCCGGCCAATGCACGATGCAGACGCGCTGCGGCCTGGAACACGGTGTCGCCTTCGGGCATGCCTCCTTGTTACCCGACTCAAACAGGGATACCCGACTCAGGTGTGCGATCGGCTGAAGAAATACGCCTCGATGGCATCGGCGGCGGCAGCGATGTGCTGCCGGAGCAACGCCACCGCGTCGTCCACCGCACCGGTGGCGGCCAGCTCGACCAGCTGTCGATGCTCGGTCTGGGCCAGTTGATCTGACCCCAACTCGGCCAGATGGAAACGTAGATAGCGGTCCTCGTCGTCGAGTTCCTGCCCGATCAGCTTCAGCAACTTGGCATTTGGATGGCGCTTGTAGAGCGCGAGATGGAAGTCGGAGTTCAGCCGGCCGAGGTCCACCAGGTCGGGGTCGTCTTCCATCGCTGCCAGGATGCGGCGCGCCTCGTCGATGTCGGCAGGTCCGAGATTCGGGATCGAGCCCGCAAGCGCTTCCGGTTCCAGCAGCAGCCGGATCCGATAGGTGTTGACGACGTCTTCCGGGTCGACCCCGACCACCACCGCACCTTTGTGGGGCACATGATCGACCAGACCGCGGGCCTGCAACGACAGGAGCGCTTCGCGGACTGGCATCCGGCTGACGCCGAACACCTCGGCCAGCTCGGCCTGGCGAAGCGCAGTGCCACTGGCCAGCGAGCCGTCGAGGATCGCCGCCGCCAGGGTCGTTTCGATGACCGTGCGGGCGTGCTGCACCGCGGTGGGACGAAGCCCCAGGGCGTCGAGGACCTGCGTGGAACGTGTCGGCGGCATACTTCTTCCTATAATTGGATCCAAGATCCAATCTACTTTACGATGAACACTACTGTCCCGACTCGCGGAGGTTCGTGTGTCGCTCACCCAGCCGATCACCGCCGGCGTCGTCGCGTCGCTGGTGGGATTCACCAGTTCCTTTGCGGTGGTCCTGACCGGCCTGAGAGCCGTCGGCGCATCGCCCGAGCAAGCTGCCTCGGGTCTGTTCGCCCTGTGTATGGCCATCGCCATTGGAGTCGGGTTCCTCGCGACCCGTTACCGGATGCCGATCACCTTGGCCTGGTCGACGCCGGGCGCGGCACTGCTGGCCGGCACGGCGACACCGGATGGCGGCTTCCCAGCCGCGGTCGGAGCTTTCGTATTAGTCGGGGTGATGGTCGTCGCGACCGGGTTGTGGCCACGCCTCGGCTCCCTGGTGCAGGCGATTCCCACACCCATCGCCCAGGCGATGCTCGCCGGAATCGTGTTGCCCCTGTGCCTCGAACCCGTGCGTGCGGTTGCCGACGAACCCCTGGCCATCGCCCCGGTCATCGTCGTCTGGTTGATCTTGATCCGGTACGCCAAGCGCTGGGCGGTGCCCGCCGCTTTCGGAACCGCAGCCGTTGTCATCGCGGTGGTGCTGTTGACGTCGGACAAGGGTGTGACCGCGGATTCGCTGGTACCCCGGATGGATCTTGTTGTTCCACAATGGACGTGGCAGGCCTGTGTCGGGATCGCACTGCCGCTGTACATCGTCACGATGGCCTCTCAGAACCTGCCCGGCACCGCGGTGATGGCCAGCTTCGGCTACCGGATCCCTTGGCGCCCTTCGATGCTGGTGACCGGCGCCCTCACCTCATTGGTGGCGCCGGCCGGTGGCCACGCGGTGAACCTCGCCGCGATCAGTGCCGCGCTGACGGCCGCGCCCACCGCCGAACCCAACCCCCGTCGACGATGGATTGCCGCTGCCGCAGTGAGCCCGGTCTACCTTGTCATCGGCATCAGCTCAGCAGCCGTTGCCGCACTGGTGACAATTGCGCCGACCGGACTGGTGGAAACGGTGGCCGGCCTGGCGTTGCTCGACACCCTCGCCGGCGCTCTGGCCGCCTCCCTACATGACGTAAAGAGCAGAACAGCCGCAATTTTGACCTTTGTCGTCGCCGCGGCGGGCATCTCGGTCGCGGGCATCGGATCCGCCTTCTGGGCACTCATCGCCGGCCTCGGTGTCTACGCGGTGTTGAAGAGTTCGCCGGACTCCACCACCCCACCGGACAGCACCAGCGACCGCGAGATACCGAGCCGGGCCAAGAATCCGTCGTCGTGACTGACCACCAGCATCCCGCCCCGATACGCCGAGAGGGCCTCCACCAACTGGTCGACGCTATCGATGTCCAGGTTGTTGGTCGGCTCGTCGAGAACAAGTAGTTGAACCGGCGGCGTGGCCAGGAGAAGTCGCGCCAGCGCCACCCGGAATCGTTCACCACCGGACAGTTCACCGACCAGCCGATCCACCGCGTCCCCGCGCAACAAGAACTGAGCCAGCCTGGCGCGCACGACATTCGGCTCGGCGTCGGGTACCGCGGATCGCACGTTGTCGAGGACACTCGCGGCGTCGTCGAGGTCATCGAGACGCTGTGCGAGGTAACCGATATGGTCGGTGTGGGCCACCGCGTACGGACCATCCTCGGGTGGATCGGGATTCCACAGCGTTCGTAGGAGCGTCGTCTTTCCGGAACCGTTGGTGCCGCTGAGGGCGACCCGTTCCGGTCCGGCGACCACGATCGTCGAATCGCCACTGTGTATTTCCGCCAACCGGCGCCCAGCCGGGACGTCCGGATCGGGCAATTCGATCCGAATGTGCTTGTCGTCGCGGATCAGTTCGGCGGCACTCTCGATCGCTCGCCGTGCATCATTGATCTTGTTGTCACCTTCAGAACGCAACCGACCGGCAGTCTCCTGAGCACTGCGCTTACGGGCGCCGAGCAGGATTTTCGGCAGGCCGGTGTTGTTCTTCCCGTACCGACTGCGCCGTGCAACCTTCGTTTCGGTGTCGATCCGTTGTCGCTGTTGAACCTTCAGATCTTGTTGTGCCGACCGCAGATCTTGGTGGGCAGACTCCTGCTGAAGTCGCACCTGTTCTCGGTACTCGCTCAGCGGTCCTCCGAACAGCGTGATCTCGTTGTCGCGCAGTTCGGCTGTGGTGTCCATCAATTCGAGTAGCGCGGTGTCATGGGACACGACCAGCAGGGTCCCGGGCCAGTTCCGGATCAGAGAGTAGAGCCGCGTCCGCGCGGCCCGGTCGAGGTTGTTGGTCGGTTCGTCCAGCAACGTGATCGGCGCATCCCTCAGTCGTAACCCGGCGATCGCGGTCAGCATGACTTCGCCACCCGACAAGGTGTCGACATCACGGTCCAGACCAAGACTCCCGATACCGGCCTCGGCAAGGACGTGGTGCGCCCGCGCTTCCACATCCCAGTTGTCGCCGAGCGTTTCGTAGTCCGCCGGATCGGTGGACCCGGCCTCGATCGCCGACAACGCATCCAGCCGAGCACGGATACCGAGAAGGTCGGTCACCGTGGCGTCGGTCTGCAAAGTGAGATCTTGTGGCAGGTAAGCGGTTTCACCACCGACCGTGACCGAACCCGACGTCGGGACAACCTTGCCCGCAACGACTTTCAGCAGGGTCGATTTGCCTGATCCGTTGGCACCGACGACACCGATGTGGCCGACACCAAAAGACGCCGTCAGGTTGGACAGAGCAGAGGTACCGTCGGGCCAATCAAGGCAGACGTCACGGAGAGATATTACGGATTCAGAATACGGAGGCATGGGACTCCCAATGAGGATGGTGACGGAGTGCGCCAACAACTCATCCCACCGCAGACGCGGCGAATCGAACGGTGTCAGCGCGCTAGGACGCGGGGCCGTCGATGATCTTCACTGGAAACCTGACTGTCGGGAACAGAACGTCGTCCAGTGTGCAGGACCGGCTCCCGATCTGGCAAGTGCTTTCCGTCGAGCAGAATGATGTGATCGAGCGTGCCCACATCACCGCCGAGCGTGCCGATAACGCCGTCGACCGTGCCCTCGTTACCATCAAACGTGCCTAACCTGTTCGTGTGCAATCACTTTCGGCACGCTCGGCGGTTCGATGGGCCCGCTCGGCGGTGATGTGGGCACGCTCGGCGGTTCGATGGGCACGCTCGACGGCGGGGGTCAGAGGAGGGAGCGGTAGAAATCCAGGTGGCGCTCGGCGGCATGGTCCCAGGTCAGTCCACCTGCCAGTTCCCGGCCGGCCGATTGCCTGACCCGGTCGATGTCCATCGCTGCTGTCAGTTGCGATGCCAGATCAGCGACGGCCCAAGCGTAACGAACCGTCTTTCCGAAGACCTCCCGCAATACCGGTAGATCGCGGGCCACCACCGGCGTGCCGGCGGCCAGGGCTTCCATCGCAGCGAGGCCGAAACCCTCTTTGGTCGACGGGAACGCAAACACCGCGGCGGCGGCCACCAGTGCCGGCAAGGTGTCGTCGGGCACCGGACCCAGGACAATCGGTGCGATGCCAAGTTCTGCTGCCCGGCTGTCGAATTCGGCTCGATAGCCTCGGTAGTCGAACAGCGTTTCACCGCCGGCGAAGACGAGCTGCAGGTCCGGATCGTCGCGCCGCATCAAGGCATAGGCATCCAGCAGATCGATGCTCCCCTTCCGGGGTTCGATCCCACCCACCGCCAGCACATACTTTCCGAGACGGGCGCGCCATTGTTGGCACGCAGCAACGGATTCCAGATCGTCCCCGGCCGCATCCGCAAACCGGGACGCCTGCACGCCGTTCGGTATTACCGTCGGTTCGAACCCCCACCCCTGCCGGACCTCCTGTGCGACCGCAGAGGACACACAGATCCGGGCGTACGGTTCGACGATCGCCTTCTCGTGACAGGCGGCCAGCACCGGTGTGGTGAATTGATCGAGGTGGTGGATGGTCCGGATGCACCGACCCACCGCATTGGCACTGATGCAGTCCTGTGCGTGGACGATATCTGCTGCAGCCGAGTCGAACTCATCGCCCAGGACTGCGATCGACCGGACGATCCGGTCGGTGACCGTGTCGCCTTCGAGGTCGTCGAAACGGGCCAGTCGCACCGTCACGGCTGGATCCACCGGGCGGAAGAAGCCCGGGTCGCCGCCCCGCGCCAGCGACCAGACCGTGACGTCTGCACCGGCCTGGGCCAATGCCTCGGCGAGATTGAGCGTGTGGACCACCCCGCCTCGCGGTTTGGTGGAGTAGGTCAGTAATGAAACTCTCAAGGATTGTCCTGCCAGTATGCGTCGATGCGCCGCTCTTCCAGGTGATGCAGCACGGTCCGGGCGCGGTTGATCTCGGCATCGATGTCTATGTCGCACATCGCCATTCCACCTTTGGCCCATGTCTTCGCGAGCACCTCGCCGCCGGGACCGACCACCTTGGCCTGCCCGAGGAACCGCAACTTACCCATCACGCCGGTCTGGTTCGACGACACCAGCACCACCTGATTTTCCGCTGCCCGGGCCGCGTCGTACAGGTCGAACAGCCGGGACTGGCGGTCGTTGGGTAGCCGCGAGGCACGATCGGTGACGCTCGCCGGCCACGCCGACAGGGCACAGATGATCCTTGCGCCGTCGAGCGCCAACGTGCGGGCTGATTCCGGAAACGTCTTGTCGTAGTCGATGAGCATTCCGATCCGGCCCACCGGGGTGTCGAAGGCGGCGAAGGTGTCACCCGCTGCGTAAGCCAACGATTCACCGGCCGGCTGATGGACTTTGCGGTGCAGGCCCAGGATGCCATCACCGGACAGACAGACCGCGGTGTTGTACCGCTTGCCCTCCGAGGCCTCGGTGAATCCCACACACACCGTCATCGGTCCCGCGGCCTCCGCGATCCTCGTCAGTTCCGGACCATCTGTGTCCACTGTTGGCGGCAGGTGGTCGATGTCCGGTGATCGCAGGTCACCGATGTAGCCACCGATCGACGCGTCCGGCAACACCAACAGGTCGATGCCGTCGCGCGCGGCCGCCTCGATGATCCCGACGATCTTGCTCACCGCCCGCTCGACATCCCTGCCGAAGTGGGCTGCCAGTGCGGCAACTCGAATGGGTGCCATAGCCGCTGAGCCTAGTGACTCGCTCTGGCCGGTGCGCTCGGAACACGCCCTGCGGTCACCTGGTCCGCCAGATACTCGGCATCACGTGCGATGGCCGCAAATCGGCCCGACCCCCAGGTGTGCTGCCATGGCAGGCCGAGGAAGTAGACCCCCGGCGTCGACGTCACCCCACGGTTGTGGGTCGGCATGCCCTCTCCGTCGAAGACTCCCACCTTGAGGAACCGGTAGTCGGTCCGGAAGCCGATCGACCAGACAATCGCCGATATGTCGGTGGTCGCCAGATCCAGTTCGGTGACTTCGGTTTCGGGCGTCCACACCGGGACGTATCGCGGTTCGGTCGGCGCATCGATGCCGGTGCGCTCGATGTAGGCGTCGATGTCGTTCTTGATCGCGTCGCTGACGGCGTCGGCGCCGGCGAGGTTCTTGGCCAGGTTGGGCGCGAAGGTCATCGTCGTTCCCACCAGCCCGGTGGATCTGCCGTGCAGCTGCATACCGTCGCGGGCGAACGCGCGTAGATCGATGTCACGTCCGCCATCGCGGCCCGTCACATAGTGATTGGTCTTCTCACGTTTGGACAGTCCGCCCGGATGCTGGTCGATCGAGACGTCGTAGACACCCATCTCGTGCAGCCAGGCGACACAGTCACGACCCCGGTAGAAGCGGGCCACCCTCGGCGCACTTCCCGTGGCCAAGTGCACTTTTCGTCCGGCCAGGTGCAGGTCCTCGGCGATCTGCGCGCCCGACTGACCGGACCCGACGACCAGCACAGCGCCAGCAGGGAGCTGATCGGCGCCGCGGTACTGCGACGAATGCACTTGCAGGATCCGGTCGGGCAGTTTCTCGGCGAACCGCGGGATCACCGGCGTGTGATAGCCACCGACCGCGACCACCACCTGCTGCGCCTGTAGCGGCCCGGCGGTGGTGAGGACGTCGAATCCACCGGCGGCGCGCCGGCTGACCGACGTCACCGAAACATGTTCGCGCACCGGAGCATCGAACGTTCTCGCATAGTCCCGGACCCAGGCGTAGACCTGGTCGCGGGTCATGAAGCCGTTCGGATCGTCACCGGAGTATTCGTATCCCGGCAGCTTGCACTGCCAGTTGGGAGTGACAAGCGTGAAGTTGTCCCAGCGGCCATCACGCCATTCATGGGCGATGGTGTCGCGTTCTAGTACTACATGGGCAACACCTCGCTGGGTGAGATGCCAACTGGCCGAGAGGCCGGCCTGTCCGGCACCGATGACCACCACCGGCACCTCCTCGACCGCCGGAGTACCTGCTGGTGAATCGTTCATGACTGCTGTCCTGCCTGTGCGGGCGTGATCAATTCGGCACCGGTCATCGCCAGTACCCGGACCTGCCCGTCGGGCATCTTTCTCGCTGCCGCCTCGATGTCCTCGATCTGCGCTGCCGCGGACGTGCAGGCGAAACCGAACTTCGCGCGGACGCGTTCACTGGCGATGGTCAAGGCCTCGGTGCTGCGGGATACGAACTCCCCCAACGGGTAGTCGACGTTTGGTTCCAGGAAATCGTGCATCACCAGGGATGGTGAATAGCATTGCTGCTGTGAGCCATCCGGCCAGCGGACGGTGAAGTTCATCTCAGGCATAGGTCAGTTCCTCGACTCGATTGGGCTCGGTGACACTGCCGTAGAGCTCGGGACGTCGATCCCGCAGGTTGTACATCCCGCCGCCGCGCGCCGCTCGCATCGCGTCCTTGACGTCGAGTGTTGCCGTCGCGAGGCCCTCCTCGGTGCCGGTGTCGGCGAGAACCTCACCACCGGGACCGACGATCTTCGCGCTGCACACGAATCGAAGGGAGCCAAAGGTTCCGGCCTGATTCGATGCGACCCAGATCAACTGGTTCTCGAGCGCGCGGGCCCGGTCGTAGATGTCGAACCGCTGCTTCCAGCGGTCGTCGTCCATGTTGGGTGTGGTGTTGGTCCGCGATGTCGGCCAGGCCGAAATTGACGCGATGATCTCTGCTCCGCCGAGCGACAACGCCCGGGCAGCCTCCGGGAATGCCTTGTCGTAGCAGATCTGCATCCCCATCCGCCCGACCGGCGTCTCGAAGGTCGGATACCCCGAACCGGCTGAATAGCAGAGGTTTTCACCCAGCGGTTGATGGACCTTGCGATACGATCCGAGGATCCCGTCGCCGCACAGGGTGACGGCGGCGTTGTAGCGGGTGTCGCCATCGGCCTCACAGAAGCCCAACGTCACTGTCATGTCGCCGGCCATCGCGGCGACCCGGGCCAATTCCGGGCCACCCAGTTCGAGTGCCGGTGGCAGACTTTCAAGCCGGCGCTGACGTGCCTCCGGACTCTCGTCGCCCCCACCCAGACTGGGTAGATAGCCGCCCAACGCCGCCTCTGGGAGAACGAGCAGGTCACTGCCCCGCTCATTCGCCTGTTCGATGAGCGCACCGATCGTCCGGTACGCCTCTTCCATGTCGCGACCGAACTGAGCCGACGCGACAGAAATTGTTGTGCTCATGCTTTTCCCAATCCTGTGACGGTGCCCTGCACCGCTTGTGTGATCGTGCCGTCCGGCCAACGCAGGCTGACGCCACGGCCTTCGATGAGTTGTCCGCAGACCGCACCGGTTGCCGGTCCCGCATCGGGAACCTCCCGGCCCGGCGCGTCTGCCGTGATCATGGCGAATCCCGGAAAGGCGGTGACCCACTCGCCCATCGCAACTCCGGAAGGCCTTGGAATACAGTCGATGTCGAGGAGCGCACCGGTTCCGCAGGCCTCGGCCAGCATTCCGGTGGTGCCGACAAGCCCGGCCATGCTGACGTCCTTCGCAGCGGCCGGTGCTGCCCGCTGCACATACGATCCCATCCGCGCCAGGTCCCCGGAACTGCGCGTCGATGTGGAATCCCATTGCTGACCGGCATATCCCGGCCGCCAGTTGCCCCCGAGATCGGCTGTGAGCCGCAGGTCGTGGCCGACGCGTCCACCCCCGGCGGGTATCGGCCTGGACGTGCGGCCCAGCGCGGTGACCGACAACGACGCCGGAACGCCTGCCTGCGTGTGACCGCCGAGGACCGGAACACCCCAGGCTGCAGCGGCTCTGGCCATCCCACGAATTATTCTCGTCAATTGCGATCGGGTGGGTGCCCCCACCGCGTCGAGTAGACCGACCGGGGTGGCGCCCATCGCGGACAGGTCGTTGAGATTGACCAGTACCGCACACCACCCGGCCCATTCGGGGTCACGTTCGACCATCGACGGGATGATCGCGTCGCAGGCTGCGATCAGATCGCTACCTGGAACAGGGGTCCCGTCGTCACCACGGAATCCGCTGGGCCCCAATCCCATCGACTGTGCCGCCAGCGGCGCCAGCACTTCGGCCAGCATCGCCTTGGTGGCTGTGACGAGACGTTCGATCTTGTTGATCGGCCAGCGCATCGCGGCGTGGGATACGCCCGCCACGTCGACATCGCCGGTGTGCTGCCACCCCAGCGAGGTGAACATCGACCGGTACCGCTGCTGTACGGCGGCATCAAACCGCAGGACACCGGAACTCTCGGCGCGTGCACTCGCCGCCCGCACCAGCGCCGGACCGACCCCTCGGGCCTGTTCGGTCGGCGCCACCACCAACCGGCTGCCGGTCCACCATCCGATGTCGTCGGCGGTGGCCGGCGCGAGCCGCACCCCACCGAGCACGGTGCCGTCGGGTGCCGTCGCACAGAGCACCACGGTGCGGGGATCATCGTCGAGTTCGTCGTGGTCGGATCCGGCGAACAGCTCTTGCCGTACGACGAACGCCTCGTGGCG
This sequence comes from Nocardia sp. 348MFTsu5.1, assembly GCF_000383535.1. NCBI lineage: Bacteria > Bacillati > Actinomycetota > Actinomycetes > Mycobacteriales > Nocardiaceae > Nocardia > Nocardia sp. 348MFTsu5.1. The sequence goes on from NZ_KB911509.1 coordinate 615,649, forward strand.
AAGCGCCCGATACTGCGCGAGTTCACCTGTGCTCCCGACAGGTTGGATAAGGAACGGGGCAGGCGATGTGGCCAAGCGCGGGCCGGTCAGGATCGCCAGATCTCTGCTGCCTGCTTGCATGATCAACCTCCCACGTTCTGCAGAACACTGCATGCGCCGCACGCGGCACATCCGGCCTTCTGATCGGCGCCGAGCATGCCCGCGGCTGTCAATTCTTTGGCGACTCGCCGGGTGATGTCCTCGACGACGTCACTGCGAGGGGCGCCGACATGATCGACATCGACGGCCAGCGATCCCTCATGCGGACGGAACGGCACCACAAAGGGATACACCCCCATCTCGATGAGTTCTCTTGTACCCGACACCAATTCGTCGGGTTCCTCCCCCAGTCCGATCAACAGATAGGTCGAGACCTGATTGCGGCCGAAGACGCGCACGGCTTCCGCCCAGGCCGCCCGGTACTCGTCGGTGGAGACACTCGCCTTGCCGGGCATCCAACGCCGGCGGACGGAATCATCGAGGGACTCGATGTGGATACCGATGGAATCGGCTCCGGCCTCCTTCAATTCGGTGAGCGTGGCCAGGTCGCCGGGTGGTTCACACTGGACCTGGATAGGCAGATCCGGCACCACAGCTTTCACCGCACGGACGCAGCGCGCCAGATGTTTTGCGCCCCTGTCCGCCGCCGCGGAGGTACCCGTCGTCATCACCATCTGCTTCACCCCGTCGAGGCGGACCGCCGCCTCGGCGACCTCGGCCAGCTCTGCGGGCTTCTTGACGGCCACGGTGGCGCCGGACCGCATGGACTCCTCGATTGTGCAGAACCTGCAGCGCTGCGACTCGTCGTAGCGGATACAGGTCTGCATCACCGTGGTCGCCAAGACGTCGCGGCCGTGCAGCTTGGCGATCTTCTCGTACGCGATTCCCGTGTCGGTGCGCAGGTCGTAGAAGACCGGTCTGTCGATCGCCAACACCTCCAGCCCGGTCTCATCACCGTCGAACAACACCCGATCACCGTCCAGGACATAAGGACTCAGCGGATTGCGTGGGACCGCAGCACTGAGGCCATCGATGATCAGGTGGCCGTCGTCGCTGGGACCGGCGCCGGCGGATCGGCGCACTGGCGGTGACCCACGAACACCGAGCAACGCAAGATCTACGCGTGCCGATAGTGCCTGCTCCGGTCGAGCTCCGCTTCGCTCCGTCTCCAGCATGTCGGCACTCTCAGACCATGTAGGTGGAGTTGATGATGGCGCCCTTGCGCGCGTAATGGATGAGCGCATCCTGCACATCGAGCGGATGCGCCGGGATGACTCCCTCGATGAGGTCTTCCTCGCGTCCGCCGTGCAGTGCCAGACCGAAACGGCAACAGAACACGGTGCCGCCTTCCGAGATGAACGTCGCGAGCGAATCGTTGATGTTCTGCTCACCCGGGAAGCCGGAATCTCCGGTGGTCGGAAAGCCGCGTGTGGCAAGGCAATTGATGGCACCGGGGCCGTAGAAGTACATCGCCGACTCAAAGCCCTTACGCAGCGCCCTGGTGGCCTGCAGGACCGCCACAAAACTCACCGACGATTCGTGGGCGATGCCGTGAACCAGCGTGAAGTACGACTCTCCCTCCTGCGCCTTGTAGTCGGGGAAGATCTTGGTGCCGCCGTAGATGTTGCTGCCCTTCGGCAACGACGGGTGCGGGATCTCGGCAAGGGAGGTCTTGATATTCTCGGCGATGGTCTGGTCGATCTCGGACATAGGGTCCTCCTGATGGGACGGAATGTTGAGGCCGCTGCGGCGACACTGCCGCTAGGCGAGAAGCCGGATCCGGCTGCGTGTTCCAGTAAAGAAGCCGGTGGTTTCACAGTGGTTATCGCGGGACCAACAGCGCACTTCCAAGACCTCACCGCGGTAACACTCCGGTAATCAGCGGCTCAAACCCCCGGTCACGCCTGGCACTGCGGGCTACCATTGGCCCGCTTGCAACCGCAGAAGGGCGGATCCACCCATGAGCACCTACAAGGTCGGGTACTTCATCGGAAGCCTGTCATCCACTTCGATCAACCGGATCCTGGCAAGTGCACTGATCAAGCTCGCTCCCGAAGATCTCGAGTTCGTCGAGATCCCGATCCGGGACCTGCCGCTCTACAGCCAGGACTACGACAACAACTTTCCTCCCGAAGCCACCGCGTTCAAAGAGGCGATCTCGGCCGTGGACGCGGTGCTCTTCGTCACGCCCGAGTTCAACCGGTCGATCCCCGGCGCACTGAAGAACGCCATCGACTGGGCATCCCGTCCGTGGGGTCAGAACTCCTTCGACCACATCCCCGCCGCCATGATCGGTGCGTCAGTCGGGAAACTCGGTACGGCCGTCGGTCAACAGAGTCTGCGGGCGGTACTGAGCTTCTGCAATGCCCGGCAGATGACCGCACCGGAGGCGTATATCCAATACACCCCAGAGGGATTCGGCGAGGACGGCACCGTGAACGACGCCTCCACCGAGAAGTTCCTGCGCAAATACATGCTCGAGTTCCGCAACCACATCCACCGGGTCCTCACGGTTCTACCGCGTTAGCGGACCGGGTATTCGACCACCACGAAGCCGTCGTCGATGGCGCCCAACCGGCCACCTGCCTGGTGCATCGCCATCGCCGCTGCCGCCAGTCGGCGGTAGGCGCCGGCCGCGGCGGGCAGGTCCGTCGCGCGATCGGCCGCATGCCGGTGGCCAAGGGTCTCGACGGTGCGCAGCACAACACCGTCGACCACCGCGTGCAGGCGCAGTCGACTGCCTTCGGCGATCAGATCCTTCGACGGACCGATGCGGGCCGAGACCAACGCCCACCGGCGATCGCCGGCCTCCCCGGGCCCGAATTGCGCCTGAACCCGGGCCAGGGTGTCGGCGTCGATCTCCGGCCCGCTCAGTTGCTCGAGTCTGTCGCCCCGGGCCAGCAGCCACGGCGTGGCAGTCGCGGCCTCGACAGTCAGCCGGTCCGAGCGCTCGTCGGCAGGTTCGTCGACAATGCGCAGACGCCAGCGCAGACGCGGAGCCAGGTCGCCTGACGGGATACCAACAGGACTGACGGGTGCGCGGCCGCGCATGCGACGGGACTGCCGACGCGCATGCAGCCGACCGTCCGACATCGGCGCCACCAATGTCCAGCCGGCCACGTGCGCGGCCAACAACTGTTCACCGGTCGCGGTGAGTTTGCCGGCCAGCTCCGGCAAGGTCCCGACGTCGTCGAGGTCCCAGTCGAGTTGGGCCGAGTACTCCGACCCCGGCCACGGCGAGGGTGCTTGGTTCGTTTGTGTTGTCATCGGTGCCACCTGGTTCTCCCGGCAACGGCGCCCGGCCCGCGGGGACTCGGTGGACGATTCCACCAACCCATCGCGTCCGGCAGCTCACCGCGCCAATTCAGTTGAAGAGAACGGGGTCCCTCACAGATGAGGTCCGGCGTCAGCAGAAGTATAGCCGTGAGCACCGACGTCGCACGTAGCGCTCACGCGGATCGGCCTCGGGGAGTATCAAGGAACCATGCACCTCAAACTCAGCGACGAAGACGTCGCCTTCCGCGAGGAACTGCGGAGCTTCTTCGCCAACGAAGTCCCCAAAGAACTCCGTGAGCGCGCCGCAGCCGGTACCTCGATCTGGCCCGACGACATGATTGCCGTGCAGCGCAAACTCAATGAGCATGGCCTGGCGGTTCCGAAGTGGCCGGTCGAGTGGGGTGGCAAGGACTGGACCCCGGTGCAGAAGCACATCTGGCAGAACGAGATGAATCTCGCCTCCGTCCTGGAACCGCTGGCCTTCAACGCCGACATGGTCGGACCGGTGATCGCCAACTTCGGCTCGCAGGAGATCAAGGAGCGGTTCCTCCCGGCCACGGCCAACCTCGACATCTGGTGGTGCCAGGGCTTCTCCGAACCCGAGGCGGGATCCGACCTCGCGTCGCTGAAGACCAGGGCCGTGCGGGACGGCGACCATTATGTGGTCAACGGCCAGAAGACCTGGACCACGATGGCGCAGTTCGCCGACTGGATCTTCGCGCTCGTCCGGACCGATCCCGATGCCCCGAAACGTCAGGCGGGCATCAGTTTTCTGCTCATCGACCTGAATACCCCTGGTATCACCGTCCGGCCGATCCAGCTGATCGACGGCGGCTTCGAGGTCAACGAGGTCTTCTTCGAAGACGTGAAGGTCCCGGTCGAGAATCTCGTCGGCGAAGAGAACGCCGGATGGAGTTACGCCAAGTTCCTGCTCGGCAACGAGCGCGCCGGGGTGACCCGGGTCGGCATCACCAAGACCCGGCTGGCCCGCGCCAAGGAACTGGCCGCCGCCATCCCGTCGGGCGACGGAACGCTGCTGCAGGATCCACTGTTCGCCGCCCGGCTCGCCGAGCTCGAGAACGAGGTGCTGGCACTGGAACTCACCCAGCTGCGGGTGGTCGCCGCGTCGGCAAACGGCAAGCCCGATCCGGTGTCGTCCGTCCTGAAACTGCGTGGCAGCGAGTTGCAGCAGGCGTCGACCGAGCTTCTCGCCGATATCGCCGGAGTCGACTCACTCGCAGTGAATGCTGCTGACATCGCTTCTCCCCATTGGGCTCAGGAGACGGTCCCGACGTACCTCAACTTCCGCAAGGTGTCGATCTACAGCGGTTCGTCAGAGGTGCAGCGCACCATCATCGCGTCCTCCATCCTCGGGCTGTGAAGTCGCCCGCACACCTGTAAAGGACCACCGAAAACCATGGATTTCGAATACAGCGAAGAACAGACGATGCTGCGTGACACCACGCGCGACGTGCTGTCCAAGTTCTACGATCTCGAGAAACTCCGCGAGGTCACCGATACCGACCTCGGCTGGAGTCGCGACCTCTGGAAGTCGTTGGGGGAGATCGGGATTCTCGGCCTGTCGTTCAGCGAGGACGACGGCGGAATGGGCGCCGGCCCCGAGGAGATCGGCGCCGTGCTCGGTGAGTTCGGTCGCGCACTCGCTCCCGAACCGCTTCTCGACGCGGTCATCATCCCCGGCGGGATCATCGCCGACACCGGCAACGACGAGCAGAGGTCGAAGTACCTGCCCGCGCTTGCCTCCGGTGAACTGCTCGCCGCATTCGCCCATCAAGAGCCGGGAGACCGCTGGCCGAACGCCGCGGTGACGACCACCGCAACACCGGCCGGCGACGGCTACACACTGACCGGCACCAAGAACCCGGTGCTGCACGGTGACTGCGCCGACACCCTGGTGGTCACCGCCCGCCTCGACGGGGACATCCGGCTCTTCCTGGTGGATGCCGATGCAACCGGTGTTGCACGCACTGCGTTCCGGACCCACGATTCGCGGCGCGGCGCCCAGATCGTCCTGCAGGACGCGCCGGCAACACTGCTCGATTCCGGTGACACCTCCGCAGCCTTGATCCGCAGCGAAGTGGTCGCGCAGGTCGGGTTGTGTGCCGAAGCAGTCGGCGCCATGGACGAAACAGTGCGGCTGACTGCCGAGTATCTGAAGCAGCGCAAGCAGTTCGGGGTGCCGCTTGCCAAATTCCAGACGTTGACACATCGGGCCGCGGACATGTACGTCCTTGTCGAACTGGCCCGCAGTATGAGCCTGTACGCGACGGTTGCGTTGGCCGAAGGCGACATCGATCCGGTGATCGCCTCGCGTGCCAAACTGCAGATCTGCCGGTCGGCACGCAAGGTCGGGCAGGAGTCGATCCAGATGCACGGCGGTATCGGAATCACCGCGGAGTATCCGGTCGGCCACTACGCGAGCCGATTGCTGGCCATCGAACACACGCTCGGTGGCAGTGCGGAACATCTGCGTACCCTCGCCGACCGCGTCGCGGACTATGACAAGATCCTGATCGGATAGTGACAACACTCATTGACATGCCGTACCGGCGGCGCATCGACGAATCTGGCTGACGGGTTCGTCGACCAGACCTCACCAGGAGAACCATGGCTGCCCCCCTGCTCGAAGCGTCCACCGAGATCAAAGCCTCCGCCGAACAGGTGTGGAAGGTGGTGTCCGATCTGAAGCGGATGGGCGAATGGAGCCCGCAATGCCGCAAGGTCATCGTTCGCGGCAGCGGACCGATCACGCTCGGGACCAAGACCATCAACGTCAACAAGCGCGGTCTGCTGGTCTGGCCGACCACGGCCAAGGTTGTCCGGTACGAGCCGAACAAGGAGATCGCGTACCGGATCAAGGAGAACGGCAGCGTGTGGAGTTTCACCATCACGCCCTCCGACAACGGTGTGAAGCTCACCGAACGCCGGGAAGCACCCAACAACACCAGCAAGGTCTCGCAGGTCCTCATCAACGTTGCGATGGGCGGCGAGAAGCCCTTTGATGCTGAACTGGTGGACGGGATGAATCAGACACTGACGAAGATCAAACTCGCCGTCTCCTGACCCGCCTGGGGTCGATCAGAGTTTCTTGAGCAGGGCGGGCAGGTCCGCGATCGAGTCGATGACGTGGTCGGGGACCTGCCCGAACTCGTCGGCGTGCAATGCGTCGAGTTGTTCGGGCCGGAACTTTCCGGTGCGGACCAGCACACCGACCATCGCTGCCTTCTGTGCGCCGAGAACGTCGCCGTGGATGTCGTCGCCGACCATGACCACCTCGGCGGGATCACCGACTCCGAGCATCTCCACCGCGTGACGGAATCCCAGCGGCGACGGCTTCCCGATCGCCGGGATCTTCTTTCCGGTCGCCTTCTGCAGACCTTCGAGGTAGATCCCGGTGTCGATCTTGGGGCCCGAGGCCGTCGACCACGACATGGACCGGTGCATCGAGATCGCGGGGACACCGTCGATCATCCAAGCCAAAGCCTTCGACAGCAGATCGTGGGTGAACGAGGGTCCGGCACCGCCGAACACCAGCACCTGCGGGTCATCTTCGACGATGTTGATCCCGGCCATGTCCTCGGTGACCGGGCCCTCGTTGAGAACCATCACCCGCTTGCCAGGGTGATGCGATCGCAGGTACTCGGCGGTGAGCACCGCAGCGGTCAGGATCTCGCTGTCGGCCACCTTGAATCCACCGCGGGTCAGCGTCTGCGCGATCTGACTCCTCGACTTGGATGTGGTGTTGGTCAAGAACATCCGGGGAATCCCGGATTCGGCGATCGCTTCCAACGCTTCGACAGCGCCGGGCAGCGGCTCCCACGAAGTGACGATCACCCCGTCGATGTCGAGTAGCAACCCTTCAGCCATGACTCAAAAACTAGTCCTGCCCCTGCGCGGGCGCACGGTGGGATGGGCAGCTTGCTGACAGGCGCCCTTCCGGTCCGGCATGCTTGGCCTCATGCCCGATCAACGCGCACCCACCTTTTCTGCCCTGTCCAAACGAGTGACCGGCCTGATGACGCGCGCACATTCCGACCTCGCCGACGTGGTTGCCCTGCCGTCGGTGCACGTCGACCCGGCTAAACGCGACGACTGCCGGGCCAGCGCCGCCTGGGTGCGCGGAGCCTTTTCCGATGCCGGTGTCGACTCGCTCGTGATGGACACCGTCGACGGGAGTCAGACGGTCCTGGGCTTCGTCCCCGGCCCCGCCGGAGCCCCGACGGTCTTGCTCTACTCCCACCACGACGTTCAGCCCTCCGGTCCGGAGGAGCTGTGGGAGAGCACACCGTTCTCCCTGACCGAACGGGACGGCCGCTGGTTCGGACGCGGCGCGTCCGACTGCAAGGGCAACGTGGTCGCCATTCTCACCGCGCTGCGCGCTCTCGATCCGCTTCCGCCGGTGGGGATCAGAATTGTCATCGAAGGATCTGAAGAAGCCGGCGGCGAAGGCCTCGAGCACCTGGCCCGGACACGGCCCGAATTGTTCCAGGCCGACATGATCCTGATCTGCGACACCGGCAACGTCGCACCCGGTATCCCCACACTCACCACCAGCCTGCGGGGCATGGCCGCGGTGAAGGTGTCCGTGGAAACGCTTGCCTCCGAAGTACATTCCGGGCAGTTCGGCGGCGGCGCCCCCGACGCGCTGGCCGCATTGATCGCGGGCCTGGCAACACTTCGCGACGCCGACGGCAACACCACCATCGACGGTCTCACCAGCGATCAGGCCTGGCCCGGTACCCCGTATGACCCGAAACAGTTCCGGGCCGACTCGACGACTCTCGACGGCGTCGACCTCATCGGTTCGGGAACCCCCGCCGAAATGGTGTGGGCGCGTCCGGCTGTGACCGTGATCGGCATCGACGCACCACCGACCGCCGGAGCACCCGCTGCGATCAACCCACGGGCGGCGGCGCAGCTGAACCTTCGGGTACCACCCGGCATGAACCCAGACGATGCTGCCGCCGCGCTGGAAAAGCATCTGCTCAAACACATTCCGTGGCACGCGCGGGTGGATGTCGAGATCGGGGCCACCGGCGCCCCGTTTTCCGCTGACACCTCCGGCCCGGGTTACACCGCCCTGACCAAGGCGATGGCCAAGGCCTACGGCAAACGCGTTGTCCACTCGGGTCAGGGCGGCTCCATTCCGCTGTGTACCGTGCTCGCAGAGATCTGCCCACAGGCCGAGATCGCACTCCTCGGTGTCGAAGAGCCCGCCTGCCGGATCCACGCCCCGAACGAGAGCGTCGATCCCGACGAGATCTCCAAAACTGCACTGTCCCTTGCCCTTTTCCTCTCGAAGTACGGAGCCCAGAACTGATGCGCAGCGTTTCCGAACATCAGGATGTGGTGGCGGCGCTGTTCCGCGCGCCGCGCGTCGTCACAGTGCCCGCCGCATCCGCACTGGGCCGCGTCCTCGCGGAAGACATCGCTGCCCCGATCACGTTGCCGGGCTTCGACAATTCGGCCATGGACGGCTACGCCATCCGCGCCGAAGACATCTCCGCCGCCACCGAGGAATCTCCGGTGACCCTGCCGGTGGCCGCCGACATCCCGGCCGGACGTACCGACGAACTCACCCTGGCGCCCGGAACCGCACACCGGATCATGACCGGGGCACCGATGCCGGCCGGCGCCGACGCGGTGATCCAGGTCGAACGCACCGACGGTGGCACCGACAACGTTGCGATCTTTGCCGCTGCCCCGGCCGGCACGGCAATCCGCCGGGCCGGGTCCGACATCGGCGCCGGCGTGCGCGCGCTGCCCGCCGGCCGTGTCCTGCGGGCCCCTCAGCTCGGCCTCGCCGCCGCGCTGGGCCTGGCCGAGCTACCGGTCTACGCGCCGGTACGCGTGCTGGTGCTCTCCACCGGCAGCGAACTGGTTCCGGCCGGCACACCGCTGGAGTTCGGTCAGATCTACGAGTCGAACGGCGCGATGCTGACCGCGGCGGCCATCGAGGCCGGCGCCCACGCCACCCAGGTTCATTTCGTTCCCGACGACGTCGTCGAATTCCGGGCCCGTCTCGACAGCTACATCGACGGCGGGGATGAGCCGGGCGTCGATCTGATCATCACCTCCGGCGGGGTCAGCGCCGGCGCCTACGAGGTCGTCAAGGATGCCCTCACCGGTGAGGGCGTCGACTTCGTGAAGGTTGCGATGCAGCCCGGGATGCCCCAGGGCTGCGGCACCTACACCAGCGCCGGCGGCAACCCGGTCCCGATCATCACGTTGCCGGGCAATCCGGTCAGCGCCCAGGTGTCGTTCGAGGTGTTCGTCCGCCCACCGCTGCGGTCGGCGATGGGACTACCCGCCCAGCGCAGAACCATCCCGGCATCGGTCACCGAGACCTTCAGCTCACCCAAGGGAAAGCGGCAGTTCCGGCGCGGAGAGCTCACCGTCACCGACGGTCGCGCGCAGGTTCAGCCCATCGGACCGCCCGCGTCACACCACCTCGCATACATGGCATCGGCCAACGTCCTGTTGGACATCTCCGCCGACACCGACAAGGTCGAAGCCGGCAATACGGTCGAGGTATTGGTACTCGAAGAGCTATGACAACCCATCACCGACATCGCCCGGGACCTGCGGCTACGGCGGTATCACCAGCGCCGACCGCGGACCGCAGTGTGCGCCTGCGACAATAATTGCCATGGCCAGACGCCCCACTCCGACAGACGCCGAGCCGACTACCGGTCTGGCTCACATCGCCGACCTCATCCGCGAGACAGTGCCGCCACTACATCGCGCCGGGATCCCGTTCGTGGCGGTACCCGCCGCCATTGCTCTTGCCGGACGCAAACACGGATGGATCCGCACGCCGGCCACCGTCGCCGCACTCGCCACCGCCGCGTTCTTCCGCCACCCGTCCCGGGTGCCACCGAACGCGCCCGGTGTTGTTGTCGCCCCGGCCGACGGTCAGGTCGCCCTGGTCGATCATGCGGCCCCGCCGGCCGAGTTGGGACTCGGCGACACACCGCGTCCCCGAGTCTCGATCTTCTTGTCCGTGTTCGATGTGCACGTGCAGCGGATCCCCGCCGCCGGCAAGGTCGAGGCGATCGAATACCGGTCGGGGTCGTTCGTCAGCGCCGACCTCCCGGAAGCCAGCGACGCCAACGAGCGCAACTCGATGCTGATCCGCACCGACGACGGCGCCGAGCTCGCCGTGGTGCAGATCGCCGGACTCCTGGCCCGCCGCATCGTCTGCGATGCCAGGCCCGGTGATCAGGTCACACTCGGCGACACCTACGGCCTGATCCGGTTCGGATCCAGGGTCGACCTCTACCTGCCTGAGGGCACCCGCCCGCTGGTGTCCGTCGGGCAACGCGCGGTGGGCGCGGAAACCGTCCTGGCGCAATTGAAATGATCGCATCCGGACGGGGCGACACGAAGCGGTCGGCCTCCCGCCATCTCTCCACCACCCCCCACCGCCGACGACGGCCCAGTCGAGCCGGAACCCTGAACACCGGCAAACTGCTCGTGCCGTCGGCCTTCACGGTGCTCGCGATCTGCGCGGGGATGTCGGCCACCAAGTTCGCACTCGACGGCCGCGTCGACTTGGTCGTCGCGATGATCGCGGCCGCAGCACTGCTCGACGGTGTGGACGGCCGGATCGCGCGTCTCCTCGGTGCAACAACGAAAATCGGCGCCGAACTCGATTCGCTCGCCGATGCCATCAACTTCGGGGTCACCCCCGCACTTGTGCTGTACGTGTTGATGTTGGAGGGCAACGACGTCGGCTGGCTGCTCGCGTTGATCTACTGCTGCGCAATCGTTTTGCGTCTGGCCCGGTTCAACACCCTGATCGATGACGATGACCGTCCGCAGTACACGAAGGACTACTTCGTCGGCGTACCCGCGCCGGCCGCCGCCCTGATCGCGATCATGCCCATCGCGCTCGATCAGCAATTCGGCAGCGGTTGGTGGACATCGGACGCTTTTGTCGGCGTATGGATGACCTCGACCGCACTGCTCGCGGTGAGCCGTATACCCACCGCGTCGTTCAAATCGTTTGCCGTACCACCCAATGCGCTGGTGCTCGTACTGATCGGCGTGGCCCTGTTCGCCGCCGCACTGATGACCTACCCGTACGCACTGATGCTGGCTGCCATCGCGCTCTACCTGCTCCACATCCCATTCGCCTGGCGCACCAAACGCTGGGTCGCCAGCCGACCGGAGACCTGGGACTACCATCCGCGTCAACGTCGTGCCGAACGCCGGGCGATCCGGCAAGTGCGTCGCGGACGTCCGACGAAATCCGCAGCCCGCCTCGGATTGAGGCGTCCCGGGCACTGATACCGGTAGTTTTGCTTCTGTGACATCCGATTCCGCGTCCGCTGGTCCCGCCTACTCCGGATCGCCGCAGCTGACACTGACCGCACGGCTCAACCTGTCGGCAGCAGAAGCCCGGCGCGGCATCGTCCGGGTGCACCCCGAAGTACTCGCCGGCCTGGCGTTGCGCGAATGGGATGGCGTCGCGGTCATCGGATCGCGGACCACCACCGCGGTGATCGCCGCAACCGCATCGACCGAACCCACCGGTATCGCCCTGCTCGACGAACTGACGCTGTCGAACGCCGGGATCAAACCCGACGCACCCGTGGTGCTCGCCCCCGCGGTGGTCCACGGCGCCACCCGCATCGTGGTCCGGGGTTCGTCGCTGACATCGGAATCGGTGGACGTACGGACATTGCGGCGGGCCCTGCTCGGCAAGGTCGTGACGGTCGGCGATGTGGTCTCGCTACTCCCCCGCGACCTCGGCCCCGACTTCGCCACCTCTGAGGCCACCCGCAAGTTGGCACGGTCGGTCGGCATCACCTGGACCAACGAACTCCTGACGGTCGTCGCAGCCGAACCCGACGGCCCGGTGAGTGTGCAGCCCGACACCGCCGTCCTGTGGGCGGACGGAACAGAGGGCCCCAGCACAGCGGCCGCACCGGCACCCCGCACGCGGCCGCGCGCACAGACCCCGAGCACCCCGCCACCGGCGGTTCGACCCGTCGACGAGCTCGTCGGTGTGGATACGCAGGTCGGCAAACTCACCGAGTGGATCGGGCTCACCCTCGACAACCCGGAACTGCTCACCACCCTCGGCGCCCAGGCCCGCCTCGGAGCACTGGTCACCGGCCCACCCGGTGTCGGCAAGGCGACGGTGATCCGGGCTGTGTGCGCCGACCGCAACCTCGTCTACCTCGACGGCCCGCTCACCGGCGCCCTGGAGTCGTCAGGACGGCTGGCCGCGGTCAAAGATGCCGTGGATCAACTCATTTCATCGTCCGACAAGCGCGGGGCCGTCCTGTTGATCAGTGACGTGGAAGCACTGCTGCCGACCGAGGCCGATCCGGTGTCGGCGCTGATACTCGACGCGCTGCGCACCGCGATCACCGCGCCGCGGGTCGCCCTCATCTGCACCAGCTCACGGCCGGAGAACCTCGACTCCCGCCTTCGCGACCCCGACCTCTGCGATCGGGAACTGTCGATCGGCCTGCCGGACAGCAAAATCCGGCGCGGCCTGCTCACCGCTCTGCTGACAAAAGTTCCGGCCGAAACGATCGATCTCGGCGACATCGCCTCCCGAACCCCCGGCTTTGTTGCCGCCGACCTCGCGGCCCTGACCCGCGAAGCAGCGCTGCGCGCTGCCGCCCGCAGCGCGCGAGACAGCCGGCCTCCCAAGCTGACCGAAGCCGACCTCAGCGGCGCACTCGAGGTGATCCGGCCGGTGTCACGGTCGGCCTCGCCCGAGGTGGCGGTCGGGGGCATCACCCTCGACGACGTCGGTGACATGGTCGAGACCAAGCAGGCGCTGACCGAGGCGGTCCTGTGGCCACTGCAGCATCCGGACACGTTCACCCGCCTCGGCGTCGATCCACCCCGCGGTGTGTTGCTCTACGGTCCGCCGGGTTGCGGCAAAACTTTTGTGGTGCGCGCCCTGGCCGCATCCGGACAGCTCAGTGTCCACAGCGTCAAAGGTGCTGAGCTCATGGACAAGTGGGTCGGCAGTTCCGAAAAGGCCGTCCGCGACCTGTTCGACCGGGCTCGCGAATCCGCACCGTCGCTGATCTTTCTCGACGAGATCGACGCGCTGGTCCCGCGCCGTGGGCAGTCGTCCGACTCCGGTGTCGGCGATCGGGTGGTCGCGGCGCTGCTCACCGAACTCGACGGCGTCGAACCGTTGCGTGACGTGGTTGTCCTCGGCGCCACCAACCGGCCCGACCTGATCGACCCCGCCCTCCTGCGCCCCGGCCGCCTCGAACGCCTGGTGTTCGTACCGCCGCCCGACGCCGGCGCCCGCGGCGACATCCTGCGCACGTCGAGCCGGTCGGTACCGCTGGCAGACGGCATCGATCTCGATGAACTTGCCGCTGACCTCGACGGATACTCCGCCGCCGACTGCTCGGCGCTCCTGCGCGAGGCGGCCCTGGCCGCCATGCGCCGCAACATCGACGCCGCCACCGTGACCGCCGAGGACGTTGCCTCGGCCAGGGCGAAGGTTCGCCCCTCCCTCGACCCCGACCAGGTGGAGAATCTGCGGCAATACGCCGACAAGCGCGGCGTCTGAGCCCGCGCAATCGCGCAATTAAGTCAAAACGTTGACACGCTGACCCGTTTGATGGAATCGTGCTGAGCGAGTGTTCAGCATTTTGCGGAATCGTCGGCTCGAAGCGAAGCCCGGCGTCTGTCGATCTTGAAAGGTTTGGTGCACGATGGCGGGACGTTTGGAGGGCAAAGTCGCCTTCATCACGGGAGCGGCGCGTGGTCAAGGACGTAGCCACGCAGTGCGTTTGGCACAGGAAGGTGCCGACATCATTGCTGTCGACATCTGCGGACCGATCTCGGACGAGCCGGCCGTGATCGCGGCGTCCACGCCGGAAGACCTCGCCGAAACCGTCAAGCTGGTCGAGGATCTCGACCGCCGGATCGTCGCAATTCAGGCAGATGTCCGGGATTTCGATGCCCTGAAGGCAGCCGTCGACAGCGGCGTCGAGCAACTCGGGAAGCTCGACATCATCGTTGCCAACGCCGGCATCGGCAACGGCGGCGCCACCCTCGACAAGACCAGCGAGCGCGACTGGCAGGAGATGATCGACATCAACCTGTCGGGTGTCTGGAAGTCGGTGAAAGCCGGTGTGCCGCACCTTATCTCAGGTGGCAACGGTGGATCGATCATCTTGACCAGCTCGGTCGGCGGACTCAAGGCCTACCCGAACACCGGTCACTACATCGCTGCCAAGCACGGCGTCGTCGGGCTCATGCGCAGCTTCGCCGTCGAACTCGGCGAGCATTCCATCCGCGTCAACTCTGTGCACCCGACCAACGTGAACACGCCGATGTTCATGAACGAAGGCACCATGAAGTTGTTCCGCCCCGATCTGGAGAACCCGGGCCCGGAGGACATGGAACTCGTCGCGAAGTTCATGCACGTGCTGCCGATCGGCTGGGTCGAACCCGAAGACATCAGCAACGCGGTCCTGTTCCTGGCTTCCGACGAAGCCCGTTTCGTCACCGGCGTCACGCTGTCTGTCGACGCCGGCAGCTGCCTGAAGTAGTCAGACCGATGTCCGGAAGAATCCACGAGCGGCGTTTCGTCGCCCGTGGATTCTTGCGTTTTATGAAGAACTGAAAGGCCTACCGATGGTTGACATCTCGACAGCAGATTTCTTCAGCGATCCCACGCTCGCGGACGATCCCTATCCGTACTTCGACGAACTGCGGTCGCGATGTCCGGTGCATCCGATCGGCATGCCACGGGTCATGGCCGTCACCGGCTATGAAGAGGCCATCGAGGTCTACCGCGACGCCGAAGTGTTCTCTGCCTGCAATTCCGTGGCCGGACCATTTCCGCCGCTGGAGGGCCTGCCCGCCGGCGACGACATCAGCGACTACGTGGAGCAGAACCGGGAACACTGGTTCTTCTTCGAATACCTGATCACCATGGACGGTGAGGCCCACGAAAAGGAGCGGGGCCTGCTTCGTCGCATCATGACCCCGCGTCGGCTCAGGGAAAACGTCGAGGCGATGTCCGCGATCGCCGACCAATGCCTCCTCGAAGGTGTCAGCAGCGGCGCCAGTGAGGTCGTCGGGGATTTTGCGCGGCCGTTCACCACACTGGTGATCGCCGACCTCCTCGGCATGCCGGACGAGGACCGGGTGAACCTGCGAATGAGCAACTTCAAGGCCAAGGTTGTTGGTGCCCTGGGTAGTTCAGAGACCATCGAGACCAACCTGCTGCAGTATTGCGAAGAACGATTCCTGGAGTACGTCATCGATCGGAGGGCCAATCCACGCGACGATGTGCTCACCCAACTCGCCAACGCCACCTACCCCGATGGTTCCATCCCTGAGCCCGACGTCGTCGTCCGACTGGCATCGTTCCTCTTCGGCGCCGGCCAGGACACCACCGCGCGGCTGATCGGCTCGGCGCTGCGCATCATCGCCGAAGATCAAGGGCTGCAAGCGAAGCTGCGCGCGGACAACAAGCTCATTCCGGCCTTCATCGAGGAGACCCTTCGCCTGGAGAGCCCCACGAAGAGCGATTTCCGGTACACGAAATCGGCCGTCAACCTCGGTGGGGTCGACGTCCCGCCCGGCACCACGGTGATGGTGCATCCCGGCGCCTGCAACCGCGACGATCGCAAGTTCGAGAACCCGGACGAGTTCGATCTCGACCGCGAGAACAACAACCAGCACATCGCATTCGGTCGCGGCGCACACACCTGCCCGGGCGCACCGCTGGCACGCGCCGAGGCCACCATCACCGTCGAACGGTATCTGGCGAGTTCCGGCAACATCTCGATCAACGAAGAGAAGCACGGCCCGGCCGAAGGTCGCACGTACAGCTACGAAAAGACCTTTCTGCTCCGTGGGCTGTCCGAACTGCACCTGCTGTTCACCCCGCCGGCGCAGTGATGACCATGACCACATCGCGCCCGAGACTCACTGTGGACAAGAACCGCTGCGAAGGCCACGCCATGTGCGTCCAGAGTGCTCCCGAGGTCTTCGACATCGGCGACGACGACCTCGCCATCTGGGTCGAGTATCCGCCGGAAGGTACCGAGAAGGCAGTCCGTGCCGCGATCGCCGCCTGTCCCCGGCAAGCGATCAGCATCTCCGATTCGCCCTGAAACCTGTCGGATATGAGGTCGGCGAGGGAGATTTACCCTCGGCGACCTCGAATTCAACAGTCTTCAGGGGTGCTGGGCTCCCAGGCGTCTACGACTGCGAGACCTGATAGGTGATCGCCGTCGGGCCGCTGACCGATGCTTCGGTGGTGCCGATCACCACGGTGTAGCGCTTGCCGTCCGACTCCGCGACAAAGCCCTTCACCGATTCGCTGCCCTCCTGGCGCTGGAACTGTTCGGTGTAGCCGGCGTCGAGGAGTTGTGTCGATGCGTTGTCGAATGGATCGCCGGCATCGGCCCGGCCTGCCACGGTGAGATTCCAGCCGTCCTTGGCCGTGCCGCCGACAGCGAGCACCGCGCCCTCGATCACCGGGACCGCGGCGGGAAAGTCATCCGGCAGTGCGAGCGATCCGGCCGTCGTCGAATCAGGCTCTGATTCATCGCTGCCACACGCTCCCACCAGCAAAACCAGACCCGCCAAAACCAGCATCACAACCACCCGCACCCGAACCATGCGAACAGACTAGGGGGTGAGGTCGCCGACTGGCGCACCGACCTGCGGCCCGCTTTTCCGTGACCTGGCCCAACGGTTCCCGACCTGGGTGATTGACTCCCGAATACGTCACCTAGCAGCACCAACGGTAGGCTGGACACCAGAGAACGAGGCCGGACACCACACAGCGGCACGCGCAGACCACCGGATTTGCGTAGTTTGCTCCCTGCGGCCTCGCGCGACGACACACCGCCCACCTAATCGACGGAGTGCCCTTGATTGCAGTCCTGGCCGTGCTGGCCATCACGGCTGTACTGGCGCCTGCGATCATCACCTGGCTGGGTCGACGCGGCTTCTACGTGCTCGCCCTCGCGCCCTTCTTCGGGCTCATCTGGGTCTTCGCGAACTGGCCCGACGAAGCGAACGGCATCCGCACCGAATCGATCACCTGGGTGCCCGCCCTGGAGATGAACATCGATCTGCGGTTCGACACCCTGGCCGCGATCATGTCGGTGCTGGTTCTCGGAGTCGGTGCCCTGGTCCTCTGCTATTGCGCCGAGTACTTCACCGAGACACGACGTCGGGTTGCCGGCTTCGGTGGCGAGATGGTCGCCTTTGCCGGCGCCATGTTCGGCCTGGTCTGCAGCGACAACATGCTGGTGCTCTATATCTTCTGGGAACTGACGACGGTGCTGTCGTTCCTGCTGGTCGGCTTCTATGCGGTGCGCGCCACCAGCCGCCGCGCCGCCACCCAGGCACTGTTGGTCACCACGGCCGGCGGGCTGGCGATGCTGGTCGGCATCGTCATCCTGGGTGAGGTCGCCGGCACGTTCTCCATGTCGGAGATCGTGGCCAACCCACCGTCCGGCATATCGGTCACCGTCGCGATCGTGCTGATCCTGATCGGGGCCCTGAGCAAATCAGCCATCTTCCCGTTCCACTTCTGGCTGCCCGGCGCAATGGCCGCCCCCACCCCGGTCAGTGCGTACCTGCACGCCGCCGCGATGGTGAAGGCCGGCATCTACCTCGTCGCCCGTCTGGCCCCGGGGTTCTCCCACCTGGTGTCCTGGCAGATCATGGTCGTCGGGCTGGGCATGGTGACGATGCTCCTCGGCGGGTTCCGTTCGCTGCGCGAATACGACCTCAAACTGGTCCTCGCCTTCGGCACCGTCTCCCAACTCGGGTTCCTGATGGTCCTGGTCGGGATCGGCGATGCCAATGTGGCGATGGCCGGCCTCACGATGCTCGTCGCCCACGCCTTTTTCAAGGCGTCGCTGTTCATGGTCGTCGGCATCGTCGATCACTCCACCGGCACCCGCGACCTGCGCAAGCTGGCCCGTCTGGGCCTCGAGGCCCCCTGGCTCGCCGCGATCGCGACACTGGCCGCGGCCAGCATGGCAGGCCTGCCGATCACGCTGGGATTCGTCGGCAAAGAGACCGCCTTCGCCGAGATCTGGGACACCGGCGCCCTCAATGCCTGGCAGGGGCCGGTTGTGGTGATCGTCCTGGTGGTGGGTTCGACCCTCACCGTTGCCTACTCGCTGCGGTTCCTCTGGGGCGCGTTCGGCCGTAAACGCAAGACCGCACCGAGCCCGGCTGTTGCACGCCTGCACAAGCCGAATGCCGCGTTCCTCATCCCGGCCGGAGTTCTCGCGGTGGCCGGTGTCGTGGCCGGCCCACTCGCCGGTCCGATCGGCGAGCTCTTCGAGCCCTACGCGGAAACACTGCCCAACTACGGCGAGGAGATCGTCCACCTCGCGCTGTGGCACGGGTTCAACCTTCCGCTGGCCCTGACCGCGATCGCAGTGGTCGCGGGCACCGCACTGTTCGCGCTTGTTCGCGAACTCGGCCGCCTCGGTTTCGTGAAGCCGGCGCTCGGCAACGCCGACCGCATCTACGACGCGGTCCTGCGGGGCGCCGACACGGTGTCGGTGAATCTGACCCGCAACACCCAGCGCGGTTCGCTGCCGCTGACCCAGGGCATCATCGTCGTCACCCTGGTGCTGCTGCCGACGATCGTGCTGTTCCTGGGCTCTCGAAACGACCTGGTTCTCGAAGGGTTCGACACACCGATTCAGGCGGTCATCGGCGGCATCATGGTCGCCTCCGCGATCGCCGCCACCGTTCTGCGGAACCGGCTGGCCGCCGTCTTGCTCGTCGGTGCCACGGGCTACAGCTGTGGTGTGTTGTTCGCGCTGCACGGCGCACCCGATCTGGCGCTGACCCAGTTCCTGGTCGAAACACTGACCTTGGTCATCTTCGTCCTGGTGTTGCGCAAACTGCCGGCAGAGGCCGAGACCCGGCACGCGACCGGCTTCAAGCCGCTGCGCGCGCTCCTCGGTTTGGCATTCGGCGCGGTCCTGGTGCTGGTCGGCCTGTTCGCCGCGGGGGCGCGCAACACGATCCCGATGGCGAGTGAACTGCCTTACGCCGCGTACAAGTACGGCAACGGATCGAACACGGTCAACGTGCTGCTGGTCGACATCCGCGCCTGGGACACACTCGGAGAGATCTCCGTCCTCCTCGTTGCCGCGACCGGTGTGGCATCGATGGTCTTCCGGCACCGCAGATTCGGAGCAGCGCCCAGTGTCGCCGACGCCACCCGCAAGAAAGCGCCACGCACCGAATACGACGGCAGCCAGCTGTTCGGCGAGCGCACAACATGGCTGCGCGGCAGCGACTTCCGCGACCCCCGACATCGATCGATGGTGCTCGAGGCGACCACGCGACTGATCTTCCCGACGATGATAGTGCTGTCGCTGTACTTCTTCTACGCCGGCCACAATGCGCCCGGCGGCGGTTTCGCCGGCGGTCTCACGATGGGCCTGGCCCTGGTACTCCGGTATCTGGCCGGGGGTCGCTACGAACTGGGCGAAGCCATCCCGATCGATGCCGGGCGAATCCTCGGTATCGGACTCGGTCTTTCGGTGGGCACCGCGGTGGCATCGGTTTTCATGGGCGCACCGGCCCTGTCCTCGGCGACCATCGAGTTGACGCTCCCGATCTTCGGTGACGTGAAACTCGTGACCGCACTGTTCTTCGACCTCGGTGTCTACTTCATCGTTGTCGGTCTGGTCCTCGACGTCCTGCGCAGCCTCGGCGCTCGCCTCGACGAAGACGCTCCCCGGGTCCGCCGGGCGTCGCAGGAGGTCTCGGTATGAGTGTCAATCTCGGACTGCTCATCGTCGTCGGGCTGATGGCCGCGTGCGGCGTCTACCTGCTCCTCGAACGCAGCCTCGTCAAGATGCTGCTCGGATTGTTGTTGGTCGGCAACGCGATCAACCTGATGATCATCACTCTCTCGGGCGCGATGGGCAATCCACCGATCGTCGGGCGCAACTCGGAAGACCGCACGTCAGACGCAGATCCGCTGGCGCAGGGCATGATCCTGACCGCCATTGTCATCACGATGGGCATGGCCGCGTTCATCCTGTCGCTGGCCTACCGCAGCTTCATGATCAACACCGACGACGAGGTCGATGACGATCCCGAGGATCTGAAGGTCCAGCACCAGCGCAGTGCGGACGCGCCCGACCGCGACCGCAGCGACGACCCGGTGACCGGCTCCGACACCAAGCGCGGCGACATGTTCGACGACGACGGCAACCCGCTCACCGAGGAACAGATCAAAGCGCGCCGCGCCGAGATCTACGAAACCGACATCCTTCCCGACCCCGACGACCTTGACGACGAATTCGTCGAGGAGCTCGAAGAGACCGTGCCGGACATCAGAGGGGGCTCAGACACGTGACGTTGTCCAACGCCTGGTTCCCCACACTGATCGTGGCGCCGGTGCTGGTTCCGATGATCGGCACCGTGCTCACGCTGATCATGGGGCGCTATCCCCGCTTTCAGCGTGTGGTCACCGTCGTGGCGATCTCGGTTGCCTTCATCGCCGCCTGCCTGCTGCTGTATCTGACCAACCGCGACGGCACCTACGCCCTCCACATCGGTGGCTGGGATGCGAAGAACGGTGAACTCGGTCCCCTGGGCATCACCCTTGTCGCCGACCAGCTCTCGGCCCTGATGCTCGTGGTCTCGACCGCGGTCCTGCTCTGCGTCATGCTGTACGCGGTCGGTCAGGGTATTCGCGACGGCACGATCGACCAGCCGGTTTCGATCTTCCTGCCGACTTACCTGCTGCTGTGCACCGGCGTCTGCAACGCGTTCCTCGCCGGCGATCTGTTCAATCTGTACGTCTCGTTCGAGGTCCTGCTGGCCGCGAGCTATGTGTTGCTGACACTCGGGGCCAGCGCGGACCGCGTCCGTGCCGGTGTGTCGTACGTGATGGTGTCGATGGTGTCGTCGCTGGTGTTCCTCGTCGGCATCGCCTTCGCCTACGCCGCGACCGGAACACTGAACCTCGCCGAGATGGCGATCCGCCTGCAGGACGTACCCGATGGCACCAAGGGTGCGCTGTACGCGGTGCTGCTGGTCGCGTTCGGGATCAAGGCCGCCGTTTTCCCCTTGTCGACGTGGCTGCCCGACTCGTATCCGACGGCTCCCGCGCCGGTCACCGCGGTGTTCGCCGGCTTGCTGACCAAGGTCGGTGTGTACGCGATCATCCGCGCCCATACGCTGCTGTTCCCCGGTGGTTCGATGGACAACGTCCTGATGGTCGCCGGACTGCTGACGATGTTGGTGGGCATCTTCGGTGCGATCGCCCAGTCCGATATCAAACGATTGTTGTCGTTCACCCTGGTCAGCCACATCGGCTACATGATCTTCGGCTTGGCCCTGTCCACAGAGTTCGGCCTGTCCGGGGCGATTTACTATGTGGCCCACCACATTCTGGTCCAGACAACACTGTTCCTGGTGGTCGGACTGATCGAACGACAGGCCGGGTCGGCCTCGCTGCGCAGGCTCGGCGGCCTGGCGGCCAGTCCCCTGCTGGCCGCACTGTTCCTGATCCCCGCATTGAATCTCGGTGGCATCCCGCCGTTCTCCGGGTTCATCGGCAAGGTCGCGCTGATCGAAGCCGGTGTCCAGGACGGCAGTGTGCTCGCCTGGCTGCTGGTCGCCGGCTCCGTGGTGACCAGCCTGCTCACGCTGTACGTGGTGGCCCGCGTCTGGACCAAGGCATTCTGGCGCCCCCGCGCCGATGCGCCCGAAGGCGAACTCGCCGACGCCGGACCCTCACCACTGCTCGACGGTTCGGACGCCGATGACGTCGCCTTCGACGACCGCGTCGACGTCGGCCGGATGCCGGTCGGCATGGTGGTACCCACGATCGCCATGGTTGTCGCCGGCATCACCCTTACGCTGTGGGCGGGTCCGATCTTCGAGTTCACCGACCAGGCGGCGGCCGACCTCACCGACTCGAGCATCTACCTCAATGCCGTCCTGGGAGGTGGCCGGTGACAGAACCCGCCGTGCAGCGACCACAGCTGCCGCCCCCGCGTGGGCCGATCCGTGCGCATCTGGTGAACGCCTGGCGGACCACCGTCCTCTACCTGGCCTGGAATCTGCTGAAAATCCTGATCTGGATCAGAACCCACACCCAGATCAAACGCTGGTTCGGCGGCAACCGCCGCGAGGTGGCGGTCCGGTTGTGGACGGTCGCCTGGCTCGCCGGCGTCTGGGTCCTGCTCTGGGGCACCTACGATCTGGCAAATGTACTGGTGGGGATCGGTGTGGCACTCGTTGTCCTCATCGTGCTGCCCCTGCCCCGCGTGCCGGTGGAAGGCCGCGTCCACCCGTTGACGCTGCTCGAATTGTGCGTCCGCTTGTTGATCGACCTCTGCAAGTCGAGTGTTCAGGTCGCGTGGCTGGCGATCCGGCCCGCGAAGCCCCCGCTCAGTGCAGTGCTGCGGGTCCGGATGGCCATCAAGTCGGACATGGTCCTGACGCTGGCCGTCGACTATCTGAACCTCGTGCCCGGAACCATGGTGCTCGAAATCGACCACAGCCGGCGGCTGTTGTACGTCCACCTCATCGACGCAAGTTCCCCGGAAAAGGTCAAGACCTTCCACAAGCAGGTCGCGACCACCGAACGAATGTTCATCAGGGCCTTCGAGCGTGACAGTGAATGGCACGCCAGCCCGTACCACGGGATCGACGATGACTATCCGAGCGGAGTCATGAAGTGAACGTTGTCTGGACGATTGCGGCAGTCCTCCTGCTCGCCGCCTCGATACTCACCACCGCACGCATGCTGATCGGCCCCGACACACTCGACCGGCTGGTCGCCCTCGACACCGCGGTGGCGGTGTCGATGTGCTCACTGGCGGTGTGGGCCGCCTACTCGATGGACTCGACCGTGGTGCCCGGGATCGTCGCACTGGCCCTGCTCAGCTTTGTCGGAACCGTTGCGGTTGCACGCTTCCGCGTCCGGGACAACGAGGTGTAGCGCATGATCTCCGACATCTTCGTCTCGATCCTGGTGCTCACCGGATCATTGCTGGCGTTCACCGCGTCCATCGGCATCTTGCGTTTCCCCGACACCATGACCCGCATGCACGCCGCCACAAAACCGCAGACCCTCGGATTGCTCCTGGTGCTGGCCGGGGCCGGCATCCGGCTCTGGGACACCGTCGATTTCGGAATGCTGGTGTTGTCGGGCATCTTTGCACTGATCACCGCGCCGGTCATCGCACATCGAGTCGGCAAACTCGCGTACCAGGAACAGCGGATGCGCGACGACCTCATCCGCGAGGACGAGATCGAAACCCACCGCACCGACTGATGCCCGTCCCGAACTGATGGACACCGAACCCTCGCCATCCACCTCTGCGTTGCGCCGCGGTGGCGAGCTCGGAAAAGTGGCCGCACACACCGCGATCCGACGAGTCCGATCACGCGCGGCCACCCTGGGTGGTTCACCCGACGAACGTCGCCGACGTGCCGAGAACGATGCCCTGGCCGCGGCCGACGAGCTGATCACGGTGCTCGGCTCCATGAAGGGCGCGGCGATGAAGGTCGGGCAGTTCCTCTCGCTGCTGGACCTGGACATGGTGCCCCCGTCAGCGCGGCCCGCGTTCACCCAGAAGTTGGCCATCCTCCGCGACAATGCACCGCGGGTATCGAGTGAGACGATGCTGGGTGTGGTCCGGGCCGAGCTCGGTGACCGGATGTCGGCTTTCGCCGAGATCAACCCCGAACCGATCGCCGCGGCATCCATCGGTCAGGTGTACCGGGCCCGCCTCACCGACGGCCGCGACGTTGCAGTCAAGGTGCAGTACCCCGGCATCGACCGGGTGGTGCGCTCGGACCTCAAGAACCTCGCCATCGCCTTGCGGCTCTACAAACGTCTGCTGCCGACGGTCGATCCACAGTCGTTTGTCCGTGAGGTGACCGGAAACATCATCGCCGAACTCGACTACGAGGCCGAGGCCGACAACCAGCGTCGGCTCGCGGTGCGCTATCAGGGGCACCCGTTCATCCAGATCCCGGATGTCATCGGAAACCTCTGCACACCAAAGGTTCTGACCACCGAGCTGGTCAGTGGGATCAGCTTCGACGAGGTGACCGGCCTGGATGCGGAGACCCGCGACCAGGTCGGTGAGGTGATCTACCGGTTCTACTGCGGCAGCATCCACACCGATGCCACGTTCTGCGGTGATCCGCATCCGGGCAACATCATGCTCGCCGACGATGGCCGCGTCGCGTTCCTCGACTTCGGCTCGAGTAAGACGATGTCCAAGCGCGCAGTGCAACTCGAGCGATCCGCACTGATCGCCGCCCGCGCCGGCGACGCCACCAAGGTCGCCCAGATCTTGCGACGCGGCGACATCCTCATCGACGAGGACAACATCACCGACGCCGATGTCCTGGCCTATGTCCATGACTCCACGTGGTGGCACATGGACGATACGACGTTGACCATCACACCGGAGATCGCCAACGCCGCCATGGTGGCTGCCGTGCACCCCGCGCACGAATATGCCGAACCCTCACGTAGACAACGTTTCCCGGAAGAGCACCTGATGGCCCGGCGGGTCGAGTTCTATACGTGCGCCATGCTCGGTCAGCTCGGCGCGAGCGCCAACTGGTTCCGGATCGAATCCGAGTGGCTGACCGGAGCCGAACCGGAAACCGAACTCGGACAGGTGGATCAGTGGTGGCGTAAGCGCACCTTCAGCGACTGAGTTCGCCGACGACCGCGTCGACCACGGCAACCATGTCGCCGGTCTCCGCATAGATCTTGCGCTGACGCTGATACGAGGCGCCACGACGCGGGATGTCGGCCACCGAGGCCAATTCGTCAACGCAGTCGAGTTCGACGGCGATCGGCATCAGCCGGGTGAGGATGTCGTCGAGATCGTCGGTGACGAGGCGTTCGTTGCATTCGGCGTCGGTGATGATGATGGCGTCGAGCCCGTAACGGGCTGCCCGCCACTTGTTTTCCTGCACCAGCCAGGGTGCCATCACCGGCAGTTCCTCACCGGCATCGAGTCGATGATCGAGATCGACCACCAGGCAGTGGATGAGTGCGACCAGTCCGGCCAGCTCGGCAACCGTGGACACTCCGTCGCAGACCCGGATCTCGACGGTCCCCAGGTGCGGCGACGGCCGGATGTCCCAGCGGATCTCGTTGAGGTGCTCGATGATTCCGGTGGTCATCTGATCGCCGACAAAGTGCTCGAACTCCGCCCATTTCTGGAACTGGAACGGCAGGCCGGCGGTCGGGAGCTGCTGGAACATCATCGCGCGATTGCTCGCGTACCCGGTGTCCTGCCCCGCCCACATCGGCGACGACGCCGACAGCGCGAGAAGGTGCGGGTACTGGTTCAACAGCGACGACACGATCGGTAAGACCTTGTCGCGGTGATTGATACCGACATGGACGTGGACACCCCAGATCAGCATCTGGCGACCCCACCACTGGGTGCGCTCGATCATCTCGGCGTACCGCGGCGAAGGCGTCAACTGCTGGGCCGACCACTGGGCGAACGGATGGGTTCCGCCGCCGAAAAGGTCGACACCGATTCCGTCAGCGATCCGGCGGACCACCGCCATCGACTCCGAGAGGTCGGCGATCGCCTCACCGGTGTTGCGGCAGATCCCCGTCACGAGTTCAACAGTGTTGCGCAGCAACTCTTTGTGGATCCGGTCGCCCGAACTCGGGTTGTCGAGCCGGCTGACCTCTTCGAACAATTGAGCCGCGGAGTTCGACAGGTCTCTGGTCTGCTTGTCAACGAGGGCGAACTCCCACTCCACGCCGAGCGTCGGCCTCGGCGAAGTGTTGAAGTCGATCGATCGACGGTTGTTTATCTCAGCTCTTTTCGATGACGCCGCAGGCGATCCGCTTGCCACCGTCACCGGTCTTCAGAGTTTCCTCGTCGGGTGCCGGTGCGTACCGGGTGGGGATGTTGCCGAAGTTGTCCGGCTTCTCATGGATCACGATGGCGGTCTGGATGAGCTGTTCGATGTCGAAGTTGTCACTGGTGGTGACGGTTTCGCCCTTGCCCTCGTCATTGATGTAGATCGACACGAGGTCACCGCTGGCCGGATGCGAGTCATTGCCTTCGACCTGCAGATGTCCACCGGCGGAAAGGAAATCTCCCGGAGCGCCACCGGTGGGAGAAACCGAGTTCGCCTCACATTTGCCCACGGCGTGGATGTGCATGCCATGGAAGCCGGGGGCCAGGTTCTCTGCCGTCACCGAGATGACCACCGAACCCTCGACGGTGTCGAAGCTCGCGACTCCGGCCGTCCCTCCACTCGGGGTCAACAGTGCTGCGGTGGCCTCGCCACCTTCACTCGGATCGCCGACAGCGCCGACATCCAGCGGCGCCGGATCACCGGTGACCACGCTCGGCTGAGTTCCCGGAACATCGCTGGCTTCCTGACCCGCGCTGCAGCCCGCCACGACGAGCAGAGCCATCGCTGCCGGGGCGACCAGCGCGGCGGTCCGCCGCAAAGTGCCGAGGTTCTTGAGCGAGCGCTGCGCCATGGTTGAGCTCCCTTGTGTTGGGCGTACGAATTCGGGGTTCTACCGTCGGTAGTAGGTCAGCGAAATCATATCGGGTGCCCGGGTCGAGCTGCGCCTCCGCCTCCGGCTTCGTCGTCCACTCCGGATTCAGTTGGTCACGACGATCAGTGCCAACCCGCCCTGGCACTGGCTGAACGCCGATGGACGCGGATCGACCGAGACGTCTCCACCCAGATCTTCGGCGAGTTGTTCTGCCGCAGCCTTCTGCCGGGGTGTGTAGAAGATGGTGTTCTCCGTGATGCTGGCCGACTGCAAATTGCCAGGTTCCGCGGTTTCCCAACCCAGAACATCGACCTTCTTGGTGAACGTCTGGCCCAGGCCGCTGACCGTTCCGGCATTGAAAACACAGACCTGGGGTTTGCTCGGGTCAATCGACGACGACGTCGTGGGCGACGCCGAGGTACTCGCCGCAACCGAGGATGCCGGCGCCGCCGATTCGGGCGCGGCGGCGGAGGTCGATTGCCGGCTCTGGGCAGCTTCGAGCCCGTCCTCGGGGTCGGAATCGCTGTTGGCGGCCGACTGCCAACCGAGTCCGATGAACACCACGGCGATGGCAATCAAAAGCATTGCCCCAGCGCGAAGCGGCAGGTGAGCGTTTTCCCGGCGCGTGGGAGAATCCGGCGGGCCAGATCGGTCGGACTTGGTCATTGGGTCAACCTTACGAAACTTCCCGACCCATCCGCACGCGGCGGGTCAAAGAACCCATCAGGTGACGTCGAAACCGAGGCGGCGGGCCGCACGGGCCTTCTGACGGCTGGCCCGCAGACGACGTAGGCGCTTGACCAACATCGGGTCGGCGGCCAGCGCCTCAGGACGGTCGACGAGTGCATTGAGCACTTGGTAGTAGCGGGTCGCGGACAATCCAAATAGTTCTTTGATGGCCTCTTCTTTGGCGCCGGCGTACTTCCACCATTGGCGCTCGAAGGCCAAAACCTCATGCTCGCGCCGAGTCAGTCCGTCGGCTCCAACCTCACCGGGGCCCAACTCTGCGTGTGCCTGGCTGATGTTGTCCGCAAGTCCGGAATTCTTCTGGTCTCGCGCGGTTGCGCCGTCCATCTCGCTCCCTTGAGAATCGGTCCTACTCCACCCCGTCGCCACACACCACTTGACGATAGTTATGGCGCGAATTACATCAGTGTGGTTCGGTCTATATCTAACCACGCCTCCAGTGGATTTCGCGCCGTGGCGTGCCGAGTAATCTGACCCTCATGGCAATTCTCCCCATCTGCATCGTCGGTGATCCGGTGTTGCACAATCCCACTGAGATCGTCACCCTCGATGCCGACGGCAAACCCCCGGCTGACGTGGTGGCTTTGCTCGACGACATGTACGAAACCATGGATGCTGCCAACGGTGTCGGCCTGGCCGCCAATCAGGTCGGGGTGGGTCGGCGCTTCTTCGTCTACGACTGCCCCGACGGCGATGGTCGCGCCGGTCCGCGTCGTCGCGGCGAGGTGATCAACCCGGTGCTCGAGACGTCCGAGATCCCAGAGACCATGCCCGACCCCGACGACAACGACGAAGGCTGCCTGTCGGTCCCCGGACTGCAATTCCCCACGGGGCGCGCAGACTGGGCCAAGGTCACCGGCGTCGACCGCAACGGCGATCCGGTCGAACTGGAGAGCGAGGGCTTCTTCGCCCGGATGCTGCAGCACGAGGTCGGACATCTCGACGGCTTCCTGTACGTCGACGTACTGCTCGGCCGCAACGCCCGGGCCGCCAAGAAGGCCATCAAGCGCTCCAACTGGGGCGTCCCCGGGCTGTCCTGGATGCCCGGCGAGGAGGCCGACCCATTCGGCCACGACGACGAAGACGACGACAACTAGGTGAACCCGTCCGCGGGTGACCGGGTGGTGGTGCGCTTCCGGAAAGGTCCCGGGGCGCCCGCCGATTGGCGCGCCGACGAGGCCGCCACCCTCAGCGACGTCACCGGGATCCTGGAATCCGCGGACCCGGATCTCCGGGTTCGTCGCGGGGGCGAGTCACTGCTGATTCCCGCTGAGCTGGTGGTCGCGGTGAAGGTGCTGTCCGACAAACCCGTCCGAAATTCGGAGATCCGGTCGCTGGAAGTCGCGGCGGCCCGGGGCTGGCCCGGGCTGGAGTCGGAGATGATCGACGGCTGGCTCGCCCGCGCGGGTGGCGGATTCACCCGGCGGGCGAACTCGGCGGTGCCACTCGAGATGGGTGCGCGCCTCGACTCGCAGACCACCGATCGGTTGCGGCAGTGGTACGCCGCGCGGGATCTGCCTCTGCTGATTTCCGCGGTGTCCCGGCTGATCCCCAGCGCCCATGTCCCCGTGGCCGATTACACCTGCACGGTCGATGTCCTGACCGGACCCGTCGGGACAACGGGGACAACTCAACCCGAGCACACCGTGGCGATCTCCGATCAACCGTCCGACGAGTGGATCGCCAACTACGCGGACGGACGGACGATCCCCGATGTGTCCGTGGCGCGAGCTGTTGTCTGCGCCTACGATGGCGGACGGCTTGGCTTTGCCGAAATACGCGACCCCGAGGGCGGTGTCATCGCCATCGGCCGCGGTGCGGTGACCACCGGCCTCAAAGACGAGGTCTGGCTGGGCCTCTCGGCCCTGCTGACAGTTCCCGGACACCGCGGCCATGGCCACGGCCGGTCGATCATGGCCGCGATCGAGGCGTGGGGCGCCACCGCGGGCGCGGTCTCGACATACCTACAGGTCGAGACCACCAACCAACGTGCCCGGGAGTGGTACCGCCGCTTGGGTTTCGGACTTCACCACAGTTACGGGTACCTCGAGGACCGCTAGTCCGCCAAACGCAAACGAGCCAGATGTACGAAGACGAGCCACATATTCGCGGCTCGTCTTCGTATTACCGGCTCGTTTGCAGAGTCAGCTCGCCCGGCGTCGCCCGAAGAACAGGACAACCACCGCGGCCACCACGAGTGAAACCGCGACTGCGATCGCGGTCCGCGTGGCCACGCCACCCAGGCCCGAAGCCTCGATCAGGTCGATGGGCTCGGCGGACTTCCTCGGCACCACCGGCTTGTCGGCCACCGGCGCCACTGCGGGTGCTGCGGTCTCGGAGGTAGCGGTCTCTGACGCCGGTGCAGCCACTTCTGCCGGTGCGACGTCCGGCTTGTTCTCGATTTCCGCGGCAAGATTCTCGGAGAACTGCCCGATCAGTTTGCCGGCGACCTCTGCCATCGCACCGCGCCCGAACTGTGCGGGTTTGCCGGTGATGTCGAGTTCGGTCTCGACGAAGACATCGGTGGTGTCGCCGGCATCGACGAGACGACAGGTGACCACCGCGCTGGCGGTGCCGTTGCCCCGGGCCTCGCGGCCGCTGCCTTCGAGGACCGCGATCTTCGCTTCTTCGTCGCGCGAACGGAACTTGATGATTCCGGCGTAGCTCAACGAGATCGGGCCCAGCTTGACCTTGACCTTGCCCTTGAACTGATCACCCTCGTTCGAGGTGAGCGTGGCTCCCGGAACGCAGGGCGCCACCCGTTCGATGTCGAGTAGCACCTTCCATGCTTCCTCGACCGGAACGGCGATGCTGAACTGGTTCTCGAGCTTCATGCGGACCCTTCACTTCCGTTGATCGAATCGGCGGCCGCGCGAACGGCTTCCACGATTCCCTGATATCCCGTGCACCGGCAGATGTTGCCGGAGAGCGCTTCCCTGATCTCGGTGTCGCTCGGATCGGGGGTCTCCCGCAGGAACGCTGTCGCAGACACCACAAAACCCGGTGTGCAGAAACCACATTGGAGGCCATGGTGGTCCCGGAATGCGCACTGGACCGTGGAGAGCTCACCGTCTGACGACGCCATACCCTCGATGGTGGTGATCTCGGCGCCATCTGTCTGGACCGCGAACAACAGGCAGGCACGGACGGCCTCACCGTCGACGAGCACGGTACATGCGCCGCACACACCGTGTTCACACCCGAGATGCGTTCCGGTCAAACCACAGTCGACACGCAGGAAATCCGCCAGCGTCAGCCGGGGCGGGATCGTCGCCTGGTGGAGGGCACCGTTCACCCATACCTTGATCTCTACATCAGCCATTCTTCGCCTCCAAGAGCGCGCGATCGAGCGCACGGTTGACTCGTGTTGCCCCGACCCGGGTTCGGTATTCGGTGGAGCCGTGCAGGTCTGCCGGAACCGAGGTGAGCCCCGACACCGCGAGGCCCGCGATCTCCTTGGTGTCGACATCGTCGACGGACACTCCGATCAGCGCCTGTTCCGCGGCGGTGGCACGGGTGACCGCGGGACCGAGACCAAATAGTCCGATGGCGCATTTGTCGATCCGGGCGTTGTCATCGATCCGCACGGCCACCGTTGCACCGGCGATCGCGAAATCGCCCTGGCGACGGGCGAACTCGTCGATCGCAAAACCGGATCTGCCTTCCCAGATGGGGAAATTGATGCCGGTCAGCAATTCGTCCTCGGCCATGTCGGTGCTCCACATGCCCGTGAAGAAGTCCGCCGCCGGAACAGTCCGGGCACCACGCGGCGAGAGCAATTCGATCTCTGCATCGAGGGTGATGGCCACCGCCGGGTATTCGGCAGCGGCATCGGCGTGCGCGATCGAACCGCCGATCGTTCCGCGGTTGCGGATCTGGAAGTGCCCGATCAGTGGTGTCGCCCGCGCCAGCAACGGCACTGACGCCGCCACTGTCTCGGAGCGGCCGATCACGGCCTGCCGGGTTCCGGCACCGATCCAGAGCGATCCGCCACGGACCTCGATACCTTCGAGCCCGGACAGCCGACTGATGTCGATCAGGTGCTCAAAGGCTGCGATGCGCAGGTTCAGCATCGGCATCAGACTCTGGCCGCCCGCAATGAATTTCGCCTCGTCGCCGAGTTCGGCGAGCAGACTGACGGCCTCCTGCGCGGTGGCCGGCCGGTGATAGTCGAACGCTGCGGGCTTCATCGGGCCACCGCTTCGCCGCGGGCAGCATCCACCATCGCGACAATCCTCGCCGGACTCAGCGGTAGTTCACTGATCTCGATACCGAACGGTGCCAATGCATCTGCAACGGCGTTGACGACGGCCGGTGCCGAGCCGATGGCACCGCCCTCACCGACGCCTTTGAAGCCACCCGGGCCGGGGCCCATGGTCTCGACGTGCACGATCTCGATGTTCGCCGGAACCTCGGTTGTGGTGGGCATCAAGTAGTCCATAAATGTTGTGGTCACCGGGTTTCCGGATTCGTCGTAGGCCAGGTGCTCGTAGAGGGCACCGCCGATCCCCTGCACGGTTCCGCCGCGGATCTGACCCTCCACCACGTTCGGGTTGATCATCGGTCCGATGTCCTCGCCGACGATGAACCGCAGCAGCGTCACCTCACCGGTTTCGATGTCGACCTCACAGGTGCACACGTGGGTGGCATTGGCCCAGATCATCGGGGCCTGCGCTTTGTAGCGACCACTGGACTCGAGCCCGGGAGACACACCGGGTGGCAGCGAATCTGGTTGGTAATAGGCGATATCCGCGATCTCCGCGAGTGTCAGCTCCGGTCCCGGCACTCCGCGGACCGAGGCGCGACCGCGGATGAAGTCGATGTCGGCCGCATCGACACCCAACTTGTGGGCAGCGATCGCCACGATCTTCTCCCGCACGCCCGTTGCGGTCACGGCCACCGCACCGGCGGTCATCGAACCACTACGACTGCCCTGGGTTCCGGCACCGAACGGGGTGACCGCGGTGTCACCCTGGATGGTGTTGACGTCCTCGATCGCGACACCGAGTGCGTCCGCGGTCAACTGCACAACC
This sequence comes from Nocardia sp. 348MFTsu5.1, assembly GCF_000383535.1. Classification (NCBI taxonomy): domain Bacteria; kingdom Bacillati; phylum Actinomycetota; class Actinomycetes; order Mycobacteriales; family Nocardiaceae; genus Nocardia; species Nocardia sp. 348MFTsu5.1. The sequence continues at coordinate 648,289 of NZ_KB911509.1, forward strand.
GTCGTCTCGACGCTGTTGCCCGCGGAACCGCCGTTCACGTAGACATCCACCGTCCCAGACGGATTGACCCGGATCGTGGCACCCTCGGTGGCCATGAACGGGGTCGACGCCGACGTGGGTTCGATGTAGCTACAGGTACCCACGCCCAGATAACGCCCTGCTGCCCGCGCGGCCTCCTGCTCACGCCGGAATGCCGGATAGTCGAGCGCCTCGATCGCCTTGTCGAAGGTCTCCAGAGGTGTCGCATCCGAATAGGGCATACCCAACGGATTGCTCACCGGCATCTCGTCGGCCCGGAGCAGGTTACGACGACGCAACTCGATCGGATCGATGTCCATCTGGCGGGCGGCGGTGTCGAGCAACACCTCCCTGGCCATCGACTCGTACTGCCATGGCCCGCGGTACGCCACGCGCCCAACGGTGTTGGTATAGACCAGCTTCAGACTGAAAGTGGCCTGCGGAACCCGGTACGGACCGGGGAACAGCATTCCCACCGCTCCCGCTCCGGTCAGCGGCGACGGTATGGGGTAGGCCCCGATGTTCTGGACGTGATCGAGTTCGGCGGCGACGATCTTTCCGTCCTCGTCGAACGCCATCCGGGCATTGCCGTGATCCTGGCGCGCCATCCCCGCCGACATCAGGTGTTCCTGCCGATCCTCGATCCATTTGACCGGAACACCGATGATCTTCGCGGCGATCATCACGCAGATCTCTTCGCGCTGGGGTACCACCTTCTGGCCGAAGCCACCTCCGGTGTCTTTGCACACCACCCGCACCCGATGCTCGGGGACACCGAGTATCCGAGATGCGAATCCACGCGCTTCATGTGGCGACTGACTGGAGATCCAGATCGTCATCTCTCCACTGGGAGAAGACCATTCGGCGACGATGCCACGCGTTTCCATCGGCATCGGCGAATGTGCCTGCTGGTACACGGTCTGGCGGACGACATGCGCGGCCGCGTCGAAGATCGGGTCCATCTCCGATGCCGGACGCCCGGGCAGTTCGATCGCCAGATTCTTCGCGAATGCGGCATGGACCAGATCATCCGACTCCGGCGCGGTCCGGTAGTCGACCACCGGGGGCAGCACGTCGTAATCGACGATCACCATGTCAACAGCATCTTCGGCGACGTACCGGTTGGTGGCGACCACAACGGCTATCGGGTCGCCGACGAATCGGACCTCGTCCTCGGCGAGCGCCGGCCACTGCGACGATCCGCCGACCATCCCGTCGAGTGAGTAACGGAGTTCGTGGATGGCCGGATTGATGTCGGCCGCAAGGTATATCGCCTTGACGCCATCGATCGCCAGAGCCTCGGAGGTGTCGACACCGAGGATCCGGCCGCGCGCGACCGTGCTTCGCACAAACGCGATGTGCAGCATGCCTGCGCGGGTGATGTCGTCCACGTAGCAGCCGGCGCCGGCCACGAGCCGGGCGTCCTCAACCCGTGGAACCCGGGTCCCGACGTACCGGTCGGTGGATACTTCAGTAGTGCTCACCAACACCCCTCTGTCCATTCATATCGCGCATGATCAACCACTTTTGTGCACTCGCTCAGCTTTTGTAGGATTGCGGTATGTATAGCAGTTCCCGGAGAAGACGGTCAAGGCTTAACCCTCCTCCGCAGTCGCATAAAACACCAGGTGTATTGGCGTGACAGAAGGTGTACGGCGCCGAAGAATCGACGGCGGCGGAGAGTCTGAGACGCGTGACGCCCTGGTGCGGGCAACCGCTCAGATCATGCTCGAAGAGGGCTACGCGGCGGCCACCTCACGCCGGGTCGCGGCGCGGGCCGGCATCAGGCCGCCCCTGGTGCACTACTACTTCCCGACCATGGACGACCTCTACCTGGCTGTCTTCCGGGAAGGTGCCGAAGCGAATCTGAAACGCCTCAAGGCGGCACTCGCCGACAAGCAACCGATGCGGGCGGTCCTGCAGCTGCACAGCGACCCGATGGGCACCGCACTCCAGATGGAGTTCATGGCGCTGTCGAATCACCGCAAGGCGATCCGCTCCGAGATCGCGGCATACGGCCTGCGATTCCGCGAGATCGAGACTGCCGCGTTTGCCATGCTGCTGGGCGCTCGCGGCATCGATCCCCACGACCTCCCGGCGGTGGCGGTCTCCGTGGCGGTGACCTGCGTGACCCAAACCCTCGTCATGGAGACCGAACTGGGTATCACCGGCGGCCACGACCAGACCAGGCGGCTACTGGACGACCTGGTGCGGCAACTCGAGCTCCGGCCCTCGCAGACCGACCATTCCCCTGACTAGCCGTCAGGCCAAGATCGCGGGGAGCATGAGGGCCACGACCCGGTCGACGGTTCCCGGAGCCGACTGTCCGGTGCGCGCCCGCTCACATACGTAGATCCCGACAACAGCATCTACGAGCGTGTCGAGGTCGACGTCGGACCTGATGTCACCGGCGGCGATACCGGCGCTGATCAGAGGCATGAACCGGCGGCGCTGATCGGTCAGCTGCGAGCGGAATGCCCTCGTGAACTCCGGATCTTCATCGGTCAGCAGCGCCGCGAGTCCCCCGAACCCGATTCCGTCGTCAATGGCACGCAGAGCCTCGGTAACCATCCATCGGATCTGTTCCTCGACCGGAAGCCCTTCTGGGAGAGCGTCGGGTTCGGTCGCCGGGGCCAGCGCACTCGACAGCATCTCCCTACGGTCGCGAAAACGCCGGTAAATGGTCGTCTTGGCAACACCGGAGGCCGCAGCAACGGCCTCCACGGTGACCGCCCTGGGACCACGTTCACGAAGTAGCTGGAGCGTGGCGTCGGCGATCTTCACATCCGGGGGTCTGGAACTCACGCGGGAATATTAGCGCGATCCCGATCGCTACGCTACGTGTAGCGTATCGTTAGCAATCAGAAGCCCCAAGGAGGCTGACATGAGATCGATCATCGAACGAACCCCCGTCCCTTACATCGCGTACATGCTGATCCTGGCCGGTTTCGCATTCCTGGGTGTCTTCACCTTCACCCTCGCGAATCAGCACCCAATCGCGTTGTTCACGGGGATCGGTACCGCCCTGTCGTTTGCCGGAGCCATCGGCGGCTACTACCTGCGCAGGTATCAGATCCGGCATCCACTTCGCGAGGACAGCCCACTGCTGAGCGTCGACCTCTTGACGCCACCCGAATACGACAGCGAAGTCGAGCAGTACCTGATCAACTACCGCTCGGCCGATCGCCCTGCGTGAACCGGGCGACATACCTTCTCTGCCAAGGTGTTTCGACGGCACCCTCGCGGTAGTTGGCCCGGACATAGTCGACGGCACGGTGCACGGGGACGCCGTCGATCACCGCGATAGCGGCCAACGCCGTCCCGGTCCGGCCCCGACCTCCGAAGCAGGCCACCTCCACCCGTTCGGTCTCGGCACGCTCCCACACCTCCCGGAACGCATCGGCCGCCGCGGCCCGATCGGCAGGTAGCCAGAAATCTCGCCACCGCAGCCATCGACTCGGCCACGCCACGGGTGCGGGCTCGCGACCGACCAGATAGAGCCCGAACTCAGGCTGCGGACCGGGCGGCATCGACTCCCGTAATCCTCGTCCCCGCACCCGTCTGCCGGAGGGGAGTTCGAGCACCCCTGTCGAGTCATCCCAGGTGAGAGCCATGTCGACAGCGTAAGCGGGACAGCGGTCACGAACTCCCCATCTGCTCACAGCGAATCTGGATGACGAATCCCTGCAACGGTGTAATTATGTAATCAACCACCAAGGAGGAATCATGAAAGGCTCACACCCAGGATCCCGAGGACCCGGCGGACGACGCGGCGGCTGGCAGCAGGCAGAACTTCCAGATGCCGGTGACGCCGGCGCCTGGTTCGCCGGCCGACTGCCCGACGAGTGGTTCGACGGACCCGTCGACGTCACCGTCGACCGCGACGAAATCACCGTCATCGGCACCCTGACACCCCCCGACACCGACAACGACGACAACGCGGCCGCTGCTGCACAAGGCCGCGCCTCCCGCTTCCGCGAAGACACCCGTGGTGAGCGGATGTCCATTGCCGATGAAGCCCAGGCCCGTTACGCACGGAAGGTCTCGTGGGGCGTCAAGGTCGGTGACGAACGAATTCTGTTCACCCACATCGCCGTTCCGGTGATGACCCGGCTGCGGCAACCTGAACGACAGGTCCTGGACACCCTGGTCGACGCCGGGGTCGCCCGGTCGCGTGCCGACGCACTGGCGTGGTCGGTCAAACTCGTCGGTGCCCACACCGACGAATGGCTGGGCAAACTGCGCTCGGCGATGGACGAGGTCGACGACCTTCGCGCACAGGGACCCGGGCTCTAGTCACCGGCGATCGCCGCCAACGTCGCCTCGACCGCCACCGCGATCTCCGCCGCGAAGGGTAGGTGGCCGGAGTCGGTTTCGATACCGATCGACAACCGACCGCAGTAAGACACTGCCGTGAAGCCGACCCGGACGTTGCCGGCAAGCGGGCCCAACGGCCACAGTTCGACGAGCGGTGCGCCATCGAGTGCCAGCGGATGGCGGGGTCCCCGAACGTTGGACGCAACGGTCGCGATCATCCGTTGATGTCGGGCGAACACGTTGAACCCCCGCGCGAGAAGTGCTGAGCGGATGACGGTTCCCGAGGCCCGCGCGAGCGGCTTCGACGCCGCGGTCCGCCGGGCGACCACCGCGAGTGCGGACCGGGGTTCGGCCAGTGGGACGTCGACGATCATAACGCCGACGGCATTGTGCGCGGCGTCGACCGCGTCGATTCGCACCGGAACCGAGACCGCGAGCGACTCCGGAATCGGTTCTCCCGCACGCTCGAGCACGATGCGAAGCCCCTGCCCCACCGCAACCAGGTAAGCATCGTTCACCGTTGCTCCGCCGCGCTGAGCTGCCGCTTCGAGTGCCGCCAGGTCGACGCTCGCGGACGACACCGCCCGCGCCGCACCCACTGGGCCCAGCAGCGCCCGGGAACTGATGCGCGACCGCCGCAGCGAGCGCACCCGGAAACCCAGCCTGGCGCCGAACGATGGTCTCGAACTCTGCTCGCGCTCAGCAACTCTCGCGGCGCCGGCGCCGGACTTCTCGTGCTCGGACACGCCTCGCTCCGACCCGAACAGCCGCTCCATCAACGCGCTGGCGCGGGCGCCGTCGACAAGTGCGTGGTGTAACCGCACGACTATCCCGCAGCGACCCGGCCGGGCGGCCGGTACCAGTGCGATGTGCCACGGCGGACGGCTCGCTTCCAACGGCGCCATCACCAAGCGCCCGCACACATCTTCAAAGCTTTCGGACGGGAGCGCTTTCTCGACGGTGATGTGCGCTGTCAGATCAGCCGGTGCCCGCGTCCACCACCATTGCCCGTCCCGGCGCTCGGGACAGGAGTGCAGATCAGCCTCTGCCTCGATCCTCGGCGCGAGCGAGGCGCGGAGCCGATCGATGTCAGGTCGGCCGTTGTCGTCGACGAAGCCGCCGGCACCGAGTAATCCGGCCAGGGTCACCACATACGGCTGACCACCGGTACTGATACCGAGTGTCGCCACATCCACTGCGGCGATCGGAACGTCCGGAACCGGACTGCTCATCGACTACCCCTGACCTGAGCACTGCGCGAACATTCCGGACGGTACGCCGGTTCGCGCCACGCGATGAGGTGGACGAACACGATCCGACGTCCGCATCTGCTAGTGATGGGGAAACGACGACGAATGGAACCCCATGCCTGACGATCACGACCGCGGATCCGACTAGCCTCCAGGTTCGATCGGTTTCCCAAGTTCGTCAAGTGAGGGCGCGGCTGTTGTCCTTGAGTTCAAAACCGCTACGCCCCAGCTTGCGAGCGCCTTCCACCAGTGCCGCGCACACGCGGGCGGCGTCGGCGTAGCCCAGGCCGCCGGGTGGGTGAATGTTACTGATGCAGTTGCGCATCGAATCGGCCCGGCCCGGAGTCGGCAGGTGCGTGAGGTAGATCCCGACACTGTCGGCGACCGACAAGCCCGGCCGTTCACCGATGATGACGATGAGGGTGCCCACCTTTTGCGCCGCCCCGATGTGGTCACCGAGTGCCACGCGGGCCTGCGTGGCGATCACCGGTGGTGCGAGCGAATAGCGGGGTGCCAAAACATCTTTCAGAGCCGACAGCATCCCGGCCCCATGTTCGGACAGCGCAATCGGCGACAATCCGTCTGCCAGCACGAAGCCGACGTCGGCATCGGTTTCGGACACCGACTCCAGGTTTTCCGGCTCCCGCCCGAGATCCGGTCGCCGCAGATACTCGCTGCGATCACCCGCCTTACTGGTCACCACCAGCGGATCCCCCAGACCCACCGCCGCGACATCGGCGACGAGCGCATCGACATCAAGGGGTTGATGGACGGCGTCGCGGGCCGCGGCATGGGCGGCGGCAAACTCGAGCACGCGCGTCGTCGGCAGTGAATCACCGGTGCGCCCCAACCCGATTCGGGCCGCGGTTTGAAGCCGGAGCGCATCCCACAGTTCACTCATCAGGCCACCGGTCCCGCCAGCGAGCGAAGCGGTGAGGCTTCTGGCGCCAGATCCAGAACCCGTCCGTCCGGACCGAGCATCCCGACCCGGTCGAGCCAGGCCGCGAACTCCGGCGCCGGCGCCAAACCCAGTGTGCGGCGGGCATACAGCGCGTCGTGGAAAGAAAGGCTCTGATATCCGAGCATGATGTCGTCGGCGCCGGGCACGGTGATGACGAAGGGCACCCCGGCGACCCCGAGCAGTGTCAGCAGGTTGTCCATGTCGTCCTGATCGGCTTCGGCATGGTTGGTGTAACAGACGTCCACCCCCATCGGCAGACCCAGCAACTTGCCACAGAAGTGGTCTTCCAGACCGGCCCGCAGAATCTGCTTGCCGTCGTACAGGTATTCCGGGCCGATGAAGCCGACGACGGTGTTGATCAACAGCGGATCTAGTTCGCGCGCAACGGCATACGCGCGGGTCTCCAACGTCTGCTGATCAACCGGTTTGTCACCGGTACCGATGTGCGCGCCGGCCGACAACGCAGAGCCCTGCCCGGTCTCGAGGTACATCACGTTGTTGCCGACGGTCCCGCGCTGCAACGATTTGCCGGCCTCGTTGCCCTCTTTCAGCACAGCGAGGTCGACACCGAATCCCTTGTTGGCGCCTTCGGTTCCGGCTATCGACTGGAACACCAGGTCCACCGGCGCCCCGGCCTCGATCAGCCCGATCGTGGTGGTGACATGCGAGAGCACGCAGGATTGGACCGGAATCTCGTACCGCAGCCGGATGTCGTCGAGCAGATGCAGCAATTCCGATGTGGCGTGCGGTGAATCGGTCGCCGGGTTGATCCCGATCACCGCGTCCCCACAACCCAGCAACAATCCGTCCAGGGTTGCCGCGGCAACGCCCGTCGGATCGTCGGTCGGATGGTTGGGCTGCAACCGGGTGGCGAGCGTTCCCGGCAGACCGATGGTGGTCCGGAACGCCGTCACCACCTTCACCGCCCGTGACACCGCGATCAGGTCCTGGTTACGCATCAGCTTGCTGACCGCCGCCACCATCTCCGGTGTCAGCCCTCGGGACACCGACGTGAACGTGCTGGCCGCGACGTCTGCGGGGCCGGCGGCCACGTCGAGCAACCAATCCCGGAACTGACCCACCGTGAACGACGACACCGGCGAAAATGCCTGTGGGTCATGCGTATCCATGATGAGCCTGGTGATCTCGTCCGTCTCGTACGGCACCACTGTCTCGTTCAGGAACACCGTCAGCGGCACATCGGCCAGCGCCCACTGCGCCGCCGCCCGTTCGGTGTCCGACTCGGCGGCGCACCCGGCCAGTTCGTCCCCGCTACGAGCCGGCGTTGCCTTCGCCAGCAGCTCCACCAATCCATCGAACGTGTACGTGGTGCCGGCCAGGGTATGTCGATAGAGCGTCACACCTATTCCAATTCCTCGTCCGCCGCGGCCAGCAACGCGAACTCCTCGTCGGGCGAGTTCGCGACCAGGTGCTTGCGGCTGTACAAGCCAAAGTAGGCCATGAATGCAGCAAATGCTCCCAGACACCAGAGTGCGGCCGTGGTGTCGACGAGGAAGGTCGCGATCACCGAAGCGACGGCGATGACCAGTGCGAATCCGGTGGTGTAGATCCCGCCGGGGGTCTTGTACGGACGCGGCATCTGTGGCTCACGGACCCGGAGCACGATGTGACTGATCATCATCAACACGTAGCTGAGCGCAGCTCCGAAGACGGCCATGTTCAGCAGGATTGCGCCCTCACCGGTGAAGGTGAGGCCGAATCCGATGATTCCCGGGATGATCAGGGCCCAAATTGGCGCCTTCCGGCTGTTGGTGATCGAGAGCGCTGTCGGCAGATAACCGGCGCGCGACAACGCAAACAGCTGCCGGGAGTAGGCGTACATGATCGAGAAGAAGCTGGCGACCAAGCCGGCCAGACCGATGTAGTTGACGACCGTGGCCGCCGTACCGTCGAGCGCATCGACCAGTGGGTTCACGGATTCACCAACACCCTGCGCACCGAGCGCGCCGGTCGCCAGGAACAGCACCAGCGCACAGGTCAGCAACAGCACACTCATCGCGGCGATGATGCCCCGCGGCACGTTCTTTTCGGGGTTCTCCGCCTCTTCCGCGGCCAGCGGCACACCTTCGATGGCCAGGAAGAACCAGATCGCGAACGGAATCGCCGACCAGATCCCCAGGTAGCCGAAGGGCAGGAAGTCCGACGAGCCGGCCGCACCCGAATCGGGGGCGATGTCGGTGAGCAGGCTCGCGTCGAAGCTCCCGATGGCGGCGATACCGAAGATCACCAGACCGACGAGTGCGATCGCGGTGATGACGAACATGGCCTTGAGTGCTTCACCCGCTCCGACCAGGTGGATCCCGATGAATACGACGTACACGGTGAGGTAGACCCACCACCCGTCGGAGATACCGAACAGGTCCAGCGATTCGACATAGCCGCCGATGAAGGTGGCGATCGCCGCCGGGGCGATCGCGTACTCGATCAGGATCGCCGTGCCGGTGGCGAAACCACCCCACGGACCCATAGCCCGCCTGGCGAATGTGTAACCACCGCCCGCGGCCGGCAGTGCCGATGACATCTCTGCCATGCCCAGCACCATCGCAAAGTACATCGCGGCGATGATCACCGCCGCGATGAGCAGGCCACCGAATCCACCTTCGAGCAGACCGGCATTCCATCCGGCGTAATCACCGGAGATCACATAGCTGACACCGAGTCCGGCGAGGAGAACCCACCCGGCTGTGCCCTTGCGCAGTTGACGCTTCTGAAGATATTCGGCGGATTCCGAGATCTCAGGTGTATGAGTCATGCCGAACGGTATCCAAGGATTGCAGCCGCGAGGTTAGCTTCAGCTTGCGACCTTGTTTCGTACGTTTTGTTCAGCTCGTGACGACGGCTCTGCGATCCGCCCGCAACACATGCGGGAATGCACTCTCGCGATCCTGGAATGACAGGATCGACGGATTCAGGATCATGCCTTCACGGATCTCGATCGCCCGGGAAATGACCGGTGCGCGATCCCAGGACGACGGCCCGTCCATGATCACCTGCAGATGTGGGAGCAGCGCAGAACTGATTTCCCAGGTGGCCGAGTCCCACAGGTAGGACGGACTGTGGTCGACGGCGTAGTAGAGGACGTTGTTGCCGACGACAAACGATGGCTCATCGAAGGTGGTCGGACGCGCCCAACTGAAGCCCATGCCTTCGTCGCACGAGACATCGACGATGATGCTGCCTGCCGGAAACGTCTCCAGATCATCCTCATCGAGGAATGTCAGCGGCTGATCGGTGTTCTGCAGGACACAGTTGACGATGACGTCGTTGCCCGCGAGGAACTCGGCCACCGACACCCGACCGTCCGGAGTCTGCGCCCACATGGTGCCGGGGTCACCGTCATCGTGTTCGAGCTGAACGATCTGGGTTCCGTGGATCGGTGAACCTACCGCCGCGACGTCGCGGTTGGTCAGGACATGAACCTCATCGACACCGTGCGCGTTGAGCGCCGTCACCGCTCCGCGGGCGGTCGCCCCGAAGCCGATCACGGTGGCCTTCAGGCGGCGTCCGTAGTCGCCGGTCTTGCCGGCCAGCTCCAGCGCCTGCAGAACCGAGCAGTACCCTGCCAATTCATTGTTCTTGTGGAATACGTGAAGCGCGAAACGACCGTCGGCAGTCCAATGGTTCATCGCCTCGAATGCGATGAGCGTCAATCGCCGATCAATCGCGATCTGGGTGAGCGCAGTATCCTGGACACAGTGCGGCCAACCCCAGATCGTTTGTCCCACACGCATTTCGAGCAGATCATCGGCCTGGACCTTGGGCAGCAGGATCACATCACAATCGGCAATCAGCTCCGCGCGGGAAGCGATCCTTCCGACCAGGGGAAGCAGATCCGCATCAGTGACACCGAAACGCTCACCATATCCGTGCTCGAGCTGAATGTACGGATGCAAGGAAGGGTCGATATCGACAAAATGTCGCGGATGAATCGGTAGACGATGTTCATTCTCTTTGGCCGAATGTGCAAGTATCCCAATAGAAAGTGTGGGCACCTCAGCGCTTTTTGTTGCCACTGAAAATGGTCTCACCGGGAGCCGAATCTTCCTTGCCTTTTTTGATGGCACGCTTTTCTTTCAGGGACTTGCCGGACTTTTTGGACATGCCTTGACGAGGTGATTTGTCGGCCATGTTGGCGATCCCTTGATTGAGAACCTGATAGGTCCCGATGGGCTCATCCTACGCCCACCGGCTCCGGCAACCCCGGGCGCACGCCTTCACCGCGGAAGCGATGTGCAAAAGTCCGTGACCGCGGAGCGGTGTGCCAAAATCTCAGCATGCTTCGTATCGCCACCTGGAACGTCAACTCCATCCGCGCCCGCAGTGAGCGGGTGGTCAACTGGCTCGAGCGCTCGAACATCGACGTCCTGGCGATGCAGGAGACGAAGTGCAAGGACGCGCAGTTCCCCGCGATGGGGTTCGAAGCCGCCGGTTACGAGGTCGCCACCCTCGGCTTCAGCCAGTGGAACGGTGTGGCGATCGCCTCGCGCGTCGGCCTCGAGGACGTTGCGAAGCAATTCGACAACCAGCCCGGATTCAGCAAAGACGCGGAGATCGACCCGGCCCTGGAAGCCCGGGCGCTCGGTGCCACGTGCGGCGGCGTGCGGGTGTGGAGCCTGTACGTGCCCAACGGGCGCACCCTCACCGATCCGCACTACACGTACAAACTGGAATGGCTCGCAGCCTTGCGTGAGAACGCGGACAAGTGGCTCGCCGACGACCCGCAGGCACAGATCGCGCTGACCGGGGACTGGAACATCGCGCCGACGGACGACGATGTGTGGGACCCGGCGCTCTTCGAGGACAAGACCCACACGTCCGAACCCGAACGCAGCGCATTCCAGGCGATGATCAAGTCCGGATTCGCCGACGTGGTGCGACCCCACGCGCCCGGCCCCGGTGTCTACACCTACTGGGACTACACGCAACTCCGGTTCCCCAAACGCCAGGGACTGCGGATCGACTTCAGCCTGTGTTCACCGGCGCTAGCCACCCGCGTCACCCATGCCGAGATCGATCGCGAGGAGCGAAAAGGCAAGGGCGCCAGCGATCATGCGCCGGTCATCATCGAGCTCGGAGACTAGCCGCTCACTCTGCGGGGCGTTCGGTCAGTTCCTCGGCAACCTTGCGGAGCGCCCGCGCGAGCACGTCCCGCTCGGCGGCGTCGAGTCCATCGAGGGCCCGCTCCAGGGCCTGGACGCGACGCGACCGATTGCCGTTCACCAGTTCGACCCCGGATTCACTGGGCACCAGCAGGCTCGCCCGCCCGTCCGCCGGATCCGCGGTGCGCACCACCAGCCCATCGCGTTCCAGACCGGCGACGATCCGGGACATCGTCGGCACGGTCAGGTTCTCGCGCTCGGCCAGGTCGGACAGCCGAATCGGCTCCCCGGCGTCGTTCAGGACCCACAGCGCCGACAGCGAACTCAGCGGCAACGAACTCTTGTTCGCCCCGGCTCGCAACGCCCGGGCAATCCTCGCGAGATCACGGGACAGTGAGGCGGCGGCGGTACTGGGCGCTGTCATAAACAGTTAGTTTACGTGCGCATTTTCAGACCTGCTCATGCCAGACCCTCCGGAGGGAGGTAGCATGCGTGGCGGACAATCAAATCAACACGGGGGCTCCCACGAACCAGGGGCTGAGATGACGGCAGGCGGCCGTCGACTGTATGAACCTGACCGGATAATGCCGGCGTAGGGAGAACACCATGGCGACAGCCGTCCATTCCGTCACGACCGGACCCATTCGTGGCAGTTCCAAGACCTATCAACAGATCGATCATCTGCGCGTTCCGGGCCGACGCGTACATCTGTCCAACGGTGAGCACCTCGACCTCTACGACACGTCGGGGCCCTACACCGAGACCGACCCGCAGTACGACCTCGAAGTGGGTCTCCCCAAAACCCGCGACACCTGGCAACGACCCGCACCCAGCGACGGCGCCAGTACCCAGTTGGCCTGGGCGAGAGCCGGTTTGATCACCGACGAGATGCGGTACATTGCGGCCCGGGAACAACTTCCCGTCGAACTCGTCCGCGCCGAGGTCGCCGCAGGTCGCGCGGTGATACCGGCCAATCACCGGCATCCGGAATCGGAGCCGATGATCATCGGCAAGGCGTTCACCGTGAAGGTCAACGCCAACATCGGGAACTCGGCGGTCACATCGTCCATCGCCGAAGAGGTCGAGAAGATGGTGTGGGCAACCCGGTGGGGTGCCGACACCATCATGGACCTGTCCACCGGCAAGGACATTCACGCCACCCGTGAATGGATCATGCGCAACTCGCCGGTGCCGGTGGGGACCGTTCCCATCTACCAGGCGCTGGAGAAGGTCAACGGCGATCCGACCCAGTTGACATGGGAGATCTACCGCGACACCGTGATCGAGCAGGCCGAGCAGGGCGTCGACTACATGACGGTGCACGCGGGTGTCCTCCTGCGGTACGTGCCGTTGGCCGCGAACCGTGTCACCGGCATCGTCTCCCGCGGCGGTTCCATCATGGCCGCCTGGTGCCTGGCCCACCACGAAGAATCGTTCCTCTACACGCACTTCGACGATCTCTGCCGCATCTTCGCCCAGTACGACATCACCTTCTCACTCGGCGACGGCCTCCGCCCCGGCTCCATCGCCGACGCGAACGACGCCGCGCAGTTCGCCGAGTTGCGAACACTGGGCGAGCTGACCAAGATCGCCAAATCCTTTGGTGTGCAAGTGATGATCGAGGGTCCGGGCCACGTCCCCATGCACAAGATCGTGGAAAACGTCCGACTGGAGGAAGAACTCTGCGAAGAGGCCCCCTTCTACACCCTCGGACCTCTGGCCACCGATATCGCGCCGGGCTACGACCACATCACCTCGGCGATCGGCGCCGCGATGATCGCTCAGGCCGGCACCGCGATGCTCTGTTATGTAACCCCCAAAGAGCATCTCGGTCTGCCCAACCGGGACGACGTGAAGGTCGGGGTGATCACGTACAAGATCGCCGCGCATGCCGCCGACCTCGCAAAAGAACATCCGCGGGCACAGGACCGGGACAATGCCCTGTCCAAGGCGCGCTTCGAGTTTCGCTGGAACGACCAGTTCAATCTGGCGCTCGATCCGGATACCGCTGTCGAGTATCACGACGAGACGATGCCGGCCGAACCCGCCAAAACGGCACACTTCTGTTCGATGTGCGGACCGAAGTTCTGCTCGATGCGCATCTCTGCCGACGTCCGCGAATACGCGGAGAAGCACAACCTGGTGACGCAGGAAGACATCGACCGGAAGCTGGCGGCCGACATGGCGGCCAAGTCCCAGGAGTTCCTGAACAAGGGAGGTTCCGTGTATCTGTCACTGACCGAGGTGGATACGGTCGCAACGCCGTGAGTGAGACACCGCTGCTGCCGCTGCCGGAACCGGGCCAGACCCCCGTTCGCGTGATGACCATCGCCGGAACCGATTCCGGGGGTGGCGCGGGCATCAACGCCGACCTGCGCACCATGGCGCTGCTAGGAGTGCACGCCACGGCGGCGGTGGCGGCGGTGACCGTTCAGAACAGTCTGGGGGTCAGCGCCTTTCATGCGATCCCCCCGGAAGTGGTCGCGGGCCAGATCCGCTCGGTCGTCACCGACATCGGGATCGGGGCAGCCAAGACCGGCATGCTGGCCTCGGGCGACATCATCAACGCGATCGTCGATGTCGCCGGAGACCTCGACATCGGTCGCGGCGGGACGATCCCCCTGGTGGTCGACCCGGTGTGTGCGTCGATGCACGGCGACCGACTCCTGGCCGATGAGGCGATGGATTCGTTGCGCGGCAAACTGATCCCGATCGCGACCCTCATCACACCGAACCTCGATGAGGTGCGGCTGATCACCGGGATCGATGTGACCGATCGGGCCAGTCAGGAGGCCGCCGCCCGGGCGCTGCACGCACTCGGCACCCAGTGGGCACTGGTCAAGGGCGGCCATCTGCGGACGGATCCGAACAGTCCCGATCTGCTGTTCGACGGATCCGACTTCATCGAGTTGACCGCAAAACGCATCGACACCGCGCACGATCACGGCGCCGGGGACACCTTGGCAGCGGCCATCACATGTGCACTGGCCCACGGTTATTCGGTGCCCGATGCGGTGCGTTTCGGCAAATCGTGGGTGACCCGTTCACTGGCCGCAGCCTACCCGCTCGGGGCAGGCCACGGACCGGTGAATCCGCTGTGGCGCCTGACTGTCTGAAGGTCAGGTGTCGCGCCGGTCGGTGACCAGCACCCCGGCGCCGAACATCACCACGGCGAACACCAGGTAGTAGATCAGCGAACCGTATCCGTTCCAGTGCCAGTCGATGCCCAGGTCGCCGCCGTCGATGAAGTGACTGCCGTTGAGGAACGGAAGGAACGGGCCCACCGCATCGCCCACCTTCGGGATCACCGACAGCACACCTTCGAGCACCAGACTCCAGACCAGCAGGATCACGATGGCCCCTGCCGTCTGCCGGATCAGTGCACCCAGACCGAGACCGATCAGAACCGACAGGAATGTGTACAGCGGAACGCCCCAATACAACCGGAGTGCGTCCGAACCGAGCAGCGCCAGATCGTTGCCGGAGATCGACTTGGCCAGCGGCAGCGAGATCACGGTCAGGACAAACGTCAACAGGGCCGACAATCCGCCGTAGACAGCAGCTTTGGCGAACATCACATTCGACCGCTGCGGAATCGCCTGGAACGACGTCCGAATGGTCCCGAAGCGGAACTCGCTGGTTACCGCCAGAACAGCCATGATCATCAGGACTGTGACACCGAAGGCTGTGGTGCCGACCAGGAAGTCGGATTCCGATGTATTACTGCTGCTGCCGCTGTCAGAGGTGGTGGCCCAGGCCAGCAGGATTGCGAGTCCGAGTCCGAGCAGCACCACGATGCCGCTGCACCAGTACGCCGACCTGGTGGTGAGCAGTTTGATCCGCTCGGCTGCGATTGCATGTGCCAGCATCAGTTGGTTCCCCCCCTCTGGTTCCAGCCCTGCTGGTTCCAGTCCGGTTGCTTCGCGCCCTGTTGATTCCAGTCCTGTTGTGGCGGTGGACCTGACGGCGCCCATCCGGGCGGCGGTTGGTGGGCACTGCTCGCCATGGAGTCGCTGCCGTGGTACTCGACGGATCCGGCGGTCATCGACATGAAGACCTCTTCCAGTGAGGCTGTCGACCCGGACAGCTCGTGCAAGCCGATTCCGTTGGCAGCCGCGATGTCACCGACCTGATCGGTGGTCACGTTCTCGAGACTCAGCGCCGGGGATCCGTCGTCCTCCGGGATCGGGACGGACCGTAGCCCGGCGGCGGCAAGTGCTGCTTGCAGTTCGCCGAGCCGGGGACTACGCACCCGGACCGTGATGTGAGCACCACCGGTGAAGTCCTTCACCGAAGAGTCCGCGATCAACCGTCCCCGTCCGATGACGATCAGATGCTCTGCGGTCAGCGACATCTCGGTGAGCAGGTGGCTGGACACCAGCACCGTACGACCCTGATTCGCCAAGGCTCGCATGAACTTTCGGATCCAGACGATGCCTTCGGGATCGAGGCCGTTGACCGGTTCGTCGAACAGCAGGACTCCGGGATCGCCGAGCAGTGCGCCGGCGAGGCCCAGACGCTGCGACATGCCCAGCGAAAACCCGCCGGCCTTTTTGCCCGCCACTTCGGTGAGCCCCACGTCTGCGAGGACCTGGTCGACGCGATGTAGCGGAATCCCGTTGGACGCCGCCATCCACCGGAGGTGATTGCGGGCGGTTCGGTTCGGGTGCACCCACTTTGCGTCGAGAAGAGCTCCCACCTGCGTCAACGGATTCTTCAGGTCGTGGTACGGCCGTCCGTTGATGGTCGCGGTCCCGGCGGTGGGACGGTCCAGACCGAGGATCAGCCGCATCGTGGTCGATTTGCCGGCACCGTTCGGCCCGAGGAATCCGGTCACCAGACCGGGCTTCACATCGAAGGTGAGGTTGCTGACCACCTGGTTCTGGCCGTAGACCTTTGTCAATCCCTGAACACTGATCATGCCCAACAGTCTGCCATCGCGGCATCGCGAATCTGCGGAGTACCAGGTCAGCGATCCATGTCCGGTGATGATGCCTGCGCCCAGAACCGTTTCGGGATACGCCCGGCGCCATGGGCCAACCGGCCGGCGACCACAGCGGCGCGCATGGCGGCGGCCATACGGGGTGGGTCTGACGCCCGGGTGACCGCCGAGGCGAGCAACACCCCGGAGCAACCCAGTTCCATCGCCAGCGTGGCATCACTCGCGGTCCCGATACCCGCGTCGAGGATAACCGGTACCTGCGCGGCCGCGACGATCATCTCGATGTTGTGCCGGTTGATGATCCCGAGTCCGGTACCGATCGGCGATCCCAGCGGCATGACCGCAGCCGCACCCGCGTCTTCGAGCCGGCGGGCCAGGATCGGATCGTCGTTGCTGTACGGCAACACCACGAACCCGTCGTCGACCAACGCGGTGGTCGCCGCGACCAGTTCGGGTCCGTCGGGCAGCAAGGTGCGGTCGTCGCCGACAACCTCGACCTTGACCCAATTGGTACCGAGTGCCTCCCTGGCGAGTTGGGCGGTCAGCACCGCTTCGGCGGCCGACCGGCAGCCGGCTGTGTTCGGCAGTACGTCGATGTTCAACCGGCGCAACAGGTCCAGCACACCCGTCCGGCCTGTGGAGTCGACGCGCCGCATCGCCACAGTCGTGAGTTCGGTTCCCGAGGCGATCAGGGCCTCTTCGAGCACAGCCAGATTCGCTGCGCCCCCGGTTCCGGTGATCAGTCGCGAGTGCAGTGTGCGATCACCGATGATCAGCGGATCATCCACCTTGCACCGCCGTCAGGATCTCGATGCTGCCACACGATCCGAGTCCGGTGTGCCATGTGGACTTCGGACGCACCTGACCGTCAACCGCGATGGCCACGCCGGTCCGCGGCAGGTCGAGGTGGTCGAGCAGTTCGACCACGGTCATCCCGTCGGGCAGCGCGGTGGCCACCCCGTTGACGACGACATCGGTTGTCATGAAAATCTCCCTGGATCGACGGCCGGTTCATCAATGTTGTTGCCCGCGAGCATGTCCGCGACGAGGTCCGCGGTGATGGCGCTCATCAGGATGCCGTTGCGGCCGTGGCCGGTGGCCGCCGACGTGCGATCGTCGAGTCTGCCGATGATCGGGAGTCCGTCGGGTGTCAGCGGACGGAGCCCGGCATCGGCGGAGAGCAGGCGGTACTCGCGCAATGACGGCATCAACTCGATCGCGTCGGACAGCAGGTCGGCGACACCACCGACCACCGGTTGCAGGTCCGCATCGCCGTCGTACTGGGTCGCCCCCACCACAACTCCGTCCGATCGCGGCACGATGTAGACCGCGCGGCCGTTGATCAGCCCACGGACAACATGTTTGGGCGGCGCGAGCGCACCACGGGCCCAGCCGAGCCGCAGTACCTCACCCTTCGACGGATACACCGGCAGACCCGGCCACAGCTTTGCCGACCCCACACCCGCGGTCAGCAGTAGCTGATCACCCGGCAGGGTGTCGTGATCGACGACCTCCCCCTCGACCCGGCGAACACCGAGCGCAGCCACCGCGTCGGTGAGCACAGCCAACAGCCGCCGGTTGTCGACGGCCATCTCGCGACGGGCCAGAAACCCGCTCCGCACCCGTGTCGACACGGCGGGTTCGAGGACGCGAATCTCTTTGCCGGTCAACGGCAGCACGGGATGTCCGCGCTCACCGAGCCAGTCCGCGGCCATCGTGAGTTCACCCACATCGGCACTGTCCACCCCCGCCATCACGCTGGACCGCGCCGCGCTCACGCGGGGGTCCGCCAGGCGTTCCAGAAAAGCCGGCCACCGCTCCATCGCGCGTTCGGCAAAGGCGAGGTAGGTGTCTTCACCGGTGCGGCTCTCACCGGCGATACCCAGCATCCCGGCCGCGACGGCCGACGCCGCGTCACCCCGGCCCGGGTCATGAATGGTTACCTGCCAGCCACTTTCGGCCGCCCTGAGCGCACAGGACAACCCGATGACGCCGCCACCGACAATACCGAGGGTCTTCATCCCACGTCCTTCCTTCGCCGGCATTATCCGGATCAGGTGTAACGGTCTCGCGGACGGTTCGTGTCCTGCGATCTCAGCCCGAGCGAATCCCTCGAGCACCCGTGTGTGTACTGCCGATCACCATACGCCGGTACATTCGGGCACTGTGACTGCCCACGATCGCCCCGGCACTGCCCGTAATCGTTTGACTGCTGCCCGGCTCTACCTCTGCACCGACGCCCGCCGTGAGCGAGGTGACCTCGCCGAGTTCGCCAACCGCGCACTCGCCGGTGGTGTCGACATCATCCAGCTCCGCGACAAGGGTTCACCGGGCGAGCGCGAGTTCGGTCCGCTGGAAGCCGCTCAGGAACTGGACCTGCTCGCCGAACTCGCCGAGGTGACCAGGAATCACGGCGCGCTGCTCTCGGTCAACGACCGCGCCGACATCGCCGTCGCGTCCGGCGCCGACATCCTGCACCTCGGCCAGGACGACCTGCCGGTCTCGGCGGCCCGCCGCATCGTCGGCGACGACATCGTCATCGGCCGCTCCACCCATTCGGCCGCCGAGGCAAGAAGCGCCGCCACCGAAGCCGGGGTCGACTATTTCTGCACTGGCCCCTGCTGGCCGACACCCACCAAACCCGGACGCAGCGCGCCGGGCCTCGAGTTGGTGCGGGATACCGCGACGCAGGGAACCAGCCGCCCGTGGTTTGCCATCGGAGGCATCGACGAGCAGCGGTTGCCCGAGGTCATCGCCGCCGGCGCCCATCGCATCGTGGTGGTCCGGGCGATCACCGCCGCCGAAAATCCGGAGGCGGCAGCACTCCGTTTGACGGACATGCTCCTTGCATCTTCCAAAAACTGAGCGCTAGGGTGGTGCTCATCATGATGAAGCAGCTTCTCGTAGTTCACCGCCGTAGCGGGGTCTGATTCGACCGGCCCCCCGCTGCGGGCCGTTCTGCTACCTGCTGGTCGTCCTCACTCCCGGAAGACCAACTCTCATGAACACTCACATCCACACCGATTCGATCTCCTCGCACCGACACTGCGACCACTTCACCGCTCGTCTGGGGCGGCCACTGCCGACGGCCCTGCGCGCCGAGGCCGCAGATATGAGCTGGTCCACCTTCACCAGCACCTATGCCCCCACCTCGGGACCGATCCGGCTGGGATCCTGGACGGCCGACCGCGGCGCCGACGACCTGCTGTTCTGTCGGGCAACCATCGCCGACGGTGACACCATCTCGGCGCTGACGGCCACCGCCCCCGGACCGATCGGGGCACTCACCGACATGCTGTATCAGCTCGGTGCCGGGCTCGAGATCGTCTGCATCCACCAGTACGACCACGCGGACGGAGTCACCACGATCTTGCGCTGCGACCGCGACGGTCGACGGATCTGGGCGATGGGCACGGGCACCAGCGGCGAGGACTCGACACTCGGGGCAATGATCGCGGCGGCGAACCGACTCAGCTGACGGTGTCGGAATCCGATGCCGCGACAATCGTCACGAGTTGGGACCTCAGGTCCGGCCAGCTCGCCCCGAAAGCCGGATGCAGCGGCAGCTCGCCCACCTTGTCGGAGCTGACCCAGCGCAATTCCACCGACTCGAGATTCGCGGTCGTCACCAGCGGGGTCGCAACCTCGGCGATCACCGTGGTGTAGGTCCAGCCGCTGGGTGCGCGATGTGTCACCGATTCGGTGTGCACGGTCAGTTCCGCGTCGGCGATACCGGCTTCTTCGTCGGCTTCGCGCACGGCGGTGTCGATCGCACTCTCGTGGGAATCGCGGGCTCCACCGGGCAGCGCCCAGGTTCCGCCCTGATGGCTCCAGACCGCGCGATGCTGTAACAGAATCAGCGCCTCACCCGCTTCACTAAGTGTGAAGAGCAATAGCCCGGCAGCACCGTGACGGCCCCAGTATCGCGACCCGTCCGCGTCGAAAACCCATCCGTCGCCGTCGCCTCGCACCCGACACCTCCTCGCAGCCCGCGGTTGTTGATTGTCACGCTACTTGGAGTGACCGAGTGACACGGGGGCGCACTGCCACAAGGCAATGATCATTCGCAGTAATGTCGCTGTCAGTTCTAGAAATTCTTCGATCAGGACACGACCCGAGAGACCGGGCGGACGCCAGGAAGAAGGGACCGCGTGACCGGCGGCAACGCAACATCTTTGCGTACCCGGTTCATGCGTGCGGATAAGCCCTACGCCGACCGGCCGGCACCGCTGACGCGTCGCGAACTGATGAATCTGACCCGTGAGCGGTCGGTGTCGCACCCCATCACGAACATGCGGGAGATCGCCAAGACCAGCCCCGGCAGGCTGATGATCATCCTGGCGGTCCTGATCATCTCGTGCGTCACCGTCGGCTGGTATGCCTCCAACACTCTCG
This sequence comes from Nocardia sp. 348MFTsu5.1, assembly GCF_000383535.1. Taxonomy (NCBI): domain Bacteria; kingdom Bacillati; phylum Actinomycetota; class Actinomycetes; order Mycobacteriales; family Nocardiaceae; genus Nocardia; species Nocardia sp. 348MFTsu5.1. The sequence continues at coordinate 669,292 of NZ_KB911509.1, forward strand.
ACCAACGCACCAGCACCCTCGAAGAGATGATCAACGACACCGAGCCCCTGGCCGAGGCCTCGCAGGTCCTCTACAGCTCGCTCTCGATCGCCGACGCCGCTGCCAACACCGCATTCATCTCCGCCGGCCTCGAGCCCGCGGCACTTCGTGCCGACTACAACAATGCGGTGGCGACGGCAGCCAACGCCCTGATCCAGTCGGCCAGCGGGACGTCGATGGACAGCACCCAGGTCCGCCAGGATCTGACGACCCTGTCGACGCAACTGCCCGTCTACACCGGACTCATCGAATCGGCCCGTCTCAACAATCGCCTGGGCAACCCGGTCGGATCGGCGTATCTGGGCGAGGCGTCGAACATGATGCAGGAGACCATTCTGCCCGCCGCGGAACGTCTCTACACCGAACGATCCGAAGCCATCGGCGATGCCCGGACCAACTTCACCAAGCCACCGTGGGGCGTCTACTTCGCCCTGGCGCTCGTCTTGGCGGCATTGATCGCCACCCACCTCTACATCGCGCGTCGCAGCCGCCGCCGATTCAACGTCGGGTTGCTCATTGCCATCTGGTGCGTGGTGATCGGGTTGATGTGGTTGCTGATCGGCGGATTGTTGTCGGTGAAGTCGACGAGCGATGCAGAGAACCTCGGGGCCGCACCGCTCGGCGAACTCACCTCTGCCCGGATCCTCACCCAGCAGGCCCGATCGGACGAAACCCTCTCGCTCGTCCGCCGCGGAGATGAGCAAGCTCTCGAGGAGAGCTGGGGCTCCGCGATCAACGAGATCGACGCGGTGCTCGACGACTATCTGGCCGACGACCGCAAAGACGTGGCCGAGGACTCGGTCACCGAGGCCCAGAGCGCACTGGCCCTCTGGCGCGAGGCTCATGCGGCGATGCTGGAACGCGCCAACGCCGGCGACTTCAACGGTGCCACCGCCATCGCGGTCGGCGACAACCCGGACGGATCCGCGGCCGCCTACACCGCGCTCGATGACGCACTGGTCGAGGGCATCACGGTCACCAGGGAAACCTTCCGTGATGACATCAACACCGCCTGGGTCGTGATCGGTTACGCCGGCCTGGGAATCCTGCTACTGGGTATCGCCGCGGCCGTCGCGTCCGTATTCGGCATCGGACCGCGGATTCGGGAGTACCGGTGATGATGCGACCGACCATGCGACGTACTCGCCGACCGGCCACCGCCGCCGCTGCCATCGCCCTGACTGCGGCCTTGCTGGCCGGCTGCGTGGACACGTCCGCACCACCGAGCGATCCCCCCTCCGCCGTCGCGGCCTGGCCCACACCAGCCGGAGTCAGCACCAACGCTCCGGTGGAAGCGTCACCGGCCACCGAATCCTGCGATGCCACCGCAAGCCTGACGCCCGGTCCGATGCCGACACCCGGTCAAATGCCGCCCAACACCAGCATGGACTCCATCTACAAACGTGGCTGGCTCAAGGTCGGCCTCGACATCGGTTCGAATCTCATCTCATTCCGTGACCCGATCAGCGGGAACATCGAGGGTTTCGACGTCGACATCGCGAAGGAAGTCGCCCGCGGTATCTTCGGGGATCCCGAACGCATCGAGTTCCGGATCCTCAACTCCGACGACCGGATCAAGGCGCTCAAGGACGGTTCGGTCGACATCGTGGTCAAGACCATGAGCATCACCTGCGACCGGCTCCAAGAGATCGCCTTCTCCACGGTGTATTACGAAGCGTCCCAGCGAATACTGACCATGCGCAGCTCGGGCATCAACGGTGTTGCCGACCTGTCCGGCAAGCGGGTGTGTGCGGCTCGCGGGACCACCTCGATCGCCCCGATCCAGCAGCGGGTACCCGATGCCATCGTCGACACCGTGACGAGCTGGGCGGATTGCCTCGTGATGCTGCAGCAGAACCAGGTGGATGCCGTCTCGACCGACGATGCCATCCTCGCCGGCATGGCGGCCCAGGATCCGTACCTCCACGTCGTTGGGCAGAGCCTCGGCGAGGAGCCTTACGGGATCGGCATCAACAAGTTCGACGAGGACCTGGTGCGCTTCACCAACGGGATCCTCGAGCAGATCCGCGCCGACGGGACGTGGTTCGAGATCTACAACCGCTGGCTGTCGAGCCTGGGGCCGAAATACTATCCGCCGCAACCCGAGTACCGGGATTAGGACGGAAATCTATTGACTGAGCATCCGTCTTCCGACAAGACCCCTGAGGTCGGCACCCAAGCCGCCACGTTCAGGGATCTCGAGTTGGCCACGGAACCCACCGGCACCAACCATGCGGATGTCAGGACGCAGGCCGTACCGATGGACATGGCCTTCACGGAACCGACCGCACGCACACCGATCGGCACTTCCAGCCAGCCCGCCGTCCTCGTACCCACCAGCCGGAATTCGCGTAGCCGACGGCGACTCGGCGGCGGCCTGGTGGACGTGCCGCGCGTCCACGACATCGAACCCTTCGACGCAGTCATGGACGATGCCGTCATCCCCGAGGCAAAACGGTTGTGCTGGAAGTGTGGCCGACCGGTGGGAAGGTCGTCGGGCGAAGGCAAGGGATCGGAGACCGGAACGTGCAACACCTGCGGCGCTCGATACTCCTTCGTCCCGGGTTTGAACAAGGGAACCATGGTCGCCGACCAGTACGAGATCGCGGGCGCCATCGCCTACGGCGGGCTGGGCTGGATCTACCTGGCAATCGACCACAACGTGTCCGATCGGCCCGTGGTCCTCAAGGGCCTGCTCAACTCGAAAGACTCTCAGGCACAGGCCGTTGCGCTCGCAGAACGCCAGTTCCTGGCGTCGGTCTCGCATCCCGGAATCGTGAAGATCTACAATTTCGTCGAGCACCACGATCGGCGCGACAACACCTTCGGCTACATCGTGATGGAGTACGTCGGCGGTAGCACACTCAAGGACATCACTTCCGCCGCGGACGAATCCGGTTCGCGCCGAAAGCAATTGACACCGGAGCAGGCCATCGCCTACCTGCTCGAGGTCTTGCCGGCCGTCACCTATCTCCACTCGGTGGGACTGGTGTACAACGACATCAAGCCCGAGAACATCATGATCGGCAGCGAGGACGTCAAGCTGATCGACCTCGGTGCCGTCTCCCGCATCAACGGCTACGGCCATCTGTACGGGACACCCGGATTCCAGGCCCCCGAGATCGTCCGGACCGGCCCGCAGGTCGCGACCGACATCTACAGCCTCGGACGCACCCTCGCCGTGTTGACCGTCGACATGCCGATCGAGAAGGGCCGCTACCTCGACGGTCTCCCGGACCCAGCGGATGTGCCCCTGTTCCAGGAGAATCCGTCGTTCTACCGGCTGTTGCAGCGCGCCACCCATCCCGACCCCGGCCAGCGGTTCACCACCGCAGACGAGATGGCCGGACAACTGCTCAACGTGTTGCGCGAAACCGTCGCCGCCCACACCGGCATCCCCCGCCCGGGGTTGTCGACGGTCTTCAGCCCCCAGCGAACCACCTTCGGCACCGAGATGATGCTGGCGCCCGTCGACGGCATCCTCGAGCCGGTCCGCACCCGACGAAACCTGGACCCGATCGACATCGTGGCGGCCCTTCCGGTCCCGCTGGTCGACCAGTCGGATCCGGCGGCCGGACTGCTCAATTCGACAGCGCTGTCCGAGCCGACCCAGACACTCGACTCGATCCGCAGCGCACGCGAGGGCGGCTTATCGTCGGTCATCGGCACCGACCCGTCCGACGATCATCCCTCCCGCGAGATCGACCTGATCGAGGCTCGTGCATACCTCGAACTGGGCGAGGCACAAACGGCCCTCAACCTCCTGAACGACGCCACCGAACATCACGGAAAGTCCTGGCGCACAGACTGGTTCATCGGATTGGGCACCCTGCTGATCGGCGATGTCCCGACGGCGCACGAACGGTTCAACGACGTCCTCTCCGCGATGCCCGGCGAAGCCGCCCCCAAGCTGGCCGTGGCGGCGACGGCGGAACTCATGGGCCGCCACGAGGTTGCGCTTTCGCACTACAGGTCGTTGTGGCAGACCGACCGCGCCATCATCACCGCCGCATTCGGCCTGGCGCGCATGCGGTTTGCCATGGGAGACATCCCTGGTGCGGTCAGGGCACTCGACGAGGTACCCCCGACCAGCCGCCACTACAACGCCGCCAACTGCACCTCGGTTCTGACCCTCGTCCACGGACGCGACCCGGCATCGGTTCAGGAAGACGAACTACGCGAGGCCGCACGGCGTCTCGAATCCATGTCGGACGCCGAGCCACGCAAACAACGATTGGTGATCCTGGTCCTGGGCATCGCACTCGGTTGGATCCATCGCCGCCCCGACCAATCCCCCACCGACGCATCGGCACGGGGCGACATCCTCGGCTACCCGTTCAACGATCACGGACTCCGAGCCGGTACCGAGAAGTCACTCCGACGACTCGCCCGCAGCACCGTCAACCGCACCCAACGTTTCCGCCTGGTCGATCTCGCCAACTTCGTTCGACCACATACATTGTTCTGACCTCTGGCAGTCTCACGAACTGAGCGTGTCGGACCCTCCAGATAGCATGGAACGCTTGGCAACTGCCTACGACCGAAAGATGTTGCCAGACAACGGAAATATTCATGTCGAACGCTTGTGCGAACTTGCATTTGCGGGTACATTGGAGCCATGGACTTCGGGGGAATGTTCGCCAGGCTTTCAGATCTGGTAGGGGATGCGGCTTTGGTTGCCGGCGACGATGCGCAGGTGTCGTCGCGTACGGTGGCGGTTATTCGACTCAATCATGTAGTGGAACAACTACTCCGACTGGTGGGTGAAATTGACACTCGTGGGATCGCGCAGAAATCCGGAAAGGGATCTACGGCGAAGCTGCTACAGGAAGCCGGGATGGCGCCAGTGGTGGCCCACCGCTACGTGCGGGTGGGCAAAGCACTGAAGGACATTCCATCGGTCGC